>NVVK01000019.1:24363-54306 GCA_002733335.1 Methylophaga sp.
CCANNNTANACCNRYWGCWTASCWGNTARCKTNNCAKNTAACKTYRNTWAACTTTKYTAWNNAMWKYTYKRWGCWWMRNTSGGWRMWTCANGNKTMNAWTYASWNCKMYTTRCAMWNNTWRMRWATWANNARYAWWASMWWSRARMSATWRKMRYMAYAAYNCNATMASRRCNCSTRWCWKGGCGTNTGAMNTWRSMGYTRAAAWWACAGYTWRAWRNAWCATTTTAAAGCTATCTTTAACGTAAATAGGACCAAACTGATGATATTTTATTTATTACTCTCATACCATTTGTTCTGACCTTGACGTGTCGCTTCAAGATTAGCTTCATACCATTTTTGCTTGTCAGCTTTTTTACGTGTGAGCGCCAAGTTCGCTTCAAACCATTTTCGCTTAGCATCCGTGTATTGATCTACATATAGATTAGCTTCATACCATTTTTTGTTGCTAATACTTTTTCTTGCTGTTTCCAAGTTGGCTTTATACCACTTTTTCTTCATATCCATATGCGGATCRGCATGTATATTRGCTTCATACCATGGCTGATGTGTAYTTTCTGYCTGCTGCTTATTCGCTTCATACCAYTTAGATTGATTGGTACGTGCAATTTCAAGGTTRGCTTTATACCATTTTTTCTTCATATCCATATGCGGATCAGCATGTATATTGGCTTCATACCATGGCTGATGAGTATCTTTAGCCGGTTGCTGATTCGCTTCATACCATTTGCTACGCTCTTTCCGAATTGAATCTACTGCCGCTTTTAAATTCGCTTCATACCATTTTTTCTTAGTATCCAAATGGCCCGCCAAATTAGCCTCATACCAATGTTTKCCAGTATGTATCGTTTCACCTTTATTRGCTTCATACCAAGGGTTTCCCGTTGGTTTGCTCGTTCCTTCATTTGCTTTATACCATTTTTTTCGGCTTTCCCGCGCGACYTTTAAATTCGCTTCATACCATTTTGCTTTTATATCCATTGTTGTCATTATATATACCTCAGTGGTAATTCATTACCTTGATAATACATGATATAGCGAGGTGACTTCAAGCTATAAAACAGCTTATTGCAGGCTATATCTCAATCACGTATTTAAAAAATTATTGTTGTTTATTCAAAACAGTGCAATTCTGATTTTAACTGTTGCAACATACTGATTTTCTGTTCAATATTTAACATTCGTCGATTTTCTTTTTCTTCAACCATAGAGGAATACGTTAAATAACCTAATCCAATAAGCGGAATAAAATCTGAAGCGATAACCGTTGCAGCTACAACATTCATATTATCTTCATAGAATTTATCTTTGTAAGTATAGCGATAAGGATGTAAATAACGAATCGTCTTATCTAATTCGACACARTTTAGTTGTTTGTCTTCTTGTGTCGCTTCAACGATCGGGGGTTCAAAATAAAGAGGTTCAATAGGTATCGGCGGTATAGCAACATCCGCTTCAACAATRGGYAAAAATAGTGCTAAATGAACGGCTATTAAACAAGCCATACCCCGCATCGTTTTCATTGTGATAACACYCCATAAATTTATAGCATAATYATGTTATCGGCAACTCCAGCTGAAACTCTACTCCTTTTRACCAATTTTGGGCWRWAACCTTSCCTCCATGCTGCTGCACAATCAGTTTAACTATATATAAACCTAAGCCTAAATGCGGTGATGTCGATTGAATTGTTTTACGGATAGAGACCATAGGCTGAAATAATTGTTGYTCCATCCCTTCMGGYAATGGCGGACCAGAATTTTTTATGCTAATCATGCCGGCATTTAATGTATTGTTTTTTTCAAGGCTTATCACAATCGCTGTTTCAGGAAAATGAAAGTCAACCGCATTTGCAATTAATTTATCCAGCATTTGCACAATTAACTCTTGAGACCCCATTATCATAATAGGCTCTTCCGCTAAATCTAACTCAAATGATACCGGTGAATAAAGATCTTGGTATACCGCTGCAATCTTTCTTAATAAAGTACTTAAATCAAATGTTTCTAAAATTACGTTTTGAACAGTTTGTTCTAGCCGACTCGCTTCGGTCATTCTAGCAATAATATTATTGAGGCGTTCGCTACCTGAACGTGCCCGATCAATATAAATTTGTCTGTTCTCAGGCGATTGTTCCAAATGTTCTAATGATGTTCTAATCACCGCTATCGGAGTACGTAATTCATGTGTCAATCGTGAGGATAAAGCTTCTAGATATTGCGTATATAAAGATAAGCGCTCAAAGAGCTGTTCAAAACCTTGCCGTAACTCACCTAACTCATCATATTCTTCACGTTGCGTGAGCACGCCTGACACGCGGCCATCACCACTGACTACAGCAGAAACATCACTGTTTAATCGCCTAATCCTAAAAGAAAGACGGCTAGCAAAACTAATTATAACCAGCAGCGCTAGCGCTATCACCCATAAACTTGTATTGAGTAAACTCTTTACCGCATTGTTCTGTAAACCCATAATAGTATTGGTATTTTTTTCTGCTACGATAACGCCTATATTTATACCCTCAACTAAAATAGGTTGAGCTGCCACAATAACCGTTTGTTCACTTTCTCTTAATTGACGACGCTCTGTTGCCGCCTGACCCGTTAGCGCTACTTGTACGGCATCCCCCATAAAAATAGCCTGCTCGTGCCCTAAGGATTCATCATCGGATACTGCCGTTTCTAAAAATACGTTATAAAAGAAATCTGTTAGTGAATTTAGTGCTGGTTCAGCAACCAATAGTTCACCCTGACCTGCACTGGCAAGTGTATTGTGCTCACTGTCTATCAACCATAGCCTGACACCCTCCGTTGCCATCTCTGCCAACACCTTTGATAACGGCGTAGAGGGTAATAGTAAATCAGCAAAAAGTGCGCTATCTCGTACGTCCCCTATTCCGATAACTTTTGGTTCAGAGTCATATTCATCAACATCAATGACGGCTATCGCTATAGATGAACCCACCATCGTTTCGGGTAAAGTAAGTTCTAAACGATATCCATATGATGATAACTGCCATGCTGCTTTAATGGCGCTTTGTCGACCAATTACAACGGGATCGAGATAACTGCCAATGTATTCAAAAGCGTTGAGCCCCCCTGGGGCACTTGCTGTTAATAAATAACGATGGACACGTTGTTTCTTATCTACAACAGCCAACACCACCGCATCACCACCATGTCRGTTTGGGCTGCGTGGATTACGAAATACAATTGAATCATCAGCCACATCTAACATCAGCATTAACGATTGTTGTTGTTTGGCCCATAAATAGCGTGCGGTRACATCTTGTGGATCAATTTTATGCCCATAAGACCGTTGATTCGTARTGGGAAATGTTTGCATTAAACCATGAAGATCTGACCACTCCTTTTGATAACCATCAATCACAATGGGAGTAGAAAGTGTCGATACTGCTATTTTTTTGGTACGTGTTTTATTTTCTAAAAGTGCAATTCGTTCAATAATCGGAGCAGAATGTTGTGCTATCAAAATAGCGCTAGCTTTAGCAATCGTTGCCATYGACTGTGCTTGCTGCTGCTGCAACAAATCTTCCATTGCTTGAATATARCGCACGCCTAACCACGGTAAAAGCAATAAAACCAATGAAATCAGTAATAGCTTACTGCGTAGTTTTAATTTTATGACTGGCCAGATTCTCATTAGTAAGCGTTATTTTTCTTGCTCTTGTTTTTGTTCAAGCCAACGATATCCCARACCATATACCGTTTCAATTGCTGAGAAATCTRYATCMACTGTTTGGAATTTTTTGCGGATCCGTTTCACATGTGAACTAATGGTATCTTCGTCAACATAAATATTAGCAGCCTGCATTAATTGTTCACGTGTTTTCACATGGCCTACAAATCGCACTAAAGCATGCACTAACCAAAACTCTGTCACCGTTAACGCTACAGGTTGGCTATTAAAGCTCACCGTCATCCGGTCACCATCTAATACTAAATTACCTTGGCTAATTAAATCTGCTGCGATGGCCGGCGTTTGCATTAATTCTAAGCGACGAAACAAGGCTGCAATACGCGCTTGTAAATGTGACAAACCAATATCTTTAGTTAAATAATCATCTGCACCAAGGCGAAATCCCGATACTGTATCTAACTCATTGTCTCGTGCAGTAAGGAAGATAATAGGTAATGTTTCTGACATCGCTCTCAACGCTCGGCATAAATCAAAACCACCTTCAGGTTCATCATTAAGGCCAATATCGATAATGGCTAATTCAGGCAGTCTCTGCTGAAAAGCATCATAGGCTGACTGCCTATCTGCATACGTTGTTACTTCATAGCCTTGTCGCCTTAGCGCTTCAGCATAGTTATCTCGAATATCGGGCTCATCTTCAACAATTGCAATCCTACGCCCCATCATTTTCTCCCGTTGCCATATTTCTGCCTTATTTTATCACTACATCGTCAAAATCACGACGCGTTATTGCCACTTCATTGTTGTTAAATAGTCATCACTCGGCGCAGAAATGGAGTTCAATTCTTTCCTCTATTCTGGTCACGGATGACCCGCTGAATCATTTAATAACAATAGGACATTATTATGCACACTAAAACACTATTATGTAGCTTACTTATAATTACTAGCCCTACACTTATGGCAAATTCAGTTTATCAACCTCAATCTCCCAGTAATTCTCACCATGAAGTCACCGCTGTAGGTGTCGGCTTGGTTGCAGGAACCCTTATTGCTGGGCCATTCGGTGCCATTATTGGTGGATCTATCGGCGCTTTAACCGGCCACCAGACAAGCCAAACTGAAACTATAACAGAGCAACAGCATTTTATTTCAGAACTCGAACATGATCTTGAACTTATTAACACAAAATTGTCGCAGTCGAAATTGCAAATTTCTCAATTAGAAACAAACCAACAGCAATTACAAAGTGAATTCAATCTGTCTCAACAATCTTATGATGATAAGGCTCAGCAATTTATAGCGAGTTATCAGTTTGATGTCTACTTTCTAAGCAATAGCACTGTCATTCATTCGCATGCCCAGCACGGTTTATTAAAGCTAGCAGCATTATTAAAAAACAATCCTGATATAGAAGCGAGCATTGAAGCGCATAGTGATTGGCGTGGTAGCGATGATAGTAATTTCATCTTAGCTAAAAATAGGCTTAATTCTATCGAAGAATATTTATCGCTAAAGGGTGCTCATCGAACACAACTCCTTACCACAAACTATGGTGAAAACAAGAATATGAATAAGGGTTCGTGGGGAGAGGAATTATTTTATGACCGCCGCGTGACCATTACATTAAAGTGCTTTGCTCGCTAGTTTAATTGTAAGTCCATATTGTTCGATAATAGTCCTATCAATATAGTTTTAATCTCAAGCATAATTTTTACTACAAACTACATTTAGTTTAAGAAGAAAAAAACAGTTATTGTTCTAGCATGCTAAAGTACCCTTGCTGTAGAGAATTATCTAAAACTTATTGACGCCTTGTGAGACTAAAATAATGATTGATTATACCTACGATGAAAAACGTAATTTTGCCAGAATGAACATAGATACACAGGTAAGCTATTCTATCAAAGGTGCTGCTGATGATGTACCGCATCATGGTACGAGTCACGATCTGAGTGCAACAGGGCTGGCCATGACAACGGATTATAAACTCGTTGTGGGTGATGAAATAGAAATCACCATGAATGCGGATGACAAGCGCCTCCCAGCGTTTATTGCTAATGGCAATGTACTACGTGTTGTTCAAAACGATAATAAAACGTTTGATATCTCAATCTCATTAACCGTTAAGTAAAATTTAAACTCTATTGGTTTAGAAAAGAAAGTCTACTTTCGATGCAATAATAATAGTGCCGTGATAAAAGCGCGTTATTTTTCATTTATTCAAGAATTACACAGTATCCTTCAGATAATAGAGATATAAAAAAGGCCTAATTTCTAGGCCTTTTTTATTTGAACTCATTTTTTTCAAAAAATTTAGTTAGGTTTGGAAGCTTTATTAAAGAATTCTTGCAAAGTATCGGCCAGCTCTTTAGGTTGAAATTTAGGTACATAAGCATCTGCACCCACACTTTTCCCCATGCTCATATTAGCAGCCGCGGTGAGTGATGAATGCATCACTACTGGTAATTTCTTCATTCGAGGATCCGCTTTTATTTTCTGCGTCAATACATAACCATCCATTTCCGGCATTTCCACATCGGTTAATACCAGTTCAATTTCACTGGTAATATCSACTCCTTTCTCTTCACATTTCTCCGCTATATTTGTCAATATCTTCCATGCTTCTGCCCCATTTACTGCACTTCGGTACTCAATGCCTAAATGGTCCAGTGTTTTGGTRATTTGYGTGCGAGCAATCTTAGAATCATCAGCAAATAATATAGAATGCTTGCTTTCTAATTTATCAATACCATCAAAAAGGTTATCTTCATCGTAAAAGCCACCTGCATCCGCTAATACTTTCTCCACATCCATAATCATAACCAATCGTTTATCTGGCAATTCAGAAACGGCCGTGACCAATCCCCCCATGCGTTTCGATAAAAGGGGTGGCGGTTCTTTTACCTGTCCCCAATTGAGTCGCTGTATAGTATCAACAGCATTCACTAAGAAACCTTGTACATGCGTATTATATTCAGTAATCATCAAAATATGGGGTTCATCCTTTGATGTTAAATTACAAAATTTCTGTAAATTAATAATAGGTACCATGTCATCGCGCAGGCTCACAAAGCCTTCAACCCCTTCCGGCATTTCTGGCGCACGGGTTATTTCAGGAATATTTAACACCTCCCGCACTTTAAAAACATTGATACCAAAAACTTCATCTCGGCCAGTTTCATCATTTGTCCCTAGACTGAATAGCAAGACCTCCAGATGGTTGGTACCTGCCAGCTTTGTACGTTCATCAATAGAATCAATAAGTGTAGCCATGTTAAATATTCTCTATAGTTCGTTAAATTTAATGAATTATTGCCGCTTTTTCGGCAATTATTGCCTGATAATGACACTTCATCATTCATTACACTAATTTTTACATCAAGTATTTTTAACAAGCAAAAAACACGCCGAATTCTGATTGTAAACCAGAAAATATTAGCTTACTGATGATTTAGGTATAGAATAACTACTTAATATAAACATATATCGCCGAATATTACTGCGRTTTTACCCCACATAAAGACAATCAAGCCATGGCCAAACAAAAATCTTCCGATCCTTATTCTAAACGCGAAGCGGACAAATATGACAATCCGATCCCTAGTCGCGAATTTATTCTCGACTTRCTTAAACAGAATAATCGTCCTTTATCGCGTCGTAGCATTTCAAAACTACTGGGTATAAAAGGTGAAGAACAAACTGAAGCGCTTCGCCGCCGCTTAAGAGCCATGGAACGTGATGGCCAGTTATTACGTAATCGCAAAAATGCCTATGGCGTTATATCTAAAATGAACCTCATTACRGGRCGGGTGATGGGACACCCCGATGGTTATGGTTTTCTTATTCCCGATGAAGGCGGCGATGATTTATTTTTAAATGATCGTGAAATGCGGGTTGTATTACATGGTGACAAAGCCATTGCTAGAGTGACCGGAACCGATCGTCGTGGCCGCAAGGAAGGAGCCATTGTTGAAGTTATCCAGCATGGAAAYGARCGWATTGTTGGCCGCCTTATCTCTGACTCGGGTATGTTTTATTTAATTCCGAATAACCGTCGCATTAGTCAGGATATTTTGGTGCCACCTTCCGCTCTTATGGACGCTGAAGAAGGACAAATTGTCGAGATTGAAATTACCGAACATCCCAATAAACATCGCTCTCCATTAGGGAAAGTAGTTAATGTGTTAGGTGACCATATGGCGCCAGGAATGGAAATTGATATTGCGTTGCGTGCCTTTGACCTTCCTCATGTTTGGCCTATCGATGTCGTAAAACAAGCAGAAGCTTATGGTAAGAACATCCCTGAATCTACAATTGAAGGTCGCTTAGATCTTCGTTCACTGCCATTAGTAACGATTGATGGTGAAGATGCACGTGATTTTGATGATGCTGTTTATGCTGAACAACTTAAATCTGGTTCATGGAAATTATGGGTTGCCATTGCCGATGTTTCTTCTTATGTTGAATCGAATACGCCTCTTGATAAAGAAGCACATCAACGCGGTACTTCGGTCTATTTCCCGAGCCAAGTTATTCCTATGCTACCGGAGGCATTATCAAATGGCTTATGCTCATTAAACCCTGAAGTAGATCGTCTTTGCATGGTCTGTGAAATGGTAATCAATACCACTGGCGAGATTGAATCCTATCAATTCCACCAAGCTGTTATGAATTCTAAAGCGCGATTGACTTATACCGACGTTGCCGCAATGCTCGTTGATAACGATCAATCATTACGCRAACAATATAAATCAGTTTTGCCTGGATTAGAAACCATGTATGACTTATTTAAAGTCATGCTCAAAACACGTGACCAACGTGGTGCTATTGACTTTGCCATGACTGAAACACAATTCATCTTTGATGATAACCGTAAATTAAAAGCCATTACGCCTCGTGAACGTAATGATGCTCATCGTTTAATTGAAGAATTTATGGTTGCAGCAAATGTCGCTGCTGCTCGCTTTTTGTTATCGCATCAAATCCCCACCTTATTCCGTGTTCATGAATCCCCCTCTGAAGAGAAACTCTCCGGCTTACGTGATTTTTTAGGTGAATTAGGCTTATCCATAGGCGGAGGAAGCGAACCCACGCCCGCCCACTATGCTGAACTACTCAATAAAGCTAAACAGCGCCCTGATGCGCATCTAATACAAACAGTAATGCTACGTAGTTTGAAACAAGCTGTTTATAGCCCTGACAATGCCGGTCACTTTGGCTTGGCACTCGATGCCTACGCGCATTTCACATCCCCAATCAGGCGCTATCCCGATTTATTAGTTCACCGTGCTATTCGTCACATTATTTTAAAGAACAAAAAGAGCTGGCCTCTATCGCATGAAAACATGCTGCAATTAGGCGAACATTGTTCAATGACGTCGCGTCGTGCGGATGAAGCTACCCGAGATGTAAGCGATTGGCTGAAATGTGAATTTATGCAAGATCGTGTTGGCGAAGTTCACAGTGGCATTATCAGTGGTGTAACGGGGTTTGGCTTGTTTGTTGAATTAGGCGATATGTATATCGAAGGCCTAGTACACATCACTTCACTCAAAAATGATTATTATCAATTTGACGCAGCTGCACATCGTTTAACAGGCGAGCGGTCAGGAGTAACCTATCGTCTTGGTGATAAAATTGAAGTAAAAGTTGTTCGTGTTGATCTTGATGAGAAGAAAATTGATCTTGACCTAGTATAGGTTCAATATGACATTAATATTAAAATCCTTTACCAATCGATTTTAAATGCTTGACCTATAAAATAAAGGACGTAGAATACACAGCTTAACTTTACAAGCACTTCCTATAGAGCTTGTAAATTACAAAGACAATGGTGAGTGTAGCTCAGTTGGTAGAGCCCCGGATTGTGATTCCGGTTGTCGTGGGTTCGAGCCCCATCATTCACCCCATTTCTTTTAAGATTATATTATTTTTTCCTTGCCTTAAATCAAGGTCATACGTATAATCTGCCTTCTTCAAGCCGGTGTAGCTCAGTTGGTAGAGCATCTGATTTGTAATCAGAGGGTCGTAGGTTCAAATCCTATCTCCGGCTCCAAGTATATAGAAGCCCCAGTACTTTTCAGTACTGGGGCTTTTTTATTGGATTGCAGTCTTTAGTGGTAGGTGCGAAGCTGGCCGACTACTACGCCTTGAATCGCTAGACGATTGGCATCAAGCGTAACAGGTTGAAAACTATCATTAGCCGGCATTAAGGTGATTGTTTGGTCAGCATTTTTCAACATTGTTTTTAARGTTGCATCAAAACCATCAACTAAWGCCACAACGATGTCACCATGATTAGCCGTTTGTTGTGATTGGATCACCACATAATCRCCATCCATAATGCCTTCTCCCGTCATTGATTCGCCATTCACTTTTAGAACAAAGCGATCTTTCCCTTCAAACATCTCACCCAAATCAATCTCTGTTTCATCTGGAATAGCTTCGATTAATCGACCTGCGGCAATTCTGCCCATTACCGGGAGTTTGATAGACATTGTTTCTTGCACTGTTTCTTGATTCGCCAACCGTAATCCGCGTGATTTACCTACRACYCGCTCAATTAAGCCTTCATTTACTAATGCTTGTATATAATTATGCACCGAGCCTTGTGATGACAGCCCAATACCATAGGCTACCTCAGAGAGCAGTGGTGCACGACCATGCTCTTGAAAGTATTGAACGATGAAGTTGTATGTATCTTGTTGGCGATCGGTGAGCATGCTATTTTCCTCTTAAACTCTTATTGAGAACATATTAAGAAGAAAATATAAAGAAGATTTGTTTTTTAGTCAACAAGTTTTTAACTTAATTACTCTCAAATATGAAAAAGCCCTGGTGTTTATATCAGGGCTTTTTCTATTTCATCTKATGGGSAAATAGTTATAACTGAAATCTAGCGACCACTTTATTGCCAACCCCACCTATATATTCTATCTGATACAAACTCAATTTATTTGCAATTGCAATGCCTCGACCGTGTGGATCTAATAACCTCTCAGTATCAAACTCCATATATTTCTCCCAGTCAAAACCATTACCTTGATCTTCTATTGTTATTTCTACCATCGTCTCTGACAATTGAAATGATACAACAACATATCTATCTTTGTATTCCGGTAGTGCTAATCGTCGCTGGATCTCTTTAGATAGCCTGCCCTGTCTAGTTAACTCTGATTTCTCATTGTAGCTTATTGCTAAATTACCATGCTCTACTGCATTAAGCATTAACTCAGTTAATCCTGTGATAGCCTTTTTAGGTTCGGAACAGATATCGCTCAGATATGAAGCCAGTGCATGTGCTTGATGTACCGTTCTATACCGAAATTCAGCCTGCTTTAATAAGCTCAGTGCAATTTTATTTTTAACACGACGTTTATAACTAATTTGATGTCGAATCGCTGCTGCTACAATCGGTAGCAGTGTTTCTGGTTCAGCAGGTTTCGTTACGTAATACTGCGCGCCAACCTCTAAATTTTCTGTCGTATCGGTCAGTAACACARCGGTGCAATCTAGTTCGCCATGAGCTTGCATTCTTTTTATCAGGTGAATACCATCTACATCAGAAAAATCCTGGTCTAATAAAATAACATCGTATTTATCTGGCTTGCTTGTTAACAACGCCCATGCATCAGTGCTATTGTCAGCTACGGTCAATTGATAATCTTGCCCTTCCATAAAATCAATAATATGACTATTTTGATCGGACTGATCAATGATTAAAATATGTGATTTTGTATCCATCCAACTCCTTCTACTCTGACCAATCCTTAAGTATTTTTATTATTTTATTATTTAATACTTTAGCATTTTCAGGACTATTTGATTCCGTATAGCACCGTAATTCAGGTGCATTTCCAGACGGTCTAATATGTAATATATCATTGTTATTGAATATTATTCGCAATCCATCTGTTGTGTCAATAGTTGTGATGCTTTGTTTTATCTCGAGCATAGAACGTATCGTTATTTTCTGTGTATCCAGATCATTCATCGTCATTTTTCCAATAACTTCTTGACTGAGCAAGCTGGGGAAATCTTTAACTCTGTCACTGTATGTAAAACGTWGCGGCAATGTTGTTAATAATTCAGATATCGTCAATTGCTGTTGTTGAGCCAATAGAATAATGGTCAGCGGGACAATAACGGCATCACGTGTAGGCAACGGCGATAAAACTTTGCTATCACATACAATTTGAGTTTGTTGCAAAAAACCACCATTTGCTTCATACCCTACTGTGCACCTATCATCTTCCGTACTCTGCATTGCCTCAATCACATAAGGTGAGCCAATTTTGGTTCTAATCACTTCTTTGAAATAATTACTCTTTTCTACTGCTGAATTACAGCTTACAGGAATTACAACGCTGTCTGCACCCAGATATTTTGCACATAATATACCGGCAACATCTCCTCTCATCCATTCACCTTTTTCATCACTCACCAATGGCCTATCACCATCACCATCCGTTGATATAATGCAGTCAAATTTATAGTGCTCACTCCATTGCTTTGCTAAAGCAATATCTTCTGAACGAATGGCTTCGGTATCAACCGGCATAAAGGTATCTGTTCGACCAAGCGCGGTGACATTGGCACCCAAATTCTGCAAAATTATTTTTAAACAATCTCGTGAAACGGATGAGTGTTCATACAGGCCAATCTTTTTCCCTTGCAAACAATGAGAGGGGAAAAAATCAACAAATCGCTGAATATAATCCGTTTGTGCATCCAATATTGCCTCAGGCAAATACTCTTTTCGAATAAGGGCTGCTTCTAAAAATAAGTCTTTAGGAAGCGAAACCTCCTGAGCACAGATCCTTTCTTCGTCAGACTTTAAAATCTCGCCATAGGGTGTATTGAACTTAATACCATTCCTATCATCAGGTATGTGACTGCCCGTTACCATAATCGTAGGAATCGAATATTTCAAACCATATAAAGCAATTGCAGGGGATGGAATATTACCCGTATTAATGGGTTCAAACCCCATATTAATACACGCCGCTGCCACGGCATTCATTATCCGTGGTGTAGTTGAACGCAAATCACCTGCTATCCCAATTTTTGATGCCTGTGAAATAAAGTTTTGTTGCTGCATATAGTGTAGAAAAGCTGTCACATAGGCAAAACAGACTTCATCGCTCATATCTGCAACAAGCCCGCGTACACCACTGGTGCCAAAGCTGACACCGCTACTGTCCATCAATTCACTAATCTTAATTTTGATAGCTGCCATCCTCTATATGCTGGCACCAAGCTTGATTATCCAAATACCATTGCACTGTCTTACGAATGCCTGTCTCAAAGCTCTCCTGTGGCGTCCAATCCAGCTTTTCTGCTATCTTACTTGCATCAATAGCATATCGAACATCATGGCCCGCACGATCGGTCACAAATGTAATTAAATCTTGATATTGATCCACACCTTCTGGTTTATTAGGCGCTAATTCTTCAAGTAACGCACAGATCGTTTTGACCACGTCAATATTCTGTTTCTCATTATGGCCGCCAATATTATAGGTTTCAGCAATTTCACCTGTTGTAGCAACCAGCACTAATGCTCGCGCGTGATCTTCAACAAATAGCCAATCTCTTATTTGAGTACCCTTGCCATAAACAGGTAAGGGTTTACCTTGCAGTGCATTCAAAATAACCAGCGGGATTAATTTTTCAGGAAAATGGTACGGTCCATAGTTATTCGAGCAATTGGTAATCAATGTCGGTAACTCAAAAGTACGTTGCCACGCCCGCACTAAATGATCAGAGCTCGCCTTACTAGCTGAATACGGTGAACTTGGTGCATAAGGTGTCGTTTCAGTGAACAGATCATCGGTGCCTTCAAGGTCGCCATATACTTCATCTGTCGAAATATGATGGAAGCGAAATAGTGCTTTCTTGTTTCCTTCAAGGTCATTCCAATAATAGCGTGCTTGCTCTAGTAGGTTATAGGTACCAACAATATTTGTTTGTATAAACTCGCCGGGTCCATCAATCGAGCGATCAACATGTGATTCGGCCGCCAGATGCATAATAATGTCAGGTTGGTGCTGTGTCAGTACACGCTTAATTTCTTGTGCATCACAGATATCAACTTTTTCAAAGGTGTAACGTGTATTATCACTGACTGAAACAAGTGACTCTAAATTACCTGCATAAGTCAATTTATCAACGTTGATAACGTGGTGATCGGTATCATTGATAAGATGTCTGATAACGGCTGAGCCAATAAATCCTGCTCCACCGGTGACGAGAATAGTTTTCATTGTTATTTTTCCTGTAATACCTTTAAACACAGCTGCAATGAATCTTTCCAATAAGGAATAGATAGCTCGTAGCGCTGTTTGATTTTAGATTTATTTAATAAACTGTAATGAGGACGCGTGGCCGGTGTTGGGTAATCTTTGGTTTCAATAGGATCCACGTCACAGGCTGTGTTGCTCAATTCAAATATTGTTTTTGCAAAATCATACCAACTACACACACCTTCATTACTGTAGTGAACAATCTCGCTATCAAATTCCTGCTGAAAGACATCCTTTTGTATGATGGTCATGATCACTTGGGCTAAATCAGTAGCATAAGTCGGCGTACCTACTTGATCAAAAATAACATTMAGTGAATCTCGTTCGAGGCCTAATTTCAGCATCGTTTTAACAAAATTRTGACCAAAYTCAGAATACACCCAACTTGTTCTAATAATCACRGCATTACTATCCATCGCKGCYAACAATGCGTGCTCACCCTTAAGCTTAGTTAAACCATATACACTTTGCGGTGCAACACTGTCACTTTCAATATAAGGTCGGTATTGYTGCCCATYAAAKACATAATCCGTTGATATATGAATCAATTTGGCATGCTGTTGCWGRGCTATCTCAGCTAATCGTTCAACAGCTAAATGATTTATTTTATCRGCTAATTCRGSCTCAGAYTCKGCCTTATCAACAGCTGTATAKGCYGCACAATTAATAATAATATCGAACTGTTGCTGCTGAAAATAACGAGTGATGCTCTCTACATCACTCAAATCAAGTTYGGCGCGRGTAACAAACGTTACRTCACCGTTATTATAGTGTTTCACTATTTTCCTGAGTGACT
Source organism: Methylophaga sp. (assembly GCA_002733335.1). GTDB lineage: Bacteria > Pseudomonadota > Gammaproteobacteria > Nitrosococcales > Methylophagaceae. The sequence goes on from NVVK01000019.1 coordinate 39,127, forward strand.
GTCCAAGCTGACCATTACTGCCTGTAACGAGAATTTTCTTACTGCTCATAATAATCCACAGAGTAATCAAAGCAGGCTTCTAATTCAGATAAGCTAGGCTGTTTGGTATCTTTTTCTGACAAACTCAACAAGTTTGTGGCCAATAACCAATTAATATTAAGATCCGTATCATCAAACGCTAAGCCGCGATCACACTCGGGTGAATAATAATTATCCACTTTATACGCGAAAGTAGCGGTTTCACTCAACACCACAAATCCATGAGCAAATCCTCGTGGCACAAATACTTGTTTTTTATTGTCACCGCTCAATTCAACGGTCACATGCTGTCCAAAGGTCGGGCTACCTYTGCGAATATCAACTGCAACATCTAATACRCGRCCTTCTATCACGCGTACYAATTTGCTTTGAGCGTRAGGTGCCAATTGAAAATGTAAGCCACGYARYACACCTTTCGAAGATTTAGACTCATTATCTTGAACAAAATGAACCTTGTAACCTAGCGCCTCATCTAATTTATCTTGTCGATACGTTTCAAYAAAATAACCTCGATGATCACCATGAACTTTAGGTTCAATCACCACTACGTCAGGGATTGATTGCGGTATAAACTGCATGTTAAATACCTTCTTCGGCRCGTTTTAACAAATATTGGCCATATTGGTTTTTGGCCAACGGTTCTGCCAACTGAATAAGTTGCTGTTTTGTGATATAGCCTTGTTCAAAGGCAATTTCTTCTAAACATGCCACTTTCAAACCTTGTCGTTTTTCAATTGTTTCAATAAATTGTGACGCTTCTAGTAAGCTCTCATGCGTTCCTGTATCTAACCAAGCATAGCCACGGCCCATTAAYTCAACTTTTAAACGTTGCTCGGCAAGGTAGGCTTGATTGACAGATGTGATTTCTAATTCCCCCCGATCTGAAGGAGTAATTTCTTTCGCTTTTTGAATAACATCATTAGGATAAAAATATAATCCGGTGACCGCATAGTTGCTTTTGGGTTGACTAGGTTTTTCTTCGATACTAATAACATTACCCGTTTTATCAAATTCWGCTACRCCATAGCGCTCAGGATCAGCAACACGGTAACCAAAAACAGTGGCCTTATTATCAGTCTGYGCRGTTGTTACCGCCGTAGCYAATARATCSGTTAAATCATTACCRTGATAAATATTATCACCCAAGACTAAACAGACATCATCATYGCCAATRAAGTCTTCACCCAATATAAAGGCTTGCGCCAAACCGTCAGGAGAAGGTTGAACAACATAATCRAAWGTCATRCCTAACTCTGAACCATCACCTAATAAGCGTTGAAAACTACTTTGATCTTCAGGCGTCGTAATAATAAGAACATCTTTAATCCCTGCTAACATCAAGACCGACAAGGGATAATARATCATTGGCTTATCGTAAATAGGAACTAACTGCTTAGAAACACCTCTTGTGATGGGATACAGTCGTGTTCCTGAGCCACCTGCCAATACAATACCTTTCATACCCTTCCTTTATGTAATAATTACTCTATTCCAATGATACCAATATATTGCTTAGCTTCAACTATTATTCGTTTTTATCTACGCCCCATTTTTCCAGATGGGAGCCTTTYTTTCCGGGATTAAAGCAGCATTTCACCCAAAATAAACCTACTATTTCTGTAAAAACRGATTTTGCTCCTTCACTTGTCTGCCACCATCTATTCAAATCATAATTTGTTGGCTCAGAAGAATAAATACCAATCGTATCAGTGTCACGAAATGCCATTTTATATAAGGTGTATGTCCTTCTGCCATGAACAYCCTGTGTGTAAATGTCCATATAGATAGGTGACTTGCTCTGACCTAATAACGCATTACGCACCATCACCGCACTTAAAAAAGTTCGATCTTGGGCGGATGCGGGCGCAGGAATAACCATTAATTTTGTAGCATCTAGCCCCTGTGATAATAAAAAGTAAGCCGACTGTTCTGCATACGTTTTATGCTCTGGGTTAATATGCCTGATATCAGGCCCACCTGTTGTAATGAGATATCGATAAGTATTATCATGAAACACTGCTAATGCCTGCTTCAGGCTCTGTTCATCTTGCCAACCTTCCACAACCAAATAGTCACCTTGATTAGGTTTATTGAGTGCTAAATAGATCGCACTGTTTTTGAACCCAAGTAAGATGATAGTAGTCGCCATCAATAGTAGGACGGCGACTACCCAAAGTTTAGGTAAGCAAATAACACGCTGTTTGAAAAACAGTGTGGATTTCACCCCGAGATACKTNNNACAATAATACTTATAGCGATGCTAACAAGTCATCCACTTTCTTAGATGTARCGGTATCATTTTGTTTGTCTGCTAATGATTTCGCTATGTTCAAATATTTCTCTGCATCTAATTTATTATCTTGTTTCAAATATAATGCACCTAGATGATAATTAAAAACCGCAACATCTGGTGATAATGACACCACACGTTCTAGCACATTCTGTGCTTTGTCATAATCACCTAACAATACATTTATCCATGCGTACGTATCTAAATAGAATGGCTGTGTCGCTGAAGAAAATCGTGCAGCTAACACTTTTGCTTTTTGTAAGTTTTCTTCATTTCTAAATTGATCCGTTAACAGGCTTGCTAAGTTATTAATCGCGGGTTCAACATTAGGATCCTTGGCCAAAATATCTTCATATATTGATTTTGCCTTATCGAATTGACCGTTCTGCTCACTAGCAGATGCCATTTGCAACYTTAGGAATGTATTGTTTTTAATATTCTCAATTCCCCGTTGATAGGTTTCTATTGCTTTCTCTGTTTCATTTTGAGTAATATAAATTGCCGCTAAAGCACTATAACCACCTTGCCACTTGGGCTCAGACTTTAAGCCCTTGTTCAGCATTGCAGTAGCTTTGTCCCATTCCTTCTCTTGAGCATATAAATTGGCCAAGACAGCATAACTTGGTATCTCATTTGGATTCTTATCAATAAAGGCATTCAAATAATCTAATAACTGAGATTTTTGATCGAGTTTTAAATAACTAAATGCTAAGCCTTGTAATGCACGCGTCAAATTTGGGCTCAACTCCAAAGCGGACTTATACTCTTCTATCGCTGTTTCATAATGCTCCTGACCTTGTGAAATACGACCGTTGAGATAGAACGTTAATGCTGTATCTTTTTTATTAGATCGTAATAAATCAACTACTTTCTCCGTACCTTCCCAATCTTTTTTCAAGATTTTAACTTGTGCTAACGCCTGCAATAATGCTTCTTTTTCTGTCGCTTCTGCTAATGCTGCAGTCAATACTTCTTCCGTACGTTCCAAATCCTTCTCTTTCATGAGTTTATTTGCAACAAATAAAGCTGCTACCGTGTTTCCTGGATTTACCGCTAAGGCTTGACGGAAATTATCATCCGCCAATTCTGCTGAGCCACTATTTATATAAGCTTGCGCTAACAAAACAAGCGCCTGATCCGATTCAGGATTATTTCTTAAAATTATCCTTAAATTGGTTACAGCAGCATCTACATTTTTATCAATAAGTTCAATTCTAGCCATTAATAAAAGTGCCGCTTCATCTTCTGGAGCAACAGCCAAAACTGCTTTTGCTTTTGTTTGTGCCGCTTCAAGGTCACCTTGCTTAAAGTCATATCCTGCCAACATGATTGTAGCTCTACGGCCATCATTACCCGCACTATCTAAACGTGCAATTTGTTTTAAGCCTGCAATAACTTCATCATTATGACCAAGATCTAATTGCAACTTAGCCTTAGCAAAATAAAGGTTATAATTATCTTTATCTTTTTCTATATAAGTATCTAATAAACCAATGGCTTCCTCGGGGCTGTTTGTTTTAACCAATGATACTAATAATAATTTTGCCTCTTTATCATCTTCATGATCCGTCACATATTGTTCTAAAACCTGCTTCGCACCCAGATAATCGTCCTGTATATTTAACAACTTGGCTAATGCCATCGCCACCCAACGCTCATCTGGACGTTGCGTTAATAATGTGCGATAAATCTTTTCAACCGCATCATAATCTTTTGATTTTTCTAAAATTGACAACTTAATCATCGTTAATGATAGCTGCTCAGGATCTAAGGCTAATGCTTTATCTAAAATAGCTAATGCTTGTTCAGGTTTTTGCTGAAGGTTTAAAATCAATGCCTTGACAGACAAAGCCTCCATATTAGCGGARTCTATTGATAATGCTTGTTCAGCATCGCTCATAGCAGAACCTAAGTTTTGCTGTTTCATATCAACYGTCGCACGTAAAACCCATGCCATTACATTCGTTTGGTCTGCATCTAATACTTTATTTGCTTTCTCTAAGGCAACCTCAAAATTCCCRGCTRATAAGTGAATCTGACCTAATTTTACAATCGCGTCATAATGCGTGGGATCTAATTGCTCAACCGTCGTTAAGTTTGCAAACATACCCTTCCACTTTCGCTCCTTCTCATCAAGCAAAGCCAACTGATAAAAAGGCTCGGCCATGCGAGGGTCAATCTGAATGGCATTTTTAAACTCCAGCCTCGCTTTTGCAATTTTTCCCTCTGCCACAAGAGATTTTCCACTTTCTACAAAACCGGCGGCACTATCTGCTGAAGATCCACAGCCCACCAAAAGACTCAATAGCAAGCCTGTTATAACTACATACTTAATTRCTTTCATTTCTTTTACTCTTAATTATTAATCCAAAATATACTGTTTTAATTCCGGTTTAGCGATGGCCATAAAAGCCAATATGCGTGCATCAGCCTCTGCTAATGTTTCATTGGGTGCCACACTCGTCACGACACGCACCAAGCTACCATCCGTTCTATTCTCTAGCAATGCATCTAKAAATAAATACCATTTCTTAATATATTCATTAGCAATGATTCTGCCTCGTTCTTGAAACCAGTAATAGACYAACTGAGTTTGCTCGCCTTTTTTAATAACCGTACGATTAACGGGATAATCTTCCACTACAATYCGCTCAAAAGATGCAATTTCCCAGCCGCCGCCRGGTATGCAAACACGCGGKGARTGTGGAGAWAYACCTTTTCGTTGYGATGCATAATARGCAACATAAAAATTGACTGCWGGCTGACCAYCACTACGATAATTAGCCAATAAATAGTCTGTCATTCCTAGTTTAGTAACGACATCTTTATCAAGCGTATCGTGTTGTCCTTGCCAATTATTTAATTTCAGTGGGAAATTAACAAAGGATACATGCCCTGGAATATTCTCTACACGTTTCTCAATAACTTGTGTCATCACTAACACTGAAATGAACATGATAATTGCCAATAATAGTGGCTTATTTGTTGCATTATTAACTTCATATTTATCCGCATTCTGTGGTTCTACCACTTCTACCACGCCAAAAACAGCTGCTAATGAACCATTTCTATTAGTTAATTTTTCCATTATCCAAACTATTAAAAATAAAATCACGGCACAGGCCATGAAGATAATCCAGCCCTCGAAATCATGCAAAAAACCTTCTGCCATCGATATGCCCCAATTATCGACCATCACACCAATCGCACCAATTCGGAAGCTATTCATTAAAATGGTCACTGGGATAGTTGCTAAAAATACAATTGCACGTTTCCAAAATGAAGCCTGGTAAAAATAGGCTGCAATAAACCCTAAACTCATTAATGGAAATAGATATCTTAAGCCACTGCATGCTTCAACAACTTGTAACTGGTAAACACCAAGATCAATCACATTGCCTTCTAAATAAACCGGTATCTGGAAAAGACGAATAAATTCAACACCCAACCAAGAAGAAATAAGCTGTAATTTAGCGGTGAGTAATACCTCAATCACATAAGGTAAAGGGATCGCAAAAAGCAGCAATAGAATGGGTGCTACCGTATATTTTGTTGCCTTGCCAATCGTGACCATAGACAAACCTAACAGCACCATTACAAATGAGTACTGAATTAACAAAAATAAAGCACTAATTTCACCTACTATAAAAATAGCAATCGCAATTAAAATAACAGCAAGACCTGACCATAATGGCGGCCCCATAGCGGCCTTTATCTGCGCTTTCTTCTCCCATAGAATATAGAGTGAAACAAAGGGGATTAAGAATCCATGGCTATACTCTTCTTGAGTATTCCATCGAAAAACAGCTTCAGCTAAGCCATTCCAGTATGCTAGCACGGCTAAAAGCAGTGCTATGGTAAAAAAGATTGTCTGTTTTGCACTCAACAAAAGAACACCTCATTGCTAATGATAACTATTTAGATTTACTAGRTTAACCTGAAACGCCTTATAACGCTACTTAAACACAATGTCTTCCTAATTCGTGATGGTACATTACTCAAAGCTAAACTTCGTTCTTGTTTTCTTAAATAACTCTGAAATAATAACAGTGTTGCAATAAATGCACTATCAATATAGGTTAATTGTTCACAGTCTATAACGACATCACCATGATATTCTTCAATGACACTCTCTAAATTTTGCTTAAACTGTTGCATAACAGCATGATGAATACTACCTTCCAGCGTTATTTCAATATGCTCTTTTTGCTCAAATTTAATCTTACTTATTTTATTATAGCTTGCTGTTCGCTTCCAAATACGATCATAACAAGCCAGTGGCAAAACATTAAAAATAATCAATCGTAAAAAAGCTAAGCCATCAAATAAATAACGCTTCCATAATGCTGGCTCTTGTCGAATTCGCCATAGCCATTCCAGACCAAAACGCTGCCATTTAATGGGCGCCCGGTCTATATTTCCTGCCACAAAATTAATCACAGCACCTAAATGGCTAATAATAGGCGCATTCAAAAGGTTTTTGTTATTTTGAATCCATTTCTGACCTTTTTTTGCACCTAAAGCGACAACAATAAAGTCTGGTTCACAGCTATTTATATACTCTGAAATTGTTGCCATGCTCATCTTATCTATGGATACAAAACCCGGGTCATAAAACCCACAACACATCATCCCAGCACTATTTTCATTTAATTTATGATGAGCTAGTTCAGCAATACCCTCCTGCCCACCAAAGAAAAATACTTTTATTTTTTTTGGGTGGTTTTCCTGTTTAGACAATTCATCAAATAACGTAGATCCTGCCACTCGTTCAGATATAGGAATACCCAATAACTTTGCAACCCAAATCAAGGGCATGCCATCAGCAATACTTAAATCACTATCCACTACCGATTGAAAAAAAGCATTATCTGATTGCGTCGCTATTGCAAAATTAAGATTTGGCGTTGATAAAAAACACGGCTTTTTCTGCACTATTGAATCATTAATTATATCAATTGTACTATTCAAAGAAATAGCATCAAAAGGTAAGCCTAGAATGCAGTGTACATTTCTATCTAAATAGCGCTCTATTGGTTTTACCATAAGTTTRTTGGGATACCTAAAATCATTTAGTCTTTCGAGTTGTTCTAATCCAAGATTTCTGGCGTTTAAATAAAAACGTTACATAAACAGCTATTTTGGAAACAATATAAGTAGGAATCCTACATAATTCCTTTAATGTTAAATACTCACGGCCAAATTTCCACCAAGCCATCACCAGCATAATAGAAAAAAAAGAAAAAACCATTACAAACAATATAAATAAAGTATAWMTTCCTATGATATAGGAATATATAGCTAACAAGAACAATCCCATCACTGAAAGTAACACTAATAATGATAAAGGTGGCACACCGATATCTAACGCTAAGCCTAATAATCGCCAATCCTTACGTATTATTCCCAACTTAATTAACCTCGGAACCTGTTGGATAATCGTTATTAAGTGACCATGCTCCCAACGCGTTCTTTGGGTGTTTTCCGCTTCACTGCCCTGTTCAGGAAAATCACTATAAACAATAGCCTGCTCATACAACATAGGAGGAAACCCTGCCAAAGTACAATCAATTCCTAACTGCATATCTTCCACTATATTGCCATGTGCAACATTAATATCAGCAATTACTTTCCAAGGAAAGGCCATTCCCGTCCCCGTCAGAGTGGCGGGTAATGTGAGTGTTTTTACCGCGAGAGGACGTACCTTATTTTTTACGAGCCAAGCAAAACCCGCAACACGACGTGCTAGCGAGGCCTCTTTATTATTTCGCATCAAATAAAGCGCCTGTAATGGCCGCTGTTGCTTATGGCAGGCATTGACTAACGACTTTAGGCTATCGCCATCAATCTCGCAATCAGCATCAAGTATAACGACAACATCAGGTAGGTCACATGTCTTTATATATTGAAGACCGTGATCAAGAGCATAGCCCTTTCCTCGCTGCTCATCATTAAATCGTTCCAAAACCGTAACACCTAGAGCACGTGCAATCTCAGCCGTACTGTCTGAACAATTATCTGCAACGACAATTATTTCATCAGCGAATACCCCTTGCCGCATTAAGGCAGAAAGATTACGTTCAATAATTTCTTCTTCATTATGCGCAGGAATGAGTACCTTATATTGGCTTTGACTGTTGGCCTCAACGCCAACGTGTACAGTCCTATCTTTATACAATAAAGCAAGACCAAACTCTATTGCTAAAAACAATAATAATATAGAAAGAAGAAGAATGGGGATAAACAAAATAGTTATTATAATCATATATAGTGCTGGCCATTAAATGTCAGAATTAATAGTTATCAGTCCATTCTGCTTGTCAGAATTATGGATAGCTAACACAACCTCATTAATATGATAAGAAAAAGCATTCATTTCAAGCAACTTATCTCCATTGGATAACTCGTCCTTTAATTTCATCAATCCTAATGCAAAATCCATCCCTTTTTTAGATTTCCCAACAGAAAATAAACTAGGAGATTTCCTTACCCATGGTAAATCCACCGTTCTTCGTCGTATATTGATCCTTCGCTGCAATAAAATAGAGGAGTTATTTTCCCAGCAATCTCTAAGCTTTAGTACTCCTTCATCGCCAATAATATGAAGCTCTCTATTATGAGGAGCTATAATGCTACATGTGAGTCTTGCAATTATTCCAGATTCAAAAACAAGGCAGGCAATAGACAAATCGGGTGCAACTCTATCTACAAGCTCATCCGTTAACTTATCCGGTATCTGACAAGAAGCAAAGGCGCTCACTTGCTTCACTTTCCCAAATAAACTAACCAGTGGGGCGACATAATAAGCAGCATGCTCTAAGGTACAACCCACCTCAAACTCATCCTTATATGGCCAAGGCGCTCCCGATGTACTTAACCATTTTTTATAAGGCATCCTATGGACCATTCCATCATCCATTTCAGCATAAACAACTCGAAGCTTTCCTACATAATCCTGATCAAGCATCTCTTTTAAAGCACTAAATGATTCACTCAAGAAATTACAGGGCGCTGAAAAAACTGATAATCTCGCCTTATTTGCATAATCAAGCAGATCCTTGCATTCACCCACTGACATCGCCATCGGTTTCTCTGTATAGACGTGCATCCCCGCTTCTAAACATTGCATCGAAATTGTAAAATGACTACTTGGATTCGTTAAGTTCACCACCAAATCAATGCTTTCATCTGATAAAACGTCATCCATTGAAGTATATTTTTTCACTGAATAAAACTCAGAAAATCGTGCTAATTGAACGTCATCATGATCCCACACGCCAATTAACTTTAACGCACTGTGTTCAGATACAGATTTAATATAAAAATCAGCAACAAAACCACAGCCAATAAAAACGATATTCATTGTTACTCCACCCTACTTAAAGTTTTCGGCTAATTTGCTTACTTCAGTTTCCAAGGCAAACTCTTTTTTAACCTTTTCATGACCTTTTTCACCCATTGACTTACGCAATTCAGGTGTATCAATTAATATTTTTATCGAATCATATAAAGAATCTGTATCACCGGCATGAACTAGATAGCCATTATCTTCATGCTCTACTAATTCTGCTACTCCCGCTATTCTGGTTGTAACAACAGGAAGACCACTTGCCATTGCTTCCATTAACACAACGGGGAGTCCTTCTGCAAAACTTGGTAAAACGAAAATTTGTGATTCACTTAATAACTGACTAACTTCATCAGGTGTGCGATATCCTAGAAACTTAACATTTTTTTCTATTTTATTTTCTTKGWMRYTTTTWWMTRMMWMASWCMWKMYWRKASYAKSWMYWWYYWWAWKMRGWKYRRTTYCWSSRYMYWKWWYARTKWRYKTWKKSAWAATACTYRWTWRRMWWMTWWCWYYWWTMRCTKYWTSWASTCTTMMAACAAATATTAATGTCTTTGCCTGCCCCTCATGGTGAGCTAAAGCATAATTATTAATGTCAATGGCGCAGTGAATAATGGTAGATTTATTCCAATACTGCTCTGAAGCCCAAATATACAGTTGGCTACGACAAAAATGACTAATACATCGAACAAACGTAGCTTGCCTTACCTTTTCATCAAGCCTCCATTTTTGAGGGTCAAAAAAGATAGATGGACCATGTATAGAAAAACTAAAATCAAATTCACCTAGCGATGAAGCCAACATTGCAACCGTGCAGCTTGAATCGGCAAAATGATTGTGTAAATGTTTAATATTATTATCCGCGATAAACTTAGCGACCACTGCAGATTCCATAAAATAGAGTAGCTGCCATATAAAATTGCGAAATCCAGGAGGAGCTGTCTTTATTGCTAATATTAATGTTTTTATATAATTCTTAGGCTTACTGAAAAATTGATTTAAATGACAAGATAAAATATTAAAAATATTCCGAGGGAATATATAAAATGTATTTTTTTCTTCTTGTAAGCGTTCTTCACCAACATTCTCAAGCGCCTTAGGCTTTCTAACTGAAATTGTACTAACCGAGAATCCTTGCTGTCTCAATAAGATAACCTCTCGTCGAATAAAGGTATCTGTTGCTCGCGGGTATTCCCCTGTCATATAAGCAATTTTTTTCAGCTCATTATTCATTTAAATGTCCTATCATTTAGCCAATTGGTATCTTTTTTGAAGAGTTCACTGGTGTGCATCAATGGCTTTGAGCGCTCATAAAAACTTTCCAGGTTCAAGATTTGGGGAGCTCCTAATTTAAAGACCCTCAAACCATATATAACAGGTTGCGCAAGTAGAACAAAAGAAAGTATTAACTTATACGGTATGCTAAACACACCAATTTCACCATGAGACTCTGATTTAAGCAATGTCGCGTATTGTCCTCGCTCCAACAATTCTCCATCAACTAAATTATACGTCTTACCTATCGTTATCGGATGGTTAATCGATGTCATAAAAACAGAAAGGCAATTAAACAGGCTGATCGAAGGAATATCCCCTCCTTTTCCAAATAAAATAAGCTTCGTACCCAACTTAATGCCAAGCTGTGAAACCCATGGCAAGGGCTTTCCAATAATTACCCCAAACCTTAATATTGTATAATCTAATTTTGACTGCTTTACACGTTCCTCTTGCATCAGTTTGGTTTTCGCATAAGAACCTATGGTTGAACTTATATTTTTAGTGTCAGAGTTTTCGGTAAGCGTATCACCTTGCTTTATTGTCACATAATCATAAACAGAATATGAACCAACTAATAATATTCTTTTTACTTTTGTTTTCTCCATCGAGTCTATCAAGTTTTCAGTAGCTAAAACCGTATTCTCATATTGAAATTGATAATCACCATTCATTGCAGCAGCACAATGAATAACCACATCAACCCCTTTTAATGCATTAAGTAGTGAGCCTGTTTCTAGTAAATCTGCAATSWMRATWKTMRMATTTTTATCTATTTTGAAATTATATTTACCTTCTCGCCGAACAATAGCAGTAACATTTATGCCAATACCCACCAATAAATTGGTCAAATGCGTACCTAAATATCCTGATGCTCCTGTAATTAATATATTCATCTTAAGTTTTTTCTTAGTAAATAATGTTGTTTAACATTTAGGTTTAATGCCATAAATAGAGGGTCATTTAATTATTCGGGCAGGATTACCCACCACTGTAACACCATCCGGAACATCTTTTAATACAACAGACATTGCACCTATCTTACAATTATTACCAATCGTCACTCCACCAAGAATTTGGGCGTATGCTCCGCATTCAACATTATCACCAAGAATGGGAACTGGGCCATCTCCAGTTCTATTGCCAATCGTAACACCTTGTCGAAGAGTGCACTTTTCTCCAATGACAACTTGGGGATGAATAAATATGTTTCCAAAATGCCATATTCGYARACCTRRTCCRATTTKRGCTTCTTTWGGCAAACTWATMCCKGTTAMYRTYTCAGTGATACGAAACAACAACCAATATATCTTAAATAGTATTTTTTTATATATTCCCTCTTTTCTTTTCTCAATTTGCCGGCCCCATCTATATACTCCAATAGCCCAAATCGATTGCTCTTTTAGAAATGGATTTTTTGGATACCTAGCTAAATCACCCTGCCAGTCCATGTCTTTATTCATATATATTCACCTTAGATTTAAAATCTACTTTTTAGAGCTTTGCGTTCTATGTTCTATCAGTCTCATCTGTCGTTGACGCAACCTATCATAAACATAACTAACACTTCCTAAAAGTTGAGGCCAAATTCCTATCGCCATATACCAAGCATACGTACATGAAAATGTGATTGACTTACCTGAGCGCCACGTCTTATACGCTATCCGAAGAAGATTGATTGGCCACAATGCTACCAAAGAATAGAGGGCTATATTCAATATATTCTCATCACCGATCATACTCACAATACTAAAAGCAAAGACCATCAGAGCCCATACAGCCCAAAACATGATTCGTCGGGTAATACGCTTGAAATCTGGGTGAGAAAACCGCATAGCAAGCTCCATTGAACCGTAACCTGTTCGCCGATTTCGATTCCACCACTGCGAAAAATGAAACATCGCTGAATCATGCAAAGCCATTTCATTTTCGATTCGCCATATTTTGAACCCTTTTTGTCTAATTCTCATACACAATTCGGGTTCTTCGCCTGCAGTTAGATCATTCCTATATCCATCCAATGCATTAAATACTTCTACTCGCATCATAGCCAATCCACCGCAAGAAGTCGCTTCACCTGTAGGGGATTGCCATTCGGTATCACACAGTAAGTTATAAACTGACTTTTCTGGATATCGCTCACGAAGCCTACCTGATACAACCGCTATATCCGGCTGTTTTTCAAGAAATAATCGTGCAGATTCTATCCATTGGTCGTTGACTTCGCAATCTCCATCAACAAACTGTACATATTCAAACTCTATACCCGAAGCGTTAAGCGCTTTAACACCATCATTTCTAGCTCTAGCAGCACTAAATGGTATCGAAGGGTCTAACTCAACAACCTGCGCCCCCAAACTTTCGGCAACGGCTACAGAATCATCATCTGATCCTGAGTCAACATAAACAACATTAGCCCCAGATTTTAATACCGAATTCAGGCAAATTCTTAATCGCTCACCTTCATTTCGCCCAATAACAACAATTCCAACCATAAAGTCCATCTTTTGAAAATTCATCTATGAATGCTCTGATTGGTTTGTGTATCCAGTAACTTTTGCAGGAACGCCCGCTACAATGCTATAAGCCTGTACATCTTTAACTACAACGGCATTTGCGCCAATCAAAGCATGGGGTCCAATAGTAATGTTACCAATTATTTTTGCACCTGCGCCAATATCAACATGACCACTAATTTTCGGTGGCTCAGTATCACCTCTATTCACACCAATTGTTACTTGCTGATGAATAAGACAATTAACGCCAATTTCAGTATTTGGATGAGGAATACTGAGCCCCCCGCCAAGTTTACAATTAATAGGAATATCGGCACCAGAGACCGCCACCCAAAATAAATACCTCAATACGGCTATTTTTCTTCCTACTATTGCTAATGGATCTGAGCGCACTTTAAATTTTTGATAATCACGAATAGCTTTTATATATTTGCGACTTGGATCCCAAAGTCCTCTCGGCAGCTCTCGTTTCCACTCTGGTTCTGATGTAGAAATCATAAGCTTTAATCCTTAATATTAGACTTTTCTGGAGAAACCTTTATCCCTTTCATAAAAACACTGTTTAATAAGAAATCTCGAAATAAGGCCGGCGGGTGGTTATCCGTCTTACGCTGTATTATATTTCTTAATTTCCAGCTAGCAAAGCCTAATAACCAAAAAAAGTCTGCCAATACAGTATATAATACACCATGATTTTTTAAAAAATATCGACGTCGAGAATCAAACCAATATTGCGGCATTCTTTTTTCCATGCCTGAATTAGTAATTCCAGTGCTTTGTCCCACAAAATGGACGACTTTACTCTTTGGAATATACCAACATTCCCAATTACTTCGTGCTGCTTTAAGGCAAAAATCTGTTTCTTCATAATACATAAAATAAGCTTCATCTAAGCCTCCTATACTCTCAAGAACAGAAGTGCGGATCATCATGCTAGCACCAGATACCCAATCCGTTCTCTTTGCATGAACAGGGATCTCATTTGAACTAAGCCACGGTGTTAATAGCTTAGTTAACAGCCCCAAGCTAAACCCTCTGTTTAACTCCGTTAAGCAGCTGTGAAATTTAAATGATGAATACATAGCTTCACCCTTTTCATCTTCTATTTGACTGCCGACAATACCCACCTTAGGATGCGCTAATAAAAATGAAGCTAAAATTGTGACTGCACCCAACTTAATGACGGTATCAGGATTAAGTAAATAAATAAAACCAGGGATATTTTTTTGCTTCAAAAACTGTCTAATTGCAACATTATTCCCAAAAGAGAAGCCGCCATTAAACCCAGATTCTTGTATGCTAACCCAATCATCCCAACCTTCTGAAATCACCGCTGAAGATATTATTTGAAAAGAGTCATCTTGTGAATCATTATCCACAACTATCACGTTAAAACGAATTAATGTTCGTTCATTATCAAGAGAGCGTAAACATTCTATCGTTAAACCTGCTGTCTTATAATTAACAATAACAATTCCAACATCTGCCGAAAGCGCCAATGGACTAAGGATTGTCATAACATATTATCCATATATATTAGTCGTTTAGATTCCAAACTTAAAGACCTCTCATCTGTTTAATTGATTTCCCAAAATAATTTTATTCTAAGCTTACTTTAATCATGCTATTAAGAATTATCATTACTAATGATTTCTTCCTTTTATCTTTCAGCAGAAGAAATTATAGCCTCCACTGCTATTTTTATTTTTGGT
>NVVK01000020.1 GCA_002733335.1 Methylophaga sp.
GGGGCACGCTTTTTGTGGCCGGAGTTTGTTTGAGTATCTTGCTAAGTATTTGTTCTGATACTGTATTGATCATTTTCATCCTGAGTTTCTTTTTTAGCCTTTTTCCAATTGTAGCTAAGAGAGTGCGGTGCCTCGGAAGAAAGTGTATTTTCTTTTTCTCGAATATCGTTTACCTTCTTAGAGATATCTTCACCAGAGTTAAAGTTGATTAAATACTCAACTTCTTTTTTCAGCGCACCATAGCTTCTTTCTACAACACGATGAATTTCAGCATTTTTAGAAAAGCTAAGAAATGTTTGGAGATAAGCAAAGAGCGCAGCAAATACTCCTACTGTTGGAGACAACCAGAAATAACATTTAAAATCTGAAAAAATAAGAACAGATGAAGCAGTTGTTAAAATTATCAATATAATTCCTAAGGTAAAATTATATCTACCGTAACTTACTGCTGTATAGCTATGAGCTAACTGTGCTCGCTTATATCTTGACCGCCACTTTTTTAGCATTATTATCTGCTGATCTTCCAATTTTAACTCCTTTTATATAACTTGCTATTCAACGGAAAAAATTGTCCTTGGAATCYTKWWSWWWATARGRACTGTAMCGCCTAKYAARCAGATAATCAAGATAAAACARTRMGYTAAARCAKCTGTGWTTTARYGRTAACCTTAAAAAKTTAGGGTTTTYATACCKATKAGRGRTKYAATGCCTAGYWWRTAGATWWYAAGCATAAAAGCAGGAATTTAYATGCTGTATTCYAAAAYYAAYCTTRGCYRATGCCAMYCCTAAYAAGCTTGTMACAWAACTGTAATATTTTGATCATATCCTTGTAATAAGTTAACGCGATACTGCTTCTTGTAATTTATCGTTACATTTATTTTTAACTAGGAGTTGAACACAATGTTCAAGAAAAAACTTGCAATATTAGGTGCTGCGGTTGCGTTAACATTTTCTGCTACAAYATTTTCTGCAGAAGTACCTGARTTACCAGATTATCAAAAAGTCAGYGGTATTTCAGGCAATCTATCTAGCGTAGGTTCTGATACCTTGGCTAATTTAATGACACTTTGGGCGGAAGAGTTCAAACGTGAATATCCAAATGTAAACATTCAAATTCAAGCCGCGGGATCATCAACTGCTCCACCWGCATTGACTGAAGGCACGTCAAACTTTGGTCCGATGAGCCGTAAAATGAAAGATAAAGAAAATGCAGCTTTTGAAGCTAAACATGGCTAYAAAGCAACACCGATTCGTGTKGCGATTGATGCRTTAGCTGTTTATGCACATAAAGATAACCCGATTGAAGGTTTATCTATTCCTCAAGTTGATGCGATTTTCTCAGCAACACGTAAATGTGGCTACTCTGAAGATATTACTAGCTGGAAACAAGTGGGTAGTGACTTAGGAAACATCCAAATTTACGGTCGTAATTCAGTATCAGGTACATATGGTTACTTTAAGAAGAAAGCATTATGTAAAGGTGATTATAAAGACACTGTTAATGAGCAACCTGGTTCAGCATCTGTTGTTCAAGGTGTGACTAAATCATTAAACGGTATCGGTTATTCAGGTATTGGTTATAAAACATCGGGTGTTAAAGCGATTCCTTTAACTAAAAAACCTGGCCAGCCTTTTATCGCAGCGTCTAAAGAAAATGCGGCAAACGGCACATACCCATTGTCACGTTACCTTTACGTTTATGTGAACAAAGCGCCTAACAAACCTTTAGCGCCACTTGATCGTGAATTTATTACGATGATTTTATCAAAAGTAGGTCAGCAAGTTGTTATTAAAGACGGTTATATCCCATTGCCTTCTTCAGTAACAGAAAAAGAAATTGCGAAGCTTAAGTAATCGCTTTTAAGTAATTGGAATGCCTCACACAGTTTGTGTGGGGCATTTTATTTTTGAGCATAACCAAAAGCTTATTTTGATAGTTGGTTTTTGATTATGTTGTATTTAGGTAAATTGAAGTGTGTAACTTCAATCTGTGAATGAGGCTTAGTCTCTGTTTATAAATGGTAGCTAGATTTTATGGTTGAACAATTTTCTCAAACAAGTGTATTGCCTGCTCCTGGCTCGCCAGTTGCACTGCGTCGACGAGCATGGCGAGAGTTTAAAGATCGTCTGGCAAGATATGGTGTGGCCGCGGGTGGCATGATGGTTATMTTTGCCATTGTCTTGATCTTYTTCTACCTGCTTTATGTGGTRTTYCCACTYTTTAATGGTGCAGCAATAGAAACGCATGCTGAATATACTACTGATGCGGATCATGCCGCKCATGTGACATTGAATGAATATAATGATGTTGCTTTGATGTTGAACATGCAGGGSRAAATACGCTTCTTTAATGCGAATGATGGYCAGYTAATGTTAGCRCCWGAACTGCCATTACCTGCTGAAACTMAAATCTCRAGYTTTAGTAAAGGMGCYTCATCAACYGGTGTGTTTTCTTATGGTTTTGCCGATGGACGGGCATTRCTCTTTAAGCAAGAKTATAAGATTAGTTACCCTGATGATAAACGTAAAATCACGCCATTAATTGAATATCCGATGGGTGAAGAGTTGCTTACGGTTGATCCACAAGGCAAGGCTTTGCAGTTATTGAGTGCGCAAAGCAATGAAGAGCAAACTTCGCTAGTGGGCATAACCATCGATAATCGATTGGTGTTGAATAGCTTAGTGCGAGAACAAGACTTTATGGATGAGGATTTGTTCACCATTGAGCAGACAACGTCAGAAATCGTATTAGCAGATAATATCAAGATAACGCATTTAAGAATGGATATTGATCAGCGTGAAGTGTATTTGGTGGATGCGGATGGCTTTATTGCTTATTACGATATCACCGATGCGCAATCGCCTCGGTTAATACAAAAAGTTAAAGCGGTGCCAACGGGTGTGAGTATTACTTCRATWGAGTTYTTGACCGGWGGYATTTCTATTTTAGTAGGGCGAAGTGATGGCCAGATTGATCAGTGGTTCCCGGTGCGYGATGATGACAATAACTACACCTTACATAATGTACGTAGCTTTAATGAGCAATCGTCACCTATTATTGCCATTGCGCCAGAATATGCACGAAAAGGATTCTTGGCTTTAGATAACACCGGTCAACTAGGTATTTATCACACCACGGCRCATCGCATGATGTTGGTAGAACCTTTGGTTGAAAGTGACAATGCCATTATTGCTATTTCACCCCGTGCGAATGGTTTGCTTAGTGTCACGGCAGAGGGTCAGGCAAAATTAACGCTCATTGATAATGARCATCCAGAAGTRTCTTGGCATTCCTTATGGGAAGAGGTTTGGTATGAAAGTCGTGAYCARCCAGAATAYATYTGGCAATCYTCGTCAGCCAGTAATGATTTTGAGCCTAAGTTCAGTTTAAGTCCGCTTACCTTTGGTACGATAAAAGCAGCGCTTTACGCGATGATGGTTGCAGTACCGTTAGCGATTATGGGTGCTATTTATGCCGCTTATTTCATGTCGGCAAGAATGCGAAAAATAGTGAAACCTACTATTGAAATTATGGAAGCCTTGCCGACCGTTATATTAGGTTTCTTAGCAGGACTGTGGTTGGCACCGCTGGTGGAGGGGAATTTACCGGGGGTATTTACCTTGCTCATTATGCTGCCGGTKATGACGATCGTCACCGCGTGGTCTTGGACAAAGTTACCTAGTTCGTTTCGAGAGCGCATTCCTGATGGCTGGGAAGCCGCTATTTTAATACCGGTTGTGATTGCGGTGGGTGCGTTATCAATGATGGCCAGTCCAACACTTGAACTCTGGTTTTTTGATGGCAATATGCCGAAATGGTTAAATGATATAGGTGTTAATTTTGATCAGCGAAATTCATTAGTGGTGGGTTTAGTTATGGGGTTTGCTGTTATTCCAACTATTTTCTCCATCACCGAAGATGCTATTTTTGGTGTGCCTAAACATTTAACAGTAGGCTCGTTAGCCTTGGGTGCAACCCCTTGGCAAACATTAACCCGAGTGGTGTTGCTTACTGCAAGCCCAGGTATTTTTTCTGCGGTTATGATCGGMTTAGGCCGTGCCGTAGGTGAAACCATGATCGTGCTAATGGCAACAGGTAATACGCCGATTATGGATTTCAATATATTTGAAGGYTTCCGAGCATTATCCGCCAATATTGCGGTTGAAATGCCAGAAGCWGAAGTCGCTAGCACGCATTATCGTGTTTTATTCTTAGCCGCCTTAGTRCTCTTTGGCGCAACCTTTATTTTCAATACGATTGCTGAAATTGTTCGTCAGCGTTTACGTAATAAATATAGCAGCCTGTAAGCGAGATAATTATGTCCAAACAAACAATTTCAACTTGGTTTAAAAGCGGTAGCCCATGGGTCTGGTTAAATGCCGGAGCAGTGAGCATTAGTGTGGTGATGGTRGTGGGTTTACTGTTATTGATCGCAGTGCGAGGCCTTAGCCATTTTTGGCCAGCAGATATTATGGCATTAAGCTATCAAGAACCTGATGGTGAASCWTTCATCATTATTGGTGAAGCGATTGAKACYGAAGTYATCAGTGCACTACGATTRAAGAARACKGGYGTRGAYTTGCCRGAAGGTCAGGCAAGYGGTGARCGTCACTTAGTGAAAGTAGGTAATCGTGATTATTTTGGTCTGGATTTTCGTTGGATAAACGGACCGTGGGTAGGCGAGATTAACTACCCTGAGAAAATTGTATCGGTAGAACGACGCGAATGGGGTGATTTTTTTGGTTATTTAACCGAAGTTAAGCAACAAGGMAAAACCGTTGCCAGTGGCGATGAAGCATGGGAAGCRTTACAAACGCGTTTAGATCGCAGCAATAATTTAGTMGCTGAAATTAAAAAGCTGGAACGAAAAGAAATTGGCAATATCAATCATGGCTTAGAGGAGCTGCGTCTAGAAACGAGACGGCTTGAATTAGATGGTGTTGCCTTGGGTTCGCCACAGCATCAACAAATCGAACAAGAGCGTAAGCAATGGGATCTGAAATATAAGGGGTTGCAAAAACAACTATCTGATCTGAATACGGCGCTTAATCGAGACCAAATGATGATTACAATATCTGATGGCCGCGAAGTTGAAATTCCGYTAGCAAAAGTCGTTGAAGTAACACGCCCGAATGCCATGAGTGTGTGGACAAAAATAGCAACGTATGGACATGAGGTCTGGAAGTTTGTATCGGATGACCCTCGTGAAGCGAATACTGAGGGCGGGATCTTTCCTGCTATCTTCGGCACAGTGATGATGGTGATGATTATGGCTGTATTAGTCACGCCATTTGGTGTGGTAGCAGCTGTTTATTTGAAAGAATATGCTAAACAAGGTCCGTTGATTCGTTTAATTCGAATTGCAGTTAATAACTTGGCGGGTGTCCCTTCGATTGTATACGGTGTATTTGGCTTAGGTTTCTTTGTGTATTACTTAGGTGGCAATATTGATGAAATATTCTTTTCTGCCTCATTACCTGCACCTACATTTGGTACACCGGGTTTAATGTGGGCATCGCTTACCTTGGCTATTTTGACGGTTCCTGTTGTTATTGTGGCAACAGAAGAAGGTTTGTCGCGTATCCCTCGGGCCATTCGTGAAGGCAGTTTGGCGCTGGGTGCAACCAAAGCTGAAACGCTATGGCGAACAGTATTACCGATGGCTGCACCAGCCATGATGACAGGTTTGATTTTAGCAGTAGCGCGTGCCGCAGGTGAAGTGGCACCGCTGATGATGGTTGGTGTTGTGAAGCTTGCTCCGGCATTGGCCGTTGACACAATTGCACCGTATTTACATTTAGATCGTCAATTTATGCATTTAGGCTTCCATATTTATGATGTTGGTTTCCAAAGCCCAAATGTAGAAGCGGCAAGACCATTGGTATATGCCACAGCCTTTTTATTAGTATTGATTATTATTGTATTGAACATGGCGGCGATTAGTATTCGTAACCGTCTACGTGAAAACTTTAAAGCGAGTGAGAGTTAAGATGGAATTAACAGCAAAACAACAAGCAAGAAATATAGCGAGAGAAATTGATCTTGGTGCGATGGAGCGTGGCGTACCAAAGCTTAATTTAGAAGAAGAAGAAACATGCATCGAAGTGAAAGACTTTAACCTGTTTTATGGTGATAAACAGGCTTTGCATGGCATCAATATGAAGATTTCTAAAAATAAGGTAACCGCCTTTATCGGCCCAAGTGGTTGTGGTAAATCAACATTATTACGCTGTTTTAATCGCATGAATGATTTGATAGACAGTGTAAACTTTAATGGCCAAATGTTATTTGAAGGTGGTGATTTGAATGCACCGTCAGTAAATGTGGCAGATTTACGCCGTCAAGTTGGAATGGTATTTCAAAAACCGAATCCCTTTCCTAAATCAATTTATGAAAACGTGGCGTATGGATTGAGATTACAAGGCGYCAATGATCGGGTAACCTTAGACCAAGTGGTTGAAAAATCACTCAAAGGTGCGGCATTATGGGACGAAGTTAAAGATCGATTAAATGAATCAGCAATGGGTTTATCAGGTGGACAGCAGCAACGTTTAGTGATTGCACGCGCGATTGCGATTGAGCCAGAAGTTTTATTATTAGATGAACCTGCATCGGCACTTGATCCACTTTCAACCTTAAAGATTGAAGAGTTAATTCATGAGTTGAAAGAAAAATATACCATTGTGATTGTTACGCATAATATGCAACAAGCCGCACGGGTATCAGATTATACGGCCTTTATGTACATGGGTGAGTTAATAGAGTTTGGGGCAACAGACGCACTATTTACCAATCCTACAGAAAAGAAAACAGAAGATTATATTACGGGTCGTTACGGATAAGACTCTAGGAGAACATTATGGCAACAAATAATTCACAACATATTTCACAACAATTTGAAACTCAGCTTCAAGATATTCGTTCGCGCGTATTAGCGATGGGCGGATTGGTTGAGCAGCAAGTTGGAAGTGCGTTAAAGTCACTCAAAAAAGCCGATCTTGAACTTGCTCGCGAAGTTATTGCTAATGACCAAGAAGTGAATGAGCTTGAGATGAGTATTGATGAAGAGTGTATTCAAATTATTGCACTACGTCAGCCAACGGCAACAGATTTAAGATTAGTCAGTGTTATTTTAAAAGCGATTACAGATCTTGAACSMAYKSKWKWTKAARMKRRYARYAWMRCAMSAAWAKCAWYWRRTWTWRYKSWKMSWRWKCAMMMTRRMWWWRKYTWTSSWGAATTATCAACATTAGGCAATCATGTTCGTGGCATGTTGCGTGATGCATTAGATGCCTTTGCTCGTTTAGATGTTGACGCGGCCATTGCTGTTGCGCGTGAAGATCAAGAAGTGGACGAGGAATATGAAAGTTTCACTCGCACGATGATCACCTATATGATGGAAGACCCTCGTACAATCTCACGGGTATTAGATCTTATGTGGTCTGCTCGTGCATTGGAGCGTATCGGAGATCATGCCCGTAACCTATGTGAATACGTTATTTATTTAGTTGAAGGTAAAGATGTTCGGCACTTGAGTATTGAGCATATGGAAAGAGTATTACAGCGAGATTAGCATCGTCTTGTGGCGTGACATTAGTACATTAAAGCCCTCTCTATTTTAGTGAGGGCTTTTTATTGCTTGTTCATTGTGTTCAAAGTGATGCAAAATAGGACATCGTCCTTTAATAGATAAGATGTTCATGACACAGCACACTGATGAAATACTGGCTGCCATCGATTTAGGCTCAAATAGTTTCCACATGATTATTTCGCGATTGCGAGAYGGACATTTTCAGGTSGTAGATAAATTACGTGAGATGGTGCAGTTGCGTGCTGGCCTCAATGAAAATAATGAACTATCCACTGAGGCACAAGAAAGAGCCATAGCGTGTTTACAACGTTTTGGAGAACGCATTAAAGAGTTGCCAGCWGGCAGCGTRAGAGTGGTGGGCACCAATACCTTGCGTGTGGCTAGAAACAGTCAATCATTTTTACGAAAAGCACGGCTCGCATTAGGGCATCCTATTGAGATTATTGCTGGTGAAGAAGAAGCGCGGCTTATCTATTTAGGGGTAGCGCATGCCTTAGCCTTTGATGATTCGTCTCGTTTGGTGATGGATATTGGTGGCGGTAGTACCGAATTTATTATTGGTGAGGGTTTCACGGGCTTAATGCGTGAAAGCTTGGAAATGGGRTGTGTGAGCTATTCTCAACGGTTTTTTAGTGAGGGGAAAATATCACGAACTCGAATGAAAGCTGCATTCATTGCCGCAGGAACATGGTTGCGAGCGATTCAAAGACCTTATCGTAAAAAAGGCTGGGTTGAAGCAATTGGTGCATCGGGTACTATTCGTACGGTTGCGAATATTCTTAAAGAGAATGGTTGGTCTGATGATGGTGTTATCACCCCTAAATCCTTAGATAAATTAGTTGAAGCATTAATTGATGCAGGTCATGTAGATAATATTGATTTAGAGGGCTTAAGTGATGAGCGGCGATCAGTATTACCCGGTGGTGTTGCGGTATTAAAAGCAGCCTTTGATCGCTTAAAAATTGATCGCATGGTTGTCTCAGATGGGGCTTTACGTGAAGGTTTATTGTATGACTTGTTAGGGCGTATCCAACATGATGATGAGCGCGACCGGACTGTATTGGCGCTGGCACGGCGATATCAAGTTGATGAAGAACATGCCAAACGCGTCAGCGCTATGACAACGCAGTTATTTGAACAAGTTGCTGAGGATTGGGATATCGATGATGACGATTATTTGGATCGTTTGCAATGGGCCGCTAAGTTACATGAAGTTGGTCTGTCGATTTCACATGACTCGTTTCATAAACATTCTGCTTATATAGTGGGGCATTCAGGTTTACCTGGATTTTCACGAGAAGAGCAACATGCTTTAGCTGTAATAGTAGAGGAGCAGCGTAAGAAAATTTCTCAAAAAGAGATTGATGAACTACCCGATGATTTACAAGARTCAAGCACAAAATTAATGATTTTGYTGCGCTTGGCACTGGTCTTTAATCGAGGTCGAAGTGAAAAAACAGATACCTTTGTTGAATTAAAAGTATCTAAAAATACGCTACGACTAAAAYTACCAAAAGGGTGGTTAATTGAGCATCCTTTAACAGAGGCTGATTTATTACAAGAAGCAGACTATCTAGATGTYATTGGCTATAACCTTAAAATYAAAGCATAGAACCAANTGATGTTTTACATGGTCAGATAATGTAAGGAAGGTACTTATGACATTATTTAAGCTGATAAGTCTGGCTGTTTTGCTGAATGTTTTATCTTTACAGGCCAGTGAATCAATTATTTTACCRAGTGATTCGGGTGACACCTTAATGATTCATCGTTTAAATAATGGTGAAATATGGGGGAGCTTGATTATCACCGATCAAGTGTCTGACAGTTTTGCTGATTATGAGCTCATTGTTTTGCAAGTTGATCAACATAAACCCATTAAACTCGATCAAGAGAARCGTTGTGCTACGCCTGCCGGCAAAGCACAAAAARTAGATTATGTTTTTCAGACTGAACAATCGWCAGATCAGCAATGGCAATTTAGCGAGGTTGAGGCGGCGCAGACAAATATTCTRAAGTTGACGGGATGGGATAAAGAATTTTATCAYCATATGAAGTCGGATCGCMGACCTGAGGTYGTTGATTTTCCCATTCAAGGCGCTATTGCACTTGAATCRTTATGGCAACAATTTCAGCATGGGGAAAAGGTTATTTTCCATTACACCACRGATGCTGATGAGCCGCGAGAGGCTAYATTTAATTTAGCTATCAAACGAGAGCAGATTAGTAAACTTTAAAAACCTGCTTCCATGTTAGTTGATGTGTGGAAACAGGTTTGRTTTGATATATTTATCCAGAGMTCAGGTTATTTACCAGTTTACACCGACACCGACRTAAGCACTACGGCCTAGCCCTGGYAGGCGATCGCCTTGTGCAACATCAGGATTATTGCTAATACGGTTAWAGCCWCCTAAATGATTTTCATAATCTCTATCCAATAGATTATTAACCCCTGCTGTTATTACGATGTTTTGGGTGGGCTGGTAGTTTGCAGATAGATTAAATACCGCATAGCCACTGGTCTTTTTCTCACGATTTTCATYGGATACTTTATTTTGAGCTGAAACCGTTTCAGCTTCAAAGCCAACAGTCCAGTTTGTTTGCACATAGCTGAGCATAGTGCGTGCTGTTAGTGGTGCAATGCGGTAGAGATTATCGCTGGTATCACGACGTTCGCCACGCACATAACTGACAACACCCTCTAACTGCCATGCGGGTGTGATGGCAAATGACCAATTGGCATCCATCCCATATAATTTAGCATCGACATTATTATATTCCAGTACTAGTTTTGATGGGCCTGACATCATTGAACTTACCATTGAAGCGGCGGCATTGGTATTGGGTGTGCCTTGAATATAATCATTGATGTGATGATAAAAAATATGCGGTGACAATGTTGCGCGAGGTGTATGCCAATCGAACCCTAGTTCTGCCTGATAGGCTACTTCTTTATCAAGTTCAATATTACCAATGTAATTATTGCCGTCAGCAAGTCCYGCAGTTGATTCTAAAGGCAGCCATAAATAGCGTTCTTGATAGCTMGCTGCGCGTTCTTTTCGTGCAATTCCTGCAATGACATCAAATTTTGATGAAACGGTGTAYGTGGTATTGAAGACGATATCGATTAGATCTTCATTTTGTGAYCGGTCAGCACTGTTRAATGCATTGCGAAGGGCAATAACAGGAGCCATTCCCATGCTAGAAYTAACCTCGCCTGCATCCATTTCAACGCGGGTATAACGTAAGCCAGCTTCAAGTTTCCACTGTTCAATATTAAATTCTTTTTCGCCAAAAACACTATAACGATTACGCTCAATATCATTGTAATTATCAACAAAAAATAGTGCATTGTCSGGATTGTGAATAAYRGCATTATGTTCYGCTTCATCYATATCKRCRCCYACTTTCCARCCRGARATGTCATAMGCTARACCAAAACTGTGTGCTTCCACATCGGTAATGGCATGGCGGCGCATCATCATTGAGGGTGGWTTTCTAAGTGTATAGTTAGTCATTAAATGTTCAGTGTCTTGGTAAGAAAACTTGGCGCTTATAGTGCCGCCATTAGCAAAAGCATTGCTGAAGCGGCCATTGTAACGCTCACCTTTGGCATAAATGATGTCCATCGGTAATGCTGGGGTACCTGTTTCACCGGTGTCATGGTGTTCAGCATTTATAGCAAAGGTTTGTATTCCATTTTGGAAGGCATAACCWGCRCCAAAWGTGTCRCGTTTATGTTCAGARGGYAAAATRTCACCRCCATCAAACTCAAGATCATTGCCGCGTTCAACACTTCCTGCYACATGAAAACTATGATTGTTATTGGCCACACCGGCTAATAATGCACCATAATAGTTGTCACCATTTTCAGCATAACCTGTACTGGCACTACCGTTTAATTCGAATGCATCGCTATTACCAAAAGCACTTTTTTTGGTGGTGGCGAGAATAGTGCCGCCCATTGTTTCCATGCCTGAGCTTACAGGGGCAATGCCGCGATAAAGGGAGATACTCTCAAGGCGGGTAGCAGGAATATAACTGAGTGGAGTATCCATTGAGTTGGGGCCGGCTGAATTAATTTTAAACCCATCAACTAACACGTTTACGCGATCRCCAAAAAGCCCACGATATTGAGCRACGCTAGTGAGAGGGCCATTTCGATTAACRTTRGCTCCKGGAAGTYTTTTTAATGATTCACCAGCATCAGGCATGCTAATAATGGTACTGGGTAAAGCATAAGGCATTTCTTCAGCAGAAATACCTTCAACKGAAATGGTGGGTAGATTAATGTGATCTGCATGAACAGTGCTGTTTAAACTTAACATTAGCAAAGGGAAGGGTAATAATTTGAAATAATGCATTTTAAAAGCTCCGTAAAATTTGATGTGTATTTTATAGGGTTCAGYGTTGTGTAAAATGTGTTTTATGATAATGAACTGTGTGAAATGACATGTTTTCAGGGTATAAGAGCATGTTATTCTTTCCATTCGGAGATTTAGATATGTGGGTTGTACATGGTTGATGGGATTGTTGGTTCGTATGCCACAGCATTTTTGTTAGGGCTTTTTAGTACGGTGCATTGTATTGCAATGTGTGGCTCAGTCATTGGTGCGCTGACATTGAGTTTRCCTAGTGAAATAAGRGAAAGTCAGACCAAGATGTTTCCYTATGTATTTAACTATAATTTAGGCCGCTTATTAAGTTATGGCATTGCAGGTGCAATCGTCGGATTATTGAGTTCACCATTAGCGATAATTGATGGTTACCTTATTCTGCGTTATGTTTCAGTTRTAATTATGATTGGCATGGGATTATATTTGGCGGGATGGTTTCCGAAGTTTGCTCATATGGAGCGAATGGGYGCYCCTATTTGGCGRTGGTTACAGCCAATCGGACAGAAATTATTACCTGTCCGTAAATTATCCCAAGCTTTTTATTTAGGTATTGTGTGGGGATGGTTGCCATGTGGTTTGGTTTATGCCGCATTAGCGGTAGCGGCAACTGCAGGTGAGCCTGTTAAAGCAGGACTCGTCATGCTGGCATTTGGGGCGGGCACTTTGCCTGCCGTAATGGGAGCGGGTCTTTTCACGGGGTTTTTATCAGCCATGGCACGTGCAAAGCATTTAAGACAAATTGCTGGCATACTTATTATTGCGATAGCATTAGCCACTGTTTTTTGGCCGTTAGACCATAGTGAAATGCATCATGGCGAGGTGGATTCATCCTCTGAGCATAGTGAACATATGCATCAAACTATAGATAATAACGATGAATAGAATCTTAGGGCAATCTCCTCAAATTACCCACTTGCTTCGTACCCTTCCTATGATTGCAGCGAGTGATGTGAGTGTTTTGATTTTTGGTGAAACAGGCACGGGAAAAGAATTGTTTGCCCATGCATTGCATAGTGAAAGCGGTCGAAAGAGCAAACCTTTAACGATCATCAATTGTTCCGCTCTGCAACTCGATAATATTGAGGCAGATTTATTTGGCCGATGTAATGCAGAAGGCGTTATTGAATACCGTGGTCGCTTATTGGCTGCTGATGGCGGAACCGTATTTCTTGATGAAGTGAATGCTTTGCCATTGACGATACAGGCAAAAATATTACGTTTTCTTGAAGTAGGTGAATGTCAGTTGCAAGGAAGTCATAAACTGCATACTGCGGATGTACGTATTTTGGCTGCAAGCAGTACCCCTTTACAACAAGAAGTTACAGAGGGACGGTTTAGAGCGGATTTATTTTATCGCCTACAAGTTGTGCCCATTGTTTTGCCTATGTTAAAAGAGCGTGGTGGCGATATTAATATATTACTTCACCACTTTGGCCATGAATTTTCTGCAAATAATGCAGTCGTTCGCTACTCAAAAACGGCAGAGCATTGTTTATTAACGTATGCATGGCCAGGAAATGTTCGTGAGCTGATTAATTTTTGTCAGCGTATGGCATTGCTTAATCCTGGCAAGTTACTTCAACCTGAAGATTTACCGGCTGAAATGATGCCTGAGCATGCGGCGGATCAGCATGCTTTTATTCTTCCGCCTACCGGCATAAATTTAGCGCAAGTTGAATTAGATTTGATTGAACAAGCATTGGAGCAGGCTGCCGGAAATCGTTCAAAGGCCGCTCGGTTATTAGGAATTAGTCGAGATACCTTACTTTATAGAATGCAGAAATACTCACTCTAATCTGCCATAATAGCATTTACATATATTATTAAGGCTTGTAATGAAACAGTACCTAGATTTGTGTCAACGCATTATTGAACAAGGCAGTTGGGTTGAGAATAAGCGTACGGGTAAACGTTGTCTCACCGTAATTGACGCCGATCTAAACTATGATGTTGGCAATAATAAATTTCCTTTAATCACCACCCGGAAAAGTTATTGGAAATCAGCGATAGCTGAGATTTTAGGTTATATTCGTGGCTATGATAATGCGGCAGACTTTCGTGCTTTGGGTACTAAAACATGGGATGCTAATGCCAATGAAAATGAACAATGGTTAAACAACCCTTTTCGCAAGGGTAAAGATGATATGGGACGGGTTTATGGTGTTCAAGGCCGCTCGTGGGCCAAACCAGATGGTAGCCATTTAGATCAGCTTAAGAAAATTGTTGATAATTTATCTCAAGGTATTGATGACCGTGGTGAGATCCTCACCTTTTATAATCCAGGTGAATTTCATATGGGGTGCTTGCGACCTTGCATGCACACACATACTTTTTCATTATTAGATGACACCTTGTATTTAACATCTTACCAACGTTCGTGTGATGTACCGTTGGGACTTAATTTTAATCAAGTTCAGGTGTTCGCTTTTCTTGCAATTATGGCTCAGATCACCGGTCATAAGGCAGGCATGGCTTACCATAAAATCATTAACGCCCATATTTATGAAGATCAGCTTGAATTAATGCGCGATGTGCAGGTGAAGCGGGAGCCCTTTTCATCCCCTCAATTAATCATAAACCCAGATATTAAATCATTAGAAGATTTAGAAACATGGGTAACAATGGATGATTTTGAAGTGATAGGATATGAATATCATGAGGCTATTAAATACCCATTTTCGGTGTAACGCTTTTTTCCGTTAGATTTATGATTTTGTATTGTCCATTGCATCTGAATCTTCAGTGGCCGGAACGAAGGCTATAAGCCTGTTCCGTTCATCTCTTCATTCAAATTTAATACCCAATAGGTTTGATACCTTGGCGAGAGATGATGCCATTAAAAAACTGGTTAGATATCACTCCCCTCTTCATGCAATACGAGTGTAACTAGTTTATGGACAAGGGGAGAGACCATAATGATGGTCGGGAAAGCGATAATAAAAGCAAAGCTCCATGCCTTTAGCCATATTGTAATAATATTACTCACCAAACCCATGTTAAAAACACTAATAACAAAAGACATAATTCCTGACATAAGAAGTGCCATAAAAAATGAAAAGACTACTTTGAAATGTTTGTTTGAAATCATGGGTTCAACTCATATCTTAGGGTGACAGCTACGGCTACCCTTAGAGGTTAATGGGAATACATTTCCCCTAGGATATATAAGACAGCATTGGCTAACTAAGGGGATAATCAGATTAAACAAAACGTATCGAATTATCTCGCTTAATAATACTAACGAGGAGAAGCCCATAGGTCAAATAGCCTTGTTAATACGAGTAGTCTTAAGGTTTAGATAATAATTGTCTGTTGTAATAACGTATTACATTAGTAGAGAGTGCAAGATATGGCAAATTCACCACAAAAATTCAAATCTTATCCAGTTTGGGATAAAACGGTTCGTATTTTCCATTGGATCAACGTGTTAAGTATGTTGGGATTAATGGTTATAGGAACAGTCATCTTAAATGCAAAAGCATTGGGCGTGCCGAGTGATGGCAAGATTTTGTTAAAAAGTGCCCATGTTTATATGGGGTATATCTTTTTTATTAATTTAAGTTGGCGAATTATTTGGGGTTTCATCGGTAGTTATTTTGCACGTTGGCGGATGATCTTGCCGATTGGTAAGCTGTACCGAACTCAATTAGTGGACTATATTGCCGCCCTTAAATCTGGTCGTCCTACGGCTTCTTATCTTGGGCATAATCCGATTGCACGGCTAATGGTGGCAATGTTATTTTTTTTGATGAGTATTCAGGCTGTAACTGGGTTGGTTCTAGCTGGAACAGATGTCTATATGCCACCCTTTGGAGGCATAATAAAAGAATGGGTGGCGCTGGATGCCAATATGACGGATGAGATTAAACCCTATTCAAAAGAAGGGGTTAATAGTGATTCTTATACAGAGATGCGTGATTTCAGAGAACCCTTTATAAGCACTCACTATTATGTGTTCTTTTTATTAATAGGAGCCATTCTTCTTCATTTAGTGGGGGTGTTGGTTGCAGAACTTAAGGAACAAAATGGTTTGATATCTGCAATGTTTACAGGTAATAAAGTGTTTAAAAATAAACCTGTCGATATGGAATGAAAAGGGAGTTGTTGGCACATAATATGCTTTATGTTAATTGTAATTTGTCACGTAAGACGGTGCAATTTTATTTAAGAAAAATAATTAAATGCCGTTATTAGTTGGTGACTTTATAACGAAAGTTGAACTGGGGAAGGGGCAATGTACTCTTTCTAAATAACGAAACACGAGATGTGAGCATTTAAAAATGAAAAAACAATTTACGACAACATTACTGCTATTGGGTTTAGTGCCTGTAATTTTAATGATGCTATGTTTTGCTTGGGTGTTAACGAGTATTGACGGTGTATCTTTAACATCAAAAGGAATGTATTTTTCTGCTGGTGGAGCCATACTCATTATCACGGCTACAATATTTATGTGTTTAGCCTTGGTAAAAATTATAATGGATCCACTCAACTATGTGATTGGTTCACTTACCTTTATTGCGAAAGATATTAAAAAAGGCGATGTTGATTTAACGCAGCCTCTTAGTCCTCCTACCAAAACTAAGATGGGCGCGGCTTTAGGCAAAGCTGCAAATGCTATGTTGAGTGAATTTTCTAGTACTTTAAGAATGTTTAGTGAATCCACCAACAATATTTCACGATCAACACAAACAGTGACGCGTTTAGTCAATGAGTCAAGTGCAAACATGACGACTCAACGAACAGAAACGGATCAAGTTGCCACGGCAATCACCGAATTATCAGCCTCATCTCAAGAGGTATCGCGCAATGCACAATTAGGTGCTGACGCAACAAAAATAGCCGATAATGAAGCTCAAAAGGGTGCTAAGATTGTGAATGAGGCCGTTGCAACGATAAGGGAATTAGCAGGAAACCTCACGGATGTATCAACCGTTATTAACAGTTTAGAATCGGATAGTGACAGTATCGGTTCGGTATTAGCTGTAATTCAAGGTATTGCAGAACAAACTAATTTATTAGCGTTGAATGCTGCGATTGAAGCGGCCCGTGCAGGAGAGTATGGTCGAGGGTTTGCCGTTGTTGCTGACGAAGTTAGAACGCTTGCAGGACGGACTCAAGATGCAACAGAAGAAATTAAGACTATTATTGATCAATTACAAGCCCGATCAAAAGAAGCAGTTGCAGTAGTAACAACAGGCTGTGAAAAAGCAAACAGTGGTGTTGAAAAAGCAACAGCAGCAGGAGAGGCTTTAAATGATATTGCCAGTAAAGTGGCTGATATTGATGATATGAATGCACTTATTGCTTCTGCGGCAATGGAGCAATGTACTGTTGCGGAAGAAGTAAGCCAAAGTGTTATTAGAATTAGCCAGCTTACCGAACAAACAACAGATGGCTCAAATCAAGCATCACAAGCATCAACTGAATTAGCAGAGCAAGCAGCAAGTTTACAAAAGCTGGCTTCGAATTTTAAAGTTTAACGTATTACGCCTGATGTTACAGTAAGCCCCTCTCTGCAAAAGAGARKKSWTCGCCATCACCGATAATGATATGATCTAAAACACGAATATCAACCAATTCTAGAGCAGACTTTAATCGTTGTGTGATGTGTTGATCCGCTTGGCTAGGTTCAGCAATTCCCGAAGGATGATTATGACTAAAAATAACGGCTGATGCATTATGTGCGAGTGCTTGTTTAACAACTTCTCTGGGATAAACGCTAGCACCATCAATGGTGCCACGAAATAATTCATCAAAGGCGATTAAACGGTGTTTATTATCAAGGAAGAGACACGCAAAAACTTCATATGAATAATGGCGAAGTCGCTGTTGTAAATAACGCTTGGTATCACTGGCATCATTGAGTGATATTCCCCGAGAAAGTGTTGCTTTAAGGTGGCGGTGGCTCATTTCTAATACCGCTTGCAGTTGAGCGAATTTAGCCGGCCCTAGACCGTGCTGTTGGCAGAATTGTGTTTGATCGGCTTCAAGCAATGCGCGTAAACCACCAAAAGAAGAAAGTAATTTTCTAGCGAGATCTACAGCAGAAATCCCTGTGACACCAGTACGCAAAAAGATGGCTAATAATTCAGCGTCAGATAGTGCCTGTGCACCGCGTTGCAGTAATTTCTCTCGAGGCCGTTCATCCGCTGGCCAGTCCTTGATTGCCATCCTATTGCATCCTTTCTAAAACAAGCACTTATATAAATGGTATTATATCAGACCTTTTTATACGATTAAATTTCATGGCCGGTAAACTTTTTATTAGAACTTTTGGTTGTCAGATGAACGAATATGATTCATCAAAAATGGCAGAAGTGTTAGCAGATTCCCATCAATTAGAAATAACGGATGTCGCTGAAGATGCAGATGTACTATTACTGAATACGTGCTCGATCCGCGAAAAAGCACAAGAAAAAGTATTTCATCAATTAGGGCGCTGGAAGCGCTGGAAAGATGATAAACCTCATTTAGTCATTGGGGTGGGAGGCTGTGTTGCTAGTCAAGAAGGTGATGCTATTCGCCGCCGAGCGCCTTATGTCGATTTGATTTTTGGTCCACAGACCTTACATCGTTTRCCGACAATGCTGGATGATGTGAGAAAAAGTCACCAGCCTAGCATTGATATTTCTTTCCCTGAAATTGAAAARTTCGATAATTTACCTGAAGCGAAAGCAAACGGTCCAACAGCATTTGTTTCAATCATGGAAGGGTGCAGTAAATATTGTACSTTTTGTGTGGTGCCTTATACCCGAGGTGAAGAAGTGAGTCGTCCGGTTGATAAGGTGTTGATAGAGATYCGCGGGCTTGCAGCGCAAGGTGTGCGTGAAGTGAATTTATTAGGGCAAAATGTAAATTCGTATAGTGGTGAATTGGACGGCGATGAGACGGCTGATTTGGCATTGCTCATTCATTATGTTGCCGCCATTGATGGCATCGACCGTATTCGTTTTACTACGTCACATCCTGTTGAGTTCTCAGAAAGTTTAATTGACGCTTATGCCGAAGTGCCCGAGTTGGTGGATCATTTACATTTGCCTGTGCAATCTGGTGCGGATCGTATTTTAGCGATGATGAAACGTGGTCATACCGTATTAGAATATAAAGCTAAGATTCGTCGCTTGCGTGAGGTGCGTCCTAATATCAGTATGTCGAGTGACTTTATTATTGGCTTCCCTGATGAAAGTGATGCGGATTTTCAAGCAACAATGAATTTAGTCAATGATATAGGCTTTGATCATTCGTTTAGCTTTATTTATAGCGCGCGACCGGGTACGCCTGCCGCCGCATTTATAGATTCGGTATCAGATGAAGTGAAAAAAGATCGTTTAAAGCAAATCCAAACGCGATTACTCGAATTAGAAGCCAGTCATAGTCAGGCTATGTTGGGTACAACGCAACGTATTTTAGTTGAATACATTAGTGATCGTGTTGAAGGTGAGATGAAAGGACGAACGGAGAATAATCGATCGGTTATTTTTACAGGTGCTAAATCACTTATGGGTAAATTTGTAGATGTGAATATTACAGAAGCGTATAGCAATTCTCTTCGTGGCGAGTTACTTGCCGACACCATTATATTATAGGAAATGACGTGACAAATAGCTCACCTTCGTTAGATAACATTAGTTTCGAACTCAGCCCGGCAGATAATGCACGCTTATCCAATCTTTGTGGACACCTTGATGAACACTTACGCATGATGGAGCGCGGGTTTGGGGTGGAAGTGAATAACCGTGGGACTAAATTCCAGATCATTGGTAAAGTGGATGTTTTACCCAAGGTACAGGAAGTYATTCATGAACTATATGCTGAAACAGCACAAACAGTATTAGAGCCKGAACACGTTCACCTWGCYATTAGACAAACRGGYGGMAYGGATACGMTTGTGGAGCCAGAACAARAAGARGTGATGATTAARACTAAGCGTGGCATGGTGAAGGCGCGYGGTCAAAATCARCGYGCTTATTTAAGACAAGTGATGACCCATGATATTAGTTTTGGTGTAGGGCCAGCGGGAACAGGAAAAACATATTTGGCTGTTGCCTGTGCGGTTGAAGCATTAGAGCGTGATTTTGCACGGCGTATTGTATTAGTTCGTCCTGCAGTTGAAGCGGGTGAAAAACTAGGTTTCTTGCCCGGCGATCTTAGCCAAAAAGTGGATCCGTATTTACGGCCACTTTATGACGCGCTGTATGAAATGTTGGGTTTTGAACGTGTTGCTAAATTGATTGAGAAAAATGTGATTGAAATTGCACCGTTAGCCTATATGCGTGGACGGACTTTGAATGAATCATTTATTATTTTAGATGAAGCACAAAATACCACCAAAGAACAAATGAAGATGTTTTTAACGCGATTGGGTTATGGTTCAACGGCCGTTATTACCGGCGATATTACTCAAATCGATTTGCCTAATCCGCAAGCCTCCGGTCTTCGTCATGTCATTGACGTATTAAAAGATGTGGAGGGCATTGGTTTTACTTTTTTCCAAGCCAAAGATGTGGTGCGTCATTCTTTAGTGCAAAAAGTGGTTGTGGCTTATGAAAATGCGGAGCGTGAAACTTCATGACAGTGATTGTCGATTTGCAAAATGTATGTGAGGGTAACGTTCCTGAACAGGGGCTGTTTCAGTCTTGGATTGAAGCCACAATAGAACAAGAAGGTACGGATTCTTCTGACTGTGAATTAAGCATTCGACTGGTCGATGAGCAAGAAAGTGCAGAACTGAACTCAACTTATCGGAAAAAGTCGGGGCCAACGAATGTTTTATCATTTCCATTTGATTCATCTTTTCCTATGGAACCTAGATTATTGGGTGATTTGATTATTTGCACGAGCATTGTGGAAAAGGAAGCATTAGAACAAAATAAGACTATTCAAGATCATTGGGCACATATGGTGGTGCATGGATGTTTACATTTGTTAGCCTATGATCATATGGAAGATGACGAAGCAGAAGTAATGGAAGCATTAGAAGTGACAATCTTAAAAACACTGTTAATCAACGATCCCTATCAAGATCAAGGTGACAATAAATGAGTGAAGCGCGAACGAGCAGGGCTAAACAGAGTTCTTGGCTACAAAAATTAAGCCGATTCTTTTGGGAACCACAAGATTTAGAACAAGTAATTGATTCACTTCGTAGCGCATCACAACAGCATGTTATTGATGCTGAAACACTGGCCATAGTGGAAGGTGCGCTCAGTGTATCGCAATTGCATGCGCGTGATGTGATGATTCCTCGCTCACAAGTTGTCATGGTGTCGCGCGATGCTTCTACTGAGGAAACATTGAAACTTATTGCTGAAACAGCTCATTCTCGATTCCCTGTGATTGATGATGACCGCGATGATGTGATCGGRATTTTATTGGCAAAAGATTTATTGGCAGGCGTTATCTCATCGGGCAAGTTAGATTTTAATCTTCGTGAATTATTACGACCTGCAGTTTTTATTCCTGAAAGTAAACGTTTGAATGTTTTGTTACGAGAATTTAGAGCGCGTCGTAATCATATGGCCATAGTCGTTGATGAATACGGCGGTGTSGMWGGAMTGRTSACSATTGAARATSTKKTWGAGCAAATTGTGGGCGAAATTGATGATGAACATGATATCGATGACGATGCGGCTATTTTGCAGCGTAACGACAACACGTATATTGTGAAAGCATTAACCTCACTTGAAGATTTTAATGAATATTTCCATAGTCATTGGAGTGACGACGATTTTGATACGGTAGGTGGTTTTGTGATCAATCAATTTGGTCATTTGCCCGAACGTGATGAGCAGATAACAATAGGGAAATTTCAGTTTAMAGTGCTTAGGGCTGATAGCCGTCGAATTCATTTGCTTGAGATGATTGTRCAAACTGAAGCTAAACAGGAAAGTGATACTGAAGGATGATGYGCTTCACTGAACAAGGCGGGTCACAGTGGCGGAATAATATCATTGTATTATTAGCGGGAATGGCATTACCACTGGCATTTTCTCCCTTTCATTATTAYCCYGTGGCTGTTATTAGTTTGRTGTTGTTATTCTTGTCGCTGCAAGGGATYGCAGCAAAGCAGGCAGCGTTACGTGGTTATTTATTTGGTTTAGGGTTATTTGGCGTAGGTATATCTTGGGTTTATGTAGCYATTCATGACTTCGGYGGGTCAGGRATGATTTTAGCSGGYTTRTTAACCGCYATTTTTGTGGCTTTTCTGGCTATTTTTGTCGGTCTAATTACATGGGGWAGCAARAAACTAACGGGYCTAAYGCTTTCTGGCTGGGACTATKTACTWCTYYTTCCTGTYGCTTGGYTAGTTTTTGAATGGATTAAAATTGTRTTTTTAACYRGTTTTNCCATSRSYKGMKMTKSGAGTGAGTCAAATTGATGGGCCGCTGCGAGGTTATACTCCTATTATTGGTGTATTAGGGGTTTCATTGCTGGTTGCTTTTTCAGCAGGATTGTTAGCCATGATGTGGCAATCAAAGCGCTGGTGGCTGGCAGGTGTTTTTGCCCTAATATGGTTGGGGGGCTACGCTCTGAATTCTATTATGTGGACTTATCCCGTAGATGATGAAATTAAAGTCAGTATTATTCAAGGAAATATACCGCAAGAGACAAAGTGGGACCCAAAACAAATATTTAAAATATTGGCATTGTATCAAGCAAGAACGGAACAACATTGGGACAGTGACTTAATCGTTTGGCCGGAGAATGCGACCCCTATTTTTTATCATAACGCTAAAAAAGTATTTTTTGATCCGCTACAGGAATTGGCGAAACAAAATGGCACTGATTTATTAGTAGGCTTGCCCGTAAAGGCAGAAGACTCTAATAATTATTACAATAGTATGATGTCGCTAGGTTCAAACCATGAATTTTATTATAAACGTCACTTAGTCCCCTTTGGTGAATTTGTTCCCTTTGCATGGCTACGCGGCTTAATTGCTTTTTTTGATTTGCCGATGTCATCGTTTACGAAAGGGCCAAAGACACAAGGGTTATTTGATGTGGCAGGTCAGAAAATTGGTGTATCAATTTGTTTTGAAGATGTTTTCTCACGGGAGATATTGACGGCATTACCCGAGGCTACGATTTTAGTGAACGCCAGTAATAATGGTTGGTATGGCGATTCTTTAGCGCCTCACCAACATTTACAAATATCACAGAACCGAGCCTTAGAAACCGGGCGACCTATTGTACGGGCAACGACAAATGGCATTTCAGCTTTTATTGATGAGCGCGGAAAACTTCGAGCAACATCAAAACAGTTTGAAGAAGATGTTTTGACAGAGATGGTGCAGCCACATCAAGGCGTCACGCCTTATGTTGCACTGGGACAGTGGACAGTCTTATTAATGTCACTGTTCATGTTGCTGATCTGGGCGTATCATCGTGTTACCTTTTCAAACCGAGCGGTGTAATGCAGTTTCTTACCATACAACGAATTTTAGGTATTTTACTTAGCTTATTTAGCGTTACCTTATTGCCGCCTATTGCTGTTTCGTTATTCTATGATGACGGTTCTATTCGTGCCTTTGTGACAGCCTTTATTTTATTATTTGTTTCCGGTTTTCTTATTTGGTTGCCGGTGCGAAAACATCGAAAAGAGCTCAAGATTCGTGATGGGTTTTTAGTAGTAGTGATGTTTTGGATAACATTAGGTATTTCAGGTGCATTGCCTTTTTTCTTAACCGAAGTGCCCAATATGACCTTCACCGATGCGGTATTTGAATCGATGTCGGGGCTGACTACTACGGGAGCTACAGTATTAACGGGCCTTGATAATTTGCCCGAAGCGGTATTGTTTTATCGACAATTTTTACAATGGTTAGGGGGCATGGGGATTGTGGTCTTGGCGGTTGCAATTCTGCCCTTATTAGGTGTGGGGGGAATGCAGTTATATCGTGCCGAAACACCAGGGCCGATGAAAGATTCTAAACTCACACCGCGGATCACTGAAACGGCAAAAGCACTGTGGTATATATATTTAACATTAACCATTGCCTGTGCAGTGTCATTTAAATGGGCGGGAATGAGTTGGTTTGATGCCATAGGCCATAGCTTTTCGACCGTAGCCATTGGTGGGTTTTCAACGCATGATGCCAGCATAGGCTATTTTAACAGCTCGACAGTCGAAATGGTTACGGTTGTATTTATGTTGCTAGCAGGGATGAATTTCTCCTTGCACTTTTTAGCATGGCGTCACCGTTCAATTCGCCATTATCTTCACGATGCAGAACTGCGAACCTATCTTCTAATTCTATTGGTTATCTCAATTGTCACTTCAACGTACCTTTATTTTACCCATACCTTTGATAGTCCTTGGGATGCGATTCATCAAGGTACATTCCAAACAGTCTCCATTGGTACAACAGCAGGTTTCACCACTGCAGACTATTATCTATGGCCAGGATTTTTACCTATTTTATTATTGATGACAAGTTATGTTGGCGGCTGTGCTGGATCAACAGGTGGTGGTATGAAAGTTATTCGTGTCATGCTGCTATTTAAACAAGGCTATAGGGAAGTATTAAGGTTAATTCATCCTAATGGCATATTTGCAATTAAAGTGAATAATAAAGCGATACCGAGAAAAGTCGTCGGAGCGGTATGGGGCTTTTTTGCTTTGTATGTGTTTTGTTTCGGCACGATGCACTTATTTTTGATGGCAACAGGACTTGATATCATCACCTCTTTTTCTGCGGTAACAGCATGCTTAAATAATTTAGGGCCAGGCTTGGGTGATGTGGGGGCTAATTTTGGTGAGATTAATGCACCTGCAAAATGGATGTTATGTGTGGCAATGCTGTTAGGGCGTTTAGAAATATTTACATTATTAGTTGTGTTGAGCCCTGCGTTCTGGAGAAGGTAGATTGTGGGTGATTTACAAGAAAAGTGGGATAATATTTATCGAAACAAATTATTAGAGCCTACGGCATCATCAGTATTAATAAATTATAGCTATTTGTTACCAACAGAAGGAATAGCACTGGATCTGGCCTGTGGACAAGGAGGAAATGCCTTGCTTTTAGCGCAATCAGGTCTTGAGGTGTGGGCTTGGGATGCCTCAGCTGTTGCTATTGAGCAGTTGGAAAAACACATTAATGTTAAACAGCTTAATATCGATGCACAGGTACACGATGTTATCCTCTCTCCGCCATTGCCCGAAAGCATTGACGTTTTAGTGGTAAGCTTTTTCTTAGATCGTGCATTGTGTGCTCAGCTTTATTCAGCACTGAAACCAGGCGGCATACTATTTTATCAAACCTACTGCCAACAAAAAACAAGTGAGCAAGGTCCTAAAAATCCTGATTATTTGTTAGCAGATAATGAGTTGTTGCAACTGTTTCCGGAAATGAAAGTGCGCATTTATCAGCAAGATGCTTTATTAGGCGACCCTAAGAAAGGGCTGCGGAATCAAGCAATATTAGTAGCAGAGAAAGTATAATAAGGTGAACCAAATAAAAAGCTTGCTGTCATAAGCATTGATCGGTAGAATTACGCGGTTCTAAGCACCTCGGTTTAGCATTAATATTTTCCGTGGGTTCGACCAAA
The DNA here is from genome assembly GCA_002733335.1 of Methylophaga sp. Taxonomy (GTDB): domain Bacteria; phylum Pseudomonadota; class Gammaproteobacteria; order Nitrosococcales; family Methylophagaceae. Next base: position 25,541 of record NVVK01000020.1, read on the forward strand.
CACTAAAATTTGAATTGAGTATAGATATGAAAGCGGATATCCATCCAGAATACAATGAAATCGATGTTACTTGTAGTTGTGGTAACAAATTTAAAACAAGCTCGACACGAGACAAAGCACTTACATTAGATGTTTGCTCTGAATGCCATCCGTTTTATACGGGTAAACAGAAAGTATTAGATACTGCTGGTCGTGTTGATAAATTCCGTCAAAAATACGGAAAATAATTTAAACCAGATTAACTTCTGGAAAAGGAAAGATAGTGTGATTGTAAAAGATACATATCGCAGTATATTACGAAGCCTCTGCTTATTATTAGTGGGGGCTTTGTCGTTTATGGGCTTAAGTGGTTGTGCACAAAACCCGGTAACCGGTGAAAGTGATTTTGTCATGTTAAGCGAAGATAGTGAAATCGCTATGGGGAGAACCAACCACCCTAAAATCATTGCCCAATTTGGTCGTTATGATGATGAGAAGCTACAACGTTATGTGCAATCTGTTGGTGATAGGTTAGCGGCGGTCAGTCACCGTAAAAATCTTGTTTATCGTTTTACCGTATTAGATTCATCGGTTATTAATGCCTTTGCTTTGCCTGGTGGTTATATTTATATCACACGGGGCCTAATGTCTTACTTGAACTCAGAAGCTGAGTTAGCGGCTGTATTGGGTCATGAAATTGGCCATGTGACAGCACGCCATGGTGTGCGTCAGCAGAGTGCGGCACAGGCAGCAAATTTTGGTTATATTGTGGGATCAATTCTTTTTCCTGAACTTCGGGGGGCGGGAGCGCAGAATATATTCAATATACTGGGCGGAGCCTTATTAAGTGGGTACGGGCGAGAACATGAGTTGCAATCAGATGGACTTGGCGCTGAATATTTGGCGCGTTCGGGCTATGACCCTAAGGCTATGATAGAAGTCATTCGAGTTTTAAAAGACCAAGAGGTGTTTTCTGCTGAGCAGGCGAAGAAACAAGGACGTGAAGCACAAAGTGGCTATCATGGCATTTTTGCAAGTCACCCAGATAATGATACACGGTTACAGGGCGTAGTTGCCGCGGCAGATAAATATAAGAATTCACAAGCAGGGCTTTTAAAGCAGAAAGAATATTTAGCACAGATTAACGGCATGGTCTTTGGTGATAATGAAAAACAAGGCATTAGATCGGGGCAAAACTTCTATCATTTAGCCATGGATTTTAGTCTTAGCTTTCCTGCTGGCTGGCAAATAAATAATAACCCTAGTAGTTTGCAAGCTATTTCAGAGGGAGGCAAGGCCTTCATTGAAGTGGGTGTTGAGGATATAAATCGAAAATTATCAACAAAAGAATTCATTAAGCAGCGGTTAAAAATTAAAAAATTAAGAGCCGGCCGAGATTTAAGCGTCAACGGTTTAAAAGGCTATACAGGATTATTTGATGTTAACGGGCTGCCTGCGAGGATTTCTATTATCTATAAAGGAACACAAGCCTTTATTTTCTATTCGACAGTTAAAGATAAGCAAGATTTTAATAATTTTGATAAAGACTTTATTAATACAGCGGTCAGTTTTCATCGACTACGAAATGATGAGAAATCATTAGCGAAAGCAAAAAAAATCGAAATTGTTACTGTTACCAAGCGTGATAGTTATGCTCTATGGGCAACAAGATCTCATATTACCAATAGTGCTGAATCACAACTCCGATTACTGAATGGTGATTATCCTAAAGGAAGGCTAGAGCTGGGCACATTGGCTAAACGCGTAAAATAATTTACCCCTTATGCGTGGCCATTAAAATAGCTCTTGGTTGTCAGAATTATAGGGGTCTCCCCCGTTTATAGCCTCATCAAGAGAGAGTGGCATTAGTTCAGGGATATGGCCACTGCGGAATGTTTCAGAAAGGGTGCCTTCAGCGCCTGACCGTGCAAGTAACCCCGTTGTTGGATCAATTTTCACGGTGATCATGTCAACAGGTTTCTTTAAGGGTTCGTCTGGCATACCCTCAAGTGCAACTTTCATAAAATCCATCCACATAGGGAGTGCCGCTTTGCCACCATATTCTCCTCTACCTAAAGATTTTGGTGAATCAAATCCTACCCAACTTATGGCAACTAATTCGGGGTGAAAGCCATTAAACCATGCATCCACTTGATCATTGGTTGTACCTGTTTTTCCTGCTAGGTCGTTCCGTCCAAGCTCCATTGCTTTATGGCCCGTTCCATACCGCACTACATCCCGTAACAAACTATTCATAATGTAATTGTTTTGTGGGGTCATTATACGGCTGGCTGGTTTTGTCGTTGTAAGATCAACTTCATCAATTGATTGTTGATGTGTCATTACAATACATGTTTCACATACCGTGACGGGCTCTGACTGCATGAGGATGGTACCGGAGGCGTCTTCTATTCGCTGAATAATATAAGGTTCAACACGATATCCACCGTTTGCTAGAGTCGAATAGGCGCGAGCCATATCCCACGGTGAAACACTACCACTCCCTAAGGCAAGCGATAGACTCTGAGGGATTTTTTGCGTGTCAAAACCAAATTTCCCAACATAATTAATAGTATATTTGATGCCAATATCTCGTAATATACGTATTGAGACAAGGTTGCGTGAATTGGTCAGTGCAACCCGTAATCGTGTCGGCCCATAAAATTTCCCACTGGCGTTTTTAGGACGCCAAACATTTTCTAGGCTGGGGTCATCTAACACTACGGGAGCATCATTTATAATGGTAGCAGCGGTATAGCCTTTTTCCAGTGCAGCAGAATAAATGAAAGGTTTAAAACCTGAGCCTGGTTGTCGATAGGATTGTGTAACGCGGTTAAAYTTATTCTGGAAATATTCAAATCCTCCGGTTAAGGCTGTTACTGCCCCATCAAAAGGAGAAACGGCAATAATTGCCCCTTCTACTTCGGGAAGTTGAGCAAGTTGCCACTTTTGTTGGCTATCTTGATGCATATAAATTACATCGCCAGTGGCGAGCACGTCTTCAACCTTTGTGGGTGCTTTTCCTTTRCTATTGGTGCYAAATTGTTTTCTTGCCCAAGCAAGGTCGCTTAAAGAAAGCGTTGTTAGCCCTGCTTGCTTGACATAGATGTGAGCCAGTTTGGGCTCTAATTTAATAACAACTCCAGTAGACAAGGGACCAATACGTTCAAATGTAGATAATAATTGCTCATAATCTTCAGTAGTCATATCTTGTTCAAGAGCGAGCGTATTCTGAGCGCCACGGAATCCATGGCGCTTATCATAAGCGAGCAGAGCGGATTGTAGTGCATTGTTTGCGGCTTGCTGATGTTTTAAGCGGAGGGTTGTATGTACATTTAATCCCATGCTGTAGGCTTTATCGCCATATTGGTCGATTAATTTTGTGCGAACCATTTCAGCAACATAAGGAGCGTAGACATCAACAACACGATGGTGGTAACTGGAGGTAACGGGCGCTTCAATAGCAGTGAGGTAAGTTTGTTTTTCAATATAACCTACTTGCCACATACGGCGAAGCACATAATCACGACGTAATTTTGCTCGATCGGGATTAACCAGAGGATTGAATTTTGAGGGGGCTTTGGGGAGCCCTGCAATCATTGCAAATTGAGGTAAAGTCAGCTCCTCTAATGATTTTCCATAATACACTTTGGCTGCGGCACCCACACCATAAGAGCGGTTTCCTAAATAAATTTTGTTTAAATAGAGTGTAAGAATTTCTTCTTTGGTGAGCACCTGTTCAATTTGTAAGGCTAAAATAATTTCATTTAATTTTCTTAGGTATGTTTTTTCACGGCTTAAGAAAAAGTTACGAGCAACTTGCATGGTGATTGTACTGCCACCCTGCGCCCTTACCCCAGTGGTTACCAAGGAGTAAACGGCTCGAAGAATACCTTGATAATCAACACCAGGATGACTAAAGAAGCGATCATCTTCAGCGGCAAGCACGGCCTGAATAAGTGGCTCGGGCATATCGGTATATTGAAGAGGTATCCGCCGTTTCTCACCAAATTCAGCAATCAATAATCCTTCAGCACTAAAAATTCTTAAAGGTACTTGTAGCTGGGTGGTGCGAAGTATGCGAGCATCAGGTAGTTTAGGTGCGAGTGTTTTATAAACAGTGACGGCTGCAATAGCGATTAAGCTAAGAAGGATGATGACAACGATGAGGAATCGACGTACGAGCTGATACATAAGAGGTGTTTAATTAATTAGTATTTTGAAAGAATGGTTAGTATATACGTAAATGAAATGAAGCCCCAATTAACTTATATTTAAAGGATTATTGAACACAAATAAAACTGGCTTATTTTTTGCTTATTGAGGAGGGTAGCAGGAATAGAGATTAGCTTAGAGTAAGTACACTCTATTTTAGTTTAAAAGTGATACCTGACTCTCAGTATTTATTATACTTTTTATTGGTATAACTATCATCAGCTGCAAAAAAACAAATTCAAAAGATCTAATTTCTTCAAACTACGTTCAAGAAAATTATGATAAATTAGAAACAACCATTACCATGCGCGATGGTGTTAAATTGTTTACTTCTATATATTCACCTAAAGATAAAAGTAAAACATATCCTATTTTACTTCAAAGAACCCCTTATAGTGTTAAACCCTATGGTACAGATAAGTTTAAACGTACAATTGCTCCAAATACACATTTAATGAAAGAAGGAAATATTATTGTGTATCAAGATGTAAGAGGTAGATGGATGAGCGAAGGCATCTACGATAATATGCGTGCTTATATTCCCAATAAAGAAAGTAACAAAGACATTGACGAAAGTTCAGATACCTATGACACCATAGATTGGCTAGTGAATAATGTTGAAACCAATAATGGAAATGTTGGAACCTGGGGAATTTCTTATCCTGGTTTTTATAGTACGTATTCAACTATTGATGCACATCCGGCTTTAAAAGCTGCATCACCACAGGCTTGTATTGGTGATTTCTTTTTTGATGATTTCCACCATAATGGGGCATATTTATTAAGCTACTTTAGAATAACTTCTTTATTTGGAACTCCAAGAGATAAACCTACCGACTCATCTTGGTATAAATTTCCAAATATTAAAACAAAAGATCAATATCAATTCTTTTTAGATGCCGGACCGCTAAGTAATCTTGACAACTATTTTAAATATGAAAAGCTAGATAATCCAGTGGTACAAATTGAGGATAAAGTGGAAGATTTCTTTTGGAAAGAATTAAAAGAACATCCAAATTATGATGAAGTTTGGCAAAGCAAAGGAATTATTCAGCACTTAAAAAATATAAAACCAACTGTTGCAACAATGGTTGTTACAGGACAATTTGATGCTGAAGATTTGTATGGACCTTTAGAAACTTACAAAACAATAGAGAAATATAATAAAGATAATTATAACACACTGGTTTTTGGACCTTGGAGTCACGGACAATGGGCAAGTACCAATCCAAAAAATACCGTTGGAAATTATTATTTTGGAGATTCAATTTCGTTGAAATATCAACAGCACGTTGAAACTAAATTTTTTAATCATTTTCTAAAAGGAAATGGCGATAAGAACTCTGGTTTACCCGAAGCATATGTTTATGATACGGGTAAAAAAGAGTGGAATTCTTATACTATTTGGCCTCCAAAAAATGCAACGCCCAAAACATTTTACCTCTCTAAAAATCAAAAACTATCTACTTCAGAAGAAAATGAGACTAGCATACAATTTATAAGCAACATTCAAAAGCCAGTTCCTTATTCTGAAGATATAAAATCTGTTTTCACACCAAGAAAATATATGACAGACGACCAACGGTTTGCAGCTAGAAGAGGAGATGTATTGGTTTTTGAAACTGAAGTTTTAGAAAATGATTTGACATTAGTTGGTGATATTTTAGCTAAACTTCAAGTAGCAACAACAGGGACAGCTGCTGACTGGATTGTAAAGGTTATTGATGTTCACCCATCAAACACAGAAGATAATAACAAAAAAATGCAAAAGCATCTAAGAATGAGCAATTATCATTTAATGGTAAGAAGTGAGGTAATGAGAGGTAAATTTAGAAATAGTTTTTCACATCCTGAGCCTTTTATTCCAAACAAAAAAACGTCTGTTAATATAAAGTTACAAGATATTCATCATACTTTTAAAAAAGGGCATAAACTTCAAATTCAAGTTCAAAGTACATGGTTTCCTCTAATTGATTTAAACCCGCAAACCTATGTTGATAATATTTTTAAAGCTAMAAAAGAAGATTTTAAAACWCAAACACATACAGTTTACACTTCTTCAAAAATAGAATTTAACACTCTAAACTAAAAAAATCAGAATCATTGAGAATTAACATCAATGATTCTGATTCAAACCAAACTAACAACTTCAATATAATTCTGTATTCTATACTATTATTATTGTTATAACTGAAAACATTATAAGAAATATTAGAACAGAAGATTTCCAAAAAATATGAGCTTTTTTTAGTTCCATAAAATAAAATGAAACTCCAATAAATTTTAAAATTGAAAGAAAAATTATAATTGATTGAGAGGAACTTGAAATTAATAGTCCGTTTGCTACTAAAGCTGACATTATAGTTAACCCAATTAGCAATAGTAATACTTTTATAAATAGATGTTTTTTCATTTTAAAAGATCAAATAAATTATTGGAAATAATAACAACCAAATTAAATCGCACATATGCCAAAATGCAGCACTAGCTTCTACATCTTCAATAGATGAAGGTGTTTTCTCTTTTTTCAACCCAAAATAAACTGTTGTTAAAATTACCAAACCAACAATTACATGGATCACATGAAACAATGTTAGCATCCAATAAAAAGTAAAAAATGTATTGTGCCCAACTGTTAATCCTGCCTCAATTTTGGCATAATATTCAATACCTTTTAAAATAAGAAAAAGTACCCCTCCAAGCATTGTTAATTTTAAATACAACTTGGATTTTTTAATATTTCCACTTTTTAAACTATGAACCGATTGAGCCATAAAAAATCCACTGGTAATTAAAAAAATGGTGTTAATTGTTCCGTAAGTTGTATTTAAAAGAAGCCTTGAGTTATGAAAAATTACAGGTTCATCTTTACTGTAAATTGCCATAGCAATTAAAGCCATTCCAAAAGTAATTAACTCAAGAAATATAATAATCCACATTAAAATTCCTCCTGGAGGATAATAGATATTTTTTACATCAATTGTTTTAGTACTCATTTCAATTTAATTAATCCCAGTCTAACAATCGTTTTTGCCCTTCTAATTTTTGAATCTCTGTAATATCTTGAGACATTTCAATTACACCTTTGTAATTTTTATCATTGTCACGTATTGCAAAATATCTAATATGAATTACTCTCCCTTTAAAATTGAACCAAAATTCTGCAACATCTTTAGTTCCGGCTTTAAATTCAGCCACAATTCGTAATACCATATCCACACTTCTTGGAGGGTGGCAAAACTTAACTTCTCGTCCAATAATTCCTTTACTTCTTGTAAAAACTCTGTCTTCTCCTCTATTGTAAAAAATCACCTTGTCATTTTCATCTACATATGTAATATCAACAGGTAAAAAACGTAATAATAAATTCACTTGTTCAGGTGTCATATAACCTTCGTCATAATGAAATGTATTATCTAAAGAAAATGATAAGTCACGCTTTTTAAAATCTTCACTTGGGTGTACATAACCTCCTTCTTCAACCTCAGGATATGGAGCCGGTTTTTTTAGTAACATCCAACCAACTTCCTCGTCTCCTTCATAAAATTCTTTCCAATCATCAGCAGTTAACAACTCCATAGATTTTGGAAATAATTTAGCATCCTCAATAGACATTAATCGTTTAATTCCTTCTATCAAATATGGAAGATTTTCTACAATTTTAATTGTATTTTGATCTGTATTATAACCGTTTAATAGTCTAATTTGATCTCTTAAATTATCATGAAAAGACCACATTCCTTGGCTTGGCCCATTCCAACCATGCTTTTCAAGGTATGGAAACAATTGATTTTCTTTACGTGCAAATCTTTTTTCAATAGTTGTTAATTGATTAAAAATGTTGAAATATTTTTGAAAATCTTCAACCGAATTTACCTCATTTAATTCAAATAAAATATCTTGAATTAAAGTTCCTTCCTCGTAATAAACTTTTACTGGGTGGTTTTTCGGTAATTTCTCTACTGTAGGTAAAAATGAATTCATTTTTATATTTTTTATATTGATTTCAATAAAATTTGAAATTAAGTTAATTTTAAAAGTTTCGGGAATAGTATATTTTTTTCGAAATGAATGTATTTATGCAATTCATGTTCGAATTCTTCCAATTTTTCATACAAAAATATATAAGAGTTACAAGCTCCTACAGGCACTGTATAATTTGAAGATAATTTTGAAATAGATTTAAATGCATCACCAGCCAATACGTAAGCTGCTTCAATATTTTTAATTGATTGTTCTAAAATTTCTGTAATAGCTTGAGCATTTTCTGTTTTGCTTTTCTCTTGCTCAATAAACTTTGTTACAAACGGAAACAGCACATTTTTTTCAAGAGCTATTTGCTCCCCTAATTCACTTACAACCTTACTAAATAAAATATTAATTTCAACAACTTCTTTATGGTCTTGTCCATGTACCTCAGCAACTTTTGCTGCCAATGGCACTAATTGAATACTATTTTCATTTAAATAGTTGTGATGATTATTTGTAGCGTATTTAATAACACCTATTAAATCCATTTTAGATAAATCTGAATCTCCAACTATTATACTTTTTATATTTTCAATTTCAAGTTTTACAGTCTCAAACTCAACCCCGCTATCTTTGCATGCTTCTTCAATACTCATTCCTCCACCACAGCAAAAATCTATTTTATATTTACTAAAAACATGGTCTGCTCCTACATTTTCAGTTACCACTTCTGCAACCGTTTTTTCTTTAGTTATACTCATAATTATAATTTCATTCTTAATTAGGGTACAAATATAATAATAAAATACCTTTTTGTCTTTTATTATTATGTTAAAGTTTGTTTCCAATGACATTTRTYAKAATTYCWSMCRRWRRMYAWYWKMAATWWWWAYWRWMTAKWTTKTYWRWMYWSAYTTAASWTTGGTGTYTWATTTTTTCATAYAACTKWACCAAAGATTGMARYARTTCWACTGGWGTAGTTARRATTTGATAATGRTTTTGMCCRAACATYTGMGGYARATAATATTTWGCCTGYGCTTCAATKGCYARTGCATASGAATTKATMTGRCGYTSRTTKAGTTCWCGMARYGCYTGYTTKACATCATTKACMCCATATTTWCCYTCATATTTATCATAATCATTTGGTTTTCCATCAGAAATAAGGATGACCCATTTATTTTTGGTATCYCGTTTATCTAACATTGCACCCGAATGTCTTAAAGCAGCWCCAATTCGGGTATAACCGCTAGGCTCCACTGCTCCAACTTTAAATTTTGCTTTATTCCAGTCTTCATCAAAATCTTTAATGGTAATATAACTAGAGTGRTTTCKRGTTTTAGAATAAAAACAATCTATTGAAAAATCAATATTAAACTCTTCTAGAATTTCTCCAAACAAAATTGAAACCTGTTTTTCAACATCAATAACTCTGTTTCCAGCCGCATAACCATCACTTGAAAGACTTACATCTAGCAACAGCAGTATTGATAAATCTTTTTCCTTTTTTCTTTTTGATAAATATATTTTTTCTGAAGGAGTATGCCCAGAATGCACATCAACAAACAAATCTGTTATGGCATCTATATCAAATTCATCTCCTTGAGTTTGCCTTCTTTGCTGTTGGTATTTATTGTTAACCGTAGTTAACATTTTACGCAAACCTGTTAAAGTGGACCTATGTTCATTCAATGTTCGTTTATAATAACCAACATCTGTTTTTAACAAAGATTTTGGATATACTTTACAAAAATCATTTTTATATGCTCTTTTCGTATAATCCCACTCATCATATTTAATATGGTATCCTGTTCCATCAATTTCTGCACTTTCTGAAACTGTTGTGTTTTCAATAAAATCTGCTTGATAAACTGAATGAGCCGTATCATCAACACGCACCGTATATTTCATATTAATTTCATCCAATGCATTAGAGTGATCATCCAAATCATCATCCCCATCAAAATCTTTAAAATTCCCTCCAAATTCTTCAGCAGTTTCAACTTTTTCAAATTGATGTTGAAGAACTGCATCTTCCTGCTGTTTAACATCAACCTGAACTGAAATTATCTCTTCAACAGCTTTGGACTTTAAAATGGTTTTAGGTTGTTCCTCATCTCCTTTTTTAACCTTATCTGTAAAGTTTCGTAATTCGTCCTTAACATCGTCTTCAGGATTATCACGCATCCATTTTCCATAAATAAAAGAATAATCAGCCAAAGATTGATCTTTAACCTTTTCTTTATAAAAATGAATGAATTTTTCGTGGTATTGTTTTGTGATGGGAAACTGATCAAATAAAGATTTCAAAACTTGATTGGAAGTTTCTTTMGATTTTTGYTGAGATACTTCTAATTCATGTTCATTTYCATCATTCCARTTTAACTKTAAGTTTTTTTGAACTGATAAATATAAAACTCTAAATAAATAGAATGATATATTTTCTTCAACTGTTAGAAATTCATCAAATTTCGTAGGTAAAAAGAAGTTGTTATTTTTGTATCCTCCCTCTCTTTCAGCATCATAAACCTCAATAGATTTACCTGTAATAGCACGTGCCAATATTGTTAAACGAGGCTTTAATTCGTTTAATGTTACGGCCTGTAAATTACCTTCTTGCTTTTTCTTTCTTCTACGYTTGAAATAATAAGCTAACTTGGTAAATATATATTCATCTGGTTCAAACATTGTTATAAAGTATTGAGTAATGAGATGTTAGTATTGAGATTTTTCTTTATAAAACTTATAAAAACCATTTCAGTGGCACTAAATACCAACTACTCAATTCTAAAATCTATCCTAAATCATTAAATTACACAGGTCTTTTAAAGCTTCTACCACTTCAAGATCATCAGTTAATGGTTCTACAACTGCCACTTCAACAGACARTCTTTTTGGTAAACCACTATGAATTARTTTAGCTGCATCTACTAACAAACGTGTGGATACTGTTTCAGCCAAACCAAGTTCAGTTAGATTTCTAATTTTAGTCGCAATATTTACTAATTTCTTAGCAATACCTGCATCAATTCCTGTTTCATTCACTAAAATTTCTGTTTCAATTTTAGGTTCAGGRTATGCAAAAGCAGTTGCAATAAATCGTTGTCTGGTTGATGGTTTTAACTCTTTAAATCCTTTTTGATACCCAGGATTRAAYGAYGCTACCAACATAAAACCTTCATGTGCTTTKACTGTTACTCCCAATTTATCAATAAAYAATTCACGCCTATGATCTGTTAGAGAGTGAATTGCAACAATAACATCTGGTCTTGCTTCCGCAATTTCATCCAAATAAATTATAGATCCTTCTTTAATGGCAACAGTTAATGGGCCATCCATCCAAATAGTTTCTGCTCCTTTAATAATATATCTACCAATTAAGTCGGTTGAAGAAGTTTCTTCATGACAAGAAATGGTAATTAATTTTTTACTCAATTTATGAGCCATAAACTCTATAAATCTAGATTTYCCAGTTCCAGTTGGTCCTTTTAATAAAAATGGTATTTTATTTTTATATGCATGTTCGAAAACTTCTGTTTCTTTACCAATAGCATGATAATAAGGAGAATTATTTGTCATAATTAAAGTTTTGAGYTTMTAAAAAAGAAAACCAGAGCATTARATTATTTGTTAATTWGTATGGAAAATAACTAATAATYTTMAACTCTGGAAATCAATCTAAAAAAACTACAATTAAAGTTTTATARTAGTATNTNNTAACTGATACTATTTAATTTTTTATTCTTTTAYTTCCAAYGCTTCATCAGTTGGAGTTCCGTGTTTATAGAAATCAATTATAAAAAAYACAATACCTGTTGTAAAAAGAGATGCACAYARTAATAATACWACAAAGTGCACACTAATTTCTTTTTGAACAGCCATAAAGTCCATTCCAAATTTTCGYTCTAAATAAACCTGAACTACACCMGCAACACCAAAAGCAACCGTCATACCAACCATTCCWACATTTGATAACCAAAAAGCKGCTCTWCCYTTAGCACTTTGATATAAYTTTCTTCCAGTCATATTAGGTAAACTRTAACTWATTATGGCAAAAACAATCATTGCATATGCTCCCCAAAATGCYAAGTGAGCGTGCATTGCAGTAACTAACGTACCGTGYGTRTATAAATTGGTTTGAGGYAATGTGTGMGCAAAYCCTAAAAGTCCTGCACCTACAAATGATACAATTGCAGCTCCTAAAGTCCAATATAAAGCTAATTTGTTAGGGTGCTTTCTTTCTCCTTTTCTATACATATTAACGGCAAATAATGCCATTGCTAAGAACGCTAAAGGCTCTAATGCTGAGAATATACCACCAACAATTAACCAAATTTTATTTACACCTATATAATAATAATGGTGACCCGTACCAAGTACACCTGACAAGAATGTTAAACCTACAATTACGTACAACCATTTTTCAATTACTTCTCTATCAACACCTGTCAATTTTATTAATAAGAATGATAAAATACCACCCATAATTAATTCCCATACACCTTCAACCCATAAGTGAACTACCCACCATCTGAAAAATGAATCTGTTACTTGACTATCAAAAGGTATCATTCCTGGCAAATATAATAGGGCTGCAAATAAAAGTCCCATTGTTAATACTAAAGCAGTTGTTGTTTGCCTTTTACCTTTAAACAAGGTGACTAAAATAAGCCCCATAAATAGTAATACATTTATGACTACTAAATAATCTAAACCTCTTGGAATTTCTAAAAATTTTCTTCCTTCCCAAATGTTAAAATGAAAACCTATAACAGCTGCTACACCAACTATGGCTAAACTAATTAACTGCACATACGCTAATTTAACGCTTACCAGTTCTCGCTGAGCTTCTTCTGGAATAATATAATAAGCTGCACCCATAAAACCAGATAATAACCAAACAACTAATAAATTTGTATGTACTGCTCTGGCGGTGTTAAAAGGTATAAATTCGTGTAAATTATCAAATCCTATACGGGCAAATCCCATAATAAAACCATAAATAATTTGTAATACTAACAATAGCATTGAAAGGGCAAAAAACCAATATGCTACTTTTTGTGATTTATATTTCATAATGCTTTTGTTTAGTTGTTAATTTTATCTTTTGCTAATGGAGATATWTTTCTATCTACACCTACAATCTCTCCAAATCCGTTTAAATCTATTTYWCCWATCCATYTAAAGAAYTCTACAACGTCTGTAGCTTCCCCTTCAGTCATTCCATAAGCCACCATTTTTCTGCCATTTGGTTGCCAAGGTCCTTCAGACATTAAAATACTTTTGATAACTTCTTCTCCATTACCATCGTATTTCAAATTTAATCTATCAATAACTTTGGTTAATTCAGGTGCATAATACGCTCCYTCTCCTAACAAGGTRTGRCAACCCATACAATTATTGGATTCCCAAATTTCTTTWCCTCTTACYACWGARTCKGTAAGRTTTTCATGATTTGTTTGATCTTGTCCTTCAGATAATGAATACACTGTAAGCCCTATAAAAAWAAGAAACGTTACWAATGTTCCAMCTAGAAAGAAAGCTCTTGCCTGTTTTTTAGATAACATGTTTTAGTGAGTTTAATTAGTTAATCTTGRTTAATTAGTAAAAGACCTTTTTRTCYTYTACTKGAATTGCAGCAAAAATATACTATTCTGCYGAACAAAAGTATGATAATTRTCAATWTAAAAANTTATTTAGTCTTTTTYATCAATATCAGGYATGATATCTTTTAATGTAAGTACTCTTCCTTTCTCTGAAATTTCYTTAGCAAATTCCATGATGGTCTTATCTCTAAACTTCCCCATAATACTGTTTTTAAAAGGYTCAACAATAAAATGTACTGGGCAAGGRTTTTTAGAATCACATTCATTYAAYCCTAAAAAACAATCGTTTAAYTTATTTAAACCRTCWATATTTTCAATAATATCACAAACRTTTTTCTTYCCRTTTTCYTCMGAAATAAAGAAACCTCCATTTGGRCCTTTTGTWGAAGAAATAATCTTACCACGTACTAGTTGTTGAAATAATTTAGCCAAAAAAGGACTYGGCACATCWATACTTTCTGCAATTACTTTAACACTTATCTTTTTATCTACACTTGCGTGTTCACATAAAAATAGTGTYGAAAGAATGGCATATTTACTAGCACGTGATAACATCATTATTAATTTTTACTTTAATTGCAAAARTAGCNAAAAAAGGAGTAAAAGATATTATATTTTTCTAAATTTAACAGTAAAATGCCTCATGATAGGCGCTTCATCTGTAATTTCATAACCAGATTTTGCKTCCTCTCTAGTRTCAAAAATATTTTTTAAGGTCGCAGCAACATARGCCATATGATTATTTGTATACGTTCTTCTTGGTATTGCCAAYCTTACTARTTCTAGATCTGGATAACGATTTTTACGAGTAAAAGGATCTCTATCWGCCAAAACRGTTCCAATTTCAACTCCTCTAATTCCACCAACTATATAAAGTTCTATCGCCAAAGCTTGHGCTCTRTACTCTTCTCTAGGDATTTTTGGCACAAATTTATTAGCATCTAAAAATATCGCATGACCTCCAAAAGGTTGTTGCACTGGHACTCCATAATCAGCTAATTTATTACCTAAAAATGCAACTTGCTCAACTCTACTTTCTAAATAATTGAATTCTGTTGATTCGTCTAAACCAACTGCTAAAGCACCCATATCACGTCCATTCATTCCTCCATAGGTTATAAAACCTTCAAACATAATATTAAATACTGAGGCTTCYTTATAAACAGTTTCATTGTTAAGTGCAATAAAACCACCCATATTAACCAAACCATCTTTTTTGGCACTCATTGTCATACCATCTCCGTAAGAAAAWACYTCTTTTACAATTTCTTTTATGGTCTTGTTTTCATAGCCWGGCTCTCTCTTTTTAATAAARTADGCATTTTCAGAAAATCGTGCAGCATCAAAATATAATGGAATKYCATATTGCTTACAAAGCTCTGATACTTCTCTTGTRTTTTTMACAGAAACWGGTTGTCCTCCAGCACTATTACAGGTAATTGTTAGAATTACAAAAGGTATTTTCTCTTTTGAATTCGATTTAAATACMTTTTCCAATTTATTTAAATCGATATTTCCTTTAAATGGRTGAATTACTGATGTATCAAAAGCTTCATCAATTGTACAATCTACAGCCGTTGCTTTTCTAAATTCAATATGTCCTTTTGTTGTATCAAAATGAGAGTTTCCAGGCACAATATCACCTTCTTTTATAAGTGCCGAAAACAACACATTTTCAGCAGCTCTTCCTTGATGTGTTGGTAAAAAGTATTCGAATCCTGTTATTTCTTTCACAACCTTCTTCAACTTTAAAAAAGAAGAAGATCCTGCATAACTTTCATCTCCTATCATCATTTCTCCCCATTGCTGATCACTCATTGCTCCGGTACCAGAATCAGTTAATAAATCAATAAATACTTTTTCTGATTCTAAATTAAATAAGTTATAATCTGCCTCCTTWATCCATTTTAAACGTTGTTCTTTTGTTGAACGTTTAATTTGTTCAACCATTTTTATTTTATACGGTTCTGCATATGGTAATTCCATARTAATATGTTTTAATGTGNAAAATTAATTGATAAATNAATGTGGTGNAAAACCACTAAAAAAAGAAAATACTAACTAATAAAGCATTCTGGACGCTTTACATTTAAGTAAGTATTAAAATTTRTTTTGAAAAAACTTAAATTATTCATGAGTTGAATATTTGAAACAAAATTAACGAAATTTATTTTTCTTCCACTTAAAAATTATGATTTTAACACCCTTTTTTTTAATGACTTTCATCATTTAAAGTAACATAAGTTACACCTATCTTTGGCAAATTGTATTGAAATGGTATAAATCACTTAAAAATTCAATAATGGATCATTTATGTGACAATTATCATTATTTTTACAAAATAATTTTTTAAAAGATAAAATCAACATAATGAACAAACTTCTTTCTCTTATTTACTCTACCCGTTTAATGGCTGTTTTATTTATCGTTTTTGCTTTAGCAATGGGAGTTGCAACATTTATTGAAAATGATTACGGCACAGAAACGGCAAAAGCTTTGGTTTATAATGCCTGGTGGTTTGAAGCAATAATGATCTTATTTGCTATTAATTTTTTTGGAAATATCTTTAAATATCAATTATTTAGAAAAGAAAAATTAGTTTCATTGGTTTTTCACTTGTCATTCTTTTTAATAATTATTGGAGCTGGGATTACGCGATATATTAGTCATGAAGGAATCATGCCAATTAAAGAAGGAGCTACAATCAACACGTACCTTTCTGAAAAAAATTATATAAGTGTTGTTGTTAACGATGGTAATGAACAAAAAACACCTTATCATAAACAAATACTACTATCGGCTATAGGAAACAACTCATTCAACTATAATACAGATTTTAAAGGGACTGATGTTTCAGTAAAATTGGTTGATTATATTCCAAATGCTCAAGATGTTTTTAAAGAAAATGAAAATGGTGAAGATTTTATACTATTTGTGGAATCTGGAGGTGGAGGAAGACATAATCATTACATTAAAAAAGGGGCATCAGAAGTTGTTCATGGAATTATAGTAGGATATGATTCTCCTAATAAAAACACGATAGATTTTAAAACTGTTGATGGAGCTTTGAAGATTCAATCTGCTGTGGGTGGAAATTTCTATAGAATGGCTGATGAATTTGAAGGAACTATTACTAAAGATTCACTTCAAGATTTTTCTTTATTAGCAGTGCATTCAATAGCTGGTTTACAATTTGTAATTCCAAAAACTGTAAAGGGAGAGTACAAAACCGTTTCAGGAGATAAAAACCAATTCACATTAGCACAGTTAAAGTTTGATATTACTGTGGGTGAAGAAACCAAACAATTAAAATTAATTGGAGGGAAATTTGCCATTCAACCTGCTACTCAACTATCTCTTGGAGGCTTAAACTTTAGAATGAGTTATGGCTCTATGCAATTGAAATTACCTTTTAGTATTAAATTAAATGATTTTCAATTAGAAAATTATCCTGGTTCTCAAAGTGCCATGTCTTTTGCAAGTGAAGTAACAGTTATAGCCCCATCCGAGACTTTTGATTTTAAAATTTTTATGAATAACATTTTAAATTACGAGGGATACAAATTCTTCCAATCAAGTTATAATATAACAGAACAATATGAAGAAACTCACTTATCTGTAAATCATGATTTTTGGGGTTCAACAATTACATACATGGGTTACTTTTTACTATATGCAGGATTAATTTTAATCTTATTTATGAAAAACACACGATTTGATTTCCTAAGAAATAGTTTAAAGAAAATTAAAGAGGAAAAAGCAGCTTTAACAACAATTGCCCTCTTATTAATATCAACAATAGCTTTTTCTCAAGAACACAATCACAATGTAATTACGGAACAGCAAATTGATTCTGCTTTAACAGCAAACAGAATTGATGTCGTTCACACTGATAAATTCAGTAAATTAATTATTCAAGATAATGGTGGAAGAATGAAACCTATCCACACATACGCTTCTGAATTATTAAGAAAAGTAAGTAAACAAGAAACTTATGAAGATATGAATGCTACTCAAGTATTTTTATCTATTCAGCAAAATCCAAGAATTTGGTTTCAAATTCCTATCATATTTATTGAAAAAGGAAATACACAATTAAGAGATATTATTGGAATACCTCACGATCAAAGAAACGCATCTCTATCAAACTTTTTTGATTCAAAAGGAACTTATAAAATATCTGAACATCAACAAAATGCTCAAAAAAATAACATAAAGAGTAAATTTGAAAAAGATGTGATTAACGTTGATAGGAGAGTGAATTTGTTTTATTCTGCTATTATTGGCGATATTTTAAGAATCTTCCCTATACCGAATGATGTAAATAACACTTGGGTATCTCATAACAATATTAATTCGGCTCATTTTACTGGACAAGATTCTGTATTTGTACGTCAAATTTTACCAATTTACATTCAAACCTTATCAGACAATAAAGTATCCAACGATTATACTGAATCTGATGAAATACTAGAAGGTCTTATTAATTTTCAAAAAAAATACGGAAGTGCTGTTTACCCACCAAAGCATAAGATAGATTTGGAAATTGCTTATAATGAACACGACGTATTTAGAGTCCTTTATAGCTACTATATGTACATTGGAACATTAATGTTCCTATTAGTAATATTTCAAGTATTTAATAATAATAAAACTGTTAACTTTTTAATAAAAGCAGGTATTGCAATTATCATTGGACTATTTTTAGTCCATACCGGAGGATTAATAGCTCGTTGGATTATAAGTGGACATGCACCTTGGAGTAACGCTTATGAATCTATGATTTATGTTGGATGGGCAACCATGTTATTCGGATTGATTTTTGGAAGAAAATCATCTATGACAATTGCTGCCACCGCATTTTTAACTGCATTTATATTAATGGTTGCACATTGGAATTGGATGGATCCTCAAATTGCAAGTTTAGCGCCCGTTTTAAACTCTTACTGGCTAATGATTCRTGTTTCTATTATTGTTGCGAGTTATGGACCATTTGCATTGGGAATGATTTTAGGGTTAATTGCAATGATTTTAATGATTATAACAACCAAAAAAAATAAAGCTAAAATTCAGTTAATGATTAGAGAGCTTACTGCTATAAATGAAATGGCTTTGGTTGTGGGTTTAGTTTTACTAACTATTGGTAACTTTTTAGGAGGTCAATGGGCAAATGAAAGTTGGGGTCGTTATTGGGGTTGGGATCCAAAAGAAACTTGGGCACTAATTAGTATTATGATTTATTCATTAGTACTTCACTTAAGACTGGTACCAGGATTAAGAGGCGCATTTGTATTCAACTTCTTCTCTGTAGCTGCTTTTGCTTCTATTTTAATGACTTATTTTGGAGTGAACTTCTACTTATCAGGACTACATTCTTATGCTAGCGGAGACAAAGCAATTACACCTACTTTCATATATTATACAGTAGCCATAGTTACAGTTATTTCAATATTTGCATATATTCAATGGAAAAAACACGAGAAACAATAATTTTAACATAGCAAAAACGTACCTTTGCAAACTATAAAAAAATATTTCAATGTTTAATAAGTATATAAAATTAGTAGTAGCAACAGGGATTTTAGTTTGGTCAGTATTTCAATTTATTGAAGGCAACATTATGAATGGTATTTCATTGGTTTTGTTTGCCGGTATATTTGTACTTTTCTACTTTAAAAATGAATTCATACTATTGGCTTTTCTACAATTAAGAAAACAAAATTTTGCAGGTGCAGGTAAATGGTTATCATATATTAAAAATCCCAGTAGTGCTTTAATTCAAAAACAAGAAGGTTACTATAATTTTTTACACGGAATTTTAGTTTCCCAAACAAACCTTACACAAGCTGAGAAATTTTTTAAAAAAGCGTTAAATTTAGGTTTAAGTATGAAACATGATATGGCAATGGCTAAATTACAATTAGCAGGTATTGCAATGTCTAAAAGAAGAAAAAGAGAAGCTACTATGTTAATTACCGAGGCTAAAAAATTAGACTCTCAAGGTGTTTTAAAAGATCAAATAAAAATGTTGAAAGATCAAATGAAAAAAATGTAATTTTCTTCATTCATAAACATAAAAAAAGCGCAACTAGTAGTTGCGCTTTTTTTATGTTTATGAGAATCTATTCAATTATTATAATATTTAAATCCTTTGTGTATTGAATTAAAAACACCTCTGAATTTTCATATCCTTTAAATAATTTCTTACTATAATTAAACCCTGCCGAAATTCTTGAAGATTTCCCTGCATTTAGTCCTTCTTCAATATTTTCTGAACTTGCCAATCTAATTAAAGCGTCATAAGTAACATCAAATCCCCTTATTACATTTTTAGTTGGTAAGGCAAAATTTTTCGCTTTGTACTTCTCATAAAATCGTTGAACATTAATATCTTTTATATCAACATATTCTGAAGATGGGTACATAAAACTTAATTTCCCTAAAAAGCTATTGTTTATAAAGTTAAAATTTTTTCCTTTATTTAAGGCAAACAAACGGATATCAACATCTTCAACATACGATTTTAAGTTATTTATAGTCGCAGAAGTAGTAACTTGCTCGTTACTTAGCATAATCACCCAATTTTTACCAAGCGTATCTAATTTTTTAACAAAAAGTCGACTATCAATAAATCCATCTTTCGGTTTTACCACTTCAATTCTTTTAAGAGAATCAAACTTTTTAATTTTAGTTACTATTCTCCATAGTTTTGATTGATTTTCAGGTTTATCATCATTTATTACAATAATGTTTTCACCAGCATAGGTTTTAGCCATATAATCCAACAACTTATCTTCATACACATCTAAATCAGGTGACGATTTAATTAAATTACCTGTTGTTAAATCTTTTTGTTTTCCAGAGAAAAAAGGAGCTATAACTGGGACCTTTATTTGTTTCGCTACCAAATGAGCTTTTTTGTAAAACAACGGTCCAATAACTACATCAACCTCGCTAAAATCATTTCTATTTAGGATATTTTGTAATTTAAAATTAGAATTTTCAGTATCTAAATATTTCACATTAATACTTAAACCTCTCTGTCTCAATGAGTCAATTGCCATAACAGTTCCAAGGTGAAAATCTGTAGTGTAGTTCAATAGAGAATTACGTTTATCAAAACTAGCTTCTGTAATTGAATCTGTTAACTTACTTAACTGGTAAGGCAACATTACAACCACATTTAACTCTTTAGATAAGTCAATATTTTCTTCAAAAATTCCAATAACATCTTTAACATCTTCAATTGGCTTTATTTTCAATAACATTCCCAATTTTAAACCTTCATCTAAAATTGGATTTAACCTTAACAAGCTTTCCTTTGTAACTTCAAATCGTTTTGTTAAATTAAAAAAGGTATCATCTAAAACTACTGAATGCAGCACAAAATTAATTGAATCTTTAGGAAGCGTTATACTTCTTTTTGGAATTATTAGTTTCATCCCTATTTTAACTCCATCAACTAACTTAGGGTTTACAGCTTCCAATTCTTCAATTGTAATTCCAAATTTTCTTGAAATTCCGGTTAAAGTTTCTTTAGGGCTCACTGTATATAGCTCTTTTTCATCTTTAACTTCTTTAACCATTACTTTACCGTAATTTTTGTTTGGAACAATAATAACTGTAGCTGGTTTTGGCTTTCTACTAACTCCAGGATTTAATCGAAGTAAATCTCTTTTAGACAGTTTGTAAATTTTCGCAATACTTTTAATTGTTTCACCTCTTTTAACAGTATATGAAACATACTTTTTTTGTTGCGCAAATATAATTGCAGTACTAAAAAAAAGAAATAGTATTAACAGTTTTATTTTTTTCATAAATATTATTTTATTCCCATTCAATTGTTGCTGGTGGTTTTGAACTAATATCGTACACTACTCTATTAACGCCTTTTACACCATTTATTATTTGATTTGAAGTTTTTTGCAAAAACTCGTAAGGCAAATTTACCCAATCTGCAGTCATACCATCTGTTGATTCAACCGCTCTTAAAACAACTGCTTTTTCATAGGTTCTTTCATCGCCCATAACTCCAACTGAATTTACAGGTAATAACATTGCTCCAGCTTGCCAAACCTTGTCGTACAATCCTGATTCTTTTAATCCATTAATAAAAATAGCATCAACCTCTTGTAATATTCTAACTTTTTCTGCTGTAATATCACCTAAAATTCGAATTCCCAATCC
>NVVK01000004.1 GCA_002733335.1 Methylophaga sp.
CAATACGCTCAGCACAATGGCCGTATCATGGGGCCAGGCGGCATTGTTATGCACGCAGGGCAGTTTTGTTGGCGTCTTGCTCTTGGTCATTTTGCTATCAATGAATCGTTCATAATGACCGAGGTCTAAATCTGTTTCTGCCCCATCGTCAGTTACAAACACTTCACCATGTTGCAATGGGCTCATTGTGCCCGGATCAACATTGATGTAAGGATCAAGCTTCACGATGGTAACTTTCAAGCCTCGTGCTTCAAGAATGGCAGCCAATGAGGCCGCAGCAATTCCTTTACCCAAAGAAGAAACAACGCCACCAGTGACAAAGATAAATTTAGTCATATTTCGGAGAATTCTAATGTACGGCGCATACCGGAATGGTTGCACTCTAGTAGGCTACACAGTTTAACGTAAATGCAGTTTTCACTCAATAACAATATTGAGCGGTCTTCTAGGTTTTTGGTCGTTTAAACAGACTAGCTTTACTATCAATTAGGCAGTGCTAATACTTGGTAAATAACATCGCTCGGTTTCAGATGTATCACTTTCAATACCAACAGCATACCCCACAACAGCAACAAGTCGTTCATCCTTAAAGATCAAAGGAATGCGGTCACGCTGCCAAGGTGGAATAGCCCACTCTTGAAATAAATGTTTTAAACTTTTATTGTATGCGTGCTTGGGTAAATGAATCTGCTCTCCACCTTGCCTAAAGCGCACTGTTAAGCCSGAAGTAATAAGSTTTTCRTTCAAACCCAAACCRTCCGTCTGCTGCCAACTTAGCGTGATCTGATCATTCATTCTCAAATCAACAGTACTACTGAATGCCATAATTTGACTAGCATCATGCTCTGGTAGGCGAGGCATAAAATAGAGCTTTTCTTGAAAGCGTCTTATCTCAACATCAGCATAACGAATCATCGGCACACTATCGTGTTTGGCTAAACACACATCATCAACAATACGCTGTAATACCGCTGACGAGGGAATTGCCAGATTTTTTAMTTCAATAAAATATCGAATTAAATTACGACAGCGYGCAGCTGACAAAGCCAACAGTTTGGGAACAGATAAACAGTCCGATAAACTATKRGYCTCMATAGCCATTAAATCATCATGTGCMAGTTCCGTTAAYAATTCACTGGCTTCRGCACARTTTGCMGCGCTTCGRCTAATCGTTTTTGCRGCACTAGGCCAGCGTTTTTCTATTTCAGGTAATACATTATGSCGAATATAATTACGATTCCAACGTGTYTCAACATTGCTYGGATCTTCAATCCACTGTAATTTATKSTGCTGTGCATAAGCRAKAACATCGCTTTGTTTTATGTYGAGAAAAGGGCGAATAATAGCKGTRTCGCCTAACTKAAACTGMTSTGCCATTGAGGMYAARCCTTTAGGCCCCGCKCCACGAAACAATTGTAATAATAAGGTTTCAGCTTGATCTTGCTGATGCTGTGCRGTCAATAGCACATCATTTTCKGTGAGGTGTTGGTCAAAGGCATTATAGCGTGCCATTCTGGCAGCCGCTTCTAAGCCTAATKTATYYRCATCCTCTACTTGCACTTGRATACAACTCAGTTCAACAGCAAGATCATTGGCAACGACTTGGCAGTGTTCTGCCCATCTTGCCGAATCAGAATGTAAAYCATGGTCGATATGAATCGCATAAATTGCGTCTAACTCAGCCTGTTTTGCTGTTGCTAATAGATGCAATAAAACATGAGAATCAACTCCACCGCTATAAGCAACCCAGATCCGTTTATTTGCAGCTAAAGAGATGACCGCGTCAATTGAAGCATTAAGGTAAGCATRATCACTGCCCACGCAAAATTATTCCTCGAACTCACCATAATTAAATAGTTTTTGTTGACGCTGCTCAAGCAATGTTTCTATAGGCAAAGCTGTTAATTCAGTTAATTTTGCATCAAGGACTTCTGCTACACGCCTTGCAATCTCATCAATATCGCGATGCGCGCCACCTAATGGCTCATCAATAACGTGGTCAACCAAACCTAATTCGGTCAAGCGTGTTGATGTAACACCCAATGTTTCTGCTGCATCTGGCGCCTTATCAGCACTTTTCCACAAAATTGAAGCACAMCCTTCTGGTGARATAACRGAATARATGCTGTATTGCAACATCATCACATGATCRGCYACACCTATSGCTARTGCACCACCTGAACCACCTTCACCAATAATRGTGCTGATAATAGGTGTTTTGAGTTGTGCCATTTCAAATAAGTTACGTGCAATGGCTTCGCTTTGGCCGCGTTCTTCAGCACCGATACCGGGATACGCACCTGGTGTATCRATAAACGTAACTATCGGYAAGCCAAAGCGTTCAGCCATTTTCATAATACGTAATGCTTTGCGATACCCTTCTGGACGTGGCATACCAAAATTACGTGCCACTTTTTCTTTGGTATCACGGCCTTTTTGATGACCAATTACCATCACGCTRCGGCCATTTAATCGACCAATACCCGTGATTAAAGCGGAATCATCAGCATACATTCGATCGCCATGAAGTTCTTCAAAATCTTCAATAATACGGTGAATGTAATCCAGAGTATAAGGACGCTGTGGATSGCGTGCCAYTTGAGTCGTTTGCCACGGWGTTAGCGATGAAAAAATGGATCGCGTTAAATCTTTACTTTTATCTTGTAGTTTTTGAATTTCTTCAGTGATGTTTAACGCATTGTCACCACTCATATGACGTAACTCGTCGATCTTTGCTTCTAATTCAGCAATCGGCTGTTCATAATCTAGAAAATTTAATTGCATTGCTCTACCTTGGATTCAATTATGTACAAGATTATACACCCATACTCAAATGACGTGGAAATACAGGTTCYAGATAACCAAGGAATAGCTCAGTACTTTTTCTAATTCAGGTACTCTTTATCCTAATATTAATTCAGCCGGCTCAGCATCATCTTTATCTGTATCAACACCCATCCGTATTGCTAGATTTAAATCATTTTTAGAATCCGCATTATGCACCGCTTCTTCCAAAGTGATTTTTCCTTCATTATATAAAACGATAAGCGCTTCATCAAACGTTATCATTCCCTTTTCAGTGCTATCTTTCATCGCCACCTTAATATCACCCACATTACCTTTCATAATAAGCTCTGAGATATAGGGTGTATTAATCAATACTTCAACTGCGGGCACTTGTTTGCTATCAATCCCCACCAATAGTCGTTGAGAAACAATGGATTTTAAATTCATCGATAAATCCATTAATATTTGCCGATGCGCCATTTCAGGGAAAAAGTTTAAAATTCTATCAATGGCCTGATTAGCATTATTTGCATGCAAGGTTGCCAAACATAAGTGGCCCGTTTCAGAATAATTAATAGCATGCTTCATTGTTTCCATATCTCTTATTTCGCCAATCATGATGACATCCGGCGCTTCACGAAGTGCATTAACTAATGCATTTTCATACGACAATGTGTCAATGCCTACCTCTCGCTGTTGAACAACCGACTGTTCATGGTGATGCACAAACTCTAATGGATCTTCTATAGTTAAAATATGTGATGTTGAATTACGGTTACGATAGCCGATCATTGAAGCAAGCGTGGTTGATTTCCCTGATCCTGTCGAGCCAACAACTAAAATCAATCCCCGTTTTTCCATGATTAAATCACCTAAAATAGGCGGTAAAGTCATTTCTTCAAAGTGAGGTATATGCATTTTAATATAGCGAACGACAATAGATACTTCACCACGCTGACGAAAGATATTGACCCGAAAGCGCCCAACATCAAACAGAGAAATGGCAAAGTTCATTTCCATCGTCCGTTCAAATTCATCGATCTGTGATTGATTCATCGTAGAAAAAGCAATTTCTGCCACAACACCCGGTGGCAATGCTTTATCGCCAAGGGGGATAATTTTTCCATCAATTTTAAGATGTGCACGTGCTGCTGTACAAAAAAACAAGTCCGATGCACCTTTATCGGCCATGATTCTCAAATAGGGGGTTATGTCCAATCTACTATCCTCATTATATTCACATCCCTGTTTAATTCGGGCATTCTATCCTACCAATCCATACTTCATTTTAACGGCATTTACTGTTGGCAACTTTAATAAATCTGCGATTAAATTGTCTGTCGGTGAGACATTCCAATCATCGCCGAAACGCATTAAAGTCCGCGCGTCTTTATTCCTATATTCTAGCTCGACAGTTGTTAAGCCCTCTCGATAAGCACTTAACGCTGTTTGTATCGGTGTAACAACATCCGGTAGGTTCGCCTTATTATCTAATGTAATCAGCAATGCTTTACCGCACATTTCACGTGCTCGTGTTATGTCATAGACCGTTTCAGCCGTTGCAGCTAGACCACCCGTAAAATTATCTTGGCCAATTTTACCTTGAATAACYACTAATTTATCCGGCTGTAATTGAGCTTGATATTGTTCATATACTTCAGCAAAAACACGTACTTCTAGTCGCGCAGTTTGATCATCCAGTGTAATAAAAGCCATCCTACCGCCATTCTTACCCTTCATTGTTCGAATTGCGACAATAAGTCCTGCCGTTATTACCGGTTTTTCATTTCGTTTATAACCTTTAGATTCCGGTGCATCTAATTCACTAATTCTTTTGGGTATAAATCGCGATAATTCATCAATATAACGATCAATAGGATGCCCACTTAAATATAAACCTAAGGTTTCTTTTTCTGCTATTAATAGTTGTTCTTCTGTCCAAGGATCTATTTCAATTAAAGGCTCATCCACTTCATTAGTATGATCCACTGAAGTAAGGCCAAACATATCATTTTGGCCACTATCACTATTGTCACGATGCTGTTCTGCTATTTGCAAAGCTTTACTTAAGCTAGCTTCTAAACTTGCACGATGGCCGCCCAGCGAATCCATTGCACCGGCTTTAACCAAAGAATTCATCACCCTTCGATTAATTTTTTTCATATCCACCCGTTGGCAGAAATCATACAAATTACTGAAGGATTTACCTCGTTCACGTTCTGTTACAATGCCTGCTAATGCCGCTTCACCCACTCCTTTTATGGCGCCCATTCCATAACGAATTGAGTTTTCATCCTCTACCGTAAATTGAATTTTACTATGGTTCACATCGGGTGGTAGAACGTTTAAATTCATTGATCGACAATCATCGATTAGACCCACAATCTTGTCGGTATTATCCATATCGGCAGACAATACCGCCGCCATAAATGCAGCAGGATAATGTGCTTTTAACCATGCCGTTTGATACGCCACTAAAGCATACGCAGCAGAATGCGATTTATTAAAACCATATTCAGCAAATTTTTCCATTAGGTCAAAAATGGGGCCGGCTACTTTTTCATCAATCTCATTCTTTTCGGCTCCGTCTAAAAACAATTGACGTTGCTTGGCCATTTCTTCTGCTTTTTTCTTACCCATGGCACGGCGAAGCATATCTGCGCCGCCTAAACTGTAGCCTGCCAGTACTTGAGCAATTTGCATAACTTGTTCTTGATAAACAATAACCCCATAGGTGGGCTTTAAAACAGGTTCTAAATCGGGATGGGGATAATCAACCTTTGCACGGCCATGTTTACGATTAACGAAATCGTCCACCATGCCTGATTGCAAGGGGCCAGGGCGGAATAAAGCCACTAAAGCGACGATATCTTCGAACGTATCCGGTTGCAAGCGCTTAATCAGATCTTTCATGCCCCGTGATTCCAGCTGAAATACCGCTGTAGTTTCAGCACGCTTTAATAAATCATAGGTTGGCTTATCGTTTAATGGTAGATTATCGATGTTAATTTTAGCCGCTTCATCGGCTGGCAACATGGCCTTAACATTTTTCACTGCCCAATCAATCACCGTCAGTGTTTTTAGACCCAAAAAGTCAAACTTTACTAGTCCAACATTTTCTACATCATCTTTATCATACTGTGATACCAAACTGGCACCATTTTGCTCACAATAAATAGGCGTATATTCTGTCAGCACTTTAGGTGCGATAACAACACCACCAGCATGTTTACCCACATTCCGGGTCAAGCCTTCTAATTGCAGGGCCAAATCAATCAGCGTTTTAACATCTTCTTCTTTGTTATAACGCTCTTGTAATAAAGGCTCTTGCTCAAGTGCCTTGGTCAAAGTCATTTTTAATTCAAATGGCACTAGCTTCGCGAGCCCATCGACTAAACCATAAGGATAGCCCAGCACTCGCCCCACATCACGCAACACCGCTTTTGCAGCCATCGTACCGTAGGTAATAATCTGAGATACATGATCGCGGCCATAATGTTGCGATACATATTCAATAACRCGATCACGCCCTTCCATACAAAAATCGAWATCAAAATCGGGCAGCGATACCCGTTCAGGATTTAGAAACCGCTCAAACAGAAGATCATATTGCAGTGGRTCAATATCGGTAATTTTTAAGGAATAAGCCACCAATGAACCCGCACCAGAACCACGCCCCGGCCCCACTGGAATTTTATTATCTTTTGACCATTTTATAAAATCGGCAACAATCAGAAAATAACCCGGAAACCCCATATCGTTAATAACATCTAGCTCAATTTGCAAGCGTTCTTCATATTTCTTACGATTCTGTGCAAGTATCTCCGGTTCAGGAAATAAAATAGGAAGCCGTTCTTCCAGTCCTTCATAAGACTCTTGGCTAAAAAACTCAGCGATTGTCATGCCTTCTGGCACAGGAAAATCAGGTAAATAATGCTCACCTAACGTCAGTTCAGCATTACAACGCTTTGCAATCTCAAKGGTATTTTCAATTGCTTCAGGAATATCACTAAATAACGCCACCATTTCTTGTGGTGTACGCAAATATTGTTGCTCAGAATAATTACGGGGGCGGCGAGGATCATCCAATAATCGCCCATCACTGATACATACTTTTGCTTCGTGTGCTTCAAAGTGACTAGCTTCAATAAAGCGAACATCATTGGTCGCAACAACCGGTAAATTATGACTTACCGCTAAATCGAGTGCGGCTTGAATATAACGCTCTTCATCTTCTCGCCCAGTGCGGATCAGCTCAAGATAAAATCGTTCCGGAAATAAGCTTGTCCACTGTTGGACTATACGTTCAACTTCTTCTTGCTGATTATTAAGCAATGATCTGCCTAATAGACCCTCTCGCCCTCCAGCTAAACAAATCAAACCATCCGTTTGGCCTTCTAACCATGCGAGTTCAAGCATGGGAACACCTAAATGCTGCCCTTCAATATAGGCCTGAGATAATAATCTAGATAAGTTTAAATAACCTTGTTGATTTTGACACAGCAATACAAAACGACTACTTCTTTTACTATCTTCTGGGTCACGCAAACGTAAATCAGCAGCAATAATCGATTTCACACCTGCTTGCTGGGCGGCGGTATAGACTTTTACCGTGGCAAACAAATTATGCTGATCTGTCACGGCGATTGCAGGCATTCCTGCCTCTATAAGCGCTTTAAATAAAGGTTTAATTCTGACAAGACCGTCTACTAAAGAGTAATCGGTATGCAGGTGGAGATGGACAAACTGTGCGGGCATATCTATAAATCTATTTTAAATTTTTATCGGCGAAATTTTACTGGGCCAGGAATCACGCCTTTGCCCAATGTCGTTTCAAAAATAGCTTCTGCTTCTTTTTTACCTATTTCAAAGGATTCAGCCTCTGTCATGCTAGGTTTAAATAATTCAGTTTCTGCTGTCACTTGTTCAGTATTTTGTTTTAAATATAAGGTTTGCGTTGGATATGCAAATTCAACCCCTAATTGTTTTGCTAAACGAAGAATATCTAATAAAAAGCGATGACGCTCACGCAATTCGGTATTCCAATCCGGAGTAGCCCAAAACACATAAACCAATATATCTAATGAGGCTGCGTTATACGCATTAAAATAAACCTGATAATAATCTTTTCTCATATAGGGATGTAGACTGATTAACACTCTTATACCTTCACAAAATGCATCAATTTTTTCGGGTGGCGTGTCATAGGTTAAGCCCAACATTGTTTTCATACGACGATAACGTCGTGCCCCCATATTATCGATGGTGGTATTGGTTAATGCTGAGTTCGGTAGCGTAATAACTGAATTATAAAATGTTCTTATTCGCGTTGTTCTAAATCCTACTGTTTCCACTGAGCCTTCTACATCGCCGACAACAACCCAATCACCAATATGAAAAGGACGATCAAGCAATACCGTAACAGAACCGAAAAAGTTACCTAATAAATCTTTTGCAGCTAATGCAAAGGCTAAACCACCTAAACCAAGACCGGCTAATAAGCTTGTCACATCAACATTCAAATTATCTGCAACAAAAATAATGCCGATAATAACGACAAATACTTTTAAACTTTTACTTATCATKGGCACTAATAAATCATCAAAACGATTCGMTGTACCTCGAGCCTTATGCATTAGCAGTGCATATAAAACATCGACCAAACGGAAAGCACTCCAAACGCCAGATAAGCTCACCAATAATTTCACCGCTATCGATAAAATTATCAACGCCGTATCAGGCAATCCTAACGCACCGAGCCCTACCCACCAGATTAAGGCCATTGCCATTAAACCTAAGGGTCTTAAAACGCTATTATCTAAATGGTCAAATCCAGTCTGATGCTTTTTCCACCGTGTAACACTTCGGGCTAAAACCCACGCAACTATTTTATCGGCAAGAGATCCTATAAAGATAACGAGAAACATGCCTAACCATTGCCAATATTCTAATAAGAAACCGCCTTTTAAAGACTCCGGAATCCATGACCGTAATTTGATATAAAAAGGTAATTTTTCCTGTGGATTAAAAGCGCCTTGTTTTACAGGCTCAGCTAATAAAGCTTCTAACACGGCTGGCAATGTCATTAAGGTTTTGCGGCTAAACAGCCATCGACCATCTGTTTGCCTGACAATCTCAACCGAGCCTTGCGAATATTCGGCAAAGACATATTTTTCACTTTTTGGACTGATGGCTATTTTTTCCAATTCAACTGTCTTGCTTCGCTCAATGACTGAAGCGAGTGCATGTGCCAAATCTCGACCTCGAGTATTTCTAATTAACTCACTAAAGCCAGAGAGTTCTAAGGTCGAAGTAGCTTGTTCTATTTGCTGTTTATTACCAGCCGAGACAGCTTCCATTGCCGCTATAAATGTTTGCATCGTTGCGCGTGGGTTACTCAGTGCAAGCGGTATTTTATGTACGACCGCCACTTCATTAGAGGCCATGCCCGCTGGCAACAGAAAATCTTCTGCATAACTAACAAGCGAATAGCTCAGGCTTATAACAAAGAATAATATTATTTTAATGGCTGTTTTCATGCGAAATCTAACTCCAATTCTGAATCGGGAAGATAGCGTGCCAGCATTTGAGCAGCCTGCTTCCATTCTTGACTCGCGAACAATTCATCACGCTGCGTGCCATGTCGACCATGTAAGCGAATTAATCGCATATGACGTACCGGATCATTGTCCACTTTCAATCCATCAATCACCTGCACCACGCTTTCTGGCTTATTGCACACCAAAACCATGTCACACCCTGCAGATAATGCGGCTTCAGCGCGTGCAAGACTATCGCCCATCACTGCAGCACCCTCCATGCTCAGATCATCGCTCAATATTGCACCTTGAAAGTTAAACTTATCGCGCAAAATTTCTTTGATCCAAAACGGTGAAAAGCCCGCAGGCAAACTATCACATTGTTCATAAATAATATGGGCAGGCATGATGCCCGCTAGCTCGGTTTGACATAAGCGGCTAAACGGCAACAYATCAGCTTGCAGCATATCTTCAAAATGACGCGTATCAACCGGCAATCCTAAATGAGAATCCACTTCCACTGCGCCATGCCCCGGAAAATGTTTACCCACGGCAGGCATCCAAGCGCGTTTCATTCCCTGTATGTAAGCATAAGCCATTGATGCCACAGCTTCAGGATCACGATGAAATGACCTATCACCAATAATTTCACTGACGCCATAATCCAAATCTAAAACCGGTGCGAAGCTAAAATCAACGCCAATAGCACGCAATTCTGCCGCCATTAACCAACCCGCTATTTCAGTATTTTTTAATGTTTGTTTAGGGTGCTGTTTATAATGTTTTCCTATCTCACCAATAGGAGGAAGACGGGTAAATCCAGTGCGAAAACGCTGTACTCGTCCACCTTCATGATCAACAGAAATCAATAAATGGGGATCACGCAAGCCTCTAATATCATCGATAAGCGCTTTAACTTGTTCTGGCGACTCATAATTGCGACTAAACAAAATAATGCCACCGACCGAAGGATGTCGCAAAATATCACGTTCTTCATCGCTTAATRYTAAGCCAACTATATCGACCATTAACGGGCCTAATGTCATACGNTTTTACCTACTCGTGGATCATTACTTTSGTGCCTGCTTCAACYARRTCAAACAAAGCCAATAAATCCTTATTATGCATTCGAATACATCCATGGGACAATGGTTTGCCCATTGGTAAGCTATCAGGACAGCCATGGATGTAAATATARCGTTGCATTGTATCAACATTTGCCAATCGATTTTTGCCCAATTCCAATCCGCTCAACCATAAAATCCGTGTTAACACCCAGTCTCGTTCAGGAAACTGCAAACCGAGTTCGGCTGAATAAATTTCACCTGTCGGTCGGCGGCCGATAAAAACTGTATTTTCTGACTGRTTTTTTCCAATACAAGCACGAATATAGTGCAAGCCTAGTGGTGTACAACCACTATTTTTTTGCTGTCCCACACCATTCAGCGCAGATGAAATTGATGCTTCAAATATAAGTGTATCGTCTTTGTAAAGGCGACAGTATTGCTCGGCGATGGAAATATCTAACATGGCAATACTATATCGCTAATGAACTCAAAATAGATAGCAAAGATTATGATTTAGTGCGGTAATAATTTGACCGAAAATAAGTTTTAATGCCATAACAATAAAAAACAGCCAGTTAATCATTCAATTARCTGGCTGTCGATTAAGCTTAATTTAAAAAGTTAAACCTTTAAAAATTATAATTAAGGCCTAAAGATAAGCTTCTAGGTTGACCATATCTATATTGACCAAAATCTCCTATTTTGGTGTAATATTTTTTATCAAATAAATTCTCAACATTAAGTTGTAGCGATGTATGAGCATCAAACTCATAGCGTGCCATTAAATTAACGATGCTATATGATTTTTGCTTAAATTTCTCACTCAGACCCGTTCCTGGATTTGTGCTTATCGAATAGCTAGTATCTTGCCAATTAATACCACTACCAATAACTAAACCTTGCAAGCTATTTGAAAACGCATAAGTAGTGAAAAGTTTAAATTGCTTACGAGGGTGATCAGTATTGATGTCATCACCTTCTTTATCCTTAGCACTAAATAGAGAGTAACCTGCACCAATATTCCATCCTAAAATTGGTTCTCCAACTAGCTCAAACTCATAACCTATACTGTTGGTGCCTTGCGTTGCACGAGATGCACCAACAGTCCCACCCGTACCAGGAACAAAGTAACCTACGTCTGATTGTGCAAGGTTATCTTGCTCGATATAGAAAATAGCGAATGAACTTTGTAAGGCATCATCAAAATAACTACTTTTAAGGCCTATCTCACTGCTTTTTCCGGTAAGAGGGTCAAGATAGCTACCATTACGATCTTGAGCATTCTGTGGCTTGAATATTTCAGTATAGCTAGCGTAGATACGATGCTGTTTCGTTAAATCATATAATATCCCCATATAAGGGACAAATACGCCACTGTCGCCAAAGTCTTGTTCAACACCACTTACAAGACCTTCACGCTCCCAGTTCGCCACACGGCCACCTAATATGAGTTTTAATGAATTCGTTAATGAAAATCTACCAACACCATAAAATCCAGTTTGTTTAGTTTCAACATCATTGACGGGATTCGATACGTCTGACCATATCGGTTCTGGATAGGAGCCGTCCCATTCATTGAAATTACCGGGAACAGTGTAAGTTAATGCAGCAAAATCTTTGGTGTCCAAGCTCTGCTTGCTATGTAATGCTCCGATAGCAAAGTCATGCTCTTGACCAAACCAGCTAAAATCTCCTTTTAACTTTATATCAAAACTATTTTGTTTACTCACTCCTTCACTGCGATATGCAAATGCATTTAACCCTAAGCCAGTAGCTCGATCCGAAGCAGGCGACAAATATAAGATTCGCGTCTTTTGAGTATATTTCAAGTGATTAAAATTAGCCATAACTTGCCAGCCATTATCAAAAACATGTTCTAAATTCACAAAGTAGTTGGTACTACTCGAATCCCATTTAGTCCAGTCCGCGGTAGCAGACTTAGAGCGAGACCAATCTGCACGTGAACCGTCACTGTACCAATTAGGTAATGCTCCCCACGCAGGAGAGGTAGGTTTGTTTTTTTGCTGACTGGCACCAATTCGTAGCAAAGTATTATCGGTAACGTCGGCTTCTAGCACTCCGTAAAATACCGTTTTTTCATCTTCATACAAATCTATAAATGACTCACTGTCTTCATATTTAGCTACAATACGCCCACGAATAGTACCCGCTTCATTCAGCCCTGATGCTAAATCAGTCATCACCCATTTATTATTCCAACTGCCTATTCCCGTGTTGATAGAGCCTTCAAATTCTACGCTATCAGCATGTTTTCGTACCAAATTGATAGATGCTGAAGGGTCGCCCATACCGGTCATCAACCCTGTTGCACCTCGCACAACTTCAACGCTTTCATAAATGGATGTATCTGCAATCGTCTCGCCAGAATCTCCCGCTAAAGTCCATGCTAATGGCACGCCATCTATTTGATAGCTCTCAACCACAAAGCCTCTAGAAAAAATGGTATGTCTTACATTGTCATACTCAATGGTAGATAAACCAATGCTATTATTAATGACATCAGTAATAGTRTTTAAGCCTTGATCTTTAATCCGCTGAGCAGTCATAACACTTACCGACTGCGGGGTCTCCCGTGGGGTTAAACCTAAGCCTGTTGATGTATCTAGCTGGTTATTTTCAACGTAAGTTCCTTGAACCACAATAGTGTCGAACGCTTCAACTGCCGATGATTCTTTTTGTGTCACTACGGTATAACTATTATTACCTACGTGAGAGATCTGTAAACCACTGCCTTTTAACATCAACTCTAAGGCTTCGGAAACAGAATAATGCCCGATAATCGCTTTACTCCTTAACCCTGATATGGAATTACTATCAGCCGATACTTGGCTTCTACTTGCAACGGATAAGGCGTTTAATGCCGAAGAAACAGCTTGTGCAGGAATATTTAATTCAAACTGTTGTTGCTGTTCCGTACTTGTGCTTTCTTCTGCYATCAGACTCGCTGTCGGCGTAAACAATCCTAGTGCCAAAGCAGCATACAAACTTGTAACTAATTTAGTTTTTGGCTTTATATTTTCAGGGGTTTTCATTCCTTTTCCTCTTCCTCGTGTTTATTTATTCTAATAAATATAAGTGATTGCAAAYCTTAATAAGAATACTTATCAACATTATTAGTTACACGACGTATGTCACTTTAAAAACCCGTNAAAAATTTGCGGGTTAATTAAAATAAATRTGAGATTTAAGCAAAGAAAAGTAAAAACCATGCTATTACAAGTAATGACACGGTAAAAATAAAGTTTTATTTATTATAGGTTGAAGTTAAAATTTAGTATGTAGAATAAAGAACGACCGTTGAAGAACCTTCTTCCTTAAAAATTTCTGACTGTAGATCAAACATCTGAATAATTGACAATACCGCATCGTCAATGTCATCAATAAAAAAAGTACCTGTGACTATTTTTTGTTCTGTAGCTTTATTTACCGATTTTCCCATCACAATATTATAAGAGGTGTAGCGATTAAATTCTGCCACCACTTCATTAATAGGTCGCTTATCAAAAACGAGCATTCCACTCTGCCAGGCCTTTATTTCATCCACTGAAAAAGCATGTACAGTCCCAACATGTCCATCATTCGCGACAACACTTTGACTTTTCTTTAACTGGATTATTTTTGGTTTTGGCCKAGAATTACGTACACTACCAACGGTAACTTCGACAACCCCTTCCGTTACTGCAATATCTGCGTAATCTTCTCTTATTTTATGCACGCTAAATTCAGTACCCACTGCCTTAGCATATACATTGCCTACATTTACAATGAAWGGCCTTGCCGAATCTTTAGCAACGGTAAAAAGTGCTTCTCCTTTAACAAGAGACACAAGCCGCTGTTCTTTTGTATAAGAAACCGTAAGTTCAGTATCCCAGTTTAATGATAAAACGGTACCATCACTAAGAGTATAGTCTGAGCGCTCACCATAATCAGTACTATAAGAAGCATTAGAAATAGCTACAGCTTGCTGATGCTTGAAAAACCCTGTGTCGGGGAGAAAAGCAACGAGCAATAACATCACCATAACTGGAAGTGCTTTTTGAGGGTTGTCTATTAGTGAGACTGTTTTTAAATCTATAAAAAGTTGTGCTTTCTGAATAAAACTCAWTGGCTTTGCTTCTAYTTCTCCCAGCAATGTCCACTCTTGTTCTGCCCTAATAATAGCAAGCCTGTGCTCAGTTGATTGAGACTTGAACTCCGTGATGCGATCCTCGGCTTGTATTGATGGCATATCATGCCAAGCAAAAACAAGGTCAAAAGCCTCATCATAAAGTTTACTGATGACTGTTTCTTC
Source organism: Methylophaga sp. (assembly GCA_002733335.1). Taxonomy (GTDB): domain Bacteria; phylum Pseudomonadota; class Gammaproteobacteria; order Nitrosococcales; family Methylophagaceae. Next base: position 14,706 of record NVVK01000004.1, read on the forward strand.
GGTCATTTGCTATTATCACCCTAGGTTTACACGTTAACAAAGCTATATCCTATATATTAATAGACGTATCTGGAGTAGCTTTACCATAAATTTAATTTTTCTTAATGCATGAACGACAATGTTTAACAGCCACTGCCAAGCGTTTTTCTATCGTCGATAAATTCAGGCCAAGTTGCTTTGCAATCACAGCCTGTTTTACACCTTCAATTCTATAAAGGATAAATATTTTTCTCGTTAAGAGAGGCAATTGTTCCAATGCTTCATTCAGTATCTTTAGATTATCCTTTGCAATAGTTACTCTCTCAGCATTGCGATAATCCATATGCTCTGTTGTTTGAGAAAAATCAGTTTCATATTTTAGTCTGCTCTTCTCAAGCCGATAATAATCAATCACTTCATTACTGGCAATACGGAATAAATAACGACGATGATTTAGAATTTCTGTAGTGATTTTTTTTGTTAATATTTTTTCAGCTATTTTTTGGAAAATATCTGCTGCAGTATCATTACACCCTACTTTTTTAAGTAAATAATGACGCAAGTCGAGTTCATTTTCAGTGAGACTATTAATTAAATTATGAGTATTTTTCATAGGATAAGGAGCAATATTAGGCCAATGGACCAAATAAGAATCATTCTCATTGTAACTTAAATTTATATATTGGCTTAGAAATTAAAGTACCGCTTTGCATTCGACTAAGGTTTAAGTATTAGATCTATTCTTTGGTTTTGGAAGAGCTAGCGCCCACCCAACTAATGACAGCGCGGCACTCCACATGATGAATGGAGAATAGTATTCCATAAATAATAATAATGCCCCAGGTGACAGGCATAATAACCAAGCTGTGGTAACGTATCTTTTTTTAGCCCATTTCGCTAAATGAAAAGCACGCCGTCGCTTGGGATCGCTTTCTCTTAGATAAAAAAGACAAATAAAACTTACTGCTAATGCCAATAAAGTGATAAATTCGATACTCATCCTTGTTCCTCAATAAGCCCTTTATATCCACTGCTTTTTTTTAGCTTTTTTCTACCAAAATTAGGTGATTGCACAATATTCGTAGTTAAAAGTAACAATATCAAGCCCGCAATAATTAATGAAATATCCATACTCATTACTGCGCTAGAGCCATGATAGCCCTGCCATCCGTGCCCTGAAGTAATGCTACGAATAATAGGTAAACTAATAAATCCAAGCCCTGTWAGTTGTTGAAAAACATTYTTGCGTCGCTCACTTGACTTGAATAATAGTCCCACCAGAAAACTAAACACAATACCGATAAGAAAACCATTTACCGTCCATATTTCTACGTATTGGGTATATCTCGAATAAGAAAATAAAAAACCGATGGCTGCCCCGATCATGGAAATGGGTAAACCATAACCTATAATTGAAATGAGCCTAGACAGGCTTTGCCATAGCCTATTATTTTTCCGCCGGGTCACCCATAATTGCAATCCTGTTAAGGTGACATAGCAGGTTGCCAAACCAAGAGACAGCCAAATAATACGTGAAAGTAGACCCGCAAACACACCAAAATGTAAAACTCCCATCAAGCCTATTACTGTATTACCGGCTGACGGCACGGTACCAAGACCTGGTTTTTCACCTAGATATTTACCTGTAGCCCCCTCAAAATGATGGGTGGTAAAAAACATGTTCTCTGGGGTTGGACTATGGACTGTTGAAACTCTAGCATCAACACGGCCCCAATGCTGCACCGAAATAAAGACAGGTACGCTGCCCCCTAACTCAGCTTGCTGAGCTTGTTGAATAATCCCTTCAAACCCTACAAATTGTTTTGGTGTTGTATCTTCTGTTTCTGGCTCACCCAAGAGCACCACCATCGCACGTTCTTGATCGCCCCCAAATGCTGTGATCGCTATTACAGGYAGACCTAGTGTTGTAGCAAAACTAAAAAAGGCACCGGTAAAAGCAAGAAGAATTGAAAATACAATACCCCATGTGCCAGCAAGATTATGTCTATCACGTGTATTTAACAAGCGTGATGAGAGGCGCGGTGATAAGAATATGTCTTTAATCAATTGGCGGTGCAAGATAAAACCAGAAACGGCTGCTACTAGCAAAATCAAACCCAGAATGCCCGTCATGTAAACGCCTATTGGATCGGGAGCATGTAATTTAACATGGAGATCGACATAAAATCGTTCTAAAAAGCCACTGCTAATAATCGGCATTTCTTCTCGCAGGCCTTCAGCACGACTAATAATGTCTAAGGATTTAGGATCCAAGACAAAGCGAATACCTTTTTCACGTAACTGACCTTTTTCATTTTTTACATGTGTATGAAAAAAGGTGATTATTTCACCCGCTGCATTTGGAAAAAAAGTCACTTCATCAAGATAGTTTTTATCAATTTTCTCAACTTCTGYAGCCAACTCCGCCAATCTTTGGTCGATTGTGCCAGCTAAGCCTTCACCACTTCGATGTCCACTAACTGACCAAGCTCCTATCTCATGTGAAAAAACAACTATCGCGCCTGCAAATACGACAATGTACAAAGCTAATCCCAATAAAGCAGCAGACCAACCATGAATATCCAACAGACGGCGAGCAGTTTCTTTTGAAACATTAATCATGCCAGCCACCCCATAATTGAAGCAAGAACCGGCAAGCCATTCAGTACAAATAATGCCAGCATTACTGCCCAAACTCGTTTTATATTTTTTTCTAACACAACATAGAAAAAAACCACGGCCCAAATCAATGGAAATAAAACCACAGGGAAAACAACATGATTAATTTTGCCTTGACCCTCTGGTAACCACAAAGACATTGCGGCCATAATAATAATTGAAACAATTAGTGTCGCTGGGCCTGCAAGCCAAAAGCGGCTGGACCAAAGATAACGAAATTTATGAGATGGAAATTGCTTTGCTTGAGACAAAATTTACCTACGTAAGTTAGTCGATTTATTTATATTTTACAATAAACACAYATTATTTCAAATGATGTGCATTATCACTTAGATATAGTTTTACYAAATCACGAAGCTTACAGCATGATCGAGAAACGATTACATCTTATTTACTTTGAGGGACTGAATAAGAAGTAAAAACATCCATAAAGGTGCTTATTAAGAATTGAAAGTGCAGGGTTTTAGGTAGATATCCAAACTACATCACAATGTAGTTTGGATGTATTACGCGATTAATTTAGTCTCGAATGAGTCGGAAAGGTAAATACAGAAGTACTAATAAAAACAATGCAATTGAAGCAAACCATGGGGCCCAGTCATAGTCTACGACTTGATCGCGTGTTTTAACTCTATTCTTTAACGCATTGATGACAGTGCGGGAGTTACTGGGTGAAACAACATAATCAAATTTCAACATAGTCGCTAAATTTTCTAAATGTGATTTCTTTTGTGATGACAGATGCTCATTTCTGGGCCTTGCATTACGCACTTCTTCAGACTCACTTCGTAGCGAAGCATAAACATCTTCATGTAATACTTCATTTTGTTTCCAAAAACCATCAGCAGTACCATCAAACTTATGCTTCGGTATCGGTAATAAGGTATCACCACCYACACCAACAAAYACACCTGAAATATTTTCGAGTTTCTTTTTATARGTTGGGAATAGTGTTGCATGTAAAGGYGGGGCTTCATGRCCGTCAGTAATAAAAACCACGTCTGGGCTTGGATCCATCAATTTAGCTTGGTCAATCGCACCAAATACCGCTTTTGATACTTCACTTGATAATGCCCACGCAATAGAACCATCAATCTTAGTCAGCATTTGAGAAAGATCATTRTAGCTTGAACATATTTCTACTGGATTAATTAATACTAAGCTACGGGACTCACTAAATGCAGCAAGGCCAACATGTGAACCACACGGTAAAGCTTGTAATGTTTGCTTAGTATATTCTAAGGCCCATTCTAAGCGGGTAACCGTTTCACCGTTCATCTCAACATCCGCTACATCCATACTTTGAGTGATGTCGATAATAAACAATAGATCCATCACCTTCACAGCACGATCTGTACGTGGAAACCACAGCGCAGACATAATCAAAACAATCACTAACAACATGATAATTGCTGAAGCGGCTATACGAGATTGATATGACAGCCTCATGGTAAATCTACTCTAAAACCAACSGCTTTAACCACAACACTTTCTGTACCTTTTCGTTTGGTATAAGCCTTATTTCCAGAAGGCTCTTCTGGCGCCATTAATAATGCAAATTCTAAATTAAAACGTGCATCCCATAGTGATGAGTCGATTAATAATGCAGAACGATAATCTTGTTTTGCAAGGCCAACTAAAGMAATTCGTCCGGTATTACTCGCATCTAATGCTTGGGCATCACGCAAGTGAATATTTCCTCGATTAAAGTATGTAGCCGCYTCTAAYTGACTATCATTTGCAGCCAAAACRGCAGTCAGTCGCTCTAAAGCAGCTTCTGGCTTACCTTGTTCTACCTCACTAAATGCTTGAGCGAATTGTGCATTTAAATTATCAGGAACCTGCTCAAACTCACTCGGRTTGCTAATAAATGCATTTAGTTTTTKRGTCTGTACTAATGATAATCCTGCCTGACCTACGGCCAGTAAACTCACAATTACAACTGCGACTAACAACCAATGTGCTATATGTAATGACTTATTCATGTGCTTTTCTCACTCCCCATGCAGTATAAAATTGCGCTAGAACCAATATCAACATGGTTAGCATTGCAAGCCAAAAGAATGGCTCTGTTTTTATTTCACGTGGAATAATCTCTTCCACAATTAAGGTCTGGCTTTCTCGCTTATCAATCGTATCTATCGCTTCTGAAAAGCTTTTTACAGATTCAATTTCAAAGACTTTGTAAGGAATACCCAGTTCTTTAAAGAATTTATGCAAACGTTTCTCAGGTGTATTTTTCCATGAGTCATCATCRCTTTCCTCCTCAATRCTCAAKCCTGCGGTRGATCGCATATAAATCCAGTAAAGCGTTAAGGTTTCACGTTTATATAAYTCAGTAATTMTTTTCTTATYTTCATCGSTRAACTCTTGCCCACCATCCGAAACCAATAACACCGTRCGAGAACCGTTATACGTTTCTTTRGCATACATTTCRGCKGCTTTAATCATKGCCTSAGCAATATTCGTTTCTGATAAGCCTTTGCCTAAAGCACTGGCATTAATCGTAGCCCGTATGGCGTCTTTGTTATAACTCAAAGGAAGTAAATCAAGCGCCTTATCACTAAACAATACAAAGCCAAATCGATCATCTGGACGCTTATCAACAAACTCCAATAAATACTTCTGAGCAATTCGACGCTTACTATCCCCTTTGCCCACCGTACGATTTACGGCAAGTGCTTTACCCCGTGTCGAAAAAGGATCATCCATACTACGACTGCGATCCACCAGCACAACAACTTCTGCACCRCTACCAACACGYTCTATTGTTTGCTCAGGTATATAAGGTTCMGCAAGCGTCAAAATCAAACTTGCTATAACGATTGAAGCGATTATTTTAAGGGTAAGGCCAATAACATTCGATAAGGGGTCAACAGGAACAAAATGACTCCATGCAACCGTTTTATCTTGATTATGCGTAAACCATGGTAATAACACCAAAGGTAGCAGTAACAGCATCATTGGTAATGCCCACTGTAAACCTAACAATGTCATGCTAGCATCTCCTTAGACCGGCACGCTTTAGCCAGTTTTCTCACATCCTCTATATCAGGCCCTTGCTGTGCMTCACGTGCAAAAAAGTGYTCTCTTGATTGCTTATAAAAYAAYTCAATCTCGTGTTKTAATGGCATTAACCAAGGATACTGTTCAAGTAACGCCTCTAATTCACCATAAACAACAACCGTGCCTGATGTGTGATTAAAGGCCGTATGCAAAATACGGGCAGCTTGATCTGGCGTAACGGTATGCCAYGTCAATCGCGATAAATCATGTACCGCTTGTGMRAAAGGTTGACGGTTYTTCGTTTTCCAGCCGAAGTGCCAAAGTGCCAATACAATTCCAGACACTACAGCGATTATAGAAAACAATTTTAATTGCTTTTCAGTTTCTACTGTTGAGATTAATGTTGGCGTCATRTCRGGTTTGGCAATAATATTAGCGCCTCCATCTGTAGCCGCTAATGATGGACCAATCGTGAGCGATATTGATGGAATAACAATCCAYTWTTCATTTTGCTGTTTCACATCAAATGTGGGTGTTTCAATRGYCGYATTTTTTACCGGCACATTTACAACTTGATAGTGAAAAACTAAGGCATCCKYSCCCSTATCGATTGYTTTYAAATATAACCATGTGCCATAGCGTTTATCTTTTTGAGGTAGGCTTGATTCATCAATGCCTACTTCCAGTGCTTTTAAGTCAATTTTTACATTAACGTCATCACCCAATAATAAACCCCATGCACGATCCACTGACGCATTAAGTGTTTCTTCTGCCATAGTGACACTGGCAAAAGTACTGCTCAGAATCAGCATTAATAGTGTTATATAACGATTTCTCATTATTATTTCCTGCCTAAAAAGTAGTCTGTTAACTGTTCACCGCTTACATCACCATCGGTAAAGATAGGTCTAACGCGGTGTCGCATAAAGCAATTTGTTAACTGTTCAAAATGGTCATCCATTGTTTGCTTCCAACGTTTCTTGATGCTCGGTCGCATCCAAATACTGCGTCGTTCGCCTGTTTCTGAATCACACATTTCTGTCCATCCTGCATGTGAAGGTAAATGATTTACATCATCATGCTTCCATACAATTGGAACAACGGTATAACGTGATAATTGTCTTAAGGCCTTATCAACCACATCAAGATCACAACAAAAATCTGATGCTAAGAAGACAATTGCATGTTTACTGGTAATCATATTTGCAGCATGAATTAAACCATCAACTCCTGCGGCTGGTGCCGCTTCAGCATCACGAATCATATCTGCGGCAATCAATGGCATACTTTTCTGTCGTGTTGGCATCATATAGACATCATGACGCAAACCAGAATCAAAGCCTGCCAGACCGAAACGATCACCCAATGCAATCGCTGAATGTGCAATTAATTGCGTTAGATTTGCTAGCTGATCATGATTAACATTTGATATCGCCATTGAACGTGATAAGTCCGCCATCATCCATAAAGTAATCGGGGAACGTTGTTGATAACGTCTGACTAAATAATTGTCCTTACCCGTTGCCATATTGTCACGAATAGTTGCACGCAGATCTAAACGCCTTGGATCAGGATAATCAAACAGATCAGAAAAACCTGCAAAACTATCGCCCGTTCCTAACGATTTACCATGATGTACACCCGGCAAGCTACCGTACACCTTATGAGGATAACGATAACTAAACTCGTCTTGTCTATTTTTATTTTCGCTCATTATTTAAGCCCTAAAATAATCTATCTAAAATTGAGAATACGAAAATATTTTAAGGCGCAGAGATATGATCTCTTAGCGCAGCAATAAACAATGGCATAATTTGTTCGCGGCGACCTTCATAAATAGGCGACAAGAAAACACGATGTGTTAATGTTGCAAATAACACCGTATGAACATCATCAGGTAGTACATGATCACGCCCTTCTAACCATGCTGATACTTTAGCGGCTCGCACCATTGCAGACATACCACGTACACTGGCACCAGCAACAACAAGATCTTCCATAAAGACGTCAGGAATATCGATTCCAAAGTCTTGAGGCCGCCATGTCGCATCCCAAATTCTGATGATATAGTCTTCAATTTCTTGCGAAACGAACACCGCATGCTGAACTTCTTTATCAAGCGCGTTCAATTCTCTGTAATCCAGTAACGGTTCAGATAAACTACTTAATAGCTCATCCACATCATGGAATTTAGAATCAAAGATCAATGCTTTACGATCCTCTAATGCTTCTGGATTACCAATACTAATTTCAAATAGAAAACGATCGCGCGCCGCTGCACTCAACTCAAATGTTTCTTCTTTTTCAACACCATTACGATCGGCAAATACCACCATGTGAGGGAATTTATACTCTTTACCAAAGGCTTCAGCACTACGCTCAGCCATTGCTCTTAATAACAGTGATTGAACTTGTGGGCGGGCACGATTAATTTCATTGAAGAAAAATACCGCAGTATCATCACCATGCGCGATGAGGGGGCCAGGATCAATAACAGGCTTACCATCACCATCAACCCATGCGCTATAAAGTAAATCACTCGGCATCAAGTCAACACTGCCTTCGATACGACCAAATGCACCACCTAATGCCTTAGAAAAAGCACGAAGTAACGTTGTTTTACCTACACCTACACCACCTTCTAGCAATACATGTCCTCGTGCATGCAAAGCAATCAAAATCAATCTAATCGCTTTTTGTTGCCCAATGACAACGGTATTAACAACCTTCTCTAACGCTAGCGCCTTATCTCGAGCCGATTGCAATCGTTCTGTATCTGCCATGTTTTCCTCTCTTTAAAATTATCATTATTATTATTTTCTAAAAAATTTTGTATCTATGTTTCAGCCATCTATACAAATCCTGTTTTCACAATTTCTACATCTTATTCTGCTACCTTCAGCAAAATACTTTCTAATGTCTGTTTACTTTCATCTGTTAAAGGTTTGAGCGGCCGTCTCGCTAATCCAGCATGAATACCCTTTATTTCTAACCCTGCTTTGACCGTTGATGCCAAACCACCCTTCACAATAAATTCTAAAAGTGGCAACTGCTTTTCAAAAAGAACTTTTGCTTTTACTAACGCATCGCTACGAACAGCATCGAATAATTGCTTAGGTAAATCATCTATCAAACATGGCGCAGCAGTACACCAGCCTGTTGCACCAGCATTAAGTGCATCAAGCGCTATATAGTTGCAGCCATTAAAAAATGGCACGGTTCCATTCGATAATCGCTGAAGTGATCGCATTCTCTGAATATCACCTGTGCTCTCTTTTATCATGGTCGCATTTTCAATATTCTCGACCATATTGAGCATAAATTCTGGTGACATATCGACCCCGCAAGTAGCAGGATTGTTATAAATCATAATGGGAATAGAAATCGCTGCAGAAACGGCAGCATAATGATCGTAGATTTCATCTTCCGATAATCTGTAATAGGAAAAAGGTGAAACCATAATGGCATCAGCACCAATTTCATTAGCAAAAATAGCGCGTGAAACAGCCTTTTTTGTGGTGAGTTCAGCAATACCAATCATAACCGGTACACGCCCCTTCACATGCTTAACTGTCTGTAATGCCACTAATGCCCATTCATCATCATCTAAATAAGCACCTTCTCCAGCACTCCCTAATGCTGCAATTGCATCAACGCCCGAGTCAATCAATTTATCAATGAGCACAAACAAAGCAGCAAGGTTTATTTGCTCGTCATTATTAGAAAATGGAGTAACGGTATACGCAATGATTCCCGCTAATGTAGTTTTAGTCATTTAATGCGAATACCTCAGTTGTGAAGGCAAAAAGTGTCTATACCTTGTTTTGAACACGATCCCCTCCTCTTCTAAAATTAATATCACAAAAAATTTTGACTGAACACGCATACTCTCAGAGAATGAATTGAAAGTATAAGTTTTTATAACTATCATATTGATAACTTTTATGAATCAATCTTACTAGGCGAGCATAAAATGGAACTTCGACATTTACGGTATTTCAAGGTGGTCGCTGAACTCCAGCATTTCCACAATGCAGCCGATAAGCTACACATCACCCAGCCCGCTCTATCTAACCAAATAAAGCAATTAGAACACGAACTTAACGCTGAATTGTTTGAGCGTGTAGGCCGTGGTGTAAAGCTTTCAGAGAACGGTGAACTCGTTCTAGCCTCCGCAAAAAAAATTCTTAATGAAGTCRCACTACTGAAAGAATCGGTATCTGATTTGGAATCTGGGCAGACAGGAACACTTAGAATCGGCGTATTACAATCCATTAATTCCCTATACCTTCGAAGTCTAGTGNCCGAATTTGATCGTAATAACCCTAATATATCGCTACAAATTGAAGAATTGACCAACCACAATATTGAACAAAAAGTAGCCAGCGGTGATATTGATATTGGTATTGGATTCATATTACAAAAAGCCTATCTCGATATTAATTTTGAAAAATTATTTGATGAAAAATGGAAACTTATCATCTCACCAAAGCATGCCAATCTTGCCAAGAGCATCATGGCTGGCAAGCCTCATCCTTTAAAAGCAGTTCTACTGTTCGATTATTTTGAAACCAGAAAAATAGTTGATAGATACTTCGCTGATAACAACATTAAATACACCAATGTCACCGAGGTAAATACCATCTCTTCTATTCTTGATTTAGTCGAAGGAGGTACCTCCTTTAGCATTCTCCCTGAAGCTTTTTCAGCCATGAAAGCCCAATATAGGATTGAAATAGTCGATCTCAACCCGCAACTCCCTAAAAGAACAATCGGTCTTCTTGTTGCTAAAAATAGAAGCCGTAAAAAAACAGTTGAGAAATTTTGTGACTTAGTCAGAAGCCAGCTAACTCAATCTTAATTTAGTTATATGCTTTTTTTACCCCCCATGCCGTATAAAAACGTGCGAGCATTAAAATTATCATCACCATCAAAGCAATAAACAAAAAATAGTTTGCTTGTCCTTCCCGAGGAATCGTTTCTTCAACAATCAACGTTTGATACTGCTGTTTATCAATTTCATCCATGGCCTCTGAAAACGTTTTTACTGTCTCAATTTCAAATGCACGATAAGGAATGTCCATTGATTTGAAAAATGTATGTAATTTTCTTTCTGGTGTTTCCGTCCAGCGCCGGTTATCTCCCTTAGCTTCATCTAAGGTCATACCTGTTACAGAGCGCATATATAACCAATATAACGCTATATTTTCATTTTTATACAAGTCTGCTATTATCTGCTTGGCCTCATCACTGAACTCTTGACCTCCATCAGAAACCAGTAGCACAATTCGTGATCCTCGATATGTTTGGTCTTTATACATCTCTGCCGCTGTAATTAATGCATTAGAAATATTTGTTTCAGATAAGCCCTTGCCTAGTGCATTTGCATTGATTGTGGCTCGTATGGCTTCTTTGTTATACGTAAGTGGTAATAGATCGACCGCTTTATCACTAAACAGTACAAAGCCAAATCGATCATCAGGGCGTTTATCAACAAACTCAAGTAGATATTTCTTAGCAACACGACGTTTACTATCTGATTTACCGACACTTGCCATTAATAACTGTCCTTTAATCGCAAAGGCATCATCCATACTACGGCTACGATCAACCACTATAACCACTTCTGAACCTTCACCAACACGTTCCACAATTTGTTCTGGAATATAAGGTTCAGCCAACGCACAAATTAGGCACACAATAACAACTGAGGCCAAAAACTTTAACACCGCCCCGATAACATCGGACAAAGGATCAACGGGAACAAAGTAACTCCATATCACTGTCTTTTCTTGGCTTCTCGTGATCCACGGCAATACAATAAGCGGTAGAAGCAATAGTGCTAATGGTGATGACCACTGTAATTCTAATAATGCCATGCTACTCTCGTTTAATCCTTAATTTATGCTGCTAGATAAGCTTGGACGAACGTATAACAAATCCAAACAAAACCTGTTGTCGTAATTAAAAAGCTAACACCTGACAATACTTTCCAAATCATTTTATCCCAAAAATCTTCATCTAATGCTGCAACCACAAAAATACTTGGGTTGGTGAATCCACCAATCGCCACACACCAACACGCAATAATGGGTAATTCAATGCCCGCCCCCATCGCCGCACCATAAAAACCAAAGTTAAATAGCGACATTAATGCAAAATCAACATGGGCACGGATCATGGTTGCAAAATCAAAGGTTCCATCAATACCAGGAATCGGATACCATTTTGCGAAGGTCATTAACCAAGCCGAAAGAACCAACGCCATTGCCGTTGCAACACCACCTATTAATAATATTTCCAATTTCTACTCTCCAATAGTTGTCTGTAAGACTCAACCACATCATACGATGCAGTCAGTTAATGGTAACCTCAAATTTGCCTGATAATCTCGGGCAAATTTCCTGTTGATCAAATTTTGTCTTTAATGTCCCGTCCTTAAGCCATAAACTAGTTGAAAACATCATTTTCTAAATCAAACTTATGAATTTAAAAGTACAACTTTTATATAGAATCGTATTAATCGCCACGCTCTGCTTAACAGCCAGTGCTTTTTATGTGCTTTATCAAACCAATCAACATGCTAAATCTGAAGCGACTTTTACCGCGAATAGCATCGAAAATCAGATGAATGCTCAGCTATTACAAATGTTTGAGCGATATGAATCTGCTCACGCATTTCCTAATACAGACCTCTGGCCTGACATCATCAGTTTATCGGGTTCCTGCATTCAATTTTTATCGCTTTCGCAAAAACGCCAACGAAGTTTCTGCAATCAAAATATAGTCACAGAGAAAATTTGGCCGCCGTGGTTTGGCTCGCTATATCAGCGTTTTTTTGATCCCAGTTTTGAAGTCAAAAGAAACATTTACTTCAACGCACTAGCGTATGGTTCTGTTGTGGTTACACTCAACACACAGATCCAAACCGCACGGGCATGGAACAACCTACACGCAGTGATCGACGTATTATTTGCCAGTATTTTGGCTGTTTGTCTACTGGTTTATTTCACTATCAGTCGCATGCTCAAACCAGCACAACTCATTGTTACCGGCCTAGAAAAAATGCGTAATGGCCAACTTGATACGCGCCTGCCCTCTTTTACTATTAAAGAATGGAAACGTACCAGTGATGCCATCAATCAACTTGCACAGAGCCAAGAAAAAATCATGACAAGTAACAAACAGCTCGCACTAAAGTTGATGAATATTCAACAAGAAGAGCATCGTTATATTGCCCGTGAGTTGCATGATGAATTTGGTCAATGTTTAGCGGGAATTAACGCTATCACCACCTCCATCCATCAAACAGCAAAATCGCAAAACCCTGAGCTCGCCGCCGAAGTAAACACCATCAGTCCCATTACCCAGCATATGATGGCTGTGTTACGAAATCTGTTAACACGCTTACGTCCGGCAGACGTTGATGAATTAGGATTGAACGCCAGCCTAGAAAAATTAATCGCGAGTTGGAATAATCGTTCAAAAAGTGAAACCAACTATCAATTGTCGCTCAGCGGAAACACTAATTCCTTTCCTGAACCTCTGCCCGTTAACATTTATCGTATTGTGCAAGAGTGCCTAACCAATATTTCTAAACATGCCAATGCAAACAATGCGTTCGTGACACTTCATTATCACCCCCATCACGATATCCAATTAAAGATAAGCGATGATGGCATTGCTAAGACAAATGATTTTGATGATGCCATTGGCGTAGGATTATTGGGCATTAAAGAACGGGTTGCCGCTTTAGGGGGCACGCTGTCATTAACATCCAATGACTCGGGCGGCTTAACTGTTTTTATCACCATCCCTAGGACATTATGAAATCGATAAAAATTCTACTTGTTGATGATCATGCCATTGTGCGTGAAGGCTATCATTCATTATTACAAAAACAAGATAATATGGAAGTCATTGCCGAAGCCAGTAATGGCGCGCAAGCCTATTTATATTATAAAGAATACAAACCCGATGTCACCGTCATGGATATCTCTATGGAAGGGCAAGGCGGCATAGAAACCATATCGCGCATCACTCAACTTGATAGCAAGGCTAAAGTACTGGTGTTTAGTATGCATCAAAACCCCAGTTTTGCCGTGCAAGCAACACGTGCAGGGGCATTAGGTTACATCACCAAAAGCAGCGATCCTAAAGTATTAATAAGAGCCATTTACGATGTGCAACAAAACAAATACACCTTAAGCGCCGATATTGCACAAGCCTTAGCATTAGAAAAGCTAGGCACAGATACCACCGCTTTAGATCAACTCACCGTGCGTGAATTTGAAATATTACGCATGTTAGTCGAAGCGGTATCAACGCAAGACATTGCAACAACACTTAATATTAGCCCTAAAACAGTGGCCAACACCCATTACATCATCAAGCGAAAACTCGGCGTTCAGAGTGATATTGAACTGACCCATCTTGCCATTAAAATGAATATTATTAATTTGYTKGAYCTGTCGAGGTAAATTGAAGATAACGACAGTTTATGGCAGACTGAAAGATATCTAACCGTGTATAGCTTACTTTCCTTGTTTTACTGTTACCTCAAAATCACTAGGAAGTTCTATCCGTATATGTGTATGCATTACAGGGGGAATTTGTTCCCGTTAATAATAAGTTATGCTACTAAGGAGGTTTCGTAATTTGACTGCAAAAATATCACCACGTTTAATTGAATTGACTTATGAAGCAGTTCTTAAATCATACTGGCGAAAAAATGCTCTTCGCTCATTCTTAAGGTCATCTCATGTTGCTGAGACACTTATCTCGTCATGGGCACACGATGAGTCAAARAGAGAATTGTTAGATCGTTTGTTCCCCAAGCTACAAGCTAGTGATAAAGGAAAAGCATTAATCATTCAAATGGCAAGACACCTATCAGAACACACAACTTTTCCCGATTTAAGAAACTGGGAAGATTCGGATATAAAAATACAAAATGCGCACAAAGCTGTTACTGAATTAAAACGCTATCTCAAACATCAAGATTCAGAGATAAAAGACGAAAAAGCAAGAAAGAGATTTAAAGAAAGTGCTAGAAAAGAAAGAGAAAAAAATCAGCGGGCTAGAACTGATAAAATAAAACTCCAAGCCAGCTTGGAAACATTACACCCTAAAATTGGAACACAGAAAGGGGGGTATGAATTTGAAAGTTGGTTTTACGAACTTTTAGATTTTAGTGAAATTCAAAATAGAAGGCCTTATAAAATTGATGGCCGCCAAATAGATGGGTCTTTGACGATCGAAGGTACAACTTATTTGGTGGAGTTGAAATTTACAAAAGATCAATCTTCAGCACCTGATATTGACTCATTAAAAGCCAAAGTAAACAAAATGGCAGATAACACAATGGGGATAATGATTTCTATATCTAGCTATAGCAGTGTGGCAATTAGTGATGCTTCCGGTAGTAAAAGTACACTGATTATTCTAGATGCAAGTCACCTTTATTTATTTTTATCTGGTGCAATGAAATTCAAAGATATAATTACTAGAGTCAGGCGCCATGCTTCTCAAACTGGAGAGGCTTATTTACCAACAAATATGTTCAGTGGTTAAGGTGGATAGTGGCATAACAAATTACAGAAACGAACAAAGAACAGTTTTTTGCTTGTTTTAACCAACTATATTATAGCTGCTGAGCAAAGAGTTATTCCCCCCAATATTAAAAGATTTTATAAATGAAAAAGTTAATATTAGTTAGCCTAGTTATCTTGCTATATCAAAAATGGGGGGTAATAGATTCTTACTTCAATCCACTGCCGGATTATTCTCAAGCCCATGATGGGCAGGTGATTCTTTATTCAACGGAATGGTGTGGTTATTGTAAAAAAACCAGAGCGTTATTAAACGAAAATAATATTGCCTTTTACGAATACGATATTGAGAAATCTGAGGAAGGCAATGCCCAGCATAAAAAGCTAGGGGGCCGGGGTGTGCCGGTTTTGCTTATTAATGGCGAAGTCATAAAAGGTTATAACCCAACTAGAATTTTGGCATTAGCAAATAAATTATAGTAAATTTCTCAAGCTTCGTTGCGGCGATAAAGGCCGCTAGCCTTCACTCAATTTTTCAATAATATTACCGATAGCCACGGTTAACTGACGCAAGTCACCTTCATTGATAATAAACGGCGGCATAATATAAACTAGGTTTCTGAATGGTCTTATCCACACGCCTTGATCAACAATAAATGTCGGTAGCCAATCCATTTGGTCATCAATCGGTTTATGTAATTCAACTACAGCAATGGCGCCTTTGACCCTGACATCCTTCACCATCACATGTGCTTTATAGGGCATCAGTTCTGCTGTCAGTTGTTGTTCAATTATCTTAACATTTTGTTGCCAATCTGATTCTAGTAATACATCAATACTTTCACTAGCAACACGACACGCTAATGGATTGGCCATAAACGTTGGACCATGCATTAATACGCCACTGCCATCGGCGGCAATGCCTTGTGCCACTTTGTCAGTACACATGGTGGCAGCTAAGGTCATATAACCACCGGTTAAGGCTTTACCTAAGCACAGAATATCAGGGCAGATATCCGCTTGTTCATAGGCAAACAAGGTACCTGTCCGTCCAAAGTTAGTGGCGATTTCATCTAAGATGAGTAACACATCATATTCATTACACAAAGCACGCACTTGACGGAGATACTCAGGACAATAAAATCGTATTCCACCGGTATTTTGCACGATGGGTTCTAATATAACAGCAGCCAATTCATGATGATGTTCACTAATTAACTGGCGAAATTCAGAGATATCACTGTCTTGCCAATCTTCATCGTTAATACAGGTCGGCGCTGGTGCAAACAGGTGTTTAGGTAAAACACTTTCAAACATGCTGTGCATGCCATTAATTGGGTCACATACAGCCATCGCACCAAAAGTATCGCCGTGATAACCATTGTAAACGGTCAATAATCGCTGCTTTTTAGTTTGACCTTGAGCGAAGCAATATTGAATGGCCATTTTGATGGCGACTTCAACGGCAATTGAACCTGAATCGGTGAAAAACACTTTTTGTAATGGCGCAGCCGTTATGTCAATTAATTTACGGGCTAAATCAATTGCCGGCGGATGTGTAAGCCCGCCGAACATTACATGCGATATTTGGTCTATTTGCTGCTTTGCGGCCTGATTTAAGCGCGGGTGATTATAACCGTGAATCGCCGACCACCAAGACGACATACCATCAATTATCGTGCGCCCATCTGCTAAGGTTAAACGCACTCCTTCAGCGGCAATAATCTCATGAATAACGGGCGGATTTTCCATGCTGCTATAGGGATGCCAGATATGCTTTGCATCAAATATTAAATTTTCATTTTGTTCCATTTAGATGATCATATCAGGCTGAGTTCTTTACGTAAAAAATTCGCTTAAATATATGATAACTGCTATATTCTCGCCATAAATCAATTTTATTACAAAGAGAGAGAAGCATGCAGAAACTAGAGACATTTGTTATCGAAAATTTCCCATGGTTTATCATTTCATTTTCAGTTTTTTGGGTTGCACTTGTTGCGTATGGCTTAATAAGCCAATAAAGACTCTTCATTATTGAATAAATTGAAACCAGTCTTTTGACTGGTTTTTTTATGTCTGTCATTTCGTTTCACTCGCCCATAATACAAGATGATGATCTGGATCAATGCCTTTATCTTATTTTTAGCGGAAAATAACATTATAGTTAATAAGTGTTTAGGGGTGAATGATGGAAAAATTAGAAAATTGGGTGATTAACAACTTTACTGCAATTATTTTTGCCTTTTCAGTTTCTTGGATTGCGTTAGTCGTTTATGGCTTAATAATGAATTAAAACTTTATGGCTTAAGCAAAAGTTTAAGTTCATTTGCGAGTTGATTTCTACGGCGATGCGAAACAGATTGTTTCATCATTAACGCAAAGGCATTCCACTGCTGTTTGTCGTCTACGGCATAACCTGCCAGTGTGCTTACCTGATTTAAGGTGCCTGATTTAGCATAAATGCCCAGAGCAACTTCTGGCAACAAATGCTTCCATGGTCGAAAGGCTTCTAATAGCTGCACTAACTGTTCAGGTGATAACTTATTATCGCGTGATAGCCCTGCGCCCTCTTTTAAACGCATTGCTTGCCAATCAAAATGTTCTTGTAAAGCCCCTTTCATATAACGTTCAACATCATTAAAATTTGCTGGGCGTTGATAATGTTCTGCACTTAATTTTAATACCAACTGGCTGGCAATAAAATTCGTTGAATATTTCATCATCGGCCGAATAATTTCAGCTAAGCTTTTACTATTGATGTGCGTGTAATAAGCCGCTTCTTCCGGCACTTTACCCCATAAAACTGACTCACCGACGATAATCCCTTGTTGCCGCAAAAACACAGCTAACAATTCTGCAAAATAGCGTTCGGCATCCTGTGATGATAATCCGGTATTAATACGTAATGTTCGTTTTGATACTGGTTGTCGATTGGCAAGATTTTCAGCTAAGGCTGTAAGGGGTGTTTGAGCTTCAGCTGAAATTATTTTCCCTGCCAACTTCTTCACTGCAACGGTATTAAAATTAGCCGCAATAGCCGTTGGCACGGCATCATAAGGATTGTTTGTTGTGGTAGCCCCCGGTACGCTTAGATCGGCTTGAAAGAACGATACATCTAGTCCTATAGCATCAATATTGTGTAAACCTAATTTTTTTAGATTTTGGGCAATAATGCGTATTTCTTCCGATACCAAAAAAGGATCGCCTCTTCCTTTCACCCATAATGTATTCGTTAAATTATCTAAATAAAAATGTGTTTTAAAATGATGATCTTCACCCCAGTGATTTAACGCTAACCACGCTGTCACTAATTTGGTCGTTGATGCCGGAATAAAGGCTGTTTTAGCATGAGAAGAAATAAGTGTTTGACCTTGGCTATTAACCAGCAAAACACCTGCATCGTGTAATTCAGGATTATTATCAATCAGCTCCAGATCATTTGCGATGATTTTAAGAGGGAAAATGAATAACAATATGATTGCATATAGTCTGTATTTCATCATTCTGAAACCTTGCCTCGTAATGCCTTAACCTTACCGCGTTGCGTTTTAGTATCCATCCGTCTTTTGCGTGCTCCCCTGCTTGCTTTGGTGGCTCGCCTAACTTTTTGCACGGCGGTCACTTCTTTTATCAGCACTTTTAATCGTTCAAGAGCATCCTCTCGATTTTTTTCTTGTGTGCGATACTGCTGGGCTTTAATCACAATCACACCCTCTTTATTAATTCTACGATCTTTTAGTGCTAATAATCGTTCTTTATAAAAATCAGATAACGACGAGGCGCTAATATTAAATCGAAGGTGTATCGCAGACGAAACCTTATTAACATTCTGCCCTCCCGCACCTTGTGCTCGTATGGCAGAGAGCTCAATTTCGTCATCTGCTATAGAGATACTTTGTGATATTTCTAACATGGTCAAACAATAAGCTCAAAATCTAGTTCAGCAAAACTACGGCCATTTATATGCAGCGTAATACTATGCATTCCTGAATAATATTTGCGCGTAGTAATGCGTTTAAAGGAATGAGCCTTTATCATCTGAATGCTTTCATTAGGCTGCAAGGTAATATTTTTCCATTTAAATACTTTACTGGTGCGTGTGCCATTTGCTTTTACATGATGCACTGCGTAGTCCAAAACCATTCCTTGCTCCTGCTTTGATGTTGATTTTAATTCTACTGAAAATTCAACTACATCACCCAGTTTTATGCGATTTTCATTGACCGATAGTTTTATCAACGCCACTTTAGGCTCAGCGGTATAACCCAGCAGAGGAAAAACATCTTGCCTGCCGGACTTAACCAACGTCCGTAGCGCTTGTCGTATAATAAATTGCCGTTCTGCTGATGCATTTTTTAGCCAGCGTCGGCAAAGTTTAATCACCTCATCAGGATTATCTTTACTAATGTCATTTAAATTATTCGCTACCGATTTTCTGACATACAGACTAGGATCATCTTTTAACTGCTCTAGTAGTGGAAAAATCGCTTGGGGATCATCACAAAACTGTTTTAAGCGCTTTCCCCAAGGCAGTCTARSWYWTWWCYSWWMYRMSRCKAWYYGMCRRASATKTTNATCAGTWYMGCWRSWYYMTMRWAWTMAMTKSKRRTKMRWSWYRWYRWWGKSYYRTYCAATAAAGGGGCGAATTGCAAACTCAGCTGAAAATAAGGGCGTTAACGTTTTTAAAACCTGTAATGCCAGTTCAGGTTCATTACGTCCATAGCGAGCAACATAATCGATTAACGGCCAAGCCGCAAAGCGACTTAAAGCATCGTTTTCATCACCCCAATCCCAATGCTGCTTTAGCTGTAACAAGATCGCTGCGGTTAAGTGGAAATCAGTAGGTAAAAATTTCGCCAATACATCGATTAAATGATCTACACGCTGTTTTAACTCTAACGCGTCTAAACCTGACAGCGCTATTTTTTTAAAAGCTTGCGAAGGAAAGTCATCGATTGTTTTGGATAAAACATCGGCTATGCGTACAATCGCATCTACGCCCAGCCCATCTTTCATCAGTTTTTGTTCACTCATCGCAGTATAATATTTGTTCACCATCCTTAGCGCAATATACTTCGGGCATAAAAAAGCCATGATGAGTCAAACTCACCACGGCTTTTTTCTATTAATGTTAACCAGTGTTAATTAACCATTCACTTTACGACGTAAACCAAAGAAGCCTAATAATGCAGGTGCGAACATAAATAATGCTGCTGGTACTGGAACAGCGTTTACACCTGGAGTAGTAATGTTTACCTCAGAACCAAAACCAGATTGTAGTGTTGCAGTGTAAAAACCATGTGTAACTGTATTATCAGAGAAATAAGCAGTAACTAATGCACCAATAAAACCTAAACCATTTATTCCATTAGCATCTATCGCCGAAAACAAATCTGTATCTACTCCGAACTGGAATGTTTTTCCGGCATTAAAATCTGTGAAATCAATAGTTAACAGAGATGTTCCATCAAGACTGACATTAGTAGGAAATGTATGGCCAACAGAATCTGAAGAACCACTTAATACTAAACCTGAACCATTTTGCCCAAATGTGCCACCGCTAATCGAATCAAAAAAACCGTTAATTGGGCTTAAATCCCAAACCAATTTTGTTATGTTTTCACTGGCATCAGATGTATTAGTGAACTGAAAGGCATTGCTTGTACCAAAAGTTGTACCAGAAATAATCACGCCTGATGCAGATGTTGCAGCGTTAACACTAAAACTTATGGTTAGTAATGCTGCTAGTAATATTAAATATTTTTTCATTTTGTTCTCCTAAAAATTAAAAAGGCAACTCAGCCATCTTCAAAATTAAAAGATCTGTAGCTTTCCGTACTCGGTTCACACCGAGGCTGGCATGTACAATTCAAATCCGAATCATACTGTTTAGATTAGAACATATTAATAAGTGATTTTAGCCCCCCAGTTCTAGGGTACCCCCCAGTTTTAGGGTACTCCTCACCTTGTAATAAGCTGTTATTGCTTATGTTTGCTCTTGCAGTAAAGGTGCTAAACCCTCAGGTCTTGTTTAATAAACAAAGCAATCGATTCCACATGACGGGTATGGGGGAACATATCCATAATACCTGCCGTAACCAGTGTGTAGCCATGTTTATCGACTAACTCACCCGCATCACGAGCCAGTGTTGCCGGATTGCATGAGACGTATACCAAACGTTCTGCACCTAAATCAGCCAGTTGATGCAACACTTCAAATGCACCACTGCGTGGCGGATCCAATAATATTTTATTAAAACCTGCTTTGGCCCAAGGATAATCTTTTAACGCTGTTTTGGTTAAATCGGCCATCTCAAAGGTAGCATTATCTAGCTTATTAAGGCTGGCATTTTGGCGTGCATGTTTCACTAAATTGGCATCACCTTCAACGCCTACCACTTCGGTCACACGTTTCGCCAAGGGCAAGGTGAAATTACCTAAACCACAAAACAGATCBADMATVCDATCGTCTGCTGAAATATCTAATAATTCCATCGTGCGTTCAATCATTGTGTGATTTATTTGTGCATTAACTTGTGTAAAATCACTGGGCTCAAAACGAAGTTGTAGCCCTGCTTCAGGCGCATAACTCAATTGTGGGTTCTCTGGCCAAATTGGCATAATGGTATCTGGGCCACCTGATTGTAGATAAATCCACAAATCATTCGCTTGGCCGTAAGCAATCATAGCTTGTTGATCACTGTCTGAGAGTGGATCAAGATTTCTAAACACTAAAGCGACATGCTCATCGTCCATGGCGACTTCTATTTGAGCAATGCGATTATGGGCTTCTAAATTGGCAATCATTTCACCTAATTCAGCTAAACGGGCACCCACGCGTTGATCAAGCACTTCACAGTGTTCTAATACTGCCAAAAAAGGCGAGCCCTTTTCACGAAAGCCMACCAGCACCCGTTCTTTTTTAGGGACATRTTTCACACCCAATCGAGCCTTACGTCGATACGCCCATAAAGGCCCTTTCAACGGCTCCAACCATGATTCAGGCGTTARTCCTCCAAAGTGCTTTAATTGCTCGGCTAATGTAGTCTGTTTTAGCCTTAACTGTGCCTCACTCGACATATGCATTAAGCTGCAACCACCACACACACCAAAGTGCTGGCATTTAGCATCAACMCGATCGCTGCTGCTGTTCGCTAATAAATCAACAATCTTACCTTCATCATATTTACTATGTTTCTTAGTGTAGAGAAAGTTAATTGTTTCACCCGTTAGTGCACCATCAATAAATACCGTTTTACCATCAATGCGGGCAATTCCTCTGCCATCATGTGATAAGGTCTCAATTATTGTTTCTACAGGATCTTGTGGTAATCGTTGTTTTCGATGCCTACGTCGCGCCATGGTTTAATCTCTAAAATATAAAGTAAAAAATCCAGTGGCACTTSAGCACCACTGGATTTGGATTATTAATAACAAGAAAGCTATTGAATTGTGCTTATTTCTGTTTCCAACTGCCAGCTGATTGATACCACCATCCTGATGCGGCCTTGCTTATCCAACGACGTGCAAACGTAGCTTGGATATCTGCCTTCCATTCTGGATGACCATTAACACGTGCTATTTCAGCATATAATTCATTTCGATCATTATTTTCATTCTTAACTAAAGCTTTAACACTATTCCGACTTTTTAACGGTATCGCTTTATTATCACGTATGGCCACAAAGCCATTTTCAGTCAGGCCTATCGCACCATTTGAATAATAAGCCTTTAAGCTAGCAAAGCGTTTTTTCATTTTTGCTTGAAGCGAATTAATTGCAGGAGAATTAATATTTAAATTGGGAGCTGCTGCCTGTGCAGGTGAAACAATCCAATTCAAGGCTGCGACTGCAAAATTAACGTGAACAATATTATTGAAGCTTTGCTGTTCAGTTTCCTTCACTTGTGTTTCTGGKTGCCATACTTCTTCGATAATTTTATCAGCTGCTTCTTCCGCTGCTGCTGCTGGAAARTAAATATTRATGGTGACACATGACACTARCATCAATCCCATAAAGCTRYTTGCAAACCATTTAAGTTGTTTCATATTATTCCCTTTTTACTCTATCACTATCGGTTCTGAGCTATTACTGAC
Organism: Methylophaga sp.; assembly: GCA_002733335.1. GTDB lineage: Bacteria > Pseudomonadota > Gammaproteobacteria > Nitrosococcales > Methylophagaceae. The sequence goes on from NVVK01000004.1 coordinate 38,019, forward strand.
CGCTTTTAACCGATCAATCAATTCTGACCAATCTACTTGTCTAGTATAACCCACCACATTTATTCGTGGGGGTAATCCGCCCCCTTTTACGATGTAATAGCCGTTCTCGGCCTCGCCTACACCTGACATTTCACACACTTCATTATGAAGTTTGCAACTTAGACCCAAACGCTTATATGAAAAATCCTCAAAAAAGCGTAAAAAACTACGTTGTAAGGCAGCGCCTACTCCTCCACCCACTTTTGAGAGATTATTAATCGCTTTTTGACTGATACGATGACGACTTTTATCATTCTTAGGTGTAGCAAAATGGGCATCGAATTGTACCGGCCGCCAGTTCGCTAATCGAAGATCACGTATCTTCCCCTCTAATCGTCCAGAAATATCACCAAAATCAAATGTTTCACTGAGTGTTGATAAATTCATATTTTTCAGATCAACATTGGCATAAAGCTGGGGCAATGAGCCAAAAGGCTGCGCTAATTTCAAATCAGTGATCACTGTCGTTCCTTCAAACAATTTAACCGTTAATGCCCCATCAACTTTAATATGCTTATCGCTATAACTGACTTTTGGGATCACACCTGATAATTTACCATGCAATAAAGGCCATCCTAATGCCTCACTCACCTGCTCCATTGAAATGGGTGTTAAACGGCCATCAAAAAACCATTCTGCTCCTTGTTCTCCCGGTCGATGCAAATTCAGCTTATTGATTTTTAATTTGCCATCAAAAACAGGAATATCCCAAGGCTGAGTCAAGGTTAATGATGACGACACTGTTTGAGCTTGAAACTGTGATTGTCCTATCTGTACGGCATACATAATTGCCTTTTCCCAGCCTAGGCTAGAATTCATCTGGTGATCATAATTTGTCCAGCCTACGCTGCCATTGACCTCATCAACTGAAAACCGGTTTAATTCATCCTTGATAAATACATTTTGAAGATCTAACGATACATGATAATTATCTGCCGATTGATGATAATTCAAGGCGGCGCTACCTGCCAAATTGAGACTATCAACGGCCGTACCAAGCACAAAAGGTTGTAGCCAATTTTCATATAAACGCGCTATATTAGACTTTTCAATTTGAACATTAAGCTGTTCTACTTTCTCAAAACTACCTTTAAAATCAGCAAATACCTGAACAACACCTTTTTGATGAAATTTAGCCGTGCTAATTTCTAAATCACCCTTAGTTTGTTGCCATAATCCCTTTGCAAATAAACTTACAGGGGTCACATCAAAATCAACAAAAATGGGCTCACCATAGGCCTGACCTCTATCAACAGTAAGTTCTGTTTGCCATTGCCAGTTTTGTTTATTATTTTTAGCGGAGAAATCTAAGCCTAGTATTACATTTTCAGTCACATAACGGCTTTCACTATCAGTCACATTAAGCGATGTTGTAGCCATATCCACCATTAAGGTACTTATTTCATTGTTCCGGCCTGCTATATCTGCCGATAAATTAATATTGCCTTCGACCTGCCAACTTTCAAGTGCTTCTCGCTGTTGTTCTTGTAAATAAGGGGATGCAACTTTAATGAATTCTGTAATTTGCAGTTTTGGTGTCTGCGTTACTAATCGCCAATATTTTTTATCGAGATAAAGCGTGGCTGAAAAACTGGCTGATGCTAGCGTTAGTCCGGCAAGCTTAATTCGGTATTTGCTTTTCTCTGGCTCACCTTTCACTTTAAATGATAGTTTTTGCTGGCCGAGATCAGCTTGCCTGAATGAGACGGTGCCTTGGCCACATGAAAACGTTTCAGCAAGTAAAATCAGTTCATCACACTGCAAGCTAAAATGTGTTACTTGGCCGATTGGTTTTGCTAAGATCAGACTATCAGCCTTTGCTGTAAGTGCTAATCCTTTTGCTGTTAATTTAATATCAAATTGGAGATTTTGAGCCTGAATATCTTCAAATGACCATTGGCCTATTGATAGCTTTATATTGCCACTGGCATTCGCTACGGTCAGAAATAGCAGAATACTGAACGAAAATAAAAAACGAGTCAACATTACTCGGAAGGAAATACGCCTGTTGATAAATAACGATCACCGCGATCACAAATAATGCTCACTATCACTGCATTTTCAAGCTGAGCTGATAATCTCAACGCCGCAGCAACCGCACCGCCTGATGATACGCCACAAAAGATACCTTCTTCTATGGCTAAGCGACGCATTGTATCTTCCGCTACATCCTGTTCCATATCAATCATGCTATCAACACGGTCCGCTTCAAAAATTTCGGGTAAATACTCTGTAGGCCAGCGGCGGATGCCTGGAATGCTTGCACCATCGACCGGTTCTACACCCACAATTTGCACATCTGAATTTTGTTCTTTTAAGTAGCGTGACACACCCATAATGGTGCCGGTTGTGCCCATTGCACTCACAAAGTGACTAATTTCCCCTGCCGTATCACGCCATATTTCAGGACCTGTTGTCTCATAATGCGCAAGTGGATTATCAAAATTTCCAAATTGATTTAACACTTTTCCTTTACCTTGTTCTTGCATTTCAAGTGCTAAATCACGGGCTATTTCCATACTCTCAGTGAGAATAAGTTCCGCACCATAAGCACGCATAGAGGCTCGTCGTTCCACGCTCATTTTTTTAGGCATAATCAATAACATTTTATAACCTAAAATAGCCGCAACCATCGCTAAAGCAATGCCGGTATTACCACTGGTGGCTTCAATTAAAGTATCACCCGGTTTTATATCGCCTCGTGCTTGYGCCTCATTAATCATCTTCATTGCAGGACGATCTTTTACTGAACCCGCGGGGTTGTTGCCTTCTAGCTTCACTAAAAGTGTATTGGATGTATCACCGGGCAAGCGTTGTAATCGCACCAAAGGCGTATTGCCAATAAAGGCTTCAATGGTAGGGTAGTTATTCATATTCAATGCTCCACTAATGTCACAAATGCAATRGCATATTCATTTTCATCACTTAAACTCAGCATACTACGACCAATATTATATTGTTCTAATAAAACTTGTCCTTGCTGATGAAATTTTAATTCCGGTTTTCCATCTTTATTATTAACTACTTCGATATGTTGCAAACTTAAACCATTACGGAATCCTGTTCCGAATGCTTTGGCTGTTGCCTCTTTAGCGGCAAACCGTTTGGCTAAAAAAGCGGCCTTATTGCTAGCTTTTTTAAATCCGATAAACTCGGCGTCACTGAGTATTCGAAGCGCAATTTTATCATCATATTTCTCAAGCAATGATGCCATTCGTGGAATATGCACTAAGTCAGTTCCAATTCCAAAAATCATCTTCGACGTGCTTCCAACATTAATTGCTTCATTTCACCTACAGCAGATTGGAACCCTGTAAAAACCGAACGCGCTACAATGGCATGTCCAATATTGAGCTCAACAATATCTGCAATTTCAGCAATTGCATGAACGTTATGGTAATTCAGACCATGGCCTGCATTCACCTGTAAACCTAATTTCTTTGCATGCTCAACCGCACTTATAATAATTTGTAGTTCATGTGCTGCTTCAGCCGGTGTTTCGGCATCAGCATAACGACCGGTATGCAATTCTATCACTGGCGCGCCACATTCGAGCGATGCTTCAATCTGAGAGAAATCAGGATCAATAAATAAGGACACAATCACACCTGCTTCCGACATACGTTGACAGGCATCTTTTATTTTAGTGCGTTGTCCCGCTATTTCTAAGCCACCTTCTGTTGTTAATTCTTCACGCTTTTCAGGCACTAAGCAGCAATCACTGGGACGATATTTTTCTGCCATCGCCAACATTTCATCAGTAACAGCCATTTCTAAATTCATTTTGGTCTGTAAAACATCAGATAGCATAGCTACATCGCGTTCTTGTATATGTCGACGATCTTCTCTTAAATGAAGTGTAATGCCATCCGCRCCTGCTTGTTCAGCTTCAATCGCTGCTTGAATCGGATCAGGGTAACGTGTGCCTCGCGCCTGCCGTAATGTAGCAATATGATCAATGTTTACGCCTAACAATATACGCATATCTTTATTTTAACCTGTGTAATTCTGTGAATAATTTTCGACTATGCAGTGGTTTGCCACCTAAATAAAAATGAATAACCGATCGCATCAATTGCTTAATTTCAGCTAAGCTTTCTACATCAAAATCTAATTCACTCGCTAAATGCTGTAAACTCCGCCCCGAAATTGCAGCTTGCTGTTGCCCCGGATACCAGCGTATTAAACCTGCATCCGGCTGATAAAAATAGTGCTTATGCTCATCAATCTGCTGGCCATTCTCATACTCTCTATCGAGCACTAATCCATAGCCTAAATGTGTTAACAAGCGCTTCTCAAATAAGCGTAATACTAGTTCTGTATTATTTGTTTGCTGTAATGATGTTAACGCATTTTGATAGGCCGTGAATATTTCAGGTTCAGCTTCATTTAAAGGCAATAACTTAACCATCAACTCATTGAGATAAAGTCCACACAACGCCGCTTCCGCTTTTAATATAAACCGAGGCCCAGCCGCTTCAGCAGTAGTGAGTGTAAATAATTCACCTCGCCCTACCCATGCAAGTAATAAGGGTTGATAAAGTTGATACAAACCCATTTTACTACGTTTTTTTTGTCTTGCACCTTTGACAATTAAGCTTATGCGTCCATATTGTTCACTAAAGACATCTAATAATAAGCTCGTTTCTCTAAAAGCTCGATGATGCAGAATGTAGCACGCTGTCAGCATAGCCATCTTTACAGTTCGTCGTTATAACCCAAGTTTTTCAGCATCCGTTCATTATCACCCCAGCCTTCTCGTACTTTTACCCATAATCGTAAAAACACTTTGCGGCCAAATAAACTTTGCATTTCAATTCGCGCGCCTTTACCCACCGATTTAAGCAACTCACCCTTCTTGCCAATCACAATCGATTTTTGTCCATCCCGCTCAACGTAAATAACAGCACCGATACGATACATCTTTTTTTCATCGTCAAATTGTTCAATTTCGACCGTAATTGAGTAGGGCAATTCTTGTCCTAGATGACGAAATAATTGCTCGCGCACTAATTCTGCTGCTAGAAAGCGCGAACTACGATCAGTCAATTGATCTTCGGGGAAAATCAATTCTCCTTCTGGTATAAGCTGTATTATTTCATTTTCTAATTGTTCCATATTCGAGCCACGACGGGCAGAAATAGGCAGTATATTAGAAAAGTCAAACTTTTCAGATAACTGTTCAATGTGAGGTAACATCACATCTTTATCTTCTAGTTTATCCATTTTATTGATCACTAAAATAACGGGAGCTTTGGCATTTTCTTTTAGCCGATCTAATACGCGCTCATCTTCCTCGGTCCAATTCATACCATCGACAACAAATAAGATCACATCGACATCATTAATTGATGAGGCCGCCGCACGATTCATATAGCGATTCATTGCCCGCTTATCATCAATGTGAAGGCCGGGCGTATCAACATAAATCAGCTGACTTTCTTTCGATGTTTTAATTCCTAAGATTCGATGCCGTGTTGTTTGAGGTCGGCGAGAAGTAATACACAACTTTTGACCTAGAACACGATTTATTAAAGTGGATTTACCCACATTTGGACGACCTATAATCGCCACATAACCTGATTTAAAGGCATTGTCAGTCATAATTTTCCTTCTAATAACGTCAGAGTACGTTCTGCTGCTTTTTTCTCTGCTTTTCGATGGCTATTGCCTTGTGCTATCACCGCTTTATTGAGTAATTCAACTTGGCATGACGCTTCAAATAAAGGTTGTAAATCCTTTGTTTTTATCTCACTTACACTGTAAATGGGTAAAGATTGTTTACGGCTTTGTAATAACTCTTGTAACCGCGTTTTTGGATCCTTGATAATTTCATCAATATCAATGGAGTCTAATCGTTCATCAAATAATCGTAAAATCAATGATTTTGCTTGCTCTAAGCCACTGTCTAAATAAAAAGCACCTAAAATAGCTTCTACCGCATCCGCTAAAATTGATTCACGTCGAAAGCCACCACTTTTTAATTCACCCGGACCAAGAATTAATACATCACCCAAATTAAGTTCTCTCGCAATTTCAGCGAGTGTCACACCTTTAACCAATGACGCACGTAAGCGGCTGAGTTTACCTTCTTTTACATCAGGAAAGCGTTCAAACAAAGCATCTGCAATTACAAAGCCTAAGATTGCATCTCCCAAATATTCTAAGCGCTCATTGTTATGAGAGCCCATACTACGATGCGTTAATGCTTGTTGTAAAAAATCATCATTTATAAAGTTAATCTGTAGTTTTTTACAGAGTTTTTTTTGCTTATCCGATATCATTGCGAACGCGATCGTCCTTTTGGTTCAACATCTATTTCAGATACGAAATGGCCAATGAGATCAATTTGTGCAATAAAAGGTTCACGTACTTCATAATCAATTTTAATTTTGGTTACAAAAGCATTGTTTTTGCCTCGTTCAATAATAATATTTTCTTTTTTAACACTGTGAATATAGCCCGTGTTAAAACGTCTTAAAAGCATAATATTAACTTGCTGTTTCGTTAACTTATTATCTCTCAGTTCTGTTTCCATACCTTGCATAATATTTTTAACACCAAAATATTCTTGATACATCGGTATAAGACGTAACGCTATCGTAGCAAAAAATGCAATCACCCCAAGAACAATTACCCAGCTAATCAGTGTCATTCCACGTTGATTATTCATGTTATTTCCCTCTTAGTTTATAGTTTTACCAATACGATTCCATACAATACCACCTGCATTTAAATCCCAGCTCATCCACACAAAAAATGCTTTACCGACTAAGTTCGCTTCAGGTACGGTTCCCCATACACGGCTATCATTACTATTGTCACGATTATCACCCATCGCAAAATAATGCCCTTCGGGAACCACGCCTTCACCTTCGAGCATATTTCGGCTTGGGTCAACCAACAATTCATGTTCATGCTCACCCAATGTTTCAATACGAAGCTCATGACTCATCGGCACGATACCTAATAGCTCAATATCCTTTTCTTTCACTGTCTGACTAATTGCTTCGCCATTAATATAGATCGTTTTATTAAAATATCCAACGGTATCGCCGGGCAAGCCAACAACACGTTTAATGTAATCAACCTTTGGGTTTTTAGGATATCTAAATACAAATACATCGCCTCGTTGCGGTTCTCCCACTTCAAGAATTTTAGTATTAATAACCGGTAATCTTACGCCATAGGCAAATTTATTAACTAAAATAAAATCTCCTACACGTAGCGTCGGCAACATTGAACCAGATGGAATACGAAAAGGCTCGGCAATAAATGAGCGAATGACCAGTACCACAAGAATAATSGGGAAAAATGATCGTGCATATTCGACGATAACGGGCTCTTTTTGGCCTTTTGGCCGTTGTGAAGCCCAAAACAAACTATCAATCAGCCAAATGATTCCCGTCACTACGACAAGAAGCACCATAATTGCRGGAAAACTCATTAGTATTCTATCCTTATGAACATTAAGATTTATCTAATTGTAATACGGCTAAGAATGCTTCTTGTGGTACATCAACTTTACCAATAGATTTCATCCGCTTTTTGCCTTTCTTTTGCTTATCTAATAACTTACGCTTACGCGATACATCACCACCATAACATTTTGCAATTACATTCTTACGCATCGCTTTTACTGTTGAACGCGAAATAATATGTCCGCCAATTGCTGCCTGAATAGCAATATCAAACATTTGACGCGGGATCAGTTCTTTCATTTTTTCAACTAATTGACGCCCACGCGACATACTTTGATCGGTGTGAACAATCATCGATAGCGCATCTACTCGCTCGCCATTAATCAAAATGTCTAGTTTGACCAATTTTGCCTCTTGGAAGCGGATGAAGTGATAATCTAAAGAAGCATAGCCTCGACTCACCGATTTAATGCGATCAAAGAAATCGATAACCACTTCATTCATAGGTAACTCGTAACTTACCGCTACTTGCTTACCCATATATTGCATTGATTTCTGTACGCCTCGTTTTTCAATACAAAGCGTGATAACTGCACCTAAATGTTCTTGCGGCACTAAAATATCGGCAAGAACAATCGGCTCACGAATTTCATCAATTGAGCCTATATCTGGCAATAACGATGGATTCTCAATATTAAGGATCTCTCCTTTATTCGTTAACACTTCAAACACAACYGTCGGTGCAGTAGTAATTAAATCAAGATCATATTCCCGTTCAAGCCGCTCTTGAATTATCTCCATATGGAGTAAACCCAGAAAACCACAACGAAAACCRAAGCCTAGCGCTTGAGAGCTTTCAGGCTCGAAGAATAAAGACGCATCGTTTAATCGTAGCTTACCCAGTGCCTCACGGAAGCTTTCAAAGTCATCTGAACTAACAGGGAACATGCCGGCATAAACTTGAGGTGTCGCTGATTTAAAACCAGGTAAGGCCTTCGTTGCACCATGATGAACATGTGTCAATGTATCCCCTACCGGTGCACCATTAATATCTTTTACACCCGAAATCACATAACCAACTTCACCACAATAAAGTCCATCACGTTCATGACGTTTCGGCGTAAACACACCGACTTGCTCTACTTGATATTCTTGCCCAGTCGACATCACGCGAATCTTGTCACGTTTTTTAATGCTGCCTTGGGTAATTTTTACTAGCGATATAACGCCGACATAGCTGTCAAACCACGAATCAATAATWAGYGCYTKYARYKSWSCKTCGGGATCGCCAGTAGGCGCTGGAATTCGTTCTACTAGTGCTTCTAATAAATCATCAATACCTAAGCCTGTTTTAGCGCTACAGCGCACGGCATCCATTGCATCGACACCAATAATATCTTCAATTTCTTGGGCAACTTGATCGGGTTCTGCTGAAGGTAAGTCAACCTTATTCAAAACAGGCAATACTTCCAAGCCTAAATCAATTGCCGTATAACAGTTTGCTACACTTTGTGCTTCAACACCCTGTGCGGCATCCACAACCAATAATGCACCTTCACACGCCGCCAATGATCGTGAAACTTCATACGAAAAATCAACGTGACCGGGCGTGTCGATAAAGTTTAGATGATAAACCTCACCATTACGTGCGGTGTAATCTAAGGAGACACATTGCGCTTTAATAGTAATGCCACGTTCTTTTTCAATATCCATTGAATCAAGTACTTGGGCAGACATTTCACGGTCAGACAATCCTCCACACACCTGAATAAAACGGTCTGCAATGGTTGATTTTCCATGGTCTATATGGGCGATGATTGAAAAGTTACGGATATGATCCATAAATAATGGTTTACCTTCTAAACAATAAAAATCGGCCGGCCACTCAAAATAGTGCGTGACCAGCCAAATAACTGTTAGATTTTACGGCAAAATGGCCGTTCTGTCGTGTTTGAATTACTCAAAGCCAATTTATTTAGATTTTTCAATCCGTAATGCCAAGAAAATAGCACCTTGTCCACGCTGTACCAGAACAGGAATAGCCTTGTCTTCTGGCAATTTTCTAGCGACATCTAAAAACTGCTTGGCATCAGTTATTTTTTGATTATTCATACTCGAAATAATGTCACCCCGACGAATGCCAGCTGCTGCTGCCGTTCCTGATTCAACCTTCACAACAATAACGCCACCTTCAATAGCATGTTGTTCACGTTGCTCGCTCGTTAAGTCTGCAACTTCAATCGCTAAGCGCGGATCCATCAAYCGYCCCGGTTTTCCGTTGTATTGCGCTACYTCATCATCTTCTGGTAATTGCTCAACTTTGACATGCATTGTTTTGCGAGCATTATTACGCATTATTTCTACGGGTACTGATTGACCAATCGCTGTTCGCCCAACAATAGGCGGCAATGCTGATGAGGTATCTATTTTTTTGCCATTAAACTTCAAAATGACATCGCCCGGTTCAAAACCTGCTTTTGCAGCTGGAGATTGTGGCAATACTCTAGAAATGAGTGCACCATGCGGTTTTTTCAAACCAAATGATTCTGCTAATTCACGGGTAACATCCTGAATAACCACGCCTAGCCAGCCTCGGCTAACATAGCCTTGTGATTTGATTTGTGCAACTACATCCATCACTACATCCATAGGGATGGCAAAGGATACCCCCATAAACCCGCCTGTTCGGCTGTAGATTTGAGAATTAATCCCAATCACTTCGCCATCTAAATTAAACAGTGGGCCACCAGAATTACCYGGGTTTATCGCCACGTCAGTCTGAATAAACGGCACATAACTATCACTYGGTAAACTTCGACCTATAGCACTGATAATACCTGCTGTAGCGGAGTGRTCAAAACCAAAAGGGGAGCCAATCGCTAACACCCATTCACCCACTTTTAACACTTCCGAACGACCTAATTTAACGGCTTTTAATCCCGTTGCTTCTACTTTTAGTAAYGCCACATCACTGCGTTCATCACTGCCGAGCACGATGGCTTCAAGCTCACTTCGGTCATTGAAGCGCACAATAATCTCATCGGCATCTTTAATAACATGATGATTCGTCAGAATATAACCATCGGATGATAAAACAAAACCAGAACCTAATGAGTGTGTTTCATACGGCTGCTCACCGCGACCACCTTGGCCAAAGAAATGTTTAAATAATTCATCAAAAGGCGTGCCCTCTGGTAGCTTCATATTGGGTGGTAAATCAACCTTTTTACGCTCATTATTTTTTGTAGTACTAATATTGACAACAGCCGCCCCATTTTCAGCGACYAGCTCCGTAAACTCAGGAAAGCTGCCTCGTGCATAGACATGGGTGCTTAATACTAAATAAGCTAATATTATGCTTAATCCTGTCCACACTTTATATTTTTTCATTATTGCTCCTCTGCAATTTCTACCACTTTTGCTTGTACATCACTTTTGTAATTTTTCAATCGAATTCGCACTATGTAAAACCCAATAAATAGACCACATAAACCTGAAAAGATTTCAATTACTTCATTAAAATGTAATGTCTTTGCCAGCGCTGCAAAAATAAAAAGTAAGATTAATGGCACAATGTACATTAATGTCGCGCCGTGTAATAAGGTTTGTTCAGGAATAACTAACGCTACCTCCTGACCGACATGCACATCACTGGTTTTATCAACCCTGATTTCAGAAAATCGATTGCCAACATGATTGCTTAATAAGCCTGTCCCACATCCTTGTTTAACCTTACAACCACTACATGTTGATTTCCGCTCAGCTTGTACCCAAACAGCATTATCATCGAACTGTGTAACAATAGCGCGTTGCTCAATCAAGACTATTTATCTCCAGTGTACTGGATAGAAGCACCTATTTTTTCGACAGTTTGGGCAGGAACTTTTCCTACTACCGTTACAAAATGTGCACTCATTATCGTTCCATAAGCATTTACAGCTCCCATCTTTGAGCCCCCTTTTAAATGGCCGTGTTGTGCCCGAATCTTCTCCATGAAAATAGAGACTGAGCTTAAACCGTCACTATAAATCCGTTGCTCAAGAGGCGAACCATTTCTCACAAACCGGTTTTGATGTCCGGTTAATTTAAACCCTTTTGGAACCCAAGTAATCTGCCATTCTGATGCATGTTGCACAGCATCATTAATCATTACTTGTGCATTTTTACGATTCCAGCTCATTTTATTGCCCACCATGTGAGACTGAAGCAGTAAATCTGAAATTTCTTCATTCATATCAACAGATGAAAATGCAAACTTCTCTAACACTTTTCCATTTTCATTTATTAAATCCGCCTGTAATAACAACGCATTCTCTTTTTCTATCCACAAACGGTATCCATATCGATATGAATCAATAGGTTGCATAATGAGCTCTTGTGCTTGGTATGCGGCAACACGCCCTTGCTGCCCTAGTGTTAACTGATAATAGGCCGATGCCGATTTCATACGGTCTAATAAATTGCTTGGAAAACCATGCCCCAGTGGYTGRCGATTARCTTGAGGACGTTTTCCTTCAGGATAAATACAGGTGACGACATCATTAGTGCGAATAAATTCTCTTTCAACACCATTAAGTGAAACCAACCGTTCAATCACACCTTGCCCATCGGCACGATGAATTATTCGGATAGATTGCAACTCATCACCCTTTTGAACAGCAAAGATGCCATTATAATTAAGTTGTTTTGCCGCTAAGTCACTACGTTCAAATAAACGTTTCGCATCGTCATTTTCAGCATGAGCAAAAAGGCTCAATGAGAGCAAGCAAGCACTTAATATAACTTTCATTAACATTGGCATTACGTTATTACTCCGCGCCATAAGAGACAACGCGAGCATACGAAAATACACCTGAYGATCCRGTCTGTTCATTGTGATCTAATAAATAATTATTAAGTCTATATTCTATTTCAGGTTCATCAACAGTCCAGCGTGCACCTGTCTGTGCAACCCTTATTACTTCACTGGGTGCTTCAATCGCTGCTATGGGGGTATTGCTCACTAAATTATTTTGAGGTTGTGTCATTACGCCGACCACCGCTAAAGCCCCTACCGATGCAGCCATCGCCAAGCCTGTCATTTGCTTCCAAAAAGGAGTAGGTAGCGTAATAACATTCGCTTTAGATTTTAACTCTGTCATGTGTTGCGAGTAAACGGGTTCTTTTTCTACTGCAAGCGATATTCTATTCGCCAAGTTATAACTCAAGCCTCGTTCACCGTAACCATTGAGTACATCTTTTGTTTGTTGATAGCGCTTAAATTGCGCTGTAGCCATTTTATCTTCAGCTAATATTTGCAAGACTTGATCTAATTCATCRCCTTGCAATTCACCGTCAACTAACGCAGACAATAGTTCGTTTTGATTCATTGTCATTGTTGCTCTCCTTCACCCATTATTTCTTGTATTTGTAGTTCTATTGCCTCACGTGCACGGAAAATTCTCGATCGAACCGTGCCTATTGGGCATTCCATAACTTCTGCAATTTCTTCATAACTCATGCCTTCAAATTCCCGCAGCTTAATAGCTGTTGCCGTATCTTCTGGTAATGCCTGAATAGCCTCATGAATACCTTGCTCAAGATCGTCRCTCATCATGCGTGTTTCAGGTGTTTCAAATTCTTTAAGCTCRGGAGCATCATAATAATTAGTTGCATCCATCGCATCGACATCACTCGCWGGGGGGCGYCGYGCGCGCGCCGTTAAGTAATTTTTTGAKGTATTAATTGCKATACGATACAGCCACGTATAAAACGCACTGTCTCCCCGAAAGTTTGGGAGTGCACGATACGCTTTGATAAAGGCTTCTTGTGCCACATCTAATGCCTCAACTGGGTCATGAACAAAACCAGTAATAACATGTACAATTCGCTGTTGATATTTCAGAATCAACACATCAAATGCTTTTTTATCACCCGCTTGCACGCGCTGAACTAACTCTAAATCCACGTTCATCCTATATTCCGGCTCACTCCGAACTGCCGGAGATTATGTTGTCTATTAACTGATTGACCATAATAATTTAACTTTGTTCCTTAAACAGTGCAAAATGACACTTAGATTTTATTGGCCTTAAATAACGCAGGTTAAAATGACGAACGCTTATCACTTTGATGTACTGATTATCGGCAGCGGTGTTGCAGGGCTAACCCATGCATTACATTTAGCTGATCATGCTCGTGTAGCCGTATTATCAAAAGACCAATTACAAGAAGGTGCATCATTATACGCACAGGGTGGGATTTCTGTCGTGCTCGATCAAGCTGATTCTGTGCAATCACATATTGATGACACCCTGCTTTCTGGTGCAGGTTTATGTAATGAGGAAGCTGTTCGCTTTACCGTTGAAAAAGCGCGTGAAAATATTGAATGGCTGATTGAACAAGGTGTTTCCTTCACCAAAGATGGCGTCACTTCAGAAACCTATCATCTCACTCAAGAGGGTGGCCATAGTCATCGTAGAATTATTCATGCTGCCGATGCTACAGGGCATGAAGTTGAAACATCTTTGCTTGCCAAAGCACAAGCCCACCCTAATATTGCCTTATTTCCCTATCACATTAGTATCGACCTCATTACTAGCCGAAAACAATTAGGCCTTGAGGACAATCAATGCTTGGGATGTTATGCACTTAATATAAAAACGGATACTCCGTGTAGCTTTATTGCACCGATAACGGTACTTGCAACGGGCGGCGCAGGCAAAGTCTATTTATACACCAGCAACCCCGATGTTTCGACAGGGGATGGCATTGCTATGGGATGGCGAGCCGGATGTCGAGTCGCTAATATGGAATTTATTCAATTTCACCCAACCTGCTTATATCATCCTCAAGCCAAATCTTTTCTGATCAGTGAAGCGCTTCGAGGTGAAGGTGCCAAACTGTTACTAGCGGATGGTACGCAATTTATGAAGGGATTTCACCCGCAAGCGGAATTGGCTCCCAGAGACATTGTAGCGCGGGCAATTGATCATGAAATGAAGCGTTTAGGTGATGATTGTGTTTATCTTGATATCAGCCATCAAACAAAAGAATTTATTGAAACGCATTTCCCCACTATTCACCAGCGTTGCCTTGATTTTGGCATTGATATGACACAAGAGCCAATCCCCGTTGTTCCGGCGGCACATTACACCTGTGGTGGGCTAATGACCAATCTACATGGCCAAACTGATATAGCGGGGCTTTATGCTATTGGTGAAACAGCACACACGGGCCTGCATGGTGCAAACAGAATGGCCAGTAATTCATTATTAGAATGCATTGTCTTTGCCCAAGCAGCAGCCGAGCATATTAAGCTGCAACTGCCTTCAACTATCGACATGCCCGAGATCCCTGCTTGGGATGCTAGCCGTGTTCGCCCCGCGCGCGAAGTCATTTCAGTGAGCCATAACTGGGACGAACTACGTCGTTTTATGTGGGATTATGTCGGYATCGTACGCAGCGATGAACGGCTATATAAAGCGCAACGACGGCTAAACTTATTACAGCAAGAAATTGCCGATTATTATACTCAATATCGCATTAGTAGTGATTTATTGGAATTGCGAAACCTTGCTGAAATTGCAGAATTAATTATTAACTCGGCATTATTACGAAAAGAAAGTCGTGGCTTACATTACACATTAGATTATCCCGATGTCGATAGTACACAACCTCCACAGGATACCATCATTGAAGGAAAGTCTTAGGAGCACGCAAATAGACTCGCAACTGGCGAAACAATTCCGCATCGATTGCATCGGCTAAAATGGTAATTGACGGTGCATTCCAAAATACTGTTCCTGAAAAATACAGCATCACACCTTTTGATGTCACCACACAGTGCGTTAAATTGAGTTTTTGTTGCAATGTGTTGTCCGCGTAAAAAAGCGTCCATCGTCCCCGAGTATCTCGTCCAATCTTAACGATTGAGCGATCGCTTTTTAACCATTGATAGCACTGGCAATAATAAATAAAGCTAGTTGATATTAATATTACAGCTATGAATGACAGCCAAATATTTGCTAATAAGGCCAGCACCACTGGCAATGTTAATCCATGAATTAGAATCAAGTAGCACAGTAAGCTATTAGAACGATCAATCACCATACTAAACTGTTTTTCTATCATTTATAGATTCCTTTCCTAGCTGAGTCAGCTACAATATAGCGTAATTAAACATTTACCCCTTAAAGATATATTAAAATGAGTCATTTTTGGCAAGATCTATTACAACAGCAAACTCTGCTTTCTGATCACGTTGATTTACAATCAAATAATTACTTTACGCCATTATCTGAAATGGGGGTATTACGTGTAACGGGCAAYGATGCTGAATCTTTTTTACAAAATTTATTAACAAATGATGTAGCAGCATTAACGATTAACCAAGCCCAACGCACTGCTTTATGCACCGCTAAAGGGCGTTTATTTGCTGTGTTTCTACTGGTTCGTCTGGATCAGGGTTACCAAATCCTGTTGCCTAAAAACATGTGTCAGCTATTACAGCAGCGTCTTAGTATGTATATACTGCGTTCAAACGTGACCATTAGCGATGAAAGTGAAAATTTATGCTGTATTGGTGCGATRACGCAAACCTCAGTAATRAATGCTCAAAGCATAATRCACCCCAACGATAACCATCGMTTTATATTCRTTTGTGAGCAAAATAARGTCGAAGARCTTATCTCTGATTTCAGCCAACAAGGGCTAGACTTAGCCCCACAAAGTAGTTGGGAGCAATTAGATATTAATGCCGGACTAGCGATGATTTGGCCTGAAAGTAAAGAAAAATTCACGCCTCAACAAGTYAATCTTGATCTTGTAAATGGCGTTAGCTTTAGTAAAGGTTGTTACCCMGGCCARGAAGTAGTTGCACGGTTACATTATCTSGGTAAACCTAGTCGCAGACTTTTTATTGCCAAGGCAGAAACACAGCARCTTCCGAATATTGCCGAGGAAGTAACTACAATTGAGGGGAGYGTTGCCGGCCATATCGTCGCTGCTCWGYGCAKAGGGGATGGTGTAGAACTATTGCTTAGCCTTAAATTAACATCGAGTACAGATTCATTACTAYTGAAGGATACTAGCCCGATTATTCTTCAGCCTTCAACAGCGATCAATGATGAATAAAATTCAATACCACGGCTRAATTTAAATAACCTGAACTTTGGATAAGAATAGTCAGTAATGCTATAAAGGTACTGGATGACTGTGCTTATCCAAAATTCAGGTTAAATAATTAAAACAACTCAATATCGTCCTCGGTATCATCCTCTTGTTTCATCTGTTTCAAKACCTCTTTTATCGGCATACCCTCCATCATCAACTCAAACATATTGTGCTCGGCGGGCATGGTGTATCTGGATTTAATTTTTTCTTGTAATTTTGACCACTCATCAGGATTAAATAAGCGAGATTTGTCGCCAACGAGATCAACCAACGATTCRAGTGAATGCGAAACATGGCTTAAGCGTTGTGTTAATTTATCATAAAACTGGAAAGCCATAATGGCATGCTGCATTTCAGCAGAAATAGCATCACATTGCTGTGTAATCTGTTGATATTCATCGCCATCTTTCTCTTTAACTAAAGACTCAATCGTTTGAACTCTATCCACCATTGTCGTAAAAGCACTCGTCAAGGTATCAACTGAATCATTGCCTTCTGTCATCGACATTTCTATTTGAGCCACGGCTAAGTTCATCATACGTACTGTCTCACGTACTTGACTCCAATCTAAATCAGGATTCTGTGCATTTGATATTGTCATCGTATTTTAGCTCTCTTATTCCAAATTTAATTTTTTCAACTTATACCGCAAAGCTCGAAAAGTAATCCCTAATTTTTTTGCAGCAGCTGTTTTATTCCATCGCGTGGATTCCAATGCCTGAGTAATCAATAGTCGCTCTTGATCTTCAAGCTGTCCACCTAGATCTATTTCTAATGTTGATGTTTTTGGCGCTCCCGTTTTCACAGCCGCTTCTGGTACAACAGCTGCTTGCGTTAACACAAGATCATCTACTGTAATTTCATCACCGTCCATCCATGTCATTGCCCGTTCTAACACATTTTCAAGTTCTCGAACATTACCTGGAAATGAGTGATTACTTAAAGCGACCAKTGCCTCTTTAGATATTGAGGGCGCTTCGCGTTGATGACGTTCTGCCATTTGGGTAATAATRTGTTGAGTCAAGATAGGAATRTCTTCTTTACGCTCCCGTARCGGAGGTACATTAAGCTCAATAACATTAACGCGGTAATATAAATCTTCCCTGAATTGGCCTTGCCTTACTTTTTCAGCCAGATTGTTATGTGTCGCGCATAAAATTCGCACATCAACCGCAACTTCTTCATTTCCACCCACTGGGCGAACCGCCTTTTCTTGTATTGCACGCAATAATTTAACCTGCATTGCCAAGGGTARGTCAGCAATTTCATCTAAAAATAAAGTACCATTATTGGCTGCTTGAAATARGCCTTCTTTATCCGCCACGGCGCCCGTAAAGGTTCCTTTTTTATGCCCAAAAAACTCACTTTCGACTARGTCAGTAGGAATAGCGCCACAGTTYACCGGAACAAAAGATGACTCYGAACGTGCACTTAGCTCATGGATAAGTCGAGCAACCAGTTCTTTACCAGTGCCTGATTCACCACTAATATAAACGGGAGCCTGACTTCGTGCTAATTTAGCAATCTTATTTTTCACATCCTGAATTACTGCTGTTTCACCTAGCAATTTTTTATCTGAAGCTATTTGCTCCTCGGCAATATCTTCATTTTTATTTGATAACCGTATTGCCGTATCAACTAAATCTCGCARCACTTTTAATTTTAAAGGTTTAGATACAAAGTCAAAAGCCCCCGCCTTGAGTGCTTCAACAGCAAGTTCCATGCTGCCATGTGCCGTGATTACTGCAACAGGTGTTTGAGGATAATCTCGTTGCATTTTTTTAACTAAATCAATACCATTACCATCAGGTAAGCGCATATCCGTCAAACAAATATCAAAAATTTGCTCTTGTAACGCTTGATGTGCCTGAGTAATAGTTTCAGCCGTACGACAATCAACGCCCATCGTTTCCAATGTCATTAGCAATAAATCTAAGATATCAGGTTCATCATCAATAATAAGTGCTTGCGGACGCATTACATTTTCCCTTTTAGTTCTGAATTAAACGTCACTCTAAAGTATCCGCCATATTTATCCTCTGTCGCAATATAATCCAACCTTATTCCATTTGCCAGTGCCATTTCTCGAGCAAGGAATAAGCCAAGACCAATTCCACCTGTACGCTCTGAATGAAACGGTTCAAACAACTGAGGTAACGCCGTTTCAGAAACCCCTGGGCCATTATCTAATACATCAATCATTATTTCTTTATTTATTAACTGCATACGTACCCATACTTGAGGCATCTCTTCTGTAACTGAAGAAGCATCAGAGTAATGCCAAGCATTGGTGCACAAGTTCACCATAATCTGCCTTAATTGCTCCTGATCGACACGAACCTGTGTAAGTACAGACGCAAGTTTTAAATATACGRTRCCTTCTGGAATAGCCTCATTATGTTTAAAYTCTTCTATAAATTGTTCCARCCAGGGTGCCAGTATAAATGTCGATTTACTTARGATTTTACGCCTACCTAGCTGTAATACCGTATCAATAATACCATTTACTCTCTGACTTTGCCGTTGAATTATGGTTARTAACTTTTGATCTTTTTCTGYRACATCTGCTTCAGATAATAGCTCAGATGCRTGGTTAATCGCGCCTAAGGGRTTACGGATTTCATGCGCAATACTGGCCGCCATATGCCCCAGTGAAGCCAGTTTCATTTGCTGGGCTTGTTGTGTCAGCTCCGTAGTATCCGTTAAGAATATAAGCGTATCCCCCCCCTCTAACGCAATCATTTGAGGTAAGACCTCGGCAAAACCAAGCTGCGGTTGAAATTCACCCACAACACCTGTTCGGCCTTGCCGCCAATTYCCTARCTGACCAAATAGTTCTGGCAGTTGATCCGATATATGTTCACCATTAATGGCTTCTGTCACACCCAATAAAACTTGAGCTGATTTATTGGTTGAGTACACAATATTTTCTTTATCAACAATCATAACGCCGACATGTAATCGTTCAATAATATGCTGATTTAATCGACTTAATTTAGTCACGTCACCCGCATGTTGTTGTTGTAACTGTTCCGTCTTTTTACCTAATGCTTGTGCTAATAATGCGGTGATAAAAAATGTAGCACCTAGCATTCCAGCTTGACTGTAAAGGATCTGGCCATCATCAAAAAACCGGCTATAACTYACTTCTACTAAAATTGATACTGCGGCTACAGCGGCAATAAATARTGCAAGTCGYCCAGGAACCAATGCCCCCCCCGTTACCACAACCACAACCAGTAAAATACCTAAGCCCGAGCTYAGGCCTCCACTRCTRTAAAGAATAAGYGTTAAAAYAACAATRTCCACGACTAATTGGAKTGTTGCTTGAAATTCAAATACACCCTTTTTTTGAAAGGTCGATACCAAAAAYACGATAGCTACTGCGAGATATAATTGGCTTATGYTTTGATATAACTGRGGGGAGGTTTTACCTAAAAACTCAGGGGAAARCTTATAGAAAAAAAATAAAGCAATGGCTAAGAAAAACCTATAAATAGCAAAAGCGGCAAGTTCTCGCCAAGAAATAAGGCTTTCTCTTCCACTTATGATCGCTTCAGTATCAATAAATTTCATTTCACTTTATTTTTTATTCGCWTCAAGGTGTTCTTGCGAGCAAAARTACTTAYCTTCCGATCGAATCGCCTCGCGTTCAAGAATATGTAAGTCACAATGCAAACAACGTACCATCTTCCCYAACTCATCTTGAGGTTTTGAAACACTCTTTTTTCTAAACAAATTRCCTAAAATGATATAGAGCAAAAGTCCAATTACAATTAAAACCAATATTCGCATTTTCTAAATCTCTTCCATAAAATAAGGGTATCTCTCGTAGAGAATACCCTTTTTTGTATTGATAATCTTAGATTATAAAGCTAAACCATAGCAAGCCAATCAAAATTGAGCTTGTATAGAGAAATTTGCTCTACCTGAATCTTCCCCGTCATCACGATGCACCAGAGGCTTCGCTATCGTAATATACGCGGAAACATCCTTGGATAAGTTAAAGTCTAGCCCTACTCCAATGCTTGTCAGGAAATCATCTTTATCCGTTCCTTTGCCATTGCCTTTGAATGCTATRGCGGCGCCATGATCTAAGAATAAAAGGTGCCTTGCATTATGACCTAATATCTTTTTCATATCATTTGAAACGGCATGTGAGAGTTCAATCCTCGAATAATAGCCCTTGTCTCCAACCAATAAGCCTTCTGTATATCCCCTAACGGTGTAAATCCCCCCCATTTGGAACTGCTCTACAGAAGGCAAATTCTTTGTGTCACTCCATTGCCCTCCAAGGCGAAATAATGCTAACCAATTATGTTTTAACACTGTGTTATAACTAAAATCTGCATTAATTTTAAAAAAAGAGGTTTCATTGTCCCAGTTCGTTGGTGCCAATGTCCCTTTTATACTGGCATAACTAACACTTGTGGGTGAAAACTGTTGCCACTTGATGCCAACATCAATCGTATTTACCTTAGTTTCAAATAACGTTACGCTACTAATATCCGTCGATGAACGTTTTTTATTAACCGCTAATGTACCTGTAACTATACCGCTTTGTTCTACCCAAAAAGGATGTGATAACTCCAAACCTAATGAATAAGAATTTCCCGAAATATCGAGTACTTCAAGTGCCCCATCAATAATGTCAATTTTAGAAACATTGCCGCTCACTCTGAGCTCAGTCCCAAAATCATTAATTGGAAATGCATAGCTCGTATAAAAAGCACTCGTTCCTTCTGCCGCATAAGCACCAATTGTTAACAGGTCTCTATTACCCGTTAAACTCCGATCAACATAATTAAATCCAATACGGTACAAGCCTACATCTTTGGTTCCCGCATTGTCAGTATAAACAAATGATTCCTGTCGTTTTGGCTCCTTAACGGTAAGTAAGTAAGTTGTCTTCCCTATCTCCTCACCAGGTTTTAATGCAATYCCAAGCTGGAAATCATTTAATAAATTGAGCCTCTCAAGTCTTTTTCCTAATTGTTCGAGTTCGACTAAATCACCCTCGGAGACAGCTAATCGTGTAAGAATATAATCACTATTTGTTGACGYATTACCTTCTATTTTCAACGTACCAATACGCCCTTCAACCAAATTTATTTTAACGGTGCCATTGCTGATTTTTTGGGGGGGCAAATACGCTTTAGATGCTAAATATCCTTTTAATCTGTAAAGGTCATTAATTTCATCCAGTAATCTATTCAGATCATTGAGCGTAATAATACGTTTTAAATATTGTCGTGTTATCAGCTCAATATCTTCGTCAGTAAGTATATCTGACTCACTAATATCAACACTATTCAGCTCAAATTTTACAGTRGAATTAAGRGGAGAAGCGGTATCATCTGGTAATGCTTCTGTGTCTACAGTCGGTATATCTTGCTCTGATTTCTCATTGCTTTCTTTTTGCTCTCGATACTGCTGCGCTTCTTCTAATTGCCTAGTAATGGCAGCTGCACCGGTAGCGACTCCTGCTGCAAAAGCAACTGTATTTTGAAAACACAAAGCCAACACACTCCCTACTAGTACACTAGGTAAGTRYTTYCCCACTTTTATTTTTATCATCAATATATCTTTGTTCGTCAGTTTATCGGCTAGAGCTAACTTCAATAAGGCCATCTTCATCCGTTATTTGAACCCAAAACTCTGGATCATAAATAAGTGATCCACCTTCTATTTTGTCAAAGAACGTATCAAACGGACTATTTTTGTCCCATAAATACTGAGATAACTCATCRCTCATAARTTTAYTRCCCRCATTAAYTTSCYGACCATTACGTTTTTCAGCTAAGCGAAATAAACTATTTTCTGTGCTAAATTTATTAACAATATAGTTTGGATTATAATCAATCACYAGTGCATCAGTAGTAATGAAGCGCTCGCCGCCACGTAATGCAAGRCTGATAGGTTGGCCCATTGTTGTGAGCTGGATATCAGCTTCTGGGTAAAGTTTTGGCGTGCCATCATAAATTGCTATGGAATAACCCGCTATCTCAATAAAGGCAAAACCATCCACGCTGAAGTCTGTTAACTCGAAATCACTTTTACTAAATGCGGCTTTAATGCTAATAGGTCCGGCAGTGGTTTTTAACTTAGTGAGTATTAGATTATCGCTTATATCTTCATAAGCAATCCCGGTAGCAGCTGTAAGRCTTACAGCACCACCTGAGTTAGCAATAATTGCTCTATCTTGGCTACCAATTTGACCTTGAAGAGCACTAAGAGTGAGCTTTTGGCCTTCCAATAGTTGACTGTCTGCTGCTAATAAATCACCTTTTCTCACTTCAATTTCAACATCACCATTAGCTTCAACTWGACCTAAGRTAAGTGTTCTATCAGGTGAAATAATATTTAAGCTACCACCAATTATGGCAGTGAATAAGCCGTCTTCATCTAATGCAATATCAAGCGCATTATCAACATCACCCACTGAGCCTAGCGCTATCAAGTTCAATGATTTACTACGAATATTGATATTATCSGTATCCAATGCATCAACAATATTATTCGCATCTAAYTGAATATGGTTACGAGCGAAAAGCGTGCTGACAGCTATATCACCATTATTTTTCAAATAGAYATCATTGCCACTTCGTGCTGTTAACACACCGGTGGSTGATTGATACGATAGTGCTGCGGTATCAGAACCAATACTGCCTCTTGCCGCTTCTAATATAAGATCGCCCACAATAATATTTGGCGCGGTATCAGTGGCAACATTATAAATACCTTGTCCACTTTTAATGTTCACTGAACCCTCTGATGTAGAGCTAATATGATCTATATTTATATCTTGTTCTGATCCTAAATAAATATCCCCGCCCGCCACGATATTAAGTGAATCAATGGCATCAATATCGACATCATCACGTTGTTTAATTCTAATTTCAGTACTTGTTATCTGAATATCACCAGCTTCGGCAGAAGCCAAAACAATACGCTCATCATCCGTCAAATTAAGCACTGCAGCTGTATTATCAATCACAATATCAGCAAGTGACTTACCTATATTATTAGCCACATTGAGCACTACATTGAGAGCTGATATATTGGCTTCTTCAATACGTACTTCTGTATCCGACGTTTCTTTTAACAGCCCACCACCCAGTGCAAATTTAAGTTGATTTTCTGTCCATACCGATCCTTGTGATAACTCGGCTATATCACTGCCCGTTGCCTCATAATGGTAACCACTATCATAGCTATTTCCTAAACTGGAAAAGCTATTATGAGCAGTATGATATTGTTGTGTGCGTTGTTGATCAAAGGCAGTAATTTCTGCATTGGTCCAGCCCTGTTGTTTAAAGGCTTTAATTTCTGCTGCACTTGCAACAATAGAGAAACTAGCATCATATACCGATGGATTTACTTGCCTTGAACGMGATTGCCAATAAAGACGATATTCACTGGTTTTAGTATTCTCAAAACCGATGATCGTTTGTGCTGCATAACTCTCTTCATCAACACCTGTTGTACCTACAAGCAACATATCATTCCATAATGACAGCAGTTCAGCTTCGGTTCGTGTATCACGAGTTTCATTGATGTTAGCATCAATCAARCTACCCGTTGCAACAACAATATCAGCATCACCACCGTTGGCTTCAACACTAACAATAAGCAAGTCACCTGATTGCTCGGTTAGATAAATATCTCTAGCAGATTTCGCCGTTAAACCATCAGCATTGGCCAAGTTAGTGCCACTATCAATAATGATMCGATTGCTAGCAGTACCAAGATCACCATAATGTGATGTTAAATTAACTTTATTTCCTTTAATTAAAGCTGATGMAGTACCTCGCGTTAAGTCRCCATCAACAGTAATGTTTACATCACCATTMTCAGTRGTTAAATTACCATAACTAAGATCGCCTATTATTTCTTCAATATTAATATTGCCAAACAATGTTGTCGCCGATAATAAACCACTACCAAGATTGGTTTTAACAACGCTGTTATTGCCAATGCCGCTGTTAGCAACGAGATTGATATCATTGCCATTAATACTTGCATTGCCTGTTAATTGCTCAATTGAACCTTGGGTCGTTAAGCTTGTTAGTCCTGTATTATTATTCAGGCTACCATTAAGTAAGATATTACCTTGTGATGCAATACTTAACAGCGAACTATCGTAACCAATAAAGTTAATAGCGATATCATGGAAGGCTTTAACATTATGTTGGTGATACCAAGTCTCCCAAACGGTTTTTTCATAATACTTCCACTCCTTTTTCCATAACACATTGTCTTCAGTGCGTGTTCTAGTATGACTATAACCAGGATCCGCTTTAAAATATGTATTGTCATACCAATAATCATCAGATTTATTAGCATAATCTAGAACTAAATCATCACGGACAAATTCTGAATCATAATACGTAGGTGTCGTTGATGTTGATGAATCATCATCACAACCAATGCCTAAACATGTCAGTTTATAGCGTGTTTGATCATATTCAGTTTTTTTCTTTTCTCGCGTTAACCAAGAGAAATACTGGCCTGCTTCAGGTGAATAATAGGTGTTTTTCTGACCTGCAGTTTCATAACGCACTAAATTATTTGGATTGCCATTAGCATCCACAGTAGAACTGTCCCACACTCCAATCTGATTGCCTAGTCGTCGATACCATGTGGTTAACGGTTGATTGTTAGCGCCTCTAAAGTTAGTGTCGGTAATTTTAATTTGACCTTCTCTCTCATTACCCACATCTAACTGATTCACCACTAAATCTTTTGCACTATTATTAACAACATCAATGCGGCCAAAACCATCAATAACTCTTAATTCTCCCGCTCCCGTGCTAATGATTTGTCCAAACAATTGCATATAGCCGCCCTGAACTTTTACATCCTGAAGTTCAAYTCGATCTAAATCAGCATTGTAGCTAGCATCTATTGTGTCGCCCGAACTTGCTTTTATACGGTAATACTCACTAGGGGTTTCACCATTCGCTTTTTTTGTTGAATAGTCATTTTGCGCCCACGCAAATGAATTAAAACCTGCCGAGCTGTTATCAAAGTCTTCATAAATTTGTGGGGTTGAGTCCAGTGTAATAAAATTATCTGGTAAGCCGCTTTGTAATAGACCATTAATATTCAGTGTTTTTGCACTGGCAAAAATATTATTACCTGCAATTAAAGTGCTRCYWCCAGAATGAATGCCATTAATAATTCTATCTACTTTAGCGCTTTCAGACGCTATCGCTACACTTGCCCAATGTGATTTAGGATCGCCTCCTAAATGTCTAAAACCATCCACATAACTTAATACAAGATCTTTTCCTGCTTGAATATCTATGGTATTTGCAAGAATATTGCCACTGACATTAACACTACCTGCCTTATTAATAATTTCGACAGTTCCGCGAAGATTGGTAATATCGCCCATAATTTCAATATCGGGCTCAATACCTGCTGGATTGCCAGCAAAACCTGGACGGTAGGTATTTTCAACATGGATCAAAGGAGCCGCAGAGTTTTCACTGGTAAGCACATTATTAAAGCTAGCCGATCCCGATTGGTTGCGATCATTGATCTCACTATTATTATGAATTTGAATATCATTAAATGTAATTYGACCACCGCTATTCTCGGGGATCATTAACCAGTCCGTACGTAAAAAATCTGCACTGTTATTCTTAATTTGAATCACAGTATCACCCGGTGCTTCAATACTTCCCGTTCCACTTAAATTATCAGCTTTAATATCAATATTACTTGATTGAGCAAAAATACCTGCCACATTAATATAACCAACATTGGTATTTAAACCTGCTAATTGTGATTTTTGAACATTCAGCCGATCTATCTCTGCTTGATAAGCTGCCACCACATCGACTAAAGAAGAAAAGTCTATTTTAAGCTGTTCATAAGCCGCAATCTGATCATCAATATTATTTGATAAATTTTCTTGTGTTCTAGTAAAAGTAACACCGTCACTCTGGCYTTGCGGATCGTTCATATCAACACTACCATCAGTGCGAATAGTTAAATATTGCTTATTTTGAATGCCCGCTTTCACAATACCGTTGTTGACAATACTTGACTGAGATGTCGTCGATTCTGAACCACCATGAATATCAAATGAAACATCATCTGCACCCACTAAGCTSGTAAAGGCATTGGCTACCGCCGCAAGTGCTTCACGATAGGCATCTTTACCTATGCCCTTGCCTTCGACAAACACACTACCTTCATTTGCCAATAAATAGGTATCTTTAACACTGCCTAGTTCAGCACCCGCATCAATGACAATGCTATTATTTTGAGTGAGTTTTGCATCCGCCGTAGGGTCAGAAATAAAGGGAATGGCTGTTTTATTCCATAAATCTGTTCTGGCAATAACATCAAAATCATTACTGGCACCATTTTTATCTTGGCCCGCCAATATATTCATATCGCCACCAGAGCGTAGATAAGCACCTGATTTTATTGCCACCTTATTATTCGCATCAACACGGGCTAAGGTTGTTCCTGTTGCCGCACCTGCAAGGCCATATGTTTTAGCATCTGCCTGTGCTTTAATGTCAGCAATAATGCGTGTTGTTAGGTTAATATCGCCGACRCTACGCAATTCTGAGTCACCTATTTGAACGGTTGCATCATTCACATCATTGGTTATTTTTGATTCAACAAGTGCAACAGCTAATGCACCGCCTGAATCAAGTTTTGCTTTATCCTTGGCTACTACATCATTCAATGCATTAATTGTTAWATCAGCCRTAGTTGTGATTAATTGACTGCCATCCTCTACTGTGGCTTTTGTAATCACGTTGATATCGGTAATGCTTTTGCCTGCTGGCGCATCAATCACGCCACCAGAGCCCGAAATAACATTAAACTTGCCACTACTTAACCAGTTTTTTCGTACTAAATTATTTGCATTAATATCAATACTGTTTGCTGTGATCGCTAGGTTTGAACCTATATTTGCTGTGACAATAGAAGATTGCCTATTTTCAGCATAAGCACCACTGGCRCCAATAACAGCACCAAAACTACTATTTACAACACTATTAAATGTTGCCGTATGATTCGCTTCCATTGAGAAGTCATCAACACTAATCGGCGAAGCAGCACTGCCATTGCTAATATACGCCTGTGTATCACTGATCGTTGACGTACTAGCCTGTGAGGAGCTACCACCAACAACACCACCACCACCGGCTATTGCTTCAGCATAATTATTATCTTCRCCRCCWGAGAMAATAGCGAGATCGCCACCGKTTAYTTGTACATTTGTACCTAAATACGCCTTGGTWCGTGTATCCGAACTCGCGTGTGAATTATTGAAACCCAGCGCTAAAATGCCACCATTATAACCATCTGATTTAGCATATTGTTTGCTATCAATACCCGCGCGAACATCAGTTCTGCCACTTATAATTAAGCTACTATTATCACCGATATAACTGCCAATATCGCTCAAATTAGACGCCTCTGCAGTGGTGGCCCCAATACCAATCAATAAGCCTCCACCTGCACCCAATGCTTTTGCCTTGACGCTATCACTAGCGCTTGAGCGGGATAATGTGGCAAGTATCGATAATGTATTCGCCGTAACGGTATTATTGTCGGCAATATAGGCATCAACATCTGTATTTGCCGTAGCAAATGCGTTTGATACACCAACATTGACCCCAAGTGCAAAACTATAAGCTTCTGCCACTGCTTCAACATTCGAATCAGCATCAGCGGTTACATTAATATTGCCCCCCACTGCATTAAGTACTGTTGCTGATGCTGTCACTGCCGAAACCGCAGTAATATCATTGGCACTGGCATCAGAGCCGGCACCACTCACTATTCCACCAGCAGCGGCTTGTGAATGAGCATAAACCGATCCATTACTTTTTGCAGTCACATCAATATTTGCTGCTGTAATCGAATTTGCAACACTGGCATTAATATCACTTTTCTTGTCTGCTTGTGAAATAACCGCACCCACAGCTAGCGCACCAGCTTGAGCACCAAAGGCTGTTACATCTAGCTGACTCTTATCTTCAGCTATCACGGTTACMGTTCCAGTAGTCGCTGTAATATTAC
The DNA here is from genome assembly GCA_002733335.1 of Methylophaga sp. Lineage (GTDB taxonomy): Bacteria > Pseudomonadota > Gammaproteobacteria > Nitrosococcales > Methylophagaceae. Next base: position 66,689 of record NVVK01000004.1, read on the forward strand.
CTGCCAAGCCYGCATTAACACTGTTATCTACGGTCACTTTACTCACCGCAGCACCCAAACCAACAAGGCCGGCGGCACCTGCTAAGGCTCTATTATCTACCGTGTCTTTTGTGCCACGATCCACTAATGCTGAAATGCTAACATCACCTATTGTAGTAATATTGCTGCTTTCATCTACCAACGCATTAACATTCGCTTTAAACGAAGTAATGGCCACTGCACCACCAATACCAACTCCTACAGCACCTACACCAATAGAACCTACTATTGATTTTACTTCCGTTAGGTCTTCAGCTTTAAGCTGTACACGATCGGCATTAACAACTACATTTTCACCAATAGTTGCTGCTGTCTGATATTTTAATTGAGCGGCATCATTGCCATTGGYAATATCTTTAACATCACCTTGTGCCACGGCATTAAGCCTGGCCTTTTCATCGGCAGTCATCACACTGTCGTCTGATCCTTGTAATGCTTCAAATYGATCCTGAGTRGTAAAGTCATTTACTTTACTCAGTGTTCCATTATTGTCCTTATCTAATTCATCTCCTGCTTCGGTGCTCAAATTGTCACCCAGCAAATTGACTGCTACTGCACCGCCAATACCGGCTGTTCCCCCAATACCTACCATCACCGCAAGTGAGTCAATCTTGTTCTGACTATTAGCCGTAATATCTACTAGGCCTTGTGCATAAACTGTACTATCTTCAAGGTTAGCCACTGTGCGACTTTTTAAAGTATTGATCACAGCCCCTGCACCGATGCCTGCTCCAGCACCAGCACCACCTGCTCCTGCACGGTTTTCAATGTCAACTATATTAGTAGCTGCAATTGTGATGTTATTAGCCTTATTTGTGATTGTCCCAATATCTGTTTTTGCGATTTCAGCCTCAGTGGTATTGGTCACAGTATTACTAACAACGGAGCCTGCAACACCTAGGCCTCCTGCTCCCGCAGCACTAATTGAGTAATTAGTAATATCTGAGGTTGATGTTGCTAACACCTCAATATCTTGTTGCACATTTAATGTGCTGCGGCCATTAACACCTTTAATAGAAGCGCGTGTTGTACTGTTATTTAATCCAATCGAAAAACTGCCACCCAATGCACCACCACCGGCGAATGCCGCAGCGCCCGCCACCAGGTGCATATCATCATCACTTTGAGCTTCAACATGAACAGCATCGGCTGTAACATCAACATCATATAATCCTGCTTCTGTCACACTTTCAAATTTTGCATACACGCCTGTTCCTGCAACTGCACCGTAAACTCCRCCTGAACCGCCCACTGCTAAAGATGAAATTCCCTGTGTTGCTAAGGCATTAACATTGAGATCGCCTCGRCTTTTTATTGAACTAGCTGTTGCAAAAGCATATACATCACGAGCAATAGTGGCTACATCTCCTGCTGCACCAACAGCTGCCTTCCCAACAGCTACGTTACCAATAAAACTATTAATATAAGCATGATTAGCCGCAGTAATATCAACCTGCTGGCTTGAACCCGCATCGGCATTAGCGTTATTAATTGACGCTTCAGAAATATACGCTTTTGTCGTACCTGACACTACATTGACATCAGCAATTAAAGCAACACCCAATGTACCTGCACCAATATTAACGCCAATCGCYTCAACATGCTGTGTAGATGCCGCATTAACAGCCAAGCCAGTCAGCTGCTTTGTTTGCTTTTTAGTTTTCAAATCCAGTTGATGGTAGGTTGCTAAATCAACTTGCTCAGCTAAATTTACCGATGAATCCAAATGCCCATCATTCACCGTCAATTTATCTGTACTATTTTTTCCAAATGCTGTCACGGCAGTATCTATTCCAGCAATATAAGCTTGCGTATCACCGCTTATTTCATTSACAATAGCTGAAATACCGATACCCACACCTTGTAAACCAACGCCTGCGCCACCTGATGCCACTTTTACTGCGTCGTCACTTTCAGCAAGCACAGCAACATTATTTTCTGCCGTAATCTTGGCTCCATCATCGATATGGCTGTTGACAGTATTATTCAGTAAATTAATCGATACCGATCCACCTACACCTACACTTTTACTAGCGCCTAATGCAACTGAAATAGTCTCGATATCAGCTTCAGATGTTGAATGAATGGTTAATCCCTTCAATTTTAAATCAGTATGGCTACCCGTTGCATAAGCATCAATCGTATTCGCAATACGGTTMACTGATACTGCAGCACCAACACCCGCCGCTTTAGTTGATGCACCAATGGCAGCTGTCAAAGCACGAATGCTGCCCTGCATTTCAGCTATAATGCTAGTCTTATTGCTGGTATTATTTTGAATTAYATTCTTAAGATAAGCTTCTACTRTATTGCTAACYTCATTGGTTGAAATAGACGCGCCTAAACCCGCTTGCTCTGCAACGCCCACAGCGCCCACCAGCACTTCAATATCAGAGTCATCTTCGGCTTTTACTACGGTAGCACTATCAATTGAAATTGMAGCATTAGTTCTACCGCTATTATCAATATAGCTTGATGTAAGGTTATTAATATTATTAGTTGCAATACTGCCCGCAGCAGCCAAGCTCTTAGTCACACTAAATGTGGCTGCTAATGCTTTTATCTCATTATCATTATTCGCCAACAGATTAAAATTTCCTGTGGTGGTGACAGCTGAATCTTGACTGTATGCCTGCGTAGTATTATCAATACTATTATCTGAGAAACTAGCGCCAATCCCAGCTTTGCCACCTAAGGTTACCGCSCCMGCAATAGCATGAATGGTTGAAAGATCTTGGGCATCTAGCTCAATCACATCGATTGCAGCCGTATTGCTTACATCAATTTCAATATCTGAATTATCAAAATATGCCTTAGCTTCATTATCGATATCATTTTGTGCATATTGCCCTGTAATCGTGATTCCTTTCGATGTTGTCGATCCTGAACCACTTGCACCKATCGCTAATAGCCCGCCAACATTATGTGCTYTCARATTAATAGCATCACCGACCTGCACTGTAGAATCAGTAATATGTGCATAGGTTTTTTTAGCAATATCGTTAAAGCTAAAGGATCCCGCTAAGCCCTTAGAGCTTCCGGTACTCAGTGTCACAGCCCCTGAAAAGACCTGCATATCTGTGCTATTTTCAGCAGATAAAGTCAGTCCCCTATGGGAAGTATACTCAGCATTATTACTTGTATTGTTAGGTGTTAAATCAAGCTCATAATCACTATCACCTTCTGCATCAACTGTGATGCCACCATTGATATACGCCTGCGTGGTGTCGGTTACATTATTGACGGAGACATCAGCCGCACCAGCAAAAAGTGCTTCACCAGTACCTTTTCCAGATATTGCAGCACCGCCTGCTAAAGAATAACTGCCTAACAGTCCGCTGGTATTAGCTGCAACCAATACGTTACCGTCTGCACTAATTAAACCACCAGTATTATTTTCACCATCACGATTACCTATAATAGCACTGACATTACGCTCAACTGTATTAACAGAAATAGATGCACCGATACCTGCATTACCCTTACTTACACCGCCAGCAGTATTGATATGTGTGGTGGAATCATCTGCTGCCACAATAATGTTATTGGCATCAATATTAGCGCCGGCAGCTATTTGAGAAATAGTTGTAGTATCAATATCAGCTAATGAAACCGCTCCAGAAATGCTTACTTTCCCAGCCGAACCTCCCGATATTGTAATGTTTATATTGTTAATGTCCGTTTCAGCAATAACAGCAACATCATCGGCATAGACTTCAGAGCCGGTGCCGATTGAACTATCAGCACCCCCCGTAAAAGTAATGTCAACATAAGAACCACCAAAGCCAGCACCCGTGCCTTCAATACTTTTCACTATTCCACCTAAGCCACCTGTTAGTTGCCCAGAAAGGTTCACGGTTTCTTGTTCAGCTAATGCTCTAACTGAGACGTCATGTAAACCACTAATAGTTTCACCTTCATTGATGGTTACATTATCACCTATCCATGCATTAGCTTGATTATCAATTGCTAAAAAATTAAATGAACCGCTTAAGGTTAATTTATCTGACTCAGCAGAGGAATGCGTAATGCCTGTTAATGTCGATAATGTCGGATCAGTTAAAATATCTAAAACCTTGTCAACCCATCCATAGAAATCAGTTTCTTCAGGAGTTGTCCATGCCGCCCATGGAATAGGCACTCGGCTATGCGCGAAAATATCAACTTTACCTGCACTGATATTAACCACTGCATTATCATCAATATAGGCTTCTGTCTTATTATTAAGACCAACATTGGCAATAGCAGCACTTAACGCCACTTTTTTTGCATCTTCTCCTGGTTTTGCTCCATTGACCGATGCACCGGATCGATAAGACAAGCCTTCCTCTGCTTTTGCAGAAATAATCAGATCATCCTTAATATTAACAACACCTCCTGCACCAATACCGGCTCGAACCGTATTATCGTGTCTCAAATGAAGATAAGATGCAGCCAAACCAAATTTAGGCGCCCCGGCYCCCGCCGTAGATTTCGGCAGTGTTCGCGTAATTAAGGTACTAAGACCTTGTAATAAATACGTATCTGGGGACAATRCTTTTGACACCGCTCCGATATAACCCGTACCTGATCCAGAAGAAGCTAACGAGGCRTTRTTGATTGTTTCTAAATTTGATGTCACCTCTAGCCCACCATTTAGTGCGGTTGCCGTACCATCAATTCGTGACTCAACAGTTGATTCAAAAAGTGAAACTGAGACGGCWGCACCCACAGTACCATCATCATAAGCTGTACCTTTAGCTTGWACACTGACATTYTTGCTACCTTTCGCCTCTACCGTAATAGAKCCATTTGAAGAAGTCAGACTTGAAGCACTGCCTACAGTAGTTTCAGAAGTAAGCGATCCATCACCAATAGCGATCCCTAAATCTACATACTTCGAGGCTCCCGCTAATAATGGATTATCACCTAAGTGAATAGCAGCGGCAGCGGCATTAATTTTTGTCGTTGCATCACTTTCAAGGCTAATATTTCCGCCTGCACTAATCTGTGCATTATTTACATTAACTTGCGCCAGCGAATCTGATTCTGCRTAAGCCAAAGCAAAAGCTGGGCTTAATACTTTCATTGATGCATCTGCCACGGCTATGCTCTTGATATCAACTATACCGCTGGCGCTAATCATGGCATTATCATCTAAATTGATAATAGCATCAGCCTTAGAAAGGGTGACATCTACAAACATGCTTAAATTATCAAGCCAATCTAAAGTAACATTAGCAGCTGAACTACCTACATCCCAAACATAGGCATCATTCGCTGAAGCCGAGATGATAATGTCTTTCCCTTTTAACTGCGCCCCCATGATATCAATCTGTGCAGTCTGATCTTCAAATGAACCAAATACAGTTGATGAAGTATTATCTACCGCTGTTAAGGTAATATCGCCAGCACTATGACCATTAYCAGCATTTGCCAATAATTTAGAACCTGATTTCAATTCGATTTTCTGTGCTGTTAATACTAAATCACCCGAATCAGCTGTTGACTGATTATTAATGTGGGCATCTTTTGCAGACTGCCCTACATTTACATCAACTGCTCGCGTTGAGATAACGACATTTTCATTAAGGGTAATTTTTTTATCTGCTTCGAGTTCAAGGCTTCCTGCATTCCAGTTGATACCACTACCCGTACCTTCAGCATCATTACGTAATAAATCAGTACTAATCGTTAGATTCTCAGGGTCAATTAGAATTTTACCTGCTTGCCCTTGTTCAGCACTAGCTAATAAATTCCCGCCCGCTAATTCAACCGTCTTCTTGGCACTAAACTCAACAAATCCACCTTCACCTATTGCCGTTGAACTCGCATCTAATGTCGCATTATCACGGATACTCGCATCCGTTCCTGCAAACACGATAACATCGCCACCATTTGAATTATTACCGAGCCCTTTTGCAGTTAACTGTGCATTAGCAGTTAGGTCAATATTGCCACCCGATCGCACATCAATTACACCCGCATCAATATTTTCAGCACCATCGGCATGTAACTCACCGCTAATGGCAATATCGTTGCTAGCAAACAATATGATTTCACCATTCACTTGCTTGATATCAGTCGCTAAATCTTGATCGCTCAGATTCACTATCTGTTCTGGGGCAACAGCATTAATTTGGCCTGTCAGTTCAATATAACCGGCTCTAATCCGGGCTGCTTGCTGAACATTAATCTGTCCTTCAATAGCAAACTCCGCATTGGTATTGAGTGACGCATTACCGCTGAGTAGTTGTTGTGTTGCCACTGCAGATGGGTTGCCGGCTCCATCAAAAAAGCCATCAACAAAGTCCTGTGTCGGCGTAGTAACGGTTAAACGACCTACATTAACAACGCCTGATTGACCCACTATTAATCCATGTGGATTAGCNAAAAAAACATTGCCGCCTATTTGGCCATTTTTATAGCCATTAAGTATTCCATCAATTTGGCTTCGTTTATCATGTACGATATTTAATAGATTTTGTGCGCCAGTGGGCACATGTAAATTAACTGTTTTGCCTTGGTAAACGTCAAATTTCGAGAATGAATTAAAGCCATTATCCCCAACAATTGTTGTTGTTGTTATGTCAGTAATATTACCTTGAATGCTAAGGTGTGTTTGCGTGTAACCAGTAGTTTTTATCATCTGCTCTGCTAAAGCAGTTTCTACTCCGTAAATAAAACATAGACATAAATAAACGGTATACGATGTTAGCTTTTTCAACCATCTGATTAWWWTTTWARYSWWWRKYATWWCWKTSWMWWWYWTKAYKRRKWWKWWWRKWWMWCKWTWATTTWKWRAGKWKYYRWWTTYAWTTYYAACANKCWCMATMWMKTYMYYCMSKAWYWTKWKAAGCNGMAWGAATAATACCACCTAAAACACCATTTCCCTATTAACTGTGAACTAGCGCTCAGATCCTATTTACTAGTTTAGGTGGTTTTTTAAGGTTCGATTACCGTAGACTTGGCTTTAACAAGGATTACGAATAAATATAAATATAATTGGAATTTTTTCTTGCCGACGATCACAGGTTCCTTTGAGATAGTCTGCGACGATATGCATATTAAATCTGCTGTGGGCGGCTCTAGTATCATTAATAATTGAGTATATTTTGATGCCGAGACACAGATAGCTGGGCAATCAAATATTAGAATTCTAACGAGTGGTCTATAGCGACTGCCTATATAAAATGGTGAGGGATTCGACTTTGATATTGAGACATTGCTAAACAAAAAAAGCCAACACTGAAATTCAGCGCTGGCTTTTGAGGCCTGAAAATGTGCATATTTCAGCAACTTCCTTAGCCTTTATTTCATAGCATCTAGCAACGCCATTCTGTAGCGTTCTAATACTATAGAGAATTCAACTCACATAAAGTCAATCTCTGTTTATTTTTTCTTACGAGAGGCACTCTTACGTTCATGTTCTAGCAATAAACGTTTACGAACACGTAATGATTTTGGCGTTACTTCTAACAACTCATCATCACCAATAAATTCAAGCGCTTGCTCCAAGCTCATGCGAATAGGWGGCGTTAAGTTAATAGCCTCATCAGTACCTGACGCACGTACGTTCGTTAACTGTTTTCCTTTCAGTGGATTGACCACTAAATCATTATCACGTGAGTGTATACCGATAACCATACCTTCATATACATCATCATTATGGCCAATAAACATCCGACCACGTTCTTGTAAATTGAAGATCGAGAATGCAACCGCTTTACCCATGCCATTTGCAATCATAACGCCATTGCTACGCTCACCAAATCTACCTGGTTTAACAGGTGCATAATGATCAAACACACTAAAAATTAAGCCTGTACCTTGAGTCGCTGTTAAAAATTCAGTACGGAAACCAATTAATCCACGAGAAGGAATAATAAAGTCTAAACGCACACGGCCTTTGCCATCGGGCACCATATCTTGTAATTGTGCGCCACGCTCACCTAGTTTTTCCATAATGGAACCTTGGTGCTCTGCTTCAACATCTGCGGTTACTGCTTCATACGGTTCTTCACGAACGCCATCCACTTCACGAATGATTACTTCAGGASGAGAAACCCCCATTTCAAAGCCTTCACGACGCATATTTTCAATCAATACTGATAAATGTAATTCACCACGACCTGATACTCTGAACTTATCTGGATCTGTTGGTATTTGCTCAACCTTCAATGCCACATTATGAATCAATTCACGATCTAGACGTTCTTTGATCTGACGTGTGGTAACAAATTTACCTTCTTGACCTGCCATCGGTGAATTATTCACTTGGAAAGTCATTGTTACAGTGGGTTCATCAACTGATAATGGCGGTAAAGCTTCAACCGCAGAAGGATCACATAAAGTATCTGAAATATTAAGTGGGTCTAGGCCTGTAAAAGCAATAATATCACCTGCTTGAGCACTTTCAACTTCTTCGCGCTTCAAGCCCATAAAGCCCATAACGGTCAATACACGGCCATTACGTGTTTTGCCTTCTGTATCGACAACAGTAACCGGTGTATTTGTTTTAATTTGACCACGCTCAATACGACCAACACCAATAACACCCACATAGCTATTGTAATCTAATGATGATACTTGCATGCGGAATGGACCTTCAGTATCCACATCAGGTGCACTCACTTTATCGACAATCATTTGAAATAAGGGYGTCATRTCRCCATCACGAACATCGTCTTTTAAGCCTGCAAAGCCATTTAGCCCTGAAGCATAAATAACTTCAAAGTCTAATTGCTCATCGGTTGCATCAAGATTGGCAAATAAATCAAATGTTTGATCCAATACCCAACCAGGACGAGCACTAGGCTTATCAATTTTATTAATAACAACAATTGGCTTCAAACCTAAAGCCAGCGCTTTTTGCGTTACAAAGCGTGTTTGTGGCATTGGACCTTCAGATGAATCAACCAATAACAATACAGAATCAACCATCGATAAAACACGTTCAACCTCACCACCAAAATCGGCATGGCCTGGCGTGTCTACGATATTAATATGATAATCATTCCATTTTACGGCAGTATTTTTAGACAAGATGGTAATGCCACGCTCCTTTTCAAGATCGTTTGAATCCATTACCCGCTCTTGCAATTCTTCATGGTCACTAAATGTACCTGATTGACGTAATAATTCATCAACTAARGTTGTTTTACCAYGATCGACATGCGCGATGATTGCGATGTTACGTAATTTTCTAGTAGTAATTGTCATTTTATATTAAGTTCTGTATGTGAAAGTCGCTTGCATAGTGAATGTATGCAAAATTATTTTTTTAATTCATCTGTTAAGTGTGGCGTAATACTATCTAATATTTGTTTATGAATTGCCAAGTTTCCGACTACAATGTTGCCATTTTTATAGTAGTCATCCCCACCGATAAAATCACTCACCACGCCACCCGCTTCTTCAATTAATAAAGCACCAGCCGCTAAGTCCCATTTTTCGAGACCAATTTCCCAATAACCATCCAAGCGTCCTGCGGCAACATACGCCAAATCTAACGCCGCAGAGCCTGTTCGGCGAATATCGGCTACTTGAGGAAAAACAGCGCTAAATGTTTCTAAATATGAAGCAAAATGTTGCGGGTATTTAAAAGGAAAGCCAGTTGCTAACAATCCCTCTGCCAATTCTTTACGTTTGGTGACACGTAAACGGCGATCATTTAGTTTTGCGCCGCCACCTCGACTTGCAGTGAAAAGTTCATCCCGTAATGGATCATAAATAACAGCATGATCGATTTTGCCTTTAATAATGATCGCAATAGAAACACAATAGTGTGGAAATCCATGTAAAAAATTCTTTGTTCCATCAAGGGGATCAATCACCCATAAAACATCATTCTCACCCTGTGCTCCTGATTCTTCTGCTAGGATGGCATGTTCAGGGTAAGATTTGTGGATGGTGTTGATAATTTCTTGCTCGGCAAGCCTATCAACATCAGATACAAAATCATTACGGCCTTTTGTTGTCACATCAAGATGCTCAACATGTTGTAGCGAGCGAATAATAAGATTGCCGGCGTTACGTGCTGCCCGAATGGCGATATTCAGCATAGGATGCATAGATTTAATTTTTCCAGAGCAATTTAAAAACCCTATTTATTAAGAGCTTTTAGTAAATTAATTTTTTGTTTCGACCTAAGGTGTCAGAACTGAAAATTATTAAGAAGCCGAGTATTATAACAACAATTCTTATCTATTCCCAAACAACTTAACCGTAACATCTATATAGTTCAGTTTCACACACACCACACCTCATTTGTGTTTAGTGTTGGACAGTATAATTAATTCCTGATAGCCTCATTCTGTATATTGCCTTTAGCAATGTCAGTGAACCTTAAAAATTCAACCAAAATCATATGGAGAACAACAAATGAAATCATTAACAAAATTAGGCGCAGTTATTTTACCTCTAGTATTACTAACAGCATGTGCAAACACAAACATGACTGAAATGGCTGCACTTAAAGCATCTGTAGAATCTGCTCAATCAGCAGCTGACTCTGCATTATCAGCTGCTCGTAATGCTCAAAGCACTGCTGATACTGCACTCCGCACAGCTAATGATGCAGAATCTACTGCAAACTCTGCTCAAAGCACTGCAAATTCAGCACAGAGTTCTGTTGATGAATGTTGCGCAAAAATCGACCGTATGTTCGAAAAAGCAATGAGCAAATAAGAACTTCCATATTAAAAGGCCGGGATTTATTCTCGGCTTTTTTTTGCCTAAWAATTAAGCTGAGTTCTGGATAAAAATAGTCAGCAACATTATAATTTACAATTTCTTATAAAAAAACATCCGTTTGCAGCAGAGTAGAAAATCCACCGTTCATAATAAGCAGTGCATTTATTTTAGCGGCTCTATCTCTGCGTTGGATTTACTTCCTATAATATAAATCTACCTTGATAGCTCCACGCCACGCTAGATGGCTGTGCTTATCCAAAGTTCAGGTTAATTATAAAGCCTCACTTGATACAAGTGCTACCCAAACCGATATATCTGCCAATCGTATCACTTCTCTTTTCATTTGATCAGCTTGTTCCTTACTATCAAAAGGTCCAATTAATACCTCACCTTCCGCAGCATCTTGCAATGGCCAGAAATCGGCGTTAAGACTTACTAAAGCATACGCTAATTTTGTTTTTGCATCTTGCGTTAAGCCAGAATGAACAAACCATACCTTCTCCACCACATCTACATCTACTTGACCAACAGGGCGTACAATACCATCGTGGTTGCGTACTACAGCCTCAGCAAATGGCCAATCATCATCCGATAAAATATGATCCTGTGCATTTAAAATGGCAGAAACCATCGGGGTCATATTATTACCTTCTCGCACATCAATATCATCTTGTATTGGATGCGCCTCAAGATAAAGCTTATTTTTATGTATAGCCGCTTTATAAGGTTGGTATAAAATCTCAACCGGCGTATTCACCGCRACAATTCCAAATAAATGCTCAATGTCTTCAGGAAAGAGTCGTATACAGCCATGGCTCACGCGCATCCCTACGCCAAAAGGTCTGTTGGTGCCATGTAATAAGTAGCCCGGTATCCCTAATCTCATTGCATAAGCACCTAAAGGATTATCAGGGCCAGCGGGTACCACTTTAGGCAGYGGATCGCCCTTTTCTAGATGCTCCGCTAAAATGGAGGCAGGCGGCGTCCATGTAGGRTCTTTCTTTTTTTGGATAATACGCGTTTTACCCAATGGCGTTGTCCAGCCTTGCCGCCCTATTCCTAAAGGATGTGTAATAACTTGTTGGCGCTGGCCTTTTTGAGGTTTTGGATAGTAATACAATCGCATCTCAGCTAGATTGATCACAATTCCYTYATGAGGCGCATCTGGCAAAATAAACTGATTGGGAACAAGTACACGTTTATTGYCCCCAGGTATCCAAGGATCTAACTCTGGGTTCGCATCCACTATTTCACTGTAGCCAATATCRAATCGACGCGCAATATCMAGTAAAGTATCTTCTTTGTGGCTCATAACAATTAAATTATGACCGACCACACGCGTTGTCTCATCTGCTAAATAAAATGTCGTTGCATTTGCAGAYAAAAGCCATAGACCACTAGTMATCCCAACTAAAAAACGAATCATCTTACTCCCATATTACTCATCTATTACCTAATTACCAGTATAGAATATRCCTTAAAATAAAGCATTTTATCATGCCAACAATAAAATCTATTTTGCCATCTAAATACAGCTAGCGTACCCTATCTCGCATGAAAAACTATTATTTACTTCTYGCTCTTAGCTTAACCTTTCTTTCAGGTTGCTCTTTTTTCTCTGAAAAAGAAGAGGTGGTCGCTGAAAGYRGCTGGACCGTAGAACGYGTTTACTCRGARGCTAAAGCGGCATTGAACGCTGGTGATTATACTACTGCATTACAATATTATAGTCAGCTAGAAGCACGTTTTCCATTCGGTAACTATGCACAGCAATCACTTCTAGATTCCKCCTACGCSCATTATAARRRCGATGATCCTGAAGCWGCCATTGCAACACTAGATCGYTTTATGCGCGTATATCCACTTAATCCTAATATGGATTATGCCTTTTACTTGCGCGGTTTAATTAACTTCAATCGCGATATTGGTTTGTTTGAAAAATACATTCCGCGTGATGAATCACAGCGCGATCCCGGCTCTGCCCGCTTTGCACTCAAAGACTTTAGTACTTTACTTAGCCGTTTTCCTAAAAGTAAATACAGTGAAGATGCCGCCCAGCGTATCGTCTATTTACGTAACCGTTTAGCACGACATGAAATTAATGTTGCGCACTATTATATGCGCCGAGGTGCCTACATTGCTGCCGTAAACAGGGGTAAGTACGTAATCGAAAATTATCCGCGCACACCGGCTATGCCTGATGCATTACTTATTATGGCAAAAGCATACAAGGTACTTGAACTCAATGATTTATCTGATGATGCGCTTCGGGTATTAAAGCTAAATTATCCCGGACACCCTGGTGTTGCCGAAGTACATCAAACCAAGGTGAAGTAAGTATAAGTCAACTAGCCATCAAACTGGCTAGCTAACGCTTTATTTCAAATTRCTATACGGCATCTTCGCCTTGYTCACCGGTACGRATTCGAATGACYTGTTCAACAGGTAATACAAAGATCTTACCRTCMCCAATTTTACCKGTATTGGCAGCCTTTATAATCGTCTGMACRCAGKTATCAAGTTGATCATCAGMAATTACAATTTCTAATTTYAGCTTAGGTAAAAAATCAACGACATATTCAGCGCCACGGTAAAGCTCTGTATGYCCCTTTTGTCGACCRAAGCCTTTTACTTCTGAAACTGTTAAMCCTGTAACACCAATATCAGACAATGATTCACGCACATCATCAAGTTTAAAAGGTTTTATAATCGCTTCTATTTTTTTCATTTTTTATCCTTATTCTATTATTGCTTTAACTGCATAGCCCGATGTTATCGGATAACGTCTATCGCGACCAAARGCACGATCTGTAATACGTATACCTGGCGGTGATTGACGGCGTTTATATTCATTACGWTCTACCATGCTGATTATTTTYGCCACTAATTCAGCATCATTACCYGCTTCTACTAAATCTTCGAAACACCAATCTTCAGCGATATAGTGYTCTAAAATTTTATCAAGGATATCATAAGCAGGTAGGCTATCTTGATCAAGTTGATCSGGKGCTAAYTCTGCTGAGGGTGGTCGCGTAATGATTCGAGRAGGAATTATTTCCACACCTTYATTGCGATATTCAGCCAATTGATAAACCAAGGTTTTATACACATCTTTAAGCGGTGAGAAGCCTCCAGCCATATCCCCATATAATGTGGAATATCCTACGGCCATTTCGCTTTTATTCCCAGTAGATAATACCATTGCCCCGGTTTTGTTTGAAATCGCCATTAAAATAATACCACGTACGCGGGCTTGGATATTTTCTTCAGTACTATCAACYGGTTTATCGCCAAATTGTTCTGATAATGTATCAACAAAATGTTCAAATAATGAATCTATTGCGATTTCACAGTGCTCAACGCTCAATCGTRCCGCCATATCTTTTGCATCATCAAGGCTTATTTGGGCTGTATATCGAGAAGGCATCATRATTGTTTTCACTTTATCGGCACCCAATGCATCRACCGCTAATGCAAGCGTCAACGCCGAATCTATTCCTCCCGATAATCCAATAACGACATGAGAAAAGTGATTTTTATTAACATAGTCTCTTAGACCACACACCAATGCTTGATACACCATGGTTAAATCATCTTGAGGCTCAGATAACTCACCCCGTAATGACAATATTTGGCTTGCTTGTCGCTGTATTYTTATAGGATATAAACCCGCTTGCCATTTCGCGGCATGTGCAATTTTTTCACCCTTAGCATCCAATGCAAATGAACCACCGTCAAAGACGAGTTCATCTTGCCCACCTATTTGATTAACATACACAATAGGTAAACCAGTTTCTCTAACACGTTGTCGTAGTTCATCTTCTCGGAGCTGGCTTTTACCTTGTCGAAAAGGTGAGGCATTTAAATTAAGAATAATTTCTGCACCTGCTTCCGCAGTCTGTGCTGCCGGTGCGGTAAACCAAATATCTTCACAAATAGTGATGCCAAACTTAATGTTTTTATACTCTACAACACAAGGCGCATTGCCTTCTACAAAATAGCGTTTTTCATCAAATACGCTGTAATTAGGCAAATATTGTTTATAGTATGTTGCCAGACATTGGCCATCAGCAATCAGWGATGCGGCATTATAAAGYTCTTTYCCCACGTCRCCYGAAGGATGTCCGAYCAGTACAGCAACCGAAGYAATTTTCTTTTTTAGTTTCTTTAAGCCCTTATTTACACGTTTAATTAAACCTGGTCTAAGCAATAAGTCTTCTGGCGGGTAGCCCGTCAAAGTGAGTTCAGGGAAAACAATTAAATCCGCATTAAATTCTTCTTTTGCTTGCTCGGCTGCCTTAATAATTTTTTTCACATTACCAGAGACATCACCCACAATTGGGTTGATTTGTCCCATAATGAGGCAAAAATCAGTCGTCATTTTTAGGCACTCATCGCTTCAAGAATACGATCACCCATTTCAGCAGGCGATCGGGCAATATGCACGCCGGCATCCGCTAGTGCTGTCAGTTTTGCTTCAGCGGTGCCTTGACCACCACTGATAATGGCACCGGCATGACCCATTCGTTTACCTTTTGGCGCTGTTAATCCTGCAATATAAGCGACAACTGGCTTACTAACATGGTGACGAATATATTCGGCGGCATCTTCTTCCGCTTGACCACCTATCTCACCCACCATAACAATACCTTCAGTTTGGGGATCATTTTCAAACATTTCTAAACAATCAATAAAACTCATACCATGGATTGGGTCGCCTCCAATACCCACGCAGGTACTTTGCCCCAAACCATTGAGTGTCGTTTGGTATACAGCTTCATACGTAAGCGTACCTGAACGAGACACAATGCCGATCTTACCTGGCAAGTGAATTGAACCTGGCATAATACCCATTTTACATTCACCTGGCGTAATAATTCCAGGGCAGTTTGGACCAATCAAATAGGAGTCAGACTGTTTTAGAGCATGTTTGACACGCAACATATCCTGAACCGGAATACCTTCTGTAATACAGGCAATCACCTTGATACCTGCATCGGCTGCTTCTAAAATTGCATCGGCAGCAAAGGCAGCCGGCACATAAATCATGGTAGCATTGGCACCTGTTTCTTCTACCGCATAATGAACGGTATTAAAAACCGGTAAATCAAGGTGTATTTGGCCGCCCTTACCCGGCGTAACGCCACCCACGAAATGGGTACCATACGCAATAGCTTGTTCGGAATGAAATGTACCTTGTTTACCTGTAAAGCCTTGGCAAATAACCCGTGTATCTTTATTAACTAAAATACTCATAGCGACCCCTCCTGTGCGGCTAACACAGCTTTTTTAGCTGCATCGGTAAGGTCTTGAGCGACATGAAAATTCATACTGCTTGCGGCTAATAATTGGCGTCCCTGCTCTGCATTTGTACCTTCTAAGCGCACAATGATCGGTAATGAAAGGTCAACATCTTTGGCTGCTTGAATAATGCCTTCAGCAATTAAATCACAGCGTACGATTCCACCAAAAATATTAACCAGAATAGATTTCACTTTTTTATCCGAGAGTATTAATTTAAAGGCTTCTGCTACACGATCAGGTGTCGTACCCCCGCCCACATCTAAAAAATTGGCCGGCTGGCCACCTTGACTCTTAATTAAATCCATTGTTGCCATCGCAAGACCGGCACCATTCACCATGCAAGCCACCTCACCATCGAGCGAAATATAATTTAGGCCGTGTTGCTGAGCAATCACTTCTGCTTCATCTTCCTGAGCCGGATCAAACATAGCAGCTAGTTCTGCATGTCTAAATAGTGCATTATCATCTAAGTTCAGTTTCGCATCGACCGCTATTAAGTTATTGTCACCAGTGACAACCAAAGGATTTATTTCAACTAAACTTGCGTCATTTTCAGTAAACAAGCGATATAACCCTTGCATCACACTTTCAAGCTGTTTGAATGCACTGCCCGTTAAGCCCAAAAAGAAACCCACACGTCGGCATTGATATGACTTTAATCCAACAACAGGATCAACATATACATTTAAAATTTCGTCAGGTGTATCCGCTGCAACCGCTTCAATATCCATTCCACCTTTTGCTGACACCATAAATACAACTTGCTGGCTAACACGATCAACTAAGACCGCTAAATACAACTCTCGCTGAATATCCGTTGGTTGCTCAACTAATATTTGATTGATCGGTAAACCTTCCGCTGTTGTTTGATGTGTTACCAGACGCTTACCTAATAAATCATAACTTACATTCTCAACCTCATCTAAAGCATCGACTACTTTCACGCCTCCCGCCTTACCGCGACCGCCAGCATGCACCTGCGCCTTTACCACCCAGCGCTCGCCACCTAACTGCTCTGCGGCCTGCCTAGCCTGTGAGCCACTCGTAACCACCTGACCTTGCGGCGTAGGTATGTCATAGCGATTAAAAAGTTGTTTTGCCTGAAATTCGTGCAAATTCATTGTATTTTTATGCCTTAAAAGTTCTTCTTTAGAGTATTACTGAATTTATCGATTTATGATCCACATTCTGACGGTACTAGCTTCTTTTACTATTACGCAATCAGACTAATATATCTTACTATCCCAGCCATTATGCACACTAGAAAACTACAAATCCAATGATAAGGGGTATATTTTCTCGCAATAGCGATATAATTACTATTATTGTTTTAATATGAGCTTTAACATGTTTTCATTATATCCTGATATAGCGCCTTACCAAACACATCAAATCTCGATGGAAACATTGAAAAATGGGCAGCAGCATCAAATTTATATTGAAGAATGTGGTAACCCAAATGGACTCCCTATTGTCTTTTTACATGGCGGTCCAGGTTCAGGCTGTCGCCCACAACATCGTCGTTATTTCGATCCGGATGTCTATCGTATTATTCTAATTGACCAACGTGGCTGCGGGCGCTCTTTACCCCATGGCGAACTAGAAAATAATACCACTCAGTTTTTAATAAATGATATGGAGACCATTCGTCAATCACTGAATATCGACCGTTGGCTCATTTTTGGTGGTTCGTGGGGTGCAACATTAGCATTATGTTATGCGCAACACTATCCCAATAATGTGCTCGCAATGATTTTAAGAGGCGTGTTTCTTGGCCGACAACAAGATATCAACTGGGTTTACGCCGAAGGGGGAGCATCGAGGCTATTTCCCGACGCATGGCAGAATTTAGTTCAACATTTACCCAAATCAGATCAGCAAACACCCTTAAAAGCCTATTATCAGCAATTAACCGCTGTTGATGAACTACATCAAATGGCGGCAGCAAAGTTATTACAAGCATGGGAAGGTACCATTGTCACGCTACGTGACCATGAATATACACCCGATCCTTCGCACGATATTGGACCATTAGCACATTCTCGCATCCAACTACACTTTGCACTCAATGCCTGTTTTATTACTGAACATCCCATTTTAGATAATATTGAAGCTATCCGAAATATACCGACCATGATTATTCATGGCCGGTATGACATTGTCTGCCCAATCCAACAATCATGGCAGCTATATCAAGCATGGCCAGAAGCCGAACTAGACATTATCCCTATGGCTGGACATGCAGCAGGTGAGCCTGCACTCATCAATGCTTTAGTGAAAGCAACACGCACCATGGCCAAACGACTTGGCCCCAATACTACCTCATTAGCATGATCGGATTACTTCAACGAGTACAGCATGCAAGTGTTGTAGTAGAAAATACAGAAATAGCGGCTATCAACCAAGGATTGTTAGTATTTATTGGGATTGAACGGGAAGATACTCAGCTACACGCTGACAAATTATTAAAACGACTGTTATCTTATCGTATTTTTAGTGATGAAAAGGGTAAAATGAATCTGTCTTTGCAAGATATAAAAGGTGGCCTATTGCTTGTTCCTCAGTTCACCTTACCTGCAGATACAAAAAAAGGAATGAGGCCAAGCTTTACACCCGCAGCTCCACCTGCTTTAGGTTTACAATTATTCAGTTATTTCTGCGAACAAGCTCATCAATTACATTCCCCTGTGAAAAAGGGACAATTTGGTGCAGACATGCAAGTTTCATTGACCAATGATGGTCCTGTCACATTTTGGTTACATACAAAATAAATTAGGTAATTTAATACATGATAAAATTTCTTCTCGGGCTTATTTTAGTTGTCGTCGGTATCGCAGCCTTATTACTCATCCCATCTAAACAAGAACCGGCCCCCATGCCATGGGAAATAACAGTTATGCCGGATGGGCAAATCAGTGTATTTAATATTCATCTTGGCACCACCAACTATCGTCAAGCACAAGAAGCTTTGCATATTCACGGCCAAACATCCATCTTCTCAGAAGAGGGGCAAGACACCACCGTTGAAGCTTTTTTTAATAGCATTAATATGGGCGGATTATCTGCTAAATTGGTGCTAAACCTAGTGGTCGATGCCGACATAATAGAAAAGATGAAATCACGCGCTACTGAAGCTAGGTTACAGCCTAGTGGCGCACACCGATATCAACTCGGTAATCAGGATAATGCAACACTAATCCATGCCCCCGTCAGTGCAATTACCTACATTCCTTCCGTAAGACTCAATAAAGAAATGGTACTTCACCGCTTTGGTTTTACTGACTTAGTAAGTCAAGAGTCTGAAAATAGCAATACTGAAATATGGCAATACCCTGCTTTAGGACTCACTATTTACTTAGATGATAATGAAAAAACAATTATGCAATATCAACTGATCAATACACCATAATTTTTGGGGTGCACGGAATCAAGTAAACAAAACCTAATAAAGCATTATGACAACATATTAATCCTAAGCTACGCTTTGAAAGCCTAATCATTACGTCTTCTCTCTTTTAGGCAAGGTATCGCCAAGTCCTTTTTCTACAAAAGTTCTAAAATCATCAAAACTAAGTGGTCGGCTAAAATAATAGCCTTGTACGCGCGGACAATCATGCGCCTGCAAAAATGCTAATTGATCAAGTGTTTCAACACCTTCAGCAACCACTTCTAGATTTAATCTACGTGACATAGCTAAAATTGCATCAACAATAGCGGCATCATCGGCATCATCATTTATATCTCGTACAAAGCTCCGATCAATTTTTAATACGTCTAACGGAAATTGTTTTAAATAAGATAATGATGAATAGCCCGTACCAAAATCATCAATGGCTAAGCTGATGCCTAAATCACTTAACTCCATTAATGTCGCAACGGCCAAATTGGTATCACCCATTAAAATATTTTCTGTGATTTCTAATTCAAGATGCTTAGCAGGCATCCCTAACTCTTCCAATAAATTCTTGACGATCGATGCTAATTGTCCACCATTAAATTGCCTGCCTGATAAATTAACAGCCATTTTAAAGTCCGGTTCTAATACATCTTTCAGCTCAAGATAAGCTTCACAGGCCTTGCGTAATACCATTTTTCCGACATCATTTATGAGTCCTGTATCTTCTAAAATGGGAATAAACTGAACTGGCGACACCTGTCCCCATTCTGAACTATTCCAACGTAATAATGCTTCCGCACCTGATATCCGTCCTGTTTTCAGATTTATCTGCGGTTGAAAATTAAGATAAAATTCATTTTGATCAACGGCTCTTCGCAAACTTGTTTGCATAGCAAGACGTTCAGCTGCCTGAGAATTCATTTCAGATGAATAAAATTGGAAATTATTTCGGCCGCTCTCTTTTGCATGATACATTGCAGCGTCGGCATTGCGTAATAGTGCATCTGCACTTTGGCCATCTGCTGGATAAAGACTAATACCAATACTCGGACTAATACTTATCTCTGTATCATCAATAATATAAGTTTGTGAAATAACATTTAATACTTTATCAGCAATCTTTGCAACATATTGTATTGAGAGGATATCCTCTAAGATTAACGTAAATTCATCGCCTCCTAATCGCGCGACAGTATCACTGTCCCTCACACATTGTTTCAATCTATTGGCCACTTCACAAAGCAAAATATCACCTGCTTTATGACCCAGTGAGTCATTAATATGTTTAAAACGATCTAAATCAAGGAAGAAAACGGCTAAGCGTACAGATTTTCGGTGGGATTGGTGAATAGCATGTTCCAATCGATCATTAAATACACTGCGATTGGGCAAGCCCGTTAATGAATCAATACTAGCAAGCTTGAGTAGCTTCTCATCTTTATCTCGTTGATCCGTAATATCTTCAAACAACCAAATTGTTGCAGCATGAGGATCGCTCGCATCAATTGCTTTCCCTGACATCATTCCCCAAAATAGATTTCCATCTTGTCTTAAAAGACGAATCTCACTGACATAATTTTCTCCTTGAGATAATACTTTATGTCCCTCATCACCTAAGGTTCGATAGATTTCCTCTGTTGGGTATAACTTGCGAGAGGAGTGGCCCACAATGGCTGTTCGATCACATCTGAAGATATCCTCAAATTTAGTATTAACGCGAGTAACAATTCTATTTTTAATAAGTGCAATACCTACCATCGCATTTTCTAATATCGCATCAAGCTCTGAACTTGTTGTTTTTAAATTTTCCTCAGCCCGCTTCCATGCTGTAATATCTGAAATAACACAAACCCATAAGTTTTCTTTTTCACTCGAAATTGAATTTAATGATAACCACATTGAAAAAGGTTGGTTATTATAATCGACCCCTTCAAATTCGTGGCTATTTTGCAATCTTCGCTGAAGATCTGCCAGAGTGAATATAGATTGTCCTTTTGCAAAAAACCGCATTAACTTTAACCCTACCAAAGCCTTATTATTGGCCTTTAATACTCGCTCTGCGGCCGGGTTAGATGATTGAATTTCACCATTTGAAGATAAGGTTAAAATAACTTCTGGTACTCCACTTAAAATGGTGCTTATGTGTTGTTCTCGGCTTTGTATATCATCATTTGCCTTAGCTAGATCTTCAATTAATAATTGATTGTTATTGGCAAACTTATTAAAATCTTCGGCTAATACTGCAAACTCATTATTGCCTGCACTCACTTCTAAGCGGGTATCAAATTTCTTTGATGATAGTGCGCGCATTGCACTACGAACATCCGTTAATGAAGCATTAATACTTTTTGACATAGTTCGAATAAAAGCAAACATACCCATTGCAATCATCAGGCTTAATAACAATATCGCCCAACGTGTAGTCTCAGCGACTTGAGCTGATCGCGTTACTGCTTTCAAACTCTTATCCCTCACCAAGATAGAGAGCTGTTCAAGCTTAGCCATTACGACTTCCAACACGGATATCGATTTTTTCTGGCCTACGGCTAATAACTGATTATTTTTTAATTGTTGATGGCGAAGCTGATAAATTGAATCTTGATCTTTAACAACAATGGCAAGCAATGTTTTAATTTCATTTTCTAGTATTTTTGTCATATCTACTAATTCTGCTTGGCCGGGCACTTGCCTTCTTAATTGTTCAATATTAAGATTTAAGATAGATTCATAACGCTGAATATCATTGCCTCGAATACTCACTAAACTATCCGTATTATTTGCCTGCCTTATTTTTTGAGCCAAGCTTGTAATTTTCAAGGTGTTTAAACCCAAAGCATGACTTAACTTTTGCACCGAATATTGATTATCTTCTCTATCATCATCATCCCCACCTAAATTAGGTTCATTTAATTTTAATAGGCGAGCCCTGCGTTTCATTCGACTTAGCTGTAAGTTAATGCGCCCAGATATAAATTCAACATGGTTCTGAATTTGTTGTCCTAATTTTTCAGCACTTACACCCTGTTCTTCCATTCGAATCTGCATTCGATGGTGATATTTAGTCAGTTCTAATAATTGGTCATCAATCTCTAAAAACTGTTTATAGTATTGATGTAAAGATCCGGTTATGGGTATACCTCGTTCACTATCTTTCACTGACGCGGTTATTTGTTGCCAATTTTTGTCAAAATGGACTTCTAACTGTTTTCTAGAATCAAGTTGGTTGAGCGAATCTAATGATGCCGATGTCATCATCTTTTCTTGACGGGCAATAAAGGAGGCTATCAGACCATTAATCTGTCGGCTTGCATTTTCTATTGGCAAAATGTGTTGTGTTAAATCTTTCTGTGTAGTGGCAAAAAACTCATTACTATATATTGCTAATGATGCGATCAAAATAATTGCTACAATTGTAACAATAGACCACAACTGGAGTAAGTGTTTGATACTCCATGTGTTATACATGATTATCCTCCTTATTCACTGCTCTTCTACATCCATTTTCTCTTGCAACATTTCCCAATCAAACTGTTTAAGCTTTCCTTTGCAYAAACAGGTGAGCCACACTTTATTTATCGCCTGATGATCGTGTTCATCATAAGAAACCTGTTCACCCAATCCAATATCAGCACCCTTTATAGATTCTATACTATCGATAATACTTTCTTTTGTGATCGCTTGTTCTATCTTCAACAAACCCGTATGAAATATTTTTGCTACAATAAAACCTTCTAACGATACAAAATTAGCGGGCAAATTTGGATCAAACTGCTGTAATGCTGCTAAGTATTCCTCCACAATGGGTAAACCCGAATCTAAGCTAGGTACAACTTGTGTGATGATGATATTATTTGCATCGTTACCTAAAGTATTACGTAATGCATAACTTCCTACAAACGAAATATTCAAAAATAATATATCTGCTATTTCAGCTTTTAATAAAGTGATAAATTTAGCCGAAACTTTATAACCCGCAGCCATAATAATCACTTTTGGCTCAATTGACGCATCTAATATATCCGCAACGGCATCTTCAACATTCAATGTATTCCGTGTATAACGCCCATGAATTAGTTGATTTGTTTCCTCAAATCCAGCATTTTTTAATGCTGTAACCGCACCGTGGTAGACCGTATCACCAAAGCCATCAGCTTGAGTAAAAAAAGCTATTTGTTGTGGTTTAATTCCAGCTTCCAATAAACCGGTGATCATTTCTGCTGTTTCTTCGCTATAACTTGCTCGATAATTAATAATATAGCGACTAGCCGGCTCTGCTCTTAACACGCCGCCACCCGAAAAAGCACCAAATAAGACGGTTTTCTTTTCTTGTGCAATTGGCACAGTAACAATAGCGGTAGGCGTACCTACATTACCAATGATGGCGAGCACATTATCTTGATCAATTAATGTTCGCATATTTTCTGCAGCACGTTTTGGCTCGTAACCATCGTCTTTAACGATAAATTTTATCGCTCTACCGTTAATTCCTCCCTGCCGATTAATATTCGAAAAATAACTTGCAATACCCGCTTGCATATTAAGTCCGAGCTCAGATGCTGGGCCAGTTAAAGCAGCGGTCATTCCAATTTTTATATCTTCACTAGAATGTACAGAACATGAAAAAAATAGCCATCCGACAATAAAGAATCGACTATTCTTCATTGTCATTGTCACTTCTATCTTTTTTTTGATCTGATTCCATCAAAATTCGATTCGCTGCTCCATCCATATCATCATATTGGCCATTTCTTACCGCCCAAAAGAAGATCACGACAGCAATAATTCCAAGTAACAACATTCCTGGTAATAAACCATATATAACATCCATTTAAACTCTCCGAGTTTAGGGTTTTATAACTATNAATCACAGCTAGATCCATGCCAAAACAATAAAACAAGTTGTRTCATGTTCTATTTAAATTTTACACGATACTTAATTCTAACAGCATTTCCAATCACGAGAAGAGAACTGATTGGCATCGTCAACGCCGCAACTAAAGGACTGACTAATGCTAGCATAGCCATCGGTATCATAATAAGGTTATAAACTATTGAGATAGTAATATTCTGCTTAATTGTACGTAGCGTTTGATCGGCCAAGTTTTTAGCCTCTGCCACCTTATATAATTCATTATGGCTCAATATAATATCGGCACTTTCAATAGATACATCAGTACCTGATGCTAATGCAATTGCAACATCGGCCTGAATTAAAGCCGGGGCGTCATTCACGCCATCACCGACCATTGCAACAATATTATCTTGCTGCAAATCTCTGACTAATTGCGATTTATCACCCGGCAACACCTCAGCATAACGCGTAATATCCCCCAGCTCTGCCGTTATTGCATTGACTACAGATTGCTTATCACCACTGAGCACTGTAATAGCTATGTCATGTTGTTGCAATGATGTAATCATCTTTAACGCATCATTACGTAATTGATCRGCCAGACCAATAATCCCYAATACCTTACTCTTATCAGCCACAAATACACAGCTTATCCCWTCATGCTCAAACTTATCTTGTTGCTGTTGCCAATGCTCCTCAACCGTTATATTTTGTATTTTTAACCAACGATGTGTGCCAACAACAATCTGTTTTTGATTGATATAGGCTTGAACGCCTTGGCCTGGCAACGATAGAAAGTCCGTAATTGTCGACAAGGCAAGCTCTCTCTTTTTAGCTTCGTTCACGATTGCTTTAGCAACACCGTGTTCAGAATGATTTTCTATTGAGGCTGCAAGTATTAATAGTTGCTCTGCGGTCATTGTCGCTATCGTTTCAACCGCGACAACACGCAACTCACCTTGCGTTAGCGTGCCTGTTTTATCAAAAACAAACTGCGTTACTTTTGATAATGCTTCTAAAGCCGCACCTTGTTTAATCARGATTCCATTTTGAGCCCCTACACCTGTAGCAACCGCAACAGACATAGGTGTGGCCAGACCAAAGGCACAAGGGCAGGTAATAATTAGCACTGATGTTGCAGCTAATAATGCCTTTTCAAAGTCAAATTGAAGCCAGTACATAAAGGTGATGCATGCTAATGATAATGTCACCACAACAAACCAAGGTACAATTTTGTCAGCCGTACACTGAATAGGTGCCTTAGATGCTTGAGCATCTTCCATTAATCTTACGATTTTAGCGAGTGCCGTATTACGTAATACTTGTTGTGCTTCAACTGTGAAAGCACCTTCGCCATTGATGCTACCCGCAACGACTTTATCGTCAACTATTTTTACAACAGGTATCGATTCCCCCGTTAACATTGATTCATCTACAGCACTTTGTCCATCAACCAAAATGCCATCAACTGGAATTTTTTCGCCRGGCTTCACCAGAATCAAATCACCCACCACCACTGAGCGGATAGGCACAACTTTCGATCCTTCTTTGGTGATAATAGTTGCTAGTTTTGGTTGTAACTCTAATAACCGAGTGGTCGCTGATAACGCCTCACGTTTTGATATGGCCTCAAGATATCTTCCCACTAAAATAACAAATAAGAAGTTTACCACSGTATCAAAATAGACATCACCATAGACTGAACCTGTAAAGGTAATATAGCTTGAATAGCTATAGGTAGCTGTGGCACCAATTGCTATCGGTAAATCCATCGTTAAATATCGATGTCTTAAACCCAGTAACGCATTTCTAAGAAAGGGATAACCAGCATAAAATAATGTGGGTGTGGCAATTAAAAAACCAATCCAATGAAACCAATTTCTAAATTCACCTTGGTCTGCACCGGAATACAGTGCAATTGAAATCCACAGTAAATTCATCATCGCAAAGCCAGCAAAGGCCATACGGTAAAGTAAGCCCTTATGCTTCTTAGCTAATACACCTTCCGCCGTTTCGGGATCGAAGGGAATTGCCGCATAGCCAATATTTCCGAGAGTTTGTAACACTGAGGATAAAGTTGTCTCACTATTATTCCACGTAAGTCGCAATCTTCTTGCCGTTAAATTTACTTCTGACCTAACAACACCTACTTGCTTAGAGAGTGCATTCTCTATTAACCAAACACAAGCGGCACAGTGAATACCTTCAACAAGTAAGTGAATTGTCCGTATTTCAGCATTTATATCAACATAATCTGCTTGTACATCATCCAAATCATAAGATGACAGTTCCGATGATAACGCTGGAGGAGGAGCCAAAACAGTCTCTGCTGCTGTTTTTTGATAAAAACGTTGTAAACCCGAGTTATAAATTGTCTTGCAAACGGTTTGGCAACCATAACAACAAAACTCCCGGTTTTCATCCGCTATTTCAGTTGCAAAACGGCCCTCCTGTTGAACAGGTAATCCACAATGATAGCA
This sequence comes from Methylophaga sp., assembly GCA_002733335.1. Lineage (GTDB taxonomy): Bacteria > Pseudomonadota > Gammaproteobacteria > Nitrosococcales > Methylophagaceae. Next base: position 93,435 of record NVVK01000004.1, read on the forward strand.
AGGTATGGTCAAGATTTTATGTAATTCAAAAGAAACCTAATCGTTATAACTTCTACTAAACAAGCTTCTTTATGGCTTGATGCTAACGCGCTTTGTTATGACAAGTTCTTTCTCGCCTTGTTTGGCTTCAACAACTAAGTCCCATGTTCCAGGTAAATTAAAACTCATTTCCGTAACATAAACGCCCGGTTTTGTATTCAACATAAACGCGGTAAAGTCAGCTGTTGCATCAGAAGGCCTATATGCTTTCATAACAACCGAGTCTAAATCAATTGCTGTAGCATTTTTACCTTGTATTAACACTTCATATGTCTGTACTTGATTGACTCGCGTAGTGCTGGGGAGCATAAATAACCCCGTCCAGCCTAATTTTTTTTGTTGTTCGATTTTTTTTTGTATTTCATCATAGTTTTTGCCATTTTCGTAGAAATGTTTATCTACTAGACTGGGTGGAGATTTAAATGCCAAATAGATAAAAATTGCATTCGCAGATAGGAAAGTACAAACAAATAGTATTATTCCTAACACCCATGGATTTTTTAACGCTTCTTTATTGCTTTGTGAAATAATCATTTTACTTTAGGCCCCATAAACATACTTTTATATTGTACCGTTATATCAGAATCGACCACCACGCCCTTAAATATGAGGGGCTCAAGATCAGATATCATATCTTTTTCAGTAACGCGCACTAAAGCCGTTACCGGGATCACCTCGCCGGGTTCAACTGTCATTTCAGTTAAACCATGTAATGTTGCCCCTTTTAAACCTTCGATATTAAARTTAATAACTATTGTTTTTTTAGTTTTGTTTAAAATCTTAACGGTATATTTATTCTGGATAGTACCATCACTTAATTGAACAAATAAAGGCTGGCGTTCATGTACAACCTTGAATTCTGTGGGCGAAAGGTTCAAAAATCCATAAGCAATGCCTGACAACGCTCCCAGTAAAATAACACTATAGACATAAAGTCGAAAACGTTTATAAAGTGGTATTGATTTAGCATTGTGATGCAACTCTTTATAAGACGCGTAGCGAATTAAACCTCGTGGCTGTTTAACTTTATCCATAATGCTATCACAGGCATCGATACATAAGCCGCATGTTATACACCCTTCTTGTTGCCCTTTACGAATATCAATTCCAGTAGGGCATACAGCAACACAAACATTACAATCTACGCAACTGCCTTTCGATGACTGCTCTTCCCCTCTCTTAATTCGGCCTCGTGGCTCACCGCGTTCAGCATCATAGGATGGCAACAGAGTATCTTGGTCATACATTACACCCTGTAAGCGTGCATAGGGGCACAACCAAAAACACATCTGTTCTCGCATAAATCCAGCAAACAAATACGTTCCACCAATAAAGGTAGCAATAACACCTACTGCAAATAGCGGAGCTTGGAAAGTAAATAAGTCTATCCAAAGCTGAAATGCATCCGTAAACCACGCTACAAATGAAATACCCGTCAACAGTGCAATAAGTAACCATATGCCATGCTTTAAGACTTTTCGTCCTAATTTGTCAGCGGTCCAAGGTGCATTATTAAATTTCAACGCTTTTTGAGGTGTATTACCTTCGAGCTTACCTTCTATATAAGTGAAAATGTCTGTCCACACCGTTTGAAAGCAAAAAAAGCCACAGAACACGCGTCCCGCCACACTGGTCACAACGGCCAATAAAATAGCAAAGAAAAGTAATGTCAGCGATAACATCCAAATATCTTGCGGATATATCGTAATACTAAAGATATTGAATTGCCGATTAGGCAAGTCAAATAAAATGGCTTGAGAATCATTCCAGCGCAGGTAGGGCCCTAAGAAAAAGAGAGACCAAATCGACATACCCAACCATTTTAACGTTCGAAAGCGCCCTGCCAAACGTTTAGCGACGATTTTAATACCGCCCACGTTAATATGCCATTCAGACACTTCTTCATAAATGTCATCAACATTACCGACCATTTTATCTAATTCTTCACTCACAGCATTTCCTGGAAAACGTTGAAACAAGTACGATTATATCACTCACCAGCAATATAAGCATATCCTAATTTAGGAATCGTAAAATTCACTAACAAAAAAGCCGGCACTCAGCCGGCTTTCTCAGATTAATCACCTCGATTAATCTTCAGAACTATCTTCATTAATATGCTTCAAGGCATAATGAACAAAGTAAGCCAGTCCAAGAATCATCGCAATAACACTTAAAATTACAGAAACTGAAACCCAATCTATATTCATAATTATCTCCAGACACTATAGAAATGATCAATCATTTCTATAGTTTATATTATTGACCGCCACCAAACTGGTGCACATAAACAGCTAATTTTTTAATATCTGTTTCCGTTAAACGCTCTGCTTCATCACCTTCTAATTCATCGTCCCAATCAATTTCACTTAGGTCTTCATCATCAGCAATAGCATCAGCAGTAACCTGTCGAACAATCGCTAGCTTTTCATTCCATGCAGGCATTACCGCAACACGAGTTTCAACGTCAGCACCATCATTAACACCATGGATGATAGTATGACGAATTTGTTCTTCCTCTCCTGAGAAACGCCAAATCCTATCGGTTAGGTTCGCCGAGCCCATCATCTTGACTCCTTTTGCATCTGCACCATGACAAGCAAAACAACCTTTAGCAGTATATAAAGCCATGCCTGCTTCTGTTGCTTTTCCAACAGAGCTATTCACCACAAACTGAACTAATTGATCAACTTCTTCAGTATTAAGTAAGCTTCCTTGTGCGGGCATCATTCCAGCTCGACCTTTAGCAATACTCATTTCAATTTCATCAATCGAACCACCATACAACCAGTCATCATCAGTAAGATTAGGGTAACCAGCACCTGCCGCTGGAGCACCACCGGTGCCATGACACGCTGCACAGTTGTCTCCAAATAGCACCTTACTTGAACCTATTGCATAGTTAAGCATTTTTTGGTCAGCTAGAATTTCTTCTACAGTCATACTAGCCAACGTCTCTTCAAAGGGTGCTCGAATCGCTTCTACTTCAGCAAGATCAGCCTTATATTCTTTGATCTGCGTCCAACCTAACAATCCTTTCGTACTGTCGTTCACGAGAGGAAGTGATGGATATAAAATAAAGTAAACAATTACCAATAAACCACTTAACCATAGTGAATTCAGCCACCAACGCGGACAAGGATTATCTAACTCTCTAATTCCATCCCATACATGGCCTGTGTCTTTTACTTGAGCAGGATTATTTTTTTTATCTGCCATCTTATTTCTCCGATTCTATATCGTTTTCGTCTAAAAGCATGGTGCGATGTGATTCTAGGCTTTCTTTATTTTTAGGATTAAGCACCCAATAATAAACAATGACCATTAAAACAAATACAACTACCGTCAACACTAAACCAAACCAGTCATTTCCAGTCATCGCACTCCAATCAGTATGAAAATACTCTTGAAGTTTAGTCACGATAATCCCTACCTGGTTCAAATTTAATCATCGTGCCTAATACTTGAAGATAAGCAACCATTGCATCCATTTCAGTTTTATCTTTCACTGAAGCTGCAGCACCCTTGATATCTTCATCGCTATATGGCACACCCAATACTCTCATCGCTTTCACACGTTTTTCAATGCCAACACCATCAATTACGGCCTCATCAAACCATGGRTAATTAGGCATTACTGATTCAGGAACAACGCTACGTGGAGCACGTAAATGTTGTCTATGCCATTCGTCAGAGTATTTACCGCCTAAACGTGCGAGATCAGGTCCAGTACGTTTAGACCCCCATTGGAACGGGTGATCATATTTAGACTCTACCGCCAATGAATAATGACCATAGCGATCTTTCTCATCACGGAAAGGACGAATCATTTGTGAATGGCATAAGTAACACCCTTCACGTTGATAGATATCACGACCTGCTAATTCTAGAGCAGTATAAGGACGCACTCCCTTTAGCTCTTCAAATTCAGGATGATTCAGATCTTCAAAAGTGTTATCTATATAGAACAAAGGTACAATTTCTACGATACCACCTACTGACACGATCATAGCGGTTGCTAGAACCAGTGCCCATACATTTTTTTCCAGTTTCTCTTGAAAGGACACTGGTTTATTTGAGTTATGTTCAGACATTCCAGTCTCCTTTAAATAACAGCGTTAGCTATGGCTGCTGATTTCGCAGACGAATCAGCAATAGCTTTACGAATAGTTACAGTAATGTTGAATAGCATAATACAGCCACCAAGGAAGAAGATTAATCCACCTGCCGCACGCATCGCATAGTATGGATGCATTTGAGCAACGGATTCAACGAAGGTATAAGCTAAGTTACCGTAATCATCATAAGCACGCCACATTAAGCCTTGCATAATTCCTGAAACCCACATCGCCGTAATATAAATCGCTGTACCGATTGTAGCCATCCAGAAATGTAAGTTAACTAACTTAACAGACCAAATTCTTGTTCCCCATAGGCGCTCTACCATATGGTAAATAGCACCGATAGAAACCATTGCGACCCAACCTAATGCACCCGCATGTACATGACCAATGGTCCAGTCAGTGTAATGAGATAAGGCATTAACTGTTTTCGCCGCCATTACTGGCCCTTCAAATGTGGACATTGCGTAGAATGCTAATGAAACAATCAAGAAGCGTAAGATGTAATCTGTACGCAATTTATCCCATGCACCACTTAAGGTGAACATACCATTAATCGCACCRCCCCAAGATGGGATAATCATCGCTAATGAAATAGCAGCACCTAATGAACCGGTCCAATCTGGTAATGCTGTGTATTGAAGRTGATGTGCACCTAACCATACATAACCAAACGTGAGTGCCCAAAAGTGAACTACTGATAAACGATAGGAATAAATAGGACGGTTTGCTTGCTTAGGTACAAAATAGTACATAATCCCRAKGAARCCMGCMGTTARGAARAAMCCWACCGCATTATGTCCCCACCACCACTGGATCATGGCATCTTGTACACCTGAGAAAATAGAATACGATTTAAACAGCTCTACGGGAATAGCCAGACTATTCACCACATGAAGATAGGTAATCATAATCATCATCGCAAGGAAGAACCAGTTCGCTACATAAATATGTGAAACTTTACGTATAGAGAGCGTCATGATGAAGTTAAAGCTATATACCAACCAAACAACAGCAATTAAAATATCAATTGGCCATTCTAATTCAGCATATTCTTTTGATTGAGTGTAGCCTAAAGGAAGCGTGATAACGGCACTAACGATAACAAGGTTCCAGCCCCAAAAGGTGAACCAAGCTAATTTATCACTCCACAATCGCACACCTGATGTACGTTGCACAATGTAATACGCTGTTGCCATTAACGTTGAGCCACCAAATGCAAATATAACTGCATTAGTATGTAATGGACGTAAACGACCAAAGCTAATGTATGGGATATCGAAATTAAGAACTGGCCATGCCAATTCTGAGGCGATATACACGCCTATTCCCGTACCGACCACCAAGTAGACAACTGCCATATAGGCAAACCACTTGACTACTTGAAAACTATATTGCTGTTCCGCTTGCATAGCGATCACACCCTTTCCAATAAATAAAAACTGCCAATACCCCAAAATGAATACACATCAGAAGTATTGCCCCTCTCTNAACTACRTCAAAATAAAACATGATAAATTTTACACTATCTTTGAGTGGTATATAGCCTAATTACTTGACCTAGATCAAGTCATCGGYAAATGCCACAATTAGGTAAGAATACCTGCTTTATTTAGCACATTAAATCACGAGTAATTGTGCTATTTTAAGCCTTTAAGGTCAAGCTAGATAATTTATTACATTATGCACTAAAAATAGAAATCTTATTATATCATTAGCTTATCTTGATTTTATCAAAAATTATGATTTGCATCACAAAAGTAATACYGTTCACTTTTCCTACTATTCCGGTCAAGTAAGTGATATCACTAGTATTACGCGCCTACCTTCTAAAACCAGTAAGTTGTATGTWCGGCATGCAGCGCCTAATGTCATAGACTCTATTCCGTTTAACTTTCTTGCTAATTGAAGGGTGGTATTCGATAAAGGATGACGAGGAGTGGCGGTCAAGCCTGCCGTAAAAATGACAATTTCTGGCTCTAGATTTTGTAGGTAGCTAATATTGTCATCTGATAGATTCATTATATCTGCTATTTTCACATCGCTTATAACGTTATCAGGGGTGACAATTAGGCTTGCACCTAATTGTAAAGAATAACGCTGTTTTTCAGGACTGATGATGATGTGACTATCATCATAAAAAGATATTTGATTTAAGCCTGTCTGTTCCAGACTAAACTTCATTTGAGTCTATAAGCCTGCAGCCGCGTTAACACGTTCACGCAATTCTTTTCCTGGCTTAAAATGAGGTACATATTTCTCACCCAATTCTACCGATTCGCCACTTTTAGGATTGCGACCAATACGTGGTGGACGATGGTGTAAAGTGAAACTACCAAAGCCTCGAATTTCGATACGTTCTCCACTTGCCAAGCTATTACTCATTTGACCCAGCATTAATTTAACGGCTAATTCAACATCACGATAATTTAATAGTAATTGCTGTTCAGATAATTTTTCGATTAAATCTGATTTTGTCATATTTTAAAATTCCTTAGAATTCATATCTTAAGATTTATGCTTAGGCATATTCTTAATCTTTATAAAAAAACAAGCACCTACAGTAATGTAGGTGCTTATTTCTATTTCTTCTTAACTATCTTTTTGATCCATYTTTTCTTTCAACAAATCACCGATAGTAGTTGCTCCACCTGATGAAACATTTGAATACTCTTTAAGTGCTTCTGATTCTTCTTGTGAATCTTTCGCTTTAATAGAGAGTGTTAATTTACGGTCTTTTCGAGAAACACCTGTAAATTTCGCTTCAACTTCATCTCCTACTGATAATACTTTACTTGCATCTTCAGTACGTTCTTGAGCAATATCTGCAACGCGGATGTAACCTTCAACACCTTCCGTTAATTCAATTGTTGCACCACGTGCATCAACTTCAATTACTTTACCCGTTACAATGCTACCACGTGGGTTTGCAGCCATATATTCTGAGAATGGGTCATCTTGCATTTGCTTAATACCCAGTGAAATACGCTCACGTTCAGGATCAATCGCTAGTACTACAGCTTCAAGATTGTCACCTTTTTTGTAATCACGAATAAGGTCTTCATTATCTTCTTCCCATGAAAGGTCAGAAAGATGAATTAAACCGTCGATGTCGCCATCAAGACCAATGAATACACCAAAGTCAGTGATTGATTTAATTGAACCAGAAACTTTGTCRCCCTTGTTATGCGTCATTGCAAACTCTTCCCAAGGATTAGATTTACATTGCTTCATACCTAATGAAATACGACGACGTTCAGCATCGATATCCAATACCATYACATCAACTTCATCACCTAATTGAACAATTTTAGATGGGTGAACATTTTTGTTTGTCCAATCCATTTCAGACATGTGAACTAAACCTTCAACACCGTCTTCAATTTCAACGAAACAACCATAATCAGCAATGTTGGTAACTTTACCGCGAATACGACTGCTTGCAGGGTAACTGCTTGCAATTGTTTTCCAAGGATCGTCGCCCATTTGTTTTAGGCCTAATGAAACACGTTCGCGTTCTTTATCAAATTTCAGTACTTGAACTTCAATTTCATCACCAATGGTAACAACTTCAGATGGGTGTTTAATACGTTTCCAAGCCATATCTGTGATATGTAATAAACCRTCAATACCRCCAAGRTCAACAAACGCRCCATAATCCGTAAGGTTCTTAACAATACCTTTAACAACTTTATCTTCTTCAAGYGTTTCTAATAATGCTTCACGTTCAACACTGTTYTCTGCTTCCATAATKGCACGGCGAGAAACMACGATGTTGTTACGAGGGCGATCTAACTTAATAAGTTTAAATTCWAGYTCTTGTCCTTCTAGGTGWGATGTATCACGTAAAGGACGAACATCAACTAATGAACCTGGCAAGAAGGCACGAATATTTTCTAGCTCAACGGTGAAACCACCTTTAACTCGACCAGAAATAACACCGGTRATTGTTGCATTTTCTTCAAACGCATGTTCCAGTGTAATCCACGCTTCAGCTGCTTTCGCTTTTTCACGTGATAATTGAGTTGAACCGAARCCATCTTCYAATGTTTCTAAAGAAACATCGACCAAATCGCCTACTTCAACTGTGAGTTCACCTTTCTCATTATAGAATTCTTCTACAGGAATAGCGCCTTCTGATTTTAAACCAGCATTAACCATAACCACATCAGAACTGATRCTAACCACCATGCCAGATACGATTTTACCTGTTTGCATTGGTGTTGAATTTAAACTCTCTTCAAAGAGATCCGCAAAGCTTTCGCTCATTATTATGTACCTTAGCCCCATTAAAACTAACTAAAATGGAACCGCTCAAAAATACCTRGCCACCTNNAYMTTCAAATGGGCAGGAMGTTAAAAAAACTTACTTTAAATAATTAAAAAGTAAGTACCAAATTACATATCACCGCACTTTGCCATAATATGTTTATATACGTCTTCTATACCTAATTCGCTAGAATCTAGCTGTAAGGCATCATGAGCAGGCCGCAATGGCGCTACTTCACGCTGACTATCTCGTTCATCTCGTTCAGAAATATCAGTAACAAGGGCGGATAGATTACTCTCAATTCCTTTTTCTTTCAACTGCTTATATCGTCTTTGCGCGCGCACTTCAGCACTCGCGGTTAAATATACTTTATGCTCAGCATCGGGAAATACCACCGTTCCCATGTCACGACCATCGGTAACTAAGCCGGGAGGCTGTCTAAAATCATGTTGTCGTTCRAGCAATGCCGCACGYACTAATGGTAGTGCAGCGACCTTTGAGGCTGCATTGCCTGCCGTTTCACTGCGTATTATCGTACTGACATCCTCGCCTTCTAACATTACTTTTAAATCATTCTTATCACTCAGTAAAAAAACYAAATCTAGGTCTTGTGCAATTTCTACTAATTGTGGTTCATCCGCCAGATCAATATCATGTTTAATCGCTGCTTGCGCTAATACTCGGTAGATGGCACCGCTGTCTAAATAGTGCCAGCCAAGCTTTTTCGCGACTAATTGTGCAATCGTACCTTTGCCTGATCCACTCGGGCCATCAATCGTTAATACCGGTATATTACTCATCAATTTCTTCTATCTCTAAGCCSGTTTCATTTGCCAACGCTATAAAGTTAGGAAATGACGTCGCTACATTGGCACAATCATTAATCTGAATCGTTCCACCTGCGCGCAAACCTGCAATCGCAAATGACATTGCAATACGGTGATCATCATGRCTTTCAACYTCACCTGAGCCGATMACACCCCCGTTAATRATAATGCCATCCATCGTTGATTGYGCATCRATCCCTAAKATGGTTAAACCATCAGCCATCGCTTGAATACGATCACTTTCCTTCACYCGYAGCTCTGCCGCACCYGTTAATACAGTTTGMCCYTCAGCACARGCTGCRGCCACAAATAATGCTGGRAATTCATCAATCGCTAGCGGCACTTGATCTTCAGGRATATTRATTCCTGTTAACGGTGCATATTTAATTCGAATATCCGCCACCGGTTCGCCACCGGTCATTTTTTCATTCGAYARGCTTATATCCGCACCCATCAARCGTAAAATATTGATGACGCCMRYGCGTGTAGGATTAATACCCACATGTGTTAARGTAAGATCYGAACCTTCAGATATAGCGGCACCCACCATAAAGAATGTGGCTGACGAAATATCGGCCGGCACATCAATATTGCTTGCTGTTAAGGTGCCCCCTCCTTCAATTGAAATCGTATCRCCTTGCACATCTACTTTATAMCCCATGCCCGATAACATACGTTCCGTATGATCACGTGTAGGTGCAGGCTCAATGATCATTGTTTTACCTTCAGCATACATTCCGGCCAATAAGATACAGGATTTAACCTGAGCGCTCGCCATTGGTAATGTGTAAGTAATTCCCTTTAATTTATTAGCTTTTTTAATCCTTAACGGTGGCTTGCCCTCATTGCTCTCAATCGTCGCACCCATTAATGCTAAAGGTGYTGTCACCCTTTTCATTGGTCGGCCTGATAACGATTTATCACCGGTCAAGGTACTTTCAAAATCTTGCCCTRCCAACAAACCACTGAGYAATCGAATCGAGGTACCTGAATTACCTAAATACACATCCTCTTTAGGTGCTGTTAGACCATGCATACCGACACCATGAATGGTYACWTTGCCCTCTTTAGGYCCATCAATYTGWACACCCATTGCACGAAATGATGCTAAGGTTGCTAATGCATCGTCACCYTCTAAAAAACCGGTGACATGGGTTRYRCCTTCTGCYAAAGAGCCCAACATAATTGAACGATGGGAAATAGACTTATCACCCGGCACACGAATTGTGCCCTTTAGGCTTCCACCTGCTTGCACAATATAATTCTTTTTAGATTCACTACTCACGGCTATTCCACTCTTACTCTTCTGAAAATCGTGTATCACGCGCTTGTTTRGCGCGCTCAAACACCTCTATTAATGTATCACCATCTTGCTTATTAATGGCGTGCTCTAATTGTGATAGACCCTGTTGATATTCTTTTAACAATCCCAAAATAGCGTCTTTATTGGTCAAACATATATCTCGCCACATCACCGCATCACTCGAAGCGATTCGTGAAAAATCTTTAAAGCCACCTGCCGCATAACGCAGCACTTCATCGCAGTCATCGCGCTGTGCCAACATGCCGACTAAGTTAAAAGCTAATATATGTGGAAGATGACTGGTTGCAGCCAATACATCATCGTGATGTCCAACATCCATCTCAAATACTTCGGCACCGGTACTTTGCCACATCGCTCGCACTTGCGCTATCGCATTGCTATTAGTCTCTKCAASCGGTGTCAGCACTACACGATGGTGTTGATATARCTCAGCAAAMGCMGCRCTRGGGCCACTTTTCTCTGTRCCYGCAATMGGATGGCCAGGAACAAATTGATTGAACTTATTAGCTAATATTTTCCTTGCCACATCAACTACTTGGCCCTTGGCACTGCCGCCATCGGTAATAATGACCGTATCACTAATATGTTCAACCAGTTCARTTAACACTGTTTCCATCGCCGCCATCGGCACAGCAAGAAATATCATATCGGCATTTTTGACGGCATCAGCAACACTTGTTGCCGCATGATCGATAATACCCAATTTCAAGGCTTCGTCACGCACACTTTCTGTTCGTGAAAAACCRATAACTTCTTCAACCTCACCCGCTTTTTTTAAAGCGAGTGACAAGGAGCCACCGATTAAGCCCACACCAATAATAGCTAAGCGTTTAATCATAAGACCTCTTTCAAAGCATCAAGAAAACGTTGRTTTTCATCTTCTAAACCAATACTGACACGAATATGTTTTGGTAATCCATAATTAGTMACMGGACGGACGATAACACCTTGTTTCAATAAATCACTAAACACATCATCGCCCTTCTTTTGCACATYAATSGTAATAAAATTACCTTTTGATGGAATGTATTYTAAGCCGAGYGCGTTTAATCCGRCCATTAATTGCGCCATTCCTGCATCATTKAARTGTYTTGTTTTTATAATATACGCATCATCTKTCAGTGCAACCGTTGCCGCCGCTAACGCTAGRCTATTGACATTAAAAGGCTGTCGAATTCGATTTATTAAATCTGCCACATCAGGATGAGATAAGGCATAGCCCACTCGCAATCCGGCCAAACCATAGGCCTTAGAAAATGTACGCGTAATAATTAAATTTGAATACTTTTCTAACCAGCCAATACTCTCTGCTGTTTGCTCGCCGTATTCTACATACGCTTCATCTAACACCACCAAAGTTGTTGCTGGCACTTGGGCAATAAAAGCTTCTAATTCATCCGCAGCAAGATAGGTACCCGTTGGATTATTAGGGTTGGCAATAAATATCAACTTGGTTCGCTCAGTAATGAGTGTACTCATCGCCTGCAGATCGTGACCATAATTACGTGCCGGAGCAATAACAGATTGCGCGCCAATGGCCTGTGTTACCAATGGGTACACAGCAAAGGCATACTGAGAAAACAGTACTGCATCGGTATTCGATACAAATGCACGTGCGATCATTTCTAGCACATCATTTGAACCATTTCCCAGCGTGATTTGCTCTGTATTTAACTGGTATTTTTCAGCTAAAGCTBTTTTTAAACTAAAGCCATTGCCGTCRGGGTAGCGCGTTACTTSYTKRCTSGCTTGRRCRAGTRCTTCAAGYACTTTATCRGATGGACCTAAYGGRTTTTCATTCGATGCTAATTTRACGATATCAGTAATGCCTAACTCTCGTTCCAATTCTTCAATCGGTTTCCCAGGCACATACGGCTGCAACTGCGTCACGCAGGCCAAGGCTAAATCACAAAAACTCATGCAGGGCGGCCCTCATCTGAATTAGGCTTAGCAATAAAACTATCGAGAATTAATAATCCKGCACCAATACAAATAGCAGMATCGGCAATATTAAATGCTGCGAAATGTGCKGTTCCATAATAAAARTCGAGAAAATCAACRACGTACCCAAAGTAAATGCGATCAATTACATTGCCAATCGCTCCACCCAAGATAAGACTGATTGAAATGGCTTCTAATTTRGCYTGMGTACTGAGTTTTTTAAGCCAAATAAACAAGGCAATACTAATAACCGTTGTCAAASCRATAAAAAACCAACGCTGCCATCCACCTGCTTGTGCTAAAAAACTAAAGGCTGCCCCAGAATTATGCGCCAGTGTTAAATTGAAATAAGGCATGACAGCCAGCGTTTCATGTAATGAAAACGATGCTGTAATAATCCCTTTAGATACTTGATCTAAAATAATGACTAAAGCGGATAACCATAAGTATTTCAGCATTAAACRAATTGGCGTTTTTCGCCTTCCCCATCMACATTTTCAATRCARCGATCACAKAGTTCWGGRTGTTTTTCATCTTTGCCTACAGTATCTGTTTGATGCCAACAGCGATCACAACGTGCATTCTCCGAAGGAGACAGCACTAATGATAATCCATCAATTGAACTCTCAATTGCATCGGCCGGTTTATCACTTGCAGGCAATAGAATAGCGCTTGATGTTATCAGCACAAATTTTAGTTCATCGCCTAATTTATTYAATGTATCTAATAAATCTGGTTTAGCATAAAGTRCAACATCCGCAGTTAAACCACCTTTAATCTTGCCATCAGCACGTAATACTTCTAATTCTTTTGAAACAGCATCACGTACTTCAAATAACTGCTCCCAAAATGCTACATCAACGGCTGAATCACTCGCTAAGGGAGTCAAGCCTTCATACCATTCATTTAAAAATACAGACTCATTTCGCTCACCTGGTAGATGTTCCCATAACTCATCCGCGGTAAAGCTCAGAATAGGTGCCATCCAGCGCGTTAACGCTTCAAGAATATGATACATCGCAGTTTGACTAGAACGACGGCCAGCACTGTCGTCCTTCATTGTATATTGGCGATCTTTGGTAATATCTAAATAGAGGCTCCCCATTTCTTGTGCACAGAAATTATGGATCTTCTGATAAATTACATGGAAATTATAGCTTTCATAGGCCGCTAAAATATCTTGCTGACATTCGTAGGCACGATCGACAGCCCACAAATCCAGTGGCAGCATATCTTTTGCATCAACTAAATCAGTAGCTGGATTAAAATCAAACAAATTTGATAATAAATAACGTGAGGTATTACGAATGCGGCGATAAGAATCGGCGGTACGTTTTAAAATTTCATCCGACACGCTCATTTCAGCACTGTAATCTGAAGAGGCTGTCCATAGTCGAATAATATCGGCCCCCAAATTATTTACTACTTTTTGAGGTGCAACGACATTACCTACTGATTTCGACATTTTCTTGCCGCTGGCATCCACTACAAAACCATGGGTTAACACCGCTTTATAGGGTGCTTTTCCTGTTGAAGCAATTGAAGTAATTAATGATGATTGGAACCAACCACGATGTTGATCGCTGCCTTCTAAATACAAATCAGCGGGACGGTGTAAATAATCACGTCGTGCTAATACACAAGCATGAGAAACGCCTGAATCAAACCAGACATCTAACGTATCTGATACTTTGTCATAATCAGCGGCATCATTGCCAAGCCAATCTGAGGTGTCTGATTCAAACCATGCATCAATGCCCTGCTGTTCAACTTTTTGAGCAACCTGTTCCATAATTTCTTGTGTCTTAGAATGCAACTCACCTGTTTCTTTATGCACAAACAACGGAATCGGTACACCCCAAGTACGCTGGCGTGACACACACCAATCTGGACGACCTTCAACCATGCCTTCAATGCGTTTTTGTCCCCATTGCGGCATCCACTGAGTTTCAGCAATAGCGTGCAGGGCAGCATCACGCAGACCCTTTTGATCCATGCTGACAAACCATTGTGGTGTCGCACGGAAAATAATCGGGCTTTTATGTCGCCAGCAGTGTGGGTAGCTATGTTGAATATCAATATGTTTCAACAATACACCCTTCTCACTCAATAATTCAATCACAGCGGGGTTCGCTTTAAATACAGATTGACCTGCAAAGATCTCCGTATCAGGTAAAAACACACCATTTGAACCGACTGGATTATAGACTTCTAAGTCATATTTTAAGCCCACGGTAAAATCGTCTTRWYYRTGASYYSRARYRGWRTGAANRGMSSYGSWWYYYRYKKYWRMASYAMMAKGGTCACCTAAAATAATCGGTACCTGTTTATCATAAAACGGATGTTGCAATAATAAGCCTTCAACATCTTCGCCTTTAATACGCGCAACGACTTCACCCGACATGCCATAACGCTCTAATGCTGATTCATACAATGCTTCAGCAAATAATAGGCGCTCATCACCGGCTTGAACGACAACATAGTCATACGCAGGGTTGAGTGATACAGCTTGATTGGCAGGTAATGTCCACGGTGTCGTTGTCCAGATCGGCACACTGATTTTGCCAGAGCCGGTTGACTTCGTTGCAGCTTCAAATGCCGCATTATCAACAACCGTAAAACGCACATCAATGGCAGGTGATGTTTTATCCTCATATTCTACTTCAGCTTCAGCCAAAGCACTGCCACAATCCACACACCAGTGAACAGGCTTAACACCCTTATGCAAATGACCTTGTTTTACAATCTCATTCAATGTGCGAATGATGTCTGCTTCAAAATTAAAATCCATGGTTAAGTAAGGATTGTCCCACTCAGCCATAATGCCAAGGCGCTTAAAGTCTTCACGCTGACCATCCACTTGTTTCTGAGCATAAATGCGACATGCCGCGCGAAACTCAGCCGCCGTCACTTTTTTACCCGGCTTACCAATCTTCTTCTCAACATTAAGTTCAATAGGCAGACCATGACAGTCCCAACCTGGCACATAAGGTGTATCAAATCCGCTTAATGTTTTTGATTTAAGAATAATATCTTTAAGAATTTTATTCACWGCGTGACCAATATGAATTTCACCATTGGCATACGGAGGGCCATCATGCAGAATGAATGAACCTTTCGGATGCTCCATATCACGCATTTTCTGATACAGGTTATTTTCCTGCCAACGCTTTAACATCAACGGTTCACGGTTAGGCAGGCCCGCCTTCATAGGGAATTTGGTTTTAGGCAGGTTTAGGGTGTGTTTATAATCAGCCACGCAATTACTCTTTAAATTTAAATGGAATTCAAATTGTTACATTAGATAATCGGCCAATTATACGGGGTTTGTTGCTGTCTATAAATAGCTTATATAGGTTTAATATATTTAACTTTCTGCCGATACATTCACTGTTACATCTTMARGGTTAMGATTAAATYGGCACACTATTRTTAACCCYATTTTCAAGACAACGATTATTTTTCTGAATTATTACGCTAATCAGTCTAAATTACAGTAAAATAGCTTACATAAATCAACATTATTAGATGAGCTCGCTCACATGACAACACTCGGCAAGGTTATTATTCTAGGTCTGACTAAAGAAGGGGGGAAATTTCGCCCCAGTGATTGGGCTGAACGTCTTTGTGGTGCYGTTGCAAGTTATGGCCCKGGYCGCCGTATTATCTTTCATCCAAATGTAAAACTAGCMTCKCATCAAGGCGTRAAATGYGTCGTCATTGATGCCTCTTTAGAGGAAGAGGATGAGATGTTATTTGAATTTTTAACAGACTTTGCRGATGAAAATAATTTGCAAATTTTACGAGCAGRTTCTTTTCCCATMGAGGAATAATCATCTCCAACAAAAAAGGCGWTCACTTAATGACCGCCTTTTTTATATCTACRTGCTMATWCGACTCTAACGCTATTCCGTATCTTCAGCACCTTCTTCTGCATCAGGCCAGTTCTGAATATAGTTCTTCAATAATTTATTTTCAAATTTTGCTTTTTTGAGCAATTCTTCRACAATATCCGTTATTGACAACATTCCTTCTAATTTGCCCTTATAAACAACAGGTAAATGACGCACATTATGTTCAACCATAATACTCATCACTTCTTCTAATGTATTGTCGGGATCACACGTATAAGGATTAGGTGTCATTGCGTCTTTCACTGTAATCGGCGCCCATATTGCGTGYTTATCATGCAATACACTTAATAAATCACGTTCTGACAGAATYCCAACCAGTTTCTTATTATCCGTTACAACAAGTGAACCTATTCGATTATCCATCATCARTGTAACYGCACGATCAAGTGAATCATTAGGTGTTAAACCAATAACGGGCTTACCCTTANTTTTTTTTAATTGACCTGACTTTCATTATGACACCCTCTCCGCTAAAAATTTAAACTCACACTCTATTCTGCTTGAGAACATAGTTTAATTGCAAGCTTATTAGGTATGTTCGCGTGTATTTTTAAATTCTATCTCRGGCCARCGTTCCATCGTTAAATCCAAATTAACCCGTSTCGGTGCGATATACGTTAAACCACCCGCGCCATCTACGGCGAGATTAAGCGCTGCTTTTTTCTTAAATTCATTCAATTTTTTTTCATCGTCACAGTAAATCCAGCGAGCGGTATAAACTTGAACCGGCTCATAAATACAATCAACSTTRTATTCACCTTTCAATCGATGCACCACCACATCAAACTGCAAYACRCCWAYKGCACCTAAAATAAGATCATTATTTTCRAGTGGTCTAAATAATTGTGTGGCRCCCTCTTCGCTTAATTGCTGCAAACCTTTRAGCAASGCYTTCATYTTAAGCGGRTCTTTTAAWCGTACACGRCGAAATAATTCAGGRGCAAAATACGGAATRCCMGTRAAYTGAATCTCTTCRCCCTSYGTGAAYGTRTCRCCAATTTGAATKGTRCCGTGATTRTGTAACCCTAAWATATCGCCCGGCCATGCTGCTTCGGCTTGCTCACGTGCCGCAGCCATAAAGGTTACGGCATTGGCRATAACAACATCTTTWCCTGTWCGCACATGGCGYAGYTTCATRCCCTTAGTGTATTGCCCWGAACAAACRCGTAAAAAGGCAATTCGATCACGATGCTTGGGATCCATATTGGCTTGRATCTTAAATACAAAACCACTRAATGATTCTTCATTAGCCTCTACATGCCKTGTTTTAGTCGCTCTTCCTTGTGGCKCTGGCGCAATTTCAACAAATGAATCCATTAATTCAGTAATGCCAAAATTATTCATCGCACTGCCAAAAAACACAGGAGATAATTCACCGGCTAAAAAGGCTTGCTGATCATATTCATGACTAGCACCACGCACAAGCTCAATYTCTTCACGCAACTCTTCTGCCATTGAACCAAACARYTCATCCAAGCGTGGATTATCTAAACCTTCAATAATCTCGCCCACTTGATCRCTATGWGGYTCAAAYAGATGCACACTGTCTTTTTGTAAATGGAAAATACCTTTAAAACTTTTCCCCATACCAATCGGCCAAGTRATCGGCGCACAGCGTATGCCTAAAACYGATTCAACTTCATCTAAAATATCTATCGGATCACGCCCTTCACGATCCATTTTATTRATAAACGTTAAAATGGGYGTGTCACGCAGACGACATACTTCCATYAATTTAATTGTTCGTTGCTCAACACCCTTAGCAATATCAATTACCATCAGCGCTGAATCCACCGCTGTTAATGTGCGATACGTATCTTCGGAGAARTCAGCATGTCCYGGCGTATCAAGTAAATTTACTACCCGTCCCTTATGCTCAAATTGCATAACGGATGACGTYACCGAAATACCYCGTTCTTTCTCCATTTCCATCCAATCAGAAGTGGCATGACGATCTGTTTTTCGAGACTTAACGCTGCCCGCAGTCTGAATTTTTCCACTAAATAACAACAGTTTTTCTGTGAGTGTCGTTTTACCCGCATCCGGATGCGATATTATCGCAAAGGTGCGACGTTGATTTATTTTTTCGAGTAACTCAGCCATTGAAACAAAACGCTTTAAAAAAAGACGCTATTCTACAGGATTCTGTCATGTTAATAATTAATCGTTCATTAAATGTATGGCATCACTCAACAAGGACACCGATATTGTCTCACCCACTTGTAGTTGATTGCGATTAGCAACATGCTCGGGTAAATCCATTTGCAGCCGCTGTCCATCGGCATGTTCAATCTCCATTAAAAYAGTGGTAATCCCGCGTAAGGTCATTTTATTAATAATAAGACCTGACACYGGGTTTTCACGGGTTCCTCTAGAAGGTCTTACCCGTTGATGTAACAGTATTTTTGCAGGTGAAATTGTCCAGTTTATATTTTKAYTTTCTTTAAAGTCAYYCGTTTCASCTAATGTRAATACATAATTATGCCATTTTAATTTAAGCTGTGAATCATCAACAATAAGYCTAGCTGATGCAACATTTCGCGCATCAACTTGTTTTGCTACCGCAGTGTTTTTAGGCTTATATAAAACGTKAGCAGGTGTTCCTTGTTGCAAGGTCTTGCCTTGATGAATTACGCAGATCTGATCTGCTAGCATGGCGGCTTCATCTAAATCATGTGTCACCAAAATCATCGGAATAGCAAGATGATGTCTTARTGTRTTCARCTCYAAATATAATTTTCGKCGTGTTACTTTRTCTACYGCTGAAAAAGGTTCATCCAGCAATAGAATYTCAGGTTGWCGCGCTAATGCTCTRGCAATCGCYACRCGCTGCTGCTGTCCACCKGACAGTTGATYAGGATARCGATCTGCTAGACCTGTTAASTTWACTTTTTCTAATAATTGWTCAACMGAGGGTTTGTTCGCYTGTTGRTCCGCATCRAGTGTAAGTTGAATATTSTCACTMACTGACAAATGTGGAAATAAAGCATARTTTTGRAAYACCAKACCTACACGGCGTTGTTGKGGKGTAGCATTTATATTTGCTGYACTATCAAACCATCTTTCACCTTTGCATTCAATAAACCCTTTTTGGGGAGATTGCAATCCAGCAATGCAACGTAACACGGTTGTTTTWCCCGCACCAGAAGGGCCAACTAACGCCAATAATTCACCYGTTTGACATGTTAGRTCGACATCAAGTGTCGTTGGCTGCGTTTGYTGYAAATGAAGYTTAAGCATAKCTACAATACCGAYCGTGAATTACGGCKATTRAACGTRTAAACMAKRCTAATRGTAATAAAAGCAATRAGCAGTAAKATCAGYGACATAGTTTGAGCTTGTTGATGTTCAAATGCTAAWACGCTGTCATAAATAGATATCGATACCGTACGCGTCTCACCCGCTATATTTCCACCAATCATTAATACCACCCCGAACTCACCCAAAGTATGYGAAAAACTCAATACCATCGCGGTGATAATGCCTGGCCAAGCAAGCGGTAACTCAACTTTAAAAAAAGTTCTCCATTTTGACAAACCACTACACCATGCTGCTTCRCGTAATTCYGGGGCTATCTGCTCTAAGGATCGTAATATCGGCTGCACAGCAAACGGTAAACTATAAATAATAGATGCAAACCATAGCCCCACAAAAGAAAAAGCTAGGGTTTCCCCCGTTAATGACATAAAAGCACCTCCCAAGACACTTTTATTATCCATCCCTACCAATAAAAAATAACCTAATACGGTAGGKGGYAAAACCAAGGGTAAGGTAATAAAGGCTTCAATAACACCWCGCCCAGCAAAGGTAGATTTTGCTAAAAAATAGGCTATTGCTAATCCAATGGGCAACAAACTCAAACTGGTTAAGAATGCCAGTTTAATAGAGACTTCAAATGCCTGCCAATCCACTATAAACTCCTAGTTCGCAGCTACGGTACGACCGCTAGCCCACTGACGTAATCGACTAATTTTTTCTGACATTACGATAGCCAAAGGTTGTGTGCGAAATAATTCATCAATCACGATCTCCGTGTTGGGAATCATGTTTTTAGCATCTGCAGAATAGATTGCACTAATCACTGCTTGCTCAATTTCAGCTCCACTAAATTCGGCACTATTAACGGCTAATTTATCCAGATCAAASGTATCTGTATTTAATTTTCTTTTGGCTAAATGAATTCTAAAAATCTCTTTCCTAATATCGCGATCGGGCAAATCGACAAAGAAAATTTCATCTAAACGTCCTTTACGAATTAACTCTGGTGGCAAACTTTCAATATCATTCGAAGTGGCAACAATAAAGGAGCCGTCGTTAGACTCTGCCATCCATGTCAGCAGTGTGCCCAGTAATCGCGTAGAAACACCATCATCATTATTATTCTGTGATAAGGCTTTTTCTATTTCATCTATCCAAACAACACAGGGGCTCATCACATTGGCAACAGCAAGGGCTTTACGTAAATTCTTTTCCGTTTCACCAATGTATTTATTGTATAAGGCGGCCATATCAAGGCGTAACAACGGTAATTTGAACTGGCCAGCGACCGCTTTTGCAGCCAAGCTTTTTCCACTGCCCTGCACACCTAACAATAAAATCCCTTTAGGTGCATCTTGATCGGCTTTCGTTTCTAGTAAGGCTTTCTCTCGTATTTTCAGCCATTTTTTCAAATTAGCTAAACCAGCAACATCMGAAAAACTAGCCGTATCGGCTTCATACTGAATTACACCATCTTTACTAAATAACTCATATTTAGCTTCCTGTACTCTTTTAACATCCTTATGGGTGATGGCACCATCATCAACAATGGCTTGCCTAATTAAGCGCCGAGCATCTAAAGTCGTAATACCCGAAAGATTAGAGAGCATTTGATTCATCGCTGTTTTATCTGTTTTTACTGATGAGCCTGTTTCTATTTGCCATTTTCGTGCTTCATCTTGCAGAATAGATTGTAGGACATTTATATCCGGTAATTGCAAGTGAAAGCGCATGCACCATGGTGCTAATTCTTCGGGGATATCCATACTATGTGTAATAAAAATAAGCCGCCTGGGCATTTTTTCAAAGCCAAAAGCAATTTCTTTAATATAGCGAATAGCGATAGGATCAGATAAATAAGGGTGAAAATCCAGTAGTAAATAATAGCCTTCATCAGCACTAAATTTTATATACTTGAGTACATCATTAGGTGCATCGGTATTTTCAATCGTCCCACTCAGTTTTAATTGAGCATTTTTCAATCCTTCTGTTGCAGACCATCGAAAAATCGCGTTATTAAGTTTCATCCCAAAACGGATAAAAAGATCCACGGCTCTTGGCTCTTCTTGTGTTTCGATTACGATAATAGGGATCGAACCACGTAATGCGACTTCTAAATCTTTAAGTTCTGGCATATCTGGCTAACTTTAATGAGGCTAATTACAAAAGCTTAAGTATGCCATAAACTTATATCAAAAACGTTGATTAAGCTATAAAAAACCATATTGGGAAAATAGAGCTTTTGCTTGTTGTTGTTGAATATAGATTAAAAATTGCTGGGCCGCTTCAGAGGCGCCCAGCATCAGTATTGTTTGCTGCTGTAACCTTGCCTCTATTTTTACAAAACGCCCTAGGGAAGCAATGCTTGGCTGAATAACATGACCCAGTGGAACCAATGCTGCATCAACAGAAGAAATAAGAGAGAACTGTACGGCTTGCGAAGCATTTTCAGCTATTAATAAATGCGTTTGGATTTTTTCCCAGATCTCTGCTTTTTCTAATACTTTTCGAGCAATCTTCCCATAAGGAGCATGCCGTGGATTTGCAATGGCTATTTTATTCAGCTTACCTTGCTCTAAGGCTCGCTCCAGACTTTGCATCCCATCCTCAATATTGAGAGATGAATCATTAGCAGCAAATAAGGCTAATTGTGCCTGAGCATAATTAATRGGTTTRCCTTCKGTAAGACCKGCYTTTATTARCCGMTCGATATACTCTGGATYYGCKGATAGAAAKAKTTCGAAAGGTGCACCATGCTGRATTTGTGTAGTCARYGTGCCMGATGCSGCATAACTTATKRCCAGMTGATGMCCTGTTTKYTYTTCAAATTCTTTTGCTARTTCTGGCAATACATARTGTAAATTAGTCGCTGCTGCCACACGGATCTCATCTGCTTGTAATAGGCTTGTAAAACAAATAAATAAAAGACTTAACAGATACTTCAAGATTGCTCCATACCTAAGCTGAACTTTGRATAACTACAAAAAGGCCTCGATAAACGAGGCCTTTTATTCTACAGATTATTGTAACTTAAACGATTAGTCGTYTGAGCTTTCTTCGTTAACCGCTTTCATGCTTAAACGAATACGGCCTTGGCGATCGACTTCAAGTACTTTCACTTGAATAGTGTCACCTTCAGATAATTTATCACTCACATTCTCAACACGTTCTTCAGAGATTTGTGAAATATGAACTAAACCATCTTTACCCGGCAAAATAGTTACAAATGCACCGAAGTCCATTAATTTAGCAACACGACC
The DNA here is from genome assembly GCA_002733335.1 of Methylophaga sp. Lineage (GTDB taxonomy): Bacteria > Pseudomonadota > Gammaproteobacteria > Nitrosococcales > Methylophagaceae. The sequence continues at coordinate 116,389 of NVVK01000004.1, forward strand.
TTCGTAGATACGACCCACTTCAACATCAGCAGTAATATCTTCAATACGACGCAATGCATCTTGTCCGGCGTTGTAGTCTGAAGAGAAAATTCTTACTGTACCATCATCATCAATATCAATAACTGCACCCGTTTCTTCTGTCAGAGCACGAATCGTTGCGCCACCTTTACCAATTACATCGCGAATCTTATCTGAATTGATTTTGATTGTGATGATGCGYGGTGCATACTCAGACATTTCTTCACGGTGTGATGCAAGRTTTKCATTCATTGTTTCAAGAATCGTYAAACGRCCATCACGTGCTTGTGATAAGGCTTTTGTCATGATTTCTTCATTGATACCTTCAATTTTGATATCCATTTGAAGTGCTGTGATACCTTTTGCAGTACCCGCCACTTTAAAGTCCATATCACCGAGGTGATCTTCATCACCCAAGATATCTGTTAATACAGCATAACCATTGTCTTCTTTAATYAARCCCATTGCGATACCSGCAACRGSTGCTTTAATCGGAACACCGGCATCCATTAACGCTAAGCTTGTACCACAYACTGWRGCCATTGAGCTTGAACCGTTAGATTCGGTGATTTCTGATACAACACGAACTACGTATGGGAAGTCTTCAGCAGAAGGCATAACCGCTTGGATACCACGTTTTGCCAATTTACCATGACCAATTTCRCGACGTTTAGGTGAACCAACAAAACCTGTTTCACCTACACAGAATGGAGGGAAGTTGTAATGCAACATGAAACGATCACGGTATTCACCTTCAACCGCATCAATCATTTGTGCRTCACGTTCAGCACCTAATGTTGCAACAACAATGGCTTGTGTTTCACCACGTGTAAATAATGCAGAACCATGTACACGAGGTAACACTGTTGTTTCAACGGTAACTTGGCGTACTGTTGCAGTATCACGACCATCAATGCGAGGCTCACCGGCAATGATTTTTCCGCGTACTAATTCTTTTTCAATTTTAGCAAATGCACCAGTAATTTCATCAACAGGCAATGTATCATTTTCTAAAGCTAACGCCTCGATAGTTGCAGTGCGAACTGAACCCAGCTCTTCTTGACGTGCTAATTTGTCACTGATCAAGTATGCCGCTTCAATACCAGCATAAGCTTTTTCTTTTACAGCATCATAAATAGACGCATCTTTCTCTGGTGCAGTCCAATCCCATGCTTCTTTACCTACTTCTTCTTTTAACTCTTTAACCAAGTTAATGGCTGCTTGTAACTGCTCGTGACCAAACATCACTGAACCTAGCATCACTTCTTCTGATAATTCAGCCGCTTCAGATTCAACCATTAATACTGCACTTTCAGTACCGGCAACAACCAAGTCTAAATCACTTGTTTCTAATTGCGCTTTGCTCGGGTTAAGTACATAACCACCATCGATATAGCCAACACGTGCGCCACCGATAGGACCATTAAAAGGGATACCTGAAATAGCTAAGGCAGCAGAAGCACCAATCATTGCAGGAATATCAGGGTCAATAGCAGGGTCTAATGCCATTACGGTTGCAATCACTTGAACTTCGTTCAAAAAGCCTTTAGGAAATAATGGACGTAATGGACGATCAATTAAACGACATGTTAATGTTTCTTTTTCAGAAGGACGACCTTCACGCTTAAAGAAACCACCCGGTATTTTACCTGCAGAGTAAGTGCGCTCTTGGTAATTCACCGTTAACGGGAAGAAACCTTGACCAGGTTGAACAGTCTTTTTACCAACAACGGTCACCATTACTGATGTCTCGCCCAAGCTAGCAATAACTGCTCCGCTTGCTTGACGTGCCACTTTGCCAGTTTCAAGACTTAAAGTATGATCGCCATATTGAACCGATTTTTTTACTGATTTCACTTTTTTATTCCTTATTATTTATTACGGCCTATTCCGTAACAAACATTAAATTTAAATTTTATAAACAAATGCGCCCCTAAAATCATAAAGACTTTAGGGGCGCATTTTAAATACTCACCTTGCGTTCAATTAATAACGAAAGCATGGTGATAAACATATTTCTTAATGGTTACTAGCAAACTTAACGACGTAGGCCAAGGCTAGCAATCAATTCACGGTAACGTGTAATATCTTTGTTTTTCAAATAATCTAACATTTTACGACGGCCGCTAACCATTTTAAGTAAGCCTTGGCGTGAATGATGATCATGAATGTTTTTTTCGAAGTGAGCAGAAAGATCTAAAATTCGCGTTGTTAATAACGCAACTTGTACTTCTGCTGAACCTGTATCGCCTTCTGAGCGCTGGTATTTACTAATTACTTCTTGTGTTTTTTCTAGTGATAATGACATTAAAAACTCCAACTTTTGGTGTAACCTCATAATATATAAGGGCTACGAGTTAAATTCTGGATTACCTCAGCCAAATGACCAAAATACCCAACCTTTCAAAGAGCGGCAATTTTACCGAGTTTTCGGTGTATATTCAAGCTCTTCCGTTATTTTCTAAATGAAGTGCTTTTCTATATCTTCTTTAAGATGCTGTACATTTTTATTTCGAATGTAAATTTTACTGCCATTGGCTAAGCTTACTTCTAAAAGTGGCTTCCAAAATAACATCGACAGTCCGAAACTTTTCAGTAATGTAGTTGGCTTCCAACTCACTATTTTAAGAGCTACTATATCTTCTTGTAAAATCGTTTTAACGCGATGACCGATGAGACAAATGCCCTCTTTTGTAACGACTAATCGAGCATAATAAGGAAATACGTAACGACAAAGCAGTAAGAATAATACAATGCCTAGAACCATGTCGCTTATGGTCCATATATAGCTATAGGGCACATCAATACTGTAAAGATAAGCATTATTACCCATAATATAGGTCAATGTTAAATATTTTATCCACGACCATAGAAATACCGACACATAATATATGCCAATGATATAAAAGAACCCAACAAATCGATTACTAATTCTTCGACTCATGATGATATTTCTATATGCACATGCCGCTTTGCCGGCAACCACATCAAAATGATAAAGCCTAAAATACATAATAAATATCATCACAAAAGAACATAAACTCAATATTGAAATATCATAAGGAAATAAGTGATATTCACGTGAGATAACAGCGTATTGATGTTCTTCCACAAATGCATCTTTTAATACATTGCGGAAATCTTTATGATTGATATTTTTAAAAAACTGATAGGAAGAAGTCGTGCTATTGAACTCTTCTTTTAAATATTGGCTAGTACCGATAAGCTTCATCAAGCTAGCACTATCGTGCTCTATTGAAGTGTAATGCTTTTTATATTCTTTTAGCGCTTCATCTATTGTCTCATCCGATAAATATTCCAAGTCATCGTTTATCGCTTGGCGAACCGCTATGATATTTGTTTCAAATTCATCATGCAGTCCATCAAAATAAATATAGGCTACTCTGGCCTTACCTCGGTTTGATCCTGAAGCATAGATCGAATACGTATGGCCTAAGTCATTACGTAGATTCTGCTGCAAACGAAGTGCAAGATTATCTAGATAGGTATTAATAATCAGATATTTCGTGTAATCATCCATGACATATTTCAGCCCTATATATCCAGCATTTTCAGCCGTACCTTCTAAAAACAGATGGTAAGGTAATTGATTAAGGATTGGAATTTCAATAGGCTCTATTGCTTTTTCTGTTCCTTTCTTCTCAATGGAACCATAATACTTTTGCACCTGTTCTTTCATTTTCAGTGCATCAAAATTCCCTGCAATTTTTAATATCATATTAGCGGGATAATAATAGGTCTCATAATGAGACATCACTTCTTCTAAGGTAAATGTTTGATTATTAATTTTCTGATTGAAATATGCCGGTTGCGCTGTTATATCCGCTAAAGAGAAATCATCTCTGTAAATATCGGGTTGTGGTGGAGCTAACATTTCCAGAACGTTCACAAAATACTCAAAGGGTTTGTCCATCCATTCATACGCCCCTATTTCTGTCTGAACCGCGCCTTTTTCACTCACTAAATCTTCAAGCTCGACTTCTTTATCAAAGAGCATTTTTGCAAACATTTCTACTATCCAGAAAGATTTCTCACTTTCGATGGTTGCGCTATACCCCGTTTTATAACGGGAGGTGTAGCCATTCATATAGCTTGCACCTTGTTCTTTTATATAATCTAGATAGTCACGATGGGGTACCCTTTTATCACGAAATACCATGTGCTCGACTAAATGTGAAAGCCCAAACGTCTGTTCATTTTCAACATCTGTACCCACTGCGACCGTCAGTTCAATCTGTGTGTTTTTAGCTTTGTCATCACTCAATATATAAACTTGCAGGCCATTATCAAGCTGCATATACGTAATATTTTTATAGGGATCGTCTTCTATTCCTGCATTGAGTGAAAAACTGACGAAAAAAAATAATAGATAAATATATTTCATATTTCTGACACTTATTTCCATTAACTGTAAATTTACAGAAGCACTATACCGCAACAAATACGCGTTTTGGTGCCACAATTCCTTGTTCTGTCATTTCACCTAAACCAATAAATTGCTTATTGGTATCAAATAATCGTACCTTTTCACTCTCAAAAGTCTGATTTACTTTTATTGTTTGGCCCTGCCGTAACGCATCAACCATTTCATCTGTTGCATAAATACTAGGCCAATCAGGAAGTGCATTTTCTGTGGGCAATAATATTTGATCCATAGCCTCCAGCCCTTGTTCCACTCGTTGCTCTAACTCTTCAATAGTAACGGATTGTGCAAGTTGATAACCTGCTGCTGCGACACGGCGTAACATTGAAACATGGCCGCCACTGCCTAATTTATGACTAATATCTTCCACTAGAGTGCGAATATACGTGCCTTTGCTACATTGCACATCCAAGGTAAAACTATCCGATGTAATAGACAGTAAGCTCATATCATATATAGTAATTCGACGTGCTTTACGTTCGATTTCAATACCTTGTCGCGCTAATTTGTATAAAGGCTGTCCTTGATATTTCAACGCAGAAAACATAGGCGGAACCTGATCTTGTTCGCCGCTAAATTCAGGTAATAAATTTACAATATCTTGTTCTGTGAAAGGGGGGATATCACTAGTGCTTAGGATTTTACCGTCAGAATCGCCACTGTCCGTTACAGTACCTAGTTGACAGGTGACATGGTAGCGCTTATCGGCATCTAACAAATAGGATGAGACTTTAGTGGCATCACCTAAACAGATAGGTAATACACCTGTTGCAAGTGGATCAAGCGCACCGGTATGTCCTGCTTTTTTAGCATCGAATAGGCGCTTAACCTGTTGTAAAACATGATTTGAAGTGCGACCCGTTGGCTTATCTATAATCACAATGCCTGTGATATTTCGGCCTTTTTTATTACGTCGACCCAATTTTATTCGTCTTCGGGAAGATCTTTATTCGCTTTAGCGATCAGCTCATCCATATGAAAGCCATGTTCCAATGATTTATCATACTTAAAACGGAGCTCTGGAATATTACGCAACTCGATTCGGCCAGCTAAACGACGACGAAGAAAACCAGCCGCATTAGAAAGACCTGCGATACATTCATTCATATCTTCTTCTGAATTATTCGTTGTCAATCGCGTTACTAATACTTTGGCATACTTCATATCAGACGTCACATCAACATGAGATATCGTCACCATGCCTACGCGTGGGTCAGATACTTCATGTTGGATCATCTGAGCAAGCTCACGCATGATGAGCTCACTAATTCGATTCGTTCGGCTAAATTCTCTTGCCATGTTAAAGCATCGGCTTCATTAATACACGTTCAAATACTTCAATCTGATCGCCAGCCTGAACATCGGTATAGTCTTTAACACCGATACCACATTCAACACCAGACTTAACTTCATTCACATCATCTTTAAAGCGACGTAGTGATTCTAGTTCACCTTCGTAGATAACCACATTATCACGTAATACACGGATTGGGTTAGCACGCTTAATCGTACCTTCCGTCACTAAACAACCCGCAATATCACCAAATTTTGGTGAACTAAAGACTTCATCAACCCGTGCAAGACCGATTATTTCATCTTTATAGACATCATCCAACATGCCGGTCATGGCACTAGTAACAACATCAATTAAATCGTAGATAATACTGAAATATTGCACATCTAAGCCTTTTTCAGCAATAATTCGACGCGCCGTATTATCAGCACGAACATTAAAACCAATCAAGATTGCGTCTGAAGCACCCGCTAACTGTGCATCTGTTTCGTTAATACCACCGACACCTGAAGCAACAACGCGCACTTTGACCAGATCGGTTGATAAGTTCAATAAGCTCTGGCTAACGGCCTCGGCACTACCATGTACGTCTGCTTTAACAACAACATTAAGTGTTTTAACATCGCCTGATTCCATTTTATTAAACATGTCTTCAAGTTTGGCTGCTTGTTGTTTTGCCATAACCAATTCACGCGCTTTCGTCTTACGGAATGTAGCAATTTCACGTGCCTTACGTTCATCAGGTGCAACTTGTAGTTCATCACCTGAAGCTGGTGTACCTGAAAGGCCCAACACCTCAACTGGCGTTGACGGACCCGCTGATTTTAATGCTTCAGCATTTTCATTAAACAAAGCTCGTACACGACCATATTCTTGACCAACAACAACAATGTCACCTTTTTTCAAGGTACCACTTTGAACCAAAACGGTTACAATCGTACCGCGACCTTTATCTAATCGTGCTTCAATTACTGTACCTTTTGCAGCACCTTCAATCGGCGCTTTAAGTTCTAACATTTCAGCTTGCAATGAAATTGTGTCTAATAATTCATCAACGCCTTTACCTGTTAAGGCTGAAACAGGAATAAAAGGTACATCACCGCCCCAATCTTCAGGAATAACATCGTGATTACCTAATTCAGTCTTAACTCGATCAGGATTTGCTTCCTCTTTATCCATTTTATTAACGGCAATAATTAACAATGCGCCCGCTTCTTTGGCGTGTTTAACCGCTTCAATCGTTTGTGGCATAACACCATCATCAGCAGCAACAACCAGTACTACGATATCGGTTACTTTAGCACCACGTTGACGCATTTCAGTAAACGCAGCATGCCCAGGCGTATCTAAGAATGTAATTTCACCACGACTTGTTTCTACTTTATAAGCGCCGATATGTTGTGTGATACCACCCGCTTCTCCCGTCGTTACTTTTGTATTACGAATGTAATCAAGTAATGATGTTTTACCATGATCAACATGTCCCATAACGGTAACAACAGGTGCTCTATGGATTGCCTCACCCACTTCTTCATCAGAAATCTCTAAGGCTAACTCAAGGGCATTATCTTGTATTGCTTTTGGATTATGACCCATATCTTCAACAACAATAAGTGCCGTATCTTGATCCAACACTTGGTTGATCGTCGCCATCGTACCCAGCCCCATCAATGCTTTGATGACTTCTGCAGCTTTAACTGACATACGAAGTGCAAGCTCGGATACTGAAATTGTTTCAGGCACATCAACATCACGTACTACAGGTTCTGTTGGTAACGTGAACCCATGTTCTGACGAAGTTTCGATAATAGGCGAAGCATGAGCTGCTCCACGGCCTTTTTTCTTTTTACGACGACCTTTACCTTGAGTGATGTGTAGCTCTGCACGCTCAAATTTATCTCCACGTGCGTTTCGGCCACCACGACGAGCGCCGGCACCATCTGCAGGCTTGTCAGCTCCTTTTGTCTTAGCTGCTGCCGCATCTCTTTCTTTGCGTGCTTCTTTTTGTTTTTTAGCTTCGACTTCTGCTGCTGCTTTTTCTTTTGCGCGCTGCTTTTCTAATACAGCCTCTTCTTCTCTGGCTTTTTTGCGTGCTTTTAATGCCTGCTCTGCTTCTTGTCGTGCAATGTTAGCAGCACGACGTCTAGCATCTGCTTCTTCTAATTTTTTATGTGCAATTTCAGAAGCCGTTAATTTTGTTGTCTCAACCACTTTTTTAGTGCTTTTTTTCGCTTTCGCTTCTGCTGCTAAGGCTTTTTTCTCTTCCTCGGCGGCTAAGCGTGCCTCTTCCTCAGCCTGTTTTTCTGCTGCGACAGCATCTTCAACAGCTGCGGCTTCACGTGCGGCTTCTTTCGCTTCTAACGCTTCACGTTCACGCAATTCTTGTTCTTGCTGCTGTTTGACTTCTTCTTCTAGTCTGATTTCTTCAGCCTTAGCATCCGCTATTGCTTTTTCTTCAGCATCTTTCTGGCGTTGCAATTCTGCTTCTGCTTCTGCTTCTTCAGCCGCACTACGTTTTACATAAGTACGTTTTTTACGCACTTCAACGCTGACTGTTTTTCCGCCTTGGCGAGAACTTGCACCCAGTTTAATCTCACTTGTTGACTTTCGCTTAAGTGTGATTTTTTTAGGCTTTGAAATCGTATTACCTGATTCTTTCCCGTGCCGTGCCTCTAAGAAAGTTAGCAAAGTTTGTTTTTGCTCTTCAGTAATGCTGTCTGTCGCTTTAGATACGGTTACACCCGCTTCATTAAGCTGCTCAACCAATCGGTCTGGCGTTATACCTATATTATCGGCTAGGTCTTTAACCTTCATATCACTCATTACCTACTCTCCCGCACCACTTTCATCTGCAAACCATGACTCGCGCGCTTTCATAATAAGCGCTGCGGCTTGTTTCTCATCAATAGCATCAATATCTGTTAACTCATCCACTGATTGATCCGCTAAATCATCAATCGTATTAATATCATGACTCGCTAACGTTAATGCTAATTCTTTGGTCATGCCTTCCATTTCTAATAAATTCTGTTCTGGTTTCGCTGACTCTAATTGTTCTTCATTCGCTATTGCGCGAGTTAAAAGCACGTCTCGTGCACGAGACCGAAGCTCAGCAACAATATCTTCATCAAACTCTTCAATTTCCAACATTTCAGCTTCAGGGACATACGCCACTTCTTCTAGACTAGAGAATCCTTCTTGAGCCAAGATAAGGGCTACGTCTTCATCAACATCTAAATCTTTCATAAAGATTTCAATATGGATACTAAGTTCTGATTCTGCTTTTTGATCGGCGTCGGCAGCGGACATGACATTCAAATCCCAGCCCGTTAACTGGCTAGCAAGGCGTACATTTTGCCCTCCTCTACCAATCGCTTGCGAAAGTTGATCTTCAGCTACAGCAATATCCATACTGTGTGCGTCTTCATCAACGACAATCGATAATACTTCTGCTGGCGCCATGGCATTAATAGCAAATCGTGCAGGATCTTCATCCCACATGATGATATCAACACGCTCACCGCCCAATTCATTGGTCACAACTTGTACACGTGAACCACGCATACCGACACAAGCACCAATAGGATCAATACGTGATTCTAGTGCCTCTACCGCTATTTTTGCGCGTAAACCTGGGTCACGAGCAGCACCTCTAATCCCAATCATATTGTCACTGATTTCGGGTACTTCTAAAGTAAACAGTTCAGTAAGGAGTTCAGATGCAACACGGCTAACTAATAATTGAGGGCCACGGCCTTCTGTCCTAATTTCTTTCAAATAAGCCCTAACACGATCACCTGTTCTAAAATTCTCACGAGGAATCATTTCTTCTCTTGGAATAAAGGCTTCAGCATTACCACCTAAATCAAGGGTTACACTGCCACGCTCAACACGTTTCACCGTACCTAAAATCATTTTACCTATTTTTTCTTGGTATAGTTCAACCACTTGTGCGCGTTCTGCTTCACGTACTTTTTGTACAATAACTTGTTTTGCTGTTTGTGCGGCGATACGTCCAAAGGCTACCGATTCCATTGGCTCACGAATATAGTTGCCAACTTCAGCATCGTTTTGCTTTTTAAGGGCATCCTCTAGAAGAATATGCACTTCTGGTGAATCAAAAGGTTCTTCTTCACTTTCAATAACAATTAACCATTGACGAAATGTTTCATAGTCGCCTGTTTCACGATCAATAATAACCTGCGCATCTAACTCCGTATCACAGCCTTTGATTGTCGCCATGGCAAGTGCAGATTCAATCGCACAAAAAATAACTTCTTTTGAGACACCTTTTTCATTAGAAACAGCATCTACAACCAGTAAAATTTCTTTATTATTCATTTCGCCCTCAATGTTTCCTTCACGCAAGCTTATTCAACCGTTAATAATACGCTTTTTTTATGCTACGAGCCTAGCTTTTGATAATTTTGTTAAAGGTAATTCATAAATCTCACCATCAACCTCAATCAAAATGTCATTATCACTCATACCTTGTAAAACACCTTTAAAATTACGTCGTCCTTGAACCGGTAACTTCATTGTGATTTTCACTTCACTTCCAGCAAAGCGTTCAAAGTCTCGATCTTTAAATAAAGGCCTATCAAATCCAGGTGAAGATACTTCCAAGCTATAAGTAGAAGCAATAGGTTCTTCGACTTCTAATATACCGCTAACCTGGTGACTGACACGCTCACAATCTTCTATTGCAATCCCTTGTTCTGAATCGATATAGATACGCAAAACAGTATTACTACCATTTTTTATATGTTCAACACCCACCAATTCATAACCTAATGTTTCTATCGGTACTTCAATCAAGTGTTCAATTTGGTCACTAACCGCCATTACATCCCCATAATCATTAGAATTGCAGATTTATAGCACTCATACTAACTACACTGGCTGCGTTATATTATCAAGCCATAGCTTACTCATATTCCACGTCACCCTTACCATTATGCACACTATAAAGTAGCAATTCTAATGGTTATGGGTATAAAAAAAGGGCCTGCGGCCCCCAATTTTAAATTCAAACATCCAGAAAAACAAAAACCCCATTCTGGGGTCTTGTAATCTTTGGTAGCGGGGGCTGGATTTGAACCAACGACCTTCGGGTTATGAGCCCGACRAGCTACCATACTGCTCCACCCCGCACCGGATTAAGCAGAGAATTATACGGCSTCATTACACATCACGCAAGCCTAAATTCAATTATCTTTCAGTTTCCTTGTAAGWGTRTTTCTTCCCCAGCCTARCAACTTTGCTGCYTCTTGTCGTTTTCCTGCTGTTCGYTCTAACGCTACCTCCATTAATAGCTCCTCCACTTCAGAKACCACATTGGCTAATGCTTTATCTTGGCCTGATAATGCTTTTCGTGTTGCCCATTGTTTAAATAATGTCTTCCAATCTCCTGAAGCATTATCACTATTGGCATCACCCTGAGCAATATCATTAGGTAAATCATCACGTTGTACTATTTGAGATGGAGACATCACTGTTAACCATCTACACACATTTTCAAGCTGACGMACATTACCTGGCCAATTTAATTCCATTAAATACTGTTCAACATCTGCTGATAATGATTTGGGAGCCACATCTAACTCACTYGCCGCTTTTGTTAAGAAATGTTTTGCTAGCGCTGCAATATCTTCTTTTCGCTCATTCAATGCAGGTAATTGTATGCGAATTACATTGAGGCGATGAAATAGATCTTCTCGAAACTCACCTAACTCAACCCGCTTTTCTAAATTTTGATGTGTTGCTGTAATAATCCGCACATTAGCTCTAACRGGAGTATGTCCRCCTACTCGAAAAAAATCACCATCAGATAACACGCGCAGTAACCGTGTTTGTAACTCAAGTGACATATCACCAATTTCATCTAAAAATAATGTACCTCCGTCGGCTTGTTCGAAGCGTCCTTTTCGTGTTGCATGTGCCCCCGTAAACGAACCTTTTTCATGCCCAAATAACTCTGACTCCATTAATTCTCTAGGGATCGCTGCCATATTAAGCGCTATAAAAGGAGCTTTATTTCGAGGGCTATGTTTATGCAGTGCATGAGCAACTAATTCTTTACCTGTGCCAGACTCACCATTAATAAGCACCGTAATATTTGATCTGGCAAGTCGCCCAATAGCCCGAAAAACTTCTTGCATAGCCGGAGCTTCACCAATAATATCTCGGCTATAATCAACCGAAGTCTCGGTTGTTTCATTATTCTCATGCCGATAGTTAATTGCGCGTTTAACCAGATCAACGGCTTCATCAACATCAAAAGGTTTGGGTAAATACTCAAATGCACCACCTTCATAGACAGATACCGCACTATCTAAGTCAGAGTAGGCCGTCATAATAATAACCGGTAATTCAGGCGCTACTTTTTTAACTTCGGCCATAAGCTTCAGACCATCAATACCTGGCATGCGTATATCGCTCACTAATACATCTGGCTGCTCTTTTTCTAATGCGCCCAGAACGTCATTGCCATTATCAAAAGTACGTACCGAAATACTTTCAGCCTGCATTGCTTTTTCTAATACCCAACGAATTGAGCGGTCATCATCGACAACCCATACATTTGATTTATTCGGCACTGACTTTCTCCAACGGGAATATAACTGAAAAAATAGTAGATCCTGCTCGACTTGAGCAACTAATCACACCATTATTTCGATGAATTAAATTTTGTGATAGATACAATCCCAACCCTGTTCCTTCTGCCCGACCAGTTACCAATGGGTAGAACATCGTTTCTTGCATGCTTTTAGGAACACCAGGACCGTCATCTTCAATTTGCACTTCCATTCCTAAACGATAGAATCGATTTTCAATCGTGAAATTTCGTTGAATACGCGTACGCAAAATGATCTGTCCACTTCCATTTATCGCTTGCACAGCATTACGAACAATATTTAAGAAAATCTGTACGAGCTGATCCATATCAGCCCAGATCTCGGGCAAACTTGGATCATAATCACCTATAAACTTGAGCCGTTGATCCACCTCAACCTCACTTCTGACTAAATGACGTACTCGTTGCAACACGGCATGAATATTTATCCAATCCTTTTTCGATTGTTGATAAGGCCCCAACATATTACTGAGTAAATTTTGAAGTCGATCTGCTTCGCTTATTATGATTTGGGTATATTCTTTTAGCTCATCAGACTCAAGTTGACGCTCTAATAATTGTGCTGCACCCCGTAAACCACCTAATGGATTTTTAATTTCATGAGCCAGACCTCTCACAACTTGGTGTTGTGCTTGTAAACTTTCATCGCGGCTCATTCGATGTTGAACATCTAATTGAAAAAACTCTAACAATAAAGTATTACCGTCTTCAGAATGGGCTGGTTTAATTGAGCAATCGACAACTAATTCTCCGTGTGCAGGCACATAAATTTTAACTTCACGTTCAATTAGCGCATGACCCGTTTCTTGAACTCTCTCCAAGCTACGCCATAACTGCTCATCCCCTGGAAGAAAACTATGAAAAGGCACAAATTCAGCTTGACGCTGACTAATGTCAAATAAAACCTCAGCAGAAGAGTTCAGGTAAACAACCCGATACTTTTCATCCACTATAACAATAGATACAACTAAATTTTCGATAATATTTTGACAAGAAATAGTGATTGTCATGGTAGGTTAGCTTGTCCAATAACTCAGATATAAAGATAAGAGCAATAATCACTCCAAAAATATCATTATTGACCAAATGATATAAAATAACTTATTGAACAATAACTTAAATATTTATTCACGTCATATTGTTACAACGATGATGTTTAAACACAGGAAAGTATAACGCGAAACAACACTGAGCGCACCAAAACAGGGCGTAAAAGCCGTATTGGTGATTAATTGACCGAGGCTCGGTGTAGTTGAAAATGAATGGTTTGGCTGGTTGCAAGCGTTACACCTGCTTTATTAATAAGTGAGACACTAATTGTGTGCTCGCCTCGCTCAATGATCGGTATTGTAAAATTCATTGATGATTGCGGCTCCCCAACGGTCATAGCATCCAGTGACACTATGAGCCTATCGCCATTTTTACTATTTAATTTGGGCTGTAAGTCAATATTAATGGGGAGATTGCCATCATTAGCCCATATTGCTTCGTTCTCTTGGGGTGATAAAATGGAAATCTCATATCCCTGCATGTCTTCATCTGCGGGTACATCAGGAAGGTTATCAATAGCTAGAGGCTTATAACTAGCCGGTTCAGTTATCTTTATGATCTCAGCATCAACATGAAATTGATCAGAATAAATAATTCGCCCACTTTCATCTTGCCAGCGATAAATTTCTGCATTGAGTGGAAAAATGAATACGACTAAAACGAACCATAAATATTTCATACTCGCATGATATGCCATGTATATTTTTACTGCAACTCTCTTGTACCGAGAGTTATATATCGCTCACATAAAAAAACGCCCCCAGAGTATGGAGGCGTTTTTATTTCAATTGACCCCGAAAGGTAAATTAACAGCTATAGTATAAATCAAACTCAGCGGGGTGAGTTTCCATACGCAAGCGCGTAACTTCTTCCATTTTTAAGTCAATGTAAGCATCAATCATGTCATCAGTAAATACACCACCATCCGTTAAGAAAGCACGATCTTTATCCAATGCTTCTAAAGCTTGATCTAATGAATAACACACTTGTGGAATGGCTGCTTCCTCTTCAGGAGGCAAGTCATACAAATCTTTATCCATTGCATCGCCTGGATGAATCTTATTTTTGATACCATCAAGACCCGCCATTAGTAATGCAGCAAAGGCTAAATATGGATTAGCTGTTGAATCACCAAAGCGTACTTCAATACGGCGACCTTTTGGATTATTCACAAAAGGAATACGAATTGATGCAGAGCGATTACGTGCAGAATATGCAAGCATGATAGGWGCTTCATAACCAGGTACTAAACGTTTGTAGCTGTTTGTACTTGCGTTCACAAATGCATTTAATGCTTGAGCATGTTTGATTACACCGCCAATATAGAATATCGCAGTTTCAGACAAACCACCGTAGCCGTTTCCTGAAAATAGGTTTTCACCGTCTTTAAATAAAGACATATGAACGTGCATACCGTTACCATTATCACCTACGATGGGTTTAGGCATAAACGTGGCTGTTTTGCCATAAGCATGGGCAACATTATGTACAACATATTTAAGACCTTGTACTTCATCTGCTTTTCTAACTAAGGTATTAAATCTAGTACCAATTTCACAYTGRCCTGCCGTCGCTACTTCATGATGGTGAACTTCTGTTACTTGGCCGATTTCTTCTAGTGTTAAACACATTGCACTACGCATGTCTTGCAAGGAATCAACTGGAGGAACTGGAAAGTAACCMCCTTTAACGCTTGGACGATGGCCTTTATTACCATCAGCAAATACTTTATCTGTATTCCAAGAAGCTTCATCAGAATCAATYTTATAAGATGAACCTGAKATATCACTCGACCARCGCACGTCATCAAARATGAARAAYTCATTTTCAGGGCCAAARTAAGCKGTRTCAGCYAGRCCTGATGCTTGCATATGTGCTTCTGCACGATGCGCAACACTACGTGGATCACGCTCATARCCTTGCATMGTTGARGGTTCAATAACATCACAASTRAYAWTAAGTGTAACGTCATCAGTAAAKGGGTCAAGAAACRCTGTTYCRGGATCWGGCATYAAAATCATGTCTGATTCATTGATACCTTTCCARCCTGCAACAGATGAACCATCAAACATATTACCTTCGGTGAAGGTATCTTCATCAATASTATGWGCAGGAAATGAAACATGYTGTTCTTTACCGCGTGTATCTGTAAAACGGAAATCTACAAATAAAACTTCCTCATCTTTGATTAGTTGAAGCACTTTTTCGACTGACATTAACTCTCTCCAATATKTAAAAAACTGCACGAAATAAGCCGTGCAAAAAAACTAATAAGCATTATATAGCATAAAATAAGCCAACTGGTTAACAAAATTTAAATCAATAACTTATTCTATTTGACAGCTTTATTCAGCACCATCAAGGTGCAAACCCAGCCTGTTACGCACCATAACGGTGCGCTAGCGACCAATCCGAACAGTAATGATAAGTTCATCATCTACTTCGCGATCTGCAATCACCTCATGGCCATTTATCCTTGCCCATGCCGGAATATCACTTAATGCACCAGGATCCGTGCAAATCACATCTAAGRTGTCRCCCTCTACTAATTCTTTAACTTTATTTTGCGTTTTAATAACRGGCATCGGACATAACATCCGGCGTGCATCTAATTCATAATGACTCATACATGCCACTCCGCYGACACTTGTTCRGCTGATAARGGTTTAATCTGTAGTATTTGCTTCTCTTCGCCTGGTATSGAAATCTCRACATCCACTTKTTCTGCRTCGCGCCCTTGYCCATAACGCGCAACAATACCAGCAGCCAAGCTATAATCATCCGGCATCAAGTCGCCATCAATCATGGTTAATGGGCCATTATGACTTGTAACCTGAATCGTGACAAATTGCTTACGATAACCTTCTAAATATTTACTTTCTCCGGCATCACGAGCGATAATTAACTTAAATTCTGGTTTGGGTCGAAGRTGTCGYCCRACTTTAAGCAGCATGATGTCATCCATTTCATATTCACGRCTACCCCGCGCATCCCATAAATCGATTAATTTATCTGAATAATTCTTATCTGTTAAAAARCAACAGCCTCCTGCTGGCGAAGCATAGTCTGTAAAGCCAAATTGTTCTGCCAAAGCCATTTGTGGTTTGCGAGTACGACCACTAAAATCATAGAGTTTTTCGCGATCTACCCAGCCTTCTAATTCGGGTTTTGTTGCAGGTAAATTTTTAGCACATAAAGGACGCAGTAAAATATCATCCGCACCTGATTCATCTGAAATAATCGGCATGGTCTCTTTACGTTGAGACATCGGTCTCTGACCAATAACTTCACCCGTAATAATGAAATCAAAGCCATCTTTACGGTTTTCTTTTACCCATTCCACAGCCTTACTCACCATAAATATTTTACAATCTAAGCAAGGGTTCATATTGGCACCATAACCATGCTTAGGATTTAATAAAACATCTTTATATTCTTCAATCACATCAACAATATGAAGTTTAATGCCTAATTGTTCTGCCGACCATAGCGCATTATTACGTTTTTGCTTATCTTTATCGTGATTACGAATGGCATGGGTATGCCCCTCGACACAAAAACCAGTATAAAAATTAATGCCCTCAACTTCGATTCCTTGTTCTTGCAGAACACGAACAGCTAACAGAGAATCTAAACCACCTGAGATTAAGGCAATGGCCTTATGTTTTTTTGTCATTTTAATATTGTCTTAAACGTGTATTTTTAGCGAATACGATACTGAATATCGCATCATAGAAAGAGATCGGTTTTGAGGGCTCATTTTGTTCCACCTACGGTTAAACCCTCTATTTTTAACGTCGGCTGCCCAACACCTACCGGTACACTTTGGCCATCTTTTCCACAATTACCCACCCCAGTATCTAARGCTAAATCATTYGCTACCATGCTAATACGSCCCATYACCTCWGGRCCATTTCCAATTAASGTAGCYCCTTTTACGGGATASGTRACTTTGCCATTYTCAATCATATAAACTTCAGTKGTGGAAAATACAAAYTTTCCAGACGTTATATCYACTTGACCGCCACCAAAATTAACSGCATATARGCCTTTTTCAACGGATTTAATYACCTCTTCAGGTTCATGCTCACCYGGYAACATATAGGTATTKGTCATTCTAGGCATYGGTAARTGWGCATARGATTCACGACGACCATTRCCCGTACTCTTCTGCCCCATCAAGCGTGCATTATGTTTGTCTTGCATATAGCCCGTTAATTTTCCGTTCTCAATTAGGGTTGTATTTTCTGTAGGTACACCTTCATCATCAATAGACAATGAGCCACGTCTATCCGGCAATGTACCATCATCAACAATCGTGCAGAGCGGTGAGGCGACCATTTCACCCATGCGCCCAGAAAATGCAGAACTACCTCGACGATTAAAATCACCTTCAAGACCGTGTCCTACAGCTTCATGTAATAAAACACCTGGCCAGCCAGAAGCCAAAACCACGGTCATATTGCCTGCTGGAGCATCCACAGCCTCTAAATTAACCAATGCTTGTCTAACCGCTTCTTTGGCAAAAGAATCWGCAAGATCRTTATCTTGAAAATARCGATAATCTAAACGYCTKCCYCCRCCWGCACTTCCGCGCTCACGGCGACCGTTTGATTCAACGATAACGGATACATTCATTCGTACTAGCGGACGAATATCAGCCGCAAAGGTACCATCGCTGGCCGCAATAAGTACCGTGTCTAATCCACCTGCCAAGCTCACATTCACTTGGGTAACACGAGGATCCGCAGCACGTGCCGAAGCATCTGCCTTTTTTAATAAATCTAATTTCTGTTCAACGGATAAAATCGCGAGTGGATCTGTTTCAGCATAATACGCAGGGGAAACCGTTCGTTTCCAAGCCTTTACYTGGCCATCAGCACCTTGSCGAGAAATAGCMCGAGCTGCTTTTGCAGCTTCATGTATCGCAGGTAAAATTAAGTCATCGGAGTAAGCAAAGCCCGTTTTCTCGCCACTRCAGGCTCGAACACCCACACCTTGYTCAATATGATACCCACCATCTTTAATGATACCGTCTTCTARCACCCARTTTTCTTGACGTGACTGCTGAAAATAAAGGTCAGCATAATCCACCCCTCGCCCCATAGTCATGGCAAGTGTTTTCTCCAAGTCAGCTTCGATTARCCCTGCTGGCACTAATAATTGCTGCTTAACTTGTTCAAATAATGAATTGGGCATGAATTAATGTACTATTGTAAAAGGAGTAAGATCATACCAGATCTCCACTTTATTAAACCTTATTTCTTTATAATCTTTCTTTGTGTATTAGTGCTTTCACCCTGCTTTGATGGTGCAGAAATAACCAGTAATGGCTCATCCCATGGACCCGTTAAGTCATATTTATAACTAATCACATTAATAATATTTTTATCGAATAACTTTCCTGATAATTTATCCACCAATAATATAGCTGTGCCGAGACCCAAACCTATAGGACCGCCAGCAACAGCACCGGCAAGTGGTAGCGCTGAAGAAACGTTAGGCGTAATTTTCACTTGCTGGTTATATTGTTTATTAATGAGATCGGTTTCACCCATAATTTCAATATTCGCAGAAGCACTTTTTAATATAAAATTATCCGTAACGGCAAGACTATTTTTGATATTAAAATCACCRGTTATCGCGTTAAAAGAAAATCCTTTTCCAAATAAATCACTAAAATCTAACGATAATCGTCTAGGTAATGCCGCGATACTCATTAGACCAAAAATGCGGCCAGCCGCCCCCGGCTCAACATCCTGTAACGTTCCCTTCCCTATATCCATACTTAATGCGCCAGAAAGTGTAGCAACAGAAAAGTTAAGCGGATCACTAGGCCAAGAGACATTTGCTTTCATCATCACTTTTTCAGCATCTATGGCTTGCTGATAACCAAACTTCGCAAGCAATAAATCTAAATCACTGCTTTCTAACCGTAATTGAAGGCTTGTTTTATCTTTTCCTGCCGCTTTACTCCATTCGCCTTCAACGACAGATAGCATAAATATGTCGGATGCTAATTCCCCAGAATTAATGGTCCATTTATGTTCTGATTTTCTCGCCTGTACTTTTAATGTGCCTAATAACTTTTCATCCAACACAARTGAATCAATTGATATATCAACGCTAGGCCATAACTCCAGTGACACCTCATCGCCCACAGCTTCCATCTCTTCAGGCTTTTTAGGAAGCGTAAGTGCTAGTCGAGCTAAGTCAATGTTAATAACGGCCGAATTAGTTAAATCCACTGGCAAATAAATAAACCCTTGTACTTGCTTACTGYCTATATTTGTTCGCCAACCTTTGGCATCTTTTTGGCTCGCTAAATTTAAGTTTGTTATCGACTGTTCAAAGCCGGTTAATTTTCCTAATGTCAATGATAGTTCATCGATACTATCCACGAATRATGTCTTACCACCAGCTTGTTGTTGRGCAGCCCAATTCAACCAATCATCGATCGATATTTCTGCTAATTGTCCTGTTATTTTAATCCCATTGTTAGGCAAGACTGCTTTACCTTTGCCAAACCTCACTTCACCCTGCCACAAATCCTTTTTTGGTTTTGCTATTACATTCAAAACATTACCATAGTGAGTGGTATAGACTAGATTATCATCAATATTCTGTATGGTCGCTTTGAAGGTGGTTTTCTGTTCTGCTTCCTTACCCAAAGGAGCGGGCATCGCGAATGTTAAACCTTTTAGATCAGAACTAAGACCGACATCAAGATAAAAYTTTCCTAACGTCCTTTCAACCACCGTTAAATTCATTTTATACGCCGTTCTTCCGGTCATAAAATTAGGTATTTGYCCTGGCCAAACTTTGTTCACTTTCTTCGTATCTATATGGCTTGAAACTGAAATAATGGCTTTATCGCCGTCCGGTTTCACATCAATCACAACGGCTTCATTAATCGCCACAGCCGTTATGTTTTTTGCACTAACACCTGTTTCACTGAAATATAATTTGCCATTGACCTGTGTAATGCCTATTTTAGGAGATGCTTTATAATGCAATTGACTGTCATTGAAACTGACATACCCTGCAACGGTTGTATTATCAACATCTGCCAACGGTACCATCAAGTCTAAGTTTATATTACTTTTTCCTTTTGCTATTGCGCTATCAGCCACTACGCCAAAACGTTCTTTTAATGGACTATCTTTTAAAAATTGTAAGGCTTTAGCTGTTGTTCCCTTCACCTCACCTTTAACYCTTAAAATAGGCTTACTTTCAGTCAATTTGTTAATTGTTGTGGTGACATTAACAAAATTAAAACCTGCTGTTTTCCCTTGTTTTGTTTTTATAATCAGCTTATTTCCTGACCCCGTTATGGAACCTGTTAGTCCGGTTAAATCAGGCCAACCCGGGGCATAGTGCAATTGTACATTTTCTGCTTGAAGAGCCAATTTAAACTCACCTTTGTCAGGCCCTTTTTCATAAGGAAATGCGGCSAGSTCCCCTTTTAATACGATTTCACCTGTGGTAATTTTTCCTGCTACAAACGCATCATCTGACCATTTTTTAAAATCAATAGCAAAATCCTTTCGTGGCACATATTTTTTCCACTGATTTACCGTAACRTCTGCTAATGTTATTTTCAGATCACTTATGACYTTGYCATCATTTTCTTTATGAATTTCACCCTCTAAATCTACCGTTAGGTCATCATTCCATATTTTCAAGCCATCACTAGATAACTGCCAACTGTCCTGTTCATAYTCAAGCTGTAACCCACCCTCTATCACATCAAAATACAATGTCTCTTCTAACCATGGTTTTGCATATAAAGTAAGGTCATGGCTGTCTAAATGAACACTTCCAAATCCATTTTGCCAATTAATTTGGGCCGTTAAATTTGTAASTCCAGGATAAGTTTTCCAMGGTAAAATAACGCCTTCTTTTAATTTAAAAGCTAATTCCGTTAAACCTTCTTCACTAGAATARGAAAAGTTCAGTGCTTCAATATCTCCTGCTGGCTGCTGCTGTTGAATAATTTCGGGCGGGTTATTTGATAATAGTGCMARCGAAGTAAGATCACTTAAGCGTAAATATTGCGTTATAACATGCACCTTTCCTTGACTATTGCTATCAATCGAAAATGCTGTCTCTGGCCAATCATCGCCATCAATTGATAATAATGTTCGTCCTGATAAACGCCATGATTCTCCGGTTTGTTTCCAATCAATTTTTCCTTGCACAGCATCTAATGCAATAGCCGRATGCTCGTTATTAAGATTGATTAACTCGGCTTGAAATAGCTTGAAATCAGTCATTGCCGCATTAACATTTAAACCAACGCCTGTTGCAGAAATATCCACCGTAACCGCACCTTTTGAGAGACTAATTCCTTGCCAATCATCCCCCTCTACCAGCGAAGCAATTTGCATATTTATTATTTTTGCCTGTCCTTGCCATGCASCTATTTGAGAAGAATKATCATTCAATGCCATCTTCGCATTGAATGCGATACTTTCACCCAATGATAATGRCAATTTTAACGTGCCTGTTGTTGACCACTGCATATCGTTATGAATAACCGCACCACTTACTAGCTCATACTGGCCTGACAATGCTGTATTTAGCTGATCAATATAATCAAGCTTAACYTTTTCAAAGTAAAACCGATTGAGTAATTTTRCCCATAACTTCCAATCAAACTCTTGCTTCGATGAAGTCGTAGGTAAAATAAAATCTTGTAATTGGAATTGGCCTAAAGAATTACGTATTACGGCTAGTTTTAAACCCTTCAAAGAAACATCATTAAGCACTGGTTGCCCACGTTGTATGCTTGCAATTAAATCTAACCCTAAATGGAGACTGCCAAGCCTTATTATTTCTTTTTGGCCATCTTTAGTGAGTAGTACAACATCTCCAACTTCAAGTTTGGGCTTAAGACCTATCCAAGCTAAACTTGCCGTACCAATTTTAACGGGATAACCCGCCTTCTCACTCACCCATGATGCAATTTCATCTTGACGCTCTTCAACAGCATTTGATAGCCAATAAACGCTAGCAACTAATAAGGTCAAKACCACGGCTAAAATGATAGATAGATAGACTAGCTGCCTAGCAACTATTCTTAAACCTCGAATTATCACATCAGTACCACATTAAACTGTTCGCGGTTATATTGTGTTTCACATTGAAATAAAATGGGTTTTTCAATAAATTGTTCTAATTCTGCTAAGTTCGTAGAATCTTCATCTTTGAATCTATCAATAATATCTTGTGATGCCAATACCATAAACTGCTTTGTTTCRTATTGCTTTGCTTCACGTAGGATCTCTCTAAAGATCTCATAACAAACTGATTCAGCACTTTTTGTATAACCTTTACCATCACAACAAGAACAAGGTTCACACARAATATGACCTAAACTTTCTCGCGTTCTCTTCCGTGTCATTTCAACCAATCCTAACTCTGAMACGCCRCAAATATTATGTCTTGCTCGATCAGACTGCATCGCTTTTTCTAATGTTCGTATCACTTGCTCTCGATGGCTCAGCTCTTCCATATCAATAAAGTCGAGAATGATAATCCCACCAAGATTCCTTACCCGTAATTGGCGAGCAACTGCTTGAGCTGCTTCTAGGTTTGTTTTAAAAATTGTTTCTTCTAGATTCTTATGACCAACAAAACCACCSGTATTAACATCAACGGTCGTCATCGCCTCTGTCTGATCAAAAATCAAATAGCCACCTGATTTAAGCGGCACTTTWCGATCTAAGGCYTTATTAATTTCATCTTCAACACTGAACATATCAAACAAAGGTCTATCACCTTTATAATGCTCCAGCATGGGTATGCATTCTGGCAAAAAACCCTCAGCAAACTTCATCGCCTTTTGATAGGTTTCACTTGAATCAATTCGAATACGGTCAAAATCATCAGAAAATAAATCACGTAATGCACGTAAGGCTAAAGGCAAATCTTCATGTAAAGGCTCACCACATTTAACRGARGATTTTCGTTCAAAMAGCTTTTKCCACAAACGTTGYAAATAMTGTAAATCAYTCAATAAKTCTGYTTCATTTACACCTTCAGCAGCGGTGCGTAAAATATAACCTGCCGTATCTGCTTCTAGCTTCTTACTTAAACATTCTTTGAGTCTTTCTCGTTCTTCCTCACTTTCAATCTTAAGTGAYACGCCAATACCTTGTGCTTCMGGCATATACACTAAATAGCGYGATGAKACYGATAGYTGCGTTGTTAGACGCGCACCTTTACTGCCCATGGGGTCTTTAATAACTTGTACTAAAACCTCTTGGCCTTCACGCAATAATGACGTGATAGGCGGCACTGCTGCCTCATGTAAGTCACCACTTTGACCTTTTGGAATAGAAATATCCGAGGCATGTAAAAAAGCAGCCCGCGCCAAACCAATCTCAACAAAAGCAGCTTGCATTCCCGGTAATACTCGACAAACTTTACCTTTATATATATTGCCCACCAAACCACGCGATTCAGTGCGTTCAATAAACACTTCTTGCAACACACCGTTATCAACAACGACAGCCCGTGTTTCACTCGGTGTTACATTGATTAATATCTCACTGCTCATTTATTTTTCCGATAAGCTATTTAATAGCGTTGCTGTTTCTCTAATGGGTAATCCCATAATGCCAGAATAACTGCCTTTAATCTGCTCAATAAATATTGCCGCATAGCCTTGAACGGCATATCCACCGGCTTTATCCACACCTTCTTTTGTTGATAAATACCATGCTATATCTGCATCCGTTAACATTGTAAAATGCACAATACTGACACTAAGATCACACAATATATGAGTATCCGATACGATTGCTACCGCYGTCATCACTTCATGATCACGACCTGATAATTGCAAYARCATATYYCTMGCATCATCATCATYTTTAGGTTTACCTAAAATRRTATCACCTAAYACGACTGAYGTGTCCGATCCTAACACCGGTAATGATTTCTCTTTCTCTAGAGTATTCCAACCCGCTTGCGCTTTAGCAATGGCTACACGTTGAACATAGTCAGCAGGTGTMTCATTAGCCAATCGACGTTCATCSACGTCAATCGATAATACTGAGAATTCGACGCCCATTTGCGATAAAAGTTCACGRCGACGAGGTGACTTTGACGCTAAATAAATAGGAGGGAAYTTCATGCGCGATGATAAGGGTGATTTTGTAATATAGTCCAAGCACGATACAACTGCTCAGCCATCACGATTCGCACCAGAGGATGAGGAAAGGTTAATGCCGATAACGACCAGCTTTGGTTAGCTCGTTTTAGGCAGGCATCAGATAATCCATCAGGCCCACCGACAATTAATGAAACATCACGGCCATCTTGCTGCCAGTTTTGCAACTGCTGTGATAACTGCTCGGTAGACCATGTTTTGCCTTTTACATCTAAAACAACAACATGATGATCGTTAGGGATTGCGGCAAGCAATCGCTCCCCTTCTTCGCGCATCCATTGTGCCGCACTACCACTTTTCCCACGTTTTGCTGGTGCTATTTCATGCAGATGCAAGCTACAATCTCGTGGTAATCGCTTGGCATATTCTTGATAGCCATCTGTGACCCAAGTAGGCATTTTGGTTCCAACAGCCCATAAATTTAGCTTCATGGTTCTTCAACTATATTGAYGTAGTGGAAATACAAATATTTCCAAATACTAGATTATGACTTAATCTTCAGTCGAAACCTGATCGACATTTTCAGGCACACTCCATAATTTTTCTAAATTATAGGTAGTTCGCATTTCAGGCGTTAAAATATGTGCAATAACATCACCTAAATCAACCAATGCCCATTCACCGACATCTTCACCTTCCATACCCATTGGTATAATACCTGCAGCTTTAGCTTGGCTATTCACTGAATTAGCTAATGCTTTTACTTGGCGAGTTGATCTACCTGTCGCGATAATCATAAAGTCCGTCACATCGGTCATTTTAGTCACATCCAACACTTTAATATCTTCTGCTTTAATATCTTCCAGTGCATCGATCACTAATAATTGTAATTCTTTGGCCTTCATCCGGCGCTCCCACATTTTATAATTACACTATTTTACCCTATGTGGCGAGCTTGCGTTATATTAACAACTGTTTGACGCAAAGTTTTCACAATTAAAATACAAAATAACGATAGTAATATCAACTTAGAAATTGTAGAAAAATAGCATGCCCCCCCTAATTCTAGGGATTTCCTCCCCCATAGTTAACCACTATCATTGTATTTTTACTTTTTTATATCATAGGTACAAACTAATGATTCTAAAATCAATACTCTATGGCTTAGGCTTAATGGCTAGCCTTATTTCCTTTTCCAGCTTTGCTACAGTCATCGATTTTCAACAACTTGAACAGAATACAGGTGGCCCTTTCCGAGTCGCTGTAGGCACTAACACGTATCTTGAAGATGGATTTSWAATTNRMYHHYYWDKKWMMMVSBYBKYSRRWKSNTTTCTATTCTCTAGGCACACTCGATAGTCGCTATACAGGCTCAACAGCACTGTTCAACAATACGCCTGATGGCCTCACTGAGCTTACTAAAGTAGGTGGTGGTACTTTTGATTTATTCAGTATTGATTTAGCAAACATGGATGGCGCATTATTTGGCGATGTTACCTTTACGACAGACAGTGGATATTCACAAACTTTCACATCTGATGGCTCTTCACTTTCTCAAACATTTTTGTTTGATGCCGGCTTTCTTGGGGCAACGTCGGTCTCGTGGATACAAACCCTTTCATATTTAGAATTCCATCAATTTGATAATATCAATATTGATGTATCCGCCGTTCCGATTCCAGCAGCAGTATTTATGTTTGCACCTGCGTTATTAGGTTTCTTCGGTTTACGTCGCAAGGCTAAAATTACAGCCGTTTAATCTGTAACAATRCACTATATTACAAAAGCCATAATGTTTTKCCATTATGGCTTTTTTATTGTTTMGGTAACCATTCAGATGTTTTAGCTGTCCAGTAAWACACCGTTAAACCAATCCATTCGCGCCAAGCAATTTCTAATACATTCAAATGGCTAATAAGACTAAAGTCCCATTGTCGAAATTCAGCTTTGTTACTGTAATAATCTACAGGGTAGGCAATGACGTTGATATTTTGTTGGCGTGCTATGCCGACTGATCTCGCCATATGAAAAGCAGAAGTCACCARCAAATAGGTTCCATCCAATGTTGGCAATTTATCTTTTAACAATACAAAATTTTCATGCGTATTTCGCGATTGTGATTCGATAATTAACCTATYTTCATTTATACCCACGCTGAGTAATAATTTTCGAGCAATATCCCCCCCAGTCGTTGTGGTATCAAATCGCAATAAACCACTGCCTCCCGAAAATATCACTGGCACAGCTGGATAGTGTTGAGCAAGCGTTGCTGCAGCAATAAAACGATCGGCACCATCTCCTACTTCGGCCGTATCCCACCCCACTGAAATTTTTAGCTTTTCACCACCACCGAGCACGATAATGCCGTCAATTTTTTCAGGTAATACCTCAGGTTTTGAAAAACGCGCCTCTAAAGGATGTATTAGATAATCACCCACTGGGTAAGCCAATAATATCARRCACACRCTCACCGTMGCTAATAATATCTTCTTTGCCGCGCTCACTTTATTACGAAATAATTGAATRGTMGCKAGTGTCATYAACACRAYMATRAGRTTRGTCGGRCTTAATAAKCCCCATGCSAGCTTTGATACRATAAAAAAWAAGTTGTCCATTTAGCGYTTATAAAGSCYCAACATGCCAATCAATTGRATMACMGCMTCTGGYAATAAAAATTGAGGATTTAATCCTTGCTCTATTTTGYYTCGAATATCTGTGGCYGAAATYGCTAATTGGCTAACATGCACTGGCCAGATTTTACCTGCCRCTTGTTCTGCATTATCATCCGTTGCTAARTGYTTCTGACACCATTCATTCAACTYATCTGACATTTTTAAGGGCTCGTCGGCACGYTGCATTACYACAATATGYGCTAAGTCCAGTATTTCATCCCAACGATGCCATGTTTGAAARTGAGCAAAGGCATCGGTACCCARCAKKAGATAGAGTGGGTTTTCAGGATARTCTTGCCGTAAGCTRAGTAAGGTATCAATCGTRTATGAATTGCCTTCACGATGCAGTTCACGATCGTCCACTACAAATTGCGGATTATTTTTCACTGCCAACTGCAACATTGTTAATCGCTGTTTGGGTGTAGCTTGTGGCTGATCGCGATGTGGTGGTCGAGCACTGGGGATCAGATGAATACGAGCTAAACCCAGTTGTTCAATCACATCCAGTGCCGGTCTTAAATGCCCAAAATGAATGGGATCAAATGTGCCGCCTAATATTCCAATAGATTCAGCCATTTTATTTTCGAATTTGACCGCTGCCCAATACAATCCATTTTTGCGACGTGAGCCCTTCTAAACCGACTGGGCCTCGTGCATGAATCTTATCGGTAGAAATACCAATTTCAGCACCTAAACCATATTCAAAACCATCTGCAAATCGCGTTGAGGCATTAACCATAACTGAACTTGAATCAACCTCAGCTAAAAATCGACGTGAACGTGCATAATCTTCTGTAACGATAGTTTCGGTATGACCAGAGCTATGTTGATGAATATGATCCATTGCGGCATCGACACCTTCAACAATGCGAATAGATAAAATTGGCGCCAAATATTCTGTGTCCCAATCCTCATCGCTCGCCGCGTTAATATTCCTTAAAATAATTCGCGTTAATTCACAGCCGCGTAGTTCGACATTTTCTGTTGCATAACGTTTAGCTAAGCGTGGCAAAATATCAGCCGCAATTGCACTGTCTACCAACAATGTCTCCATTGCATTACACACGCCATAACGATGACATTTAGCATTAAATGCGATCTCTTCTGCCATATCTAAATCCGCACCTGCATCAATATAGACATGACAAATACCATCTAGATGTTTTATGACGGGTACTCTGGCATCCTTACTGATCCGTTCAATCAAGCCTTTGCCGCCTCGTGGCACKATGACATCAACATACTCTGTCATCGTAATCAATTCACCTACCGCTGCCCGATCCGTTGTTTCAACAACTTGAACGGCGTTTGCAGGTAGACCTGCCTTTTCCAGCCCGCGATGAATACACAGTGCAATGGCTTGATTTGAATGGATCGCTTCACTTCCACCGCGTAAAATCGTAGCATTGCCTGATTTTAAGCATAAACCCGCTGCATCTGCTGTCACATTGGGACGAGATTCATAAATAATGCCAATCACACCCAATGGCACGCGCATTTTACCTAATTGAATACCAGAAGGACGATAGTTCATATCGCTTATTTCTCCGACAGGATCGGCTAATGCAGCAATTTGTTCTAAGCCTTCTGCCATACCTTCAATACGATCATCCGTCAATGCTAAGCGATCTAATAATGCGGCATCGAGGCCTTTGGTTTTGCCCGCTTCCATATCCAAGGAATTTTGCTGTTTTAAGGTCTCAGCTGCCGCTCTAATTTCATTAGCAATGAATTGTAATGCTTCGTTTTTAGCATTGGTACCGGCACGAGATAAAGCACGGCTTGCAGTTCTTGCTTGCTGACCGACTGTTTGCATGTAGTTTTTGATATCCAACGCACCTACTCCTGATTCATAATGTTAATGCCTGCCACTTGCATGCATAATATTTCYAGCAATGACCACGGGCAYGCTTGTAYGCTGCCTTTTGCAGCTTGGTCTATCTTAGCCATTTGCTGCAAAAAGTTTTGCCATTGCGGTCGCTGATGTCGACTTAATGCTGCTCGCATCATCGGTCGTGCTTTTTCCCATATCGGCGGTTTCTGAGAGGCAAACACCTGTTCTAATCGTGCACCTTGGTCAAGCTGTATCGCCATATCAACGGCTCGATGCAAAGACCACGAAACAGCAGAGAATACCGACATGATATCCAATCCCTCTGCACGCAAGCGACTAATCATCCGAGGGATTTTTGTGGMTTTTCCTGAAAATACCGTATCCATCAAACCRAATACTTCRAATCGTGCATTGTCGGCAACYGARGCTAATACYGTTTCTTCATCCACCTTGCCATCTGGRCAAAGYAATTGTARTTTATCAATTTCYTGYGCCGCRGCAAATAGATTACCTTCTACTCGTTCAGCAATTAATGCAGCGATAGCTTGGTTAGTTTGCAAACCTTTTTGTTGCATTCGCTGTGTAATCCAACGWGGCAAGTGAGCAATATCAATCGGCCACACAGGAATAGTTACGCCAACACGGTCTAGTTCCGTAAACCATTTGCTTTTTTGTGAKCGYGCATCAATCTTGCCACTAATAATCAATAAGGTGGTATCARCAGGKATATTAGCCACATAGTTTCGCAATGCTTCGCCGCCTTCTTTGCCYGGCGCACCTGRTGGCAAGCGAATTTCTAATAAGCGTTGGCTAGCAAACAAAGACATTGTTTGTTCTTGCCATTGAATTTCTGACCAATTAAAGCGGCCTTCAACATGCCAAACTTGGCGATCATCTGCCCCTAATTTTCGCACTTGCTGACGAATGAGATCACTGGCTTCTTCCACCAGCATTTGTTCATCACCAAATATTAGATATATAGGCAATAAGCCTTGCTGCACATGATCCGATAATTGCTCAGCTCGTAGGCGCATATGTTTACAGGACKGACAAACGTCTTAGAATRCTTCGTACCAATTGCTGATTAAGTTGTTCTCGCAATAAACGTTCTTCTTCATCTTTACCTAATATTTGGTTTGGATCAAATTGATAATCGCGTTGTGCTTCTACTTGCTGAGAGTCATTTAAAATAGTGCCCTCGTTATCACTCACCTTAAAGGTAACAATAGCGTGCAACTCATATTCACTCACTTTTGCATCACTACCAACTGATAGCACCCGACGTTCAAACTTGCTGTCTAAAACAGTCAGTACGGCGCTGCCTTGTTGATAATCGCTCAGCACTGTGACACCGTTACGCGTTAAGCCACGCTTCAGCTCAAGCCCTAAACCTTGCTGCATATTGACACCTTGCACATACATCGTTTGCAAGCTTATMGGCAAATCAGCATTGCCTCGCAATTCAAAGCCGCACGCTGTAACAGCAAGCAGTGAAAAACTAATCACTATATTGAATAGATAACGTTTCATACGCAGCAATCCTTAAATTAACCTGCAACCACAATATTCACCAAGCGACCTGGCACAACAATCACTTTACGCACCTCTTTACCATCCGTAAATTTCAGCACATTTTCATCTGCCATTGCCAGCGCTTCTATCGATTCTTTATCTGCATCTGTCGCCACTGATATTTTAGAGCGTAGCTTACCATTGACTTGCACCATCAGTTCAATTTTATCTTGAACCAAGGCCGATTCGTCAATTTTTGGCCAAGCTACATTAACTACGGCTTCATCATGTCCTAGTATTTTCCACAATTCATGACTAATATGCGGTGTAATCGGAGAGAGCATTAACACAATTGTTTCTAGTGCTTCTTGAATAACGCTACGGCCTTGATCGGATGATACCTTGACCTTTCCAACTGCATTCAACAACTCCATTACCGCTGCTATAGCCGTATTAAAAGTATGACGACGACCAATATCATCAGATACTTTAGTCAAGGTTTGATAAGTATGACGACGTAAATCTTTCAGTTCATCACTTAAACTATCAACATCAAGTGCAGCCACTCCAACGCCACCCTGTTCAATGTGCTCTTGTACGGCTCGCCATAAGCGATTCAGAAAACGATGTGATCCTTCTACTGCTTTGTCTGACCATTCTAATGATTGCTCGGGTGGCGCAGCAAACATAGTGAACAATCGCGCCGTATCAGCACCGTATTGATCAATCAATGCTTGCGGATCAACTGTATTGCCTTTTGATTTCGACATTTTAACGCCGTCTTTTAACACCATGCCTTGGGTTAATAAATTCTTAAACGGCTCATCACCCGAAACCAAGCCTTCATCACGCATTAATTTATGGAAGAAGCGTGCATAAAGTAAATGCAACACCGCATGTTCAATACCACCAATATATTGATCTACTGACAGCCAATGATCTGCTCGTTCATCCAACATCGCTTCTTCATTATCTGGGCAGGTGAAACGCGCGTAATACCATGATGATTCAAAGAAAGTGTCAAAAGTATCCGTTTCTCGAATAGCATCTGCACCACATTCTGGGCAGGCACATTCATAGAATTCAGGCATCGACTTAATCGGTGAACCACTACCATCAACAATGACATCTTCTGGCAATTGCACCGGTAAATCAGCTTCTGGCACAGCAACTGCACCACAATCTGGGCAGTTGATGATCGGAATAGGTGTGCCCCAGTAACGCTGGCGTGAAATACCCCAATCACGTAGACGGTAATTAACTTGTTTCTCACCTTTATCTTGTTTCACCAAGAAATCAGCGATCGCATCAAATGATTCTGCTGAGCTTAAACCATCAAATTGCTGTGAATTAATCAGGCGACCTTTCGCCGTGAATGCCGATTGGCTTAAATCGCATTCTGCTTTGCCTGTCGGTTCAATCACCTGATTAATGGCTAAACTATATTTTTGAGCAAATTCATAATCACGTTGATCATGTGCCGGAACAGACATCACAGCACCGGTGCCGTAGCCCATCAATACAAAGTTTGCCGCCCAAACAGGAATGATTCCTCCTGTTACAGGATGAATCGCCATCAATCCAGTATCAACCCCTTTTTTCTCAGCGGTTTCCATCGCTTCTTCTGATGTTTCCATCTTGCGGCATTCATCGATAAACGCATTTAATTCACTATTTGATTCAGCCGCCTTCAACGCTAAAGGATGCTCCGCCGCTACTGCTAGGTAACTGACGCCCATTAAGGTGTCAGGACGGGTGGTGTAGACGTCTAAAGTCTCATTACTATCCGTTAAACCAAACTGGATTTTTACACCTTCAGAACGACCAATCCAATTGGCCTGCATTGTTTTAACTTGTTCAGGCCAACCGTCTAATTGGTCCAAATCATTTAATAATTGCTCAGCATAATCAGTGATTTTCATAAACCACTGCGGGATCTCACGTTTCTCAACCTGCGTATCACAACGCCAGCAACAGCCATCAATAACCTGCTCGTTCGCTAATACCGTGTTATCAACAGGACACCAGTTCACCGCAGCCGTTTTTTTATAAACTAAGCCTTTCTTAAACAAGCGCGTAAATAACCATTGTTCCCAACGGTAATATTGCGGTGTACACGTAGCTAATTCACGTTCCCAATCATAGCCCAAACCTAAACGTTTAAGCTGATCACGCATATAATCAATATTTTGATAGGTCCATTGTGCAGGCGGTACTTTATTTTTAATTGCAGCATTTTCTGCTGGCAATCCAAACGCATCCCAGCCCATCGGTTGCAATACATTCTTGCCCTGCATACGTTGATAACGTGAAATCACATCACCAATCGTATAGTTACGCACATGCCCCATATGTAGTTGACCACTTGGATAGGGAAACATCGCGAGACAATAGTATTTCTCTTTAGTAGAATCTTCCAAAGCACGGAAGGTATTTTGCTCTTGCCACCATTGTTGTGCAGCGGCTTCAATTAAGGCGGGTTGATATTCTTGTTCCATGGATACTCTGAGTGCTAACTAAATATAAAGCGAACAAGTTTACCTTAGACCGTAAGTACCATAAAGATAAAAACTAAAACAATTCTACTAGACTGTTTTCTGAAGCAGAATCATCCAGTAAACCTTGTTCGTGTAAATCTTCATAAAAAAACAACTTATTCCGACCATTATTTTTCGCATAATACAGCGCATTATCAGCTCTATCGACTAAGCTACTGACAGGTTCCAATCTTTCCATTTGGCTAAAACCTATGCTCACAGTAATCTGCCCAACTTGAGGAATAACCATTGTTTCTATTTTATGCCGAAAGCGCTCCAGAACATGAGACGCTTGCTCTTGGCTTACATCGACGATTACGATAACAAATTCTTCACCACCATATCTAAACAGCCAATCCATACTACGGAATGATTCTGACATGGCTCGCGCTAACAAAATAAGCACTTCATCGCCATATAAATGGCCGAAATTATCATTAATTTTCTTAAAAAAATCAATATCAACCAATGCAAAATAGGTATTATGATCTCTAGCTATAGACTCTGCATCCTTAGAAGCTTGATGTTGCAATAAACGATCAAATGCTAAACGGTTCATTAAACTCGTTAATGGATCAATTTCTGCTGAAAACAACATTCTATTTAAATTGTTATATGCCATTAGAACATGTTGCCAAATAAAGTCATCAACAATTTGGAATCTTACATTTCTAATGACTAGCACACTTCCAACAATACTACCCTGCATTAATGGCACGTAAAGATGTGCATTTGTCGAATCTGCAATCATCAGTTGTATTTCAGCTGTTTCAACGGCAAGAAGAAGGTTAGCATCCTGCGATAAAAGCAATTCATCAGCATTAAGATCCAAAGCATCATGCACGACAATTTGCTCTACTTTTTGGCCTCGATGTGTAACGATACCCCGTAATCCAGAGGTAAATAACTGAATTATATCGGGTTGATATAATTCATAAATCAACTCAACAAAGCTACTCCGAAGGGATTCACGATCGTCATGAATTAATAGCTGAGTGACTAACCTTTCAAGCACAAAAGCTGGAATCATTTTTTGTTGGTTATTTTGTTTATTCGTCATAAAATTTCTGTTTTGAATTTAGTATGTCCAACCATGATGTACCTGTCGAAGTATTAAACGGATGATATTACCAATACCAAAAAACGAGTGTAATATCAAATAAAAGCATTATTTATTTTGTTGTGCCCATTATTCTTTTAATTTTATTTTCAGTTGCCCTTCTTCAATTTGAATATTACTCACACCCTCTGCAAATGACTTCCAAAAACCGGCATCACCGCTAAATTCACTGACCAAATCTACATTTTTTAAATTTCCTAGCCAWGAATTTGGGATAGGTACACCCCAAACACTGACACCTTTTAAAATCACTACAGGGCGACCATCTGCGAAAGAAAATTCAGCGCCACCAGTAACTTTTAATGTTTTGCCACCTAAAATAGGGAAGTCGGGGTCAAGTGGAATAATTATTTTTGCACTGGCAAGATTGTCAGCCAAATCAATTGCCACTTTATCTGCCAAATCGGTATTTCTCGCCAATAACGCATTGAGTTCTTTTTCACTGAAACTAAGTTCACGTTTAGCACCTTCTTCTGAATAGGCTTCAGGTTYTAATRYRGGCTTATCAGCATCACTCAAGGCCTTGTCATGTGAACTTACCATCGTCGGTAAACCAAACTGTTGCAATTTAGCATTCAGTCTAGATTCCTCTTTCTGACTCAACTCTACCGGCGTAAATGGCCGCGGTGAAAGATARTATTGAACAGCAAAAAAGGTAACTACCGCAGTAGTAACAAAGGTAAGTAGAATAATTTTAAATGTAGACATAACACCTCTTTCTAGATTTTTACTGCACAAATGAAGGCGCTAGTATAACAAATCTATTTAACGTGGAGAGCCGCTAAAATAAAAGCACTGGATGACTGTTCTTATCCAAAGTTCAGCTTATTTAGGCACACTAATCGTCAATGTTTTGCCTTGTTGCACCATGTGTAAATGCTTCAAAAATGACATGCCTAGTAATATTTCATCAAATTCCATTCCCGAACTAATACTGGCTGGTACGTTCGTCATCACAATATCACCTAATGTGAGTTCGGAAATCGTCGTTTCATACGATTTACTCTTGCCATTAGCAGTTTGAGATAAAAAACTTTGGCCTTTTTTTAGGTTCAGGTCGTCAGCAATATGTTCAGGTATGGCCACCAGCGTTGCGCCAGTATCTAAAAAAAATACTACGGATTGCCCATTAATCTGACCGGTCGCCACATAATGACCATACTTATTCCGTTCTAAAACGATTTCTCGCCCACCATTCTGATTAAAAGAGATCTCTAATTTCTGATTTGGATTATTAATATCATCCAACATGGTGTTAAAAATCAGCCCCATCCCCGCAAGTAATAATACAAACCAAATCAAAGCAATACTAAATTGATTCAAACTGGGTGGGCTTGATTCAGTATTCATTTTATTCTCGTTGTTATAGCGAAAATATCTTTGAAAGACCGGTATAGATTCCATACACAACAAAGCAACAGCCCAGTATGATAACGGCCCATGTTGCACGACTAATGAGGGTGGATATAAACTCTTTTCGCATTTTATTATCTTCTTCCATAATGTTATTTAGCTGCCATTAATACATCATATTTGGCTTTTAGTGTGTCGTGTGACTCCACATTATCAGGATCTTCTGGGATACAGTCTACAGGGCAGACTTCAACACATTGTGGCTCATCAAAGTGACCCACACACTCGGTACATAATGCCATGTCAATTTCATAGATTTCATCACCTTGCGTGATCGCACTATTAGGACATTCTGGTTCACAGACATCACAATTAATACATTCGTCCGTTATAAATAACGACATTTCAAACTCCAACTCATAAATATAGGGTAATTCTAACTATTATTGTGTTTTCAGACCAGCTTTGCGCTAAGTGCTTGTGCCACACAAGGGGCAACAAATTCTGATACATCGCCGCCTAAACTTGCAATCTCACGTACTAAACTCGATGAGATGTAGGTATATTGCTCAGCCGGTGTTAAAAATAATGTTTCAATTTCTGGATTCATTTTTCGATTCATACCCGCTAATTGAAATTCATGCTCAAAATCAGAAACAGCACGCAAGCCCCGCAAAATCACATTAGCATTTTTTTCTTCTGCCACATCAATCAACAAACCTTCAAAGCCACATACTTCAACATTGTTAAGGCCGAATAAGGTTTCCTCGGCTAACGCAACACGTTTTTCTAAAGAAAACGTCGGTGTTTTGTTGGGATTGATCGCTATAGCAACAATGACGTGATTAAATAATTTACTGGCACGATGCACTAGGTCAATATGACCATTGGTAATAGGATCAAATGTTCCTGGGTAAATGACTGTTGTAGTCACACTGTTTCTCCGGTTTAGCTTAGTTTTGAAAGAGGCAATATCGTACGTCACCTGCTTTTTTATCTTTTATTAATTGCCACTGTTTTGGTAAATCAGGCAAATCCTGTTTGCTTGGGCATTCAATATAGATGAGTGCATTATCCACCAAAACAGCGTTATTGACTAACTGAGTTGCAATTTCACCCCATAAATCAGCTTGATAAGGTGGGTCAAGAAACACAATGTCATACTGCTTAGCATTGTTCGTAATAAACTGCTGAGCTGTTATATTTTCGACAATACATGCATCCGCTGTTAATAACTGAATATTATCTTTTAAGTGTTGAACTGCTTTACTATTATTTTCTACTAGCGTAACGGATTCAGCGCCTCGAGAAGCGGCTTCAAAGCCCAATGCACCGCTGCCTGCAAATAAATCTAAGCAATGCGCACCACCAAGTTCAGCTTGAAGCCAATTAAAGAGTGTTTCACGCACCCGATCAGGTGTAGGCCTTAAGCCTGCAACATCGGGGAATGCTAACTTTCGGCCACCCCACCGCCCGCCAATAATGCGCAGTTTGTTTGCCGCCTTATTCAGCCTGGCCACCCACCATAATGGTCACCATTTTATCGGGGTGAACACGTCGAGCAAACGCTTCTTTAATCTGTTCAACCGTCACCGCATTCACCTGTTCGTTAAAACGATCTAAATAATCTAATGGCAAACCATAAAAACCAATCATGGCAAGATAACCAACAATCTTGCTATTGCTATCTACCCGCAAGGCAAAGCCACCGGTAATATTTTGTTTGGCGGCGACAAGTTCTTCCGCCGTAGGCCCTTCATCAATAAATTKCACCAAGGTATCACGCATAACACCTAAGGCTTCTTCCGCCTGATCGTTACGTGTTGATAAACCCAGTTGATAAGGYCCCGCTTCACGCATCGGCCTAAAATAGCTATAAACACTATATGTCAGTCCGCGCTTTTCACGYACTTCATTACTCAGTAATGAGACTAAGCCACTGCCTCCTAATATGTGATTGCCAACATACAATGAAAAATAATCTTTATCACCACGTTTAATACCTGGCTGCCCCATTAAAATATGGGTTTGCGATGAGGGATGGGCAATTTTAACTATTTTAGCTGCCGTTAAAGTTTGCACTGTTGCAACCGTTGAACGTTCACCATGAGGCAAGTCCTCGCTTAATTTCTCAGCAAGTTGTTTTACTTGCGCGCTATCTAATGCGCCGACAATGACAATGGTCGCCTTCTCAGCCACATAATTATCGGCATAAAATGCTTTAAGTGTATCAACGGTTATTTTTGATAAACTCTGTTCATCGCCTGCTGGCATTGCCGCATAAACATGGTCGCCATACAACTGGCTATAAAATGCACGTGATGCCAGTGCTGAGGGTGATTGTTTTTCAGCCTGCAACCCCAACAATAATTGTTTTTGAATACGATCAAATGAGGCTTGTGGAAAATCTGGCTTAGTTAATATYTTATGGAATAARTCYAAAGCAGGTTTTAACGCTGAATCAGCCGTTAAACTCCGCAAGCTCAGCATCGCCATATCACGTTGTGATGAGCTTCCAAATCGWGCACCTACATCATCAAATGCCGCCGCGATATAATCAGCATCTAAACCCGCAGCACCTTCATTCAACATCGCATTGGTTAATAAGGCTTGCCCTGACAAGTCACCATCTTGTGCACCACCTGCATCAAAAACAATTTGAATATCAACCATCGGTAATTCAGGCGCGGCAACAAAATAGACCGGCACACCATTTTCAGTTGACCAATGTTCGATATTGGGGCTCGCTTGYACCARTGTASTAAACAATAACGCGAGTATGACGCCTGCTACCTTATTCATCATTTTCTCCTGCTGTCATTGTATTTTTATGGACATCAAGTGATGTCGGTATAAGTTCGGCCACGGTTAAGTGGTCATCAATCAGATATTTTTTAGCCACCGCCTGCACTTGCTCAGCTGTCACCGCTTGTACGTTTTCAACATAGGCATCGCTTAATGTCCAATCTAAGCCTACAGTCTCAAGCATGCCTATTTGCATTGCTTGATAAAACACACTGTCGCGTTCATACACTGCATTTGCCACCACTTGCGTTTTGATGCGATCAAGTTCYTGCTGACTCACCAATTCTGTTTTTATTTTTTCAAGCTGTGCCATAACGGCTTGTTGCAAATTATCAATCGTAATATCTTTTGCCGGTGTTCCCACCACAACAAATAAATCTTGCAATCGTGAAAACAAGCTATAGCCTGCGCCCACACTGGCAGCGATTTCTTTACCACGTACTAATTCACGTGCAAAACGAGCGCTATTACCACCATCTAAAATGCCTGCTAACATTTCTAGTGCATACGGTTCCCATGCGAGTTCAGCGCTCACTGTTTTTACAACAGGCACTTTCCAACCCATCATAAAATACGGCAATTCTGCGGGTGCTTTTACTTCAATACTACGTTTACCACGTTGTTCAATTTCAATTTGCGGTTTCACACTTGCCGTTGTTTCTGGTTTCAAGGGGCCAAAATATTGCTGTGCTAATGCATAAACCGCTTCGGGATCAACATCGCCCACCACCACCACCGTTGCATTATTAGGCGCATACCACTTTTGATACCACTGCTCTAAATCTGCAACTTCATAATGTGCAATATCACTCATCCAACCAATAACGGGGTGGTGATAAGGGCTATTGACAAAGGCAGCCGCATTGAATGCCTCACGCAATAAAGATTGTGGATTATCATCCGTACGCATCCGTCGTTCTTCAGCAACCACTTGATGCTCTTTTAGTAGCTCCGCGCCATCAATGATCAATTTGCGCATCCGTTCTGCTTCTAAACGAAAACTAACGTCTAAACGATCCTTTTCCATTGTTTGAAAATAGGCAGTGTAATCACGACCTGTAAACGCATTTTCACGCCCACCATTCGCCGCAATAATTTTTGAGAATTCATTAGGGCCTAGATTCTCCGTTCCCTTAAACATCATATGTTCAAGCTGGTGAGAAATACCGGTTATTCCATTGTATTCATAGCTTGATCCCACTTTATACCAAACCTGCGATACCACAACGGGCGCTCGATGATCTTCTTTTACAATCAGCTTCAATCCATTATCAAGCTGATATTCACTGACATTTGCCATAGCCCCTATCGGCAATAGCACAACTAAACCGAGTATCAATTTAAATTTGTTAAGCATTCGTTCCTCACAACCATGATAAAATTGTTTCATTCATTATCCCAATTGTAACGACAAGCAGAAAATATGTTTAGTTTCCTTCGAAAAAAAAATAAAGTACCTAAAGAAGTAATTCCCTCTGATAAATCGCAGGAACAAAACAACAGTGAAGTAATAACTACTCCTAATCCTACCTCGCCCCAAACTGAACCTGAGCTTATTGAAAAAGAAAAAACCAGCTTATTCGGCCGCTTAAAACGAACCAGTGCTAAATTTACGGAAGGGCTTGCCTCGCTTGTTCTGGGTAAAAAAGCCATTGATGATGATCTGCTTGAAGAACTTGAAACACAATTAATAACGGCTGATTTAGGTGTCGATGCCACCCAAGCTATTATTAATGATTTAACACAACGTGTTGCACGCAATCAGTTAGCCGATGCCGATGCTCTGTTTACCGCTATGTCTGCGGATATGGTTTCTATCTTAGAGCCTAGCTGTCAGCCACTGCTTATACCTGAACAAGACGGTCCCTTCGTTATATTGATGATCGGCATCAACGGTGTCGGCAAAACCACCACCATTGGTAAACTCGCTAAGCAATTTCAAGAACAAGGCAAATCGGTCATGTTAGCGGCAGGCGATACCTTTAGAGCCGCCGCAGTAGAACAATTACAAGTATGGGGTACACGTAATAAAATCCCCGTTATTGCACAGCACAGCGGTGCTGACTCTGCCTCCGTTATTTTTGATGCCTTGCAAGCCGCTAAAGCGCGCAATATTGATATATTAATTGCCGATACAGCGGGACGGTTACATACTCAAAATAATCTAATGGAAGAATTGAAAAAAATTAAACGTGTCATGGGCAAACTCGATACGGCGGCACCACATGAGGTGATGCTGGTACTCGATGCCGGAACAGGACAAAATGCGCTATCTCAGGCCGTGCAATTTAACGAAGCCATTGGTGTTACCGGCATTACCCTAACGAAATTGGACGGCACGGCAAAAGGCGGTATTATCTTTGCCATTGCACAAAAAACTAAATTACCTATTCGCTATATCGGTGTAGGTGAATCAATTGATGATCTTCGCCCTTTTGAGGCTGAAGAATTTGTAAATGCATTATTAGGTAAAGAAGAAAACTAAACTTATTATTTATGATTAACTTTACCGACGTCTACAAACGCTACCCCAATAATTATGAAGCCTTATCAGGTCTCAGCTTTCAGCTTGATGACGGGGAAATGGCCTTTCTCACCGGCCATTCCGGTGCGGGTAAAAGTACACTACTAAAACTCATCGCGCTGATTGAGCGTAGCTCACAGGGTCAAGTTTTAGTCGGCAATCAAAACTTAAATAGTTTACCCAAACGCAAAATCCCTTTTTATCGCCGACAAATCGGTATCGTATTCCAAGATCATAATCTATTACATGACCGCACCGTTTTCGATAACGTTGCCTTACCTTTAGTTATCGCAGGTGAAAGCCATCGTGAAATAGGTCGCCGTGTACGTGCCGCCTTAGATAAAGTCGGACTATTGAGTAAAGAACGTAATCTGCCGATAGCTTTATCCGGCGGTGAACAACAACGCGTGGGCATTGCCCGAGCCGTAGTGAACCGACCCCCTATTTTATTAGCAGATGAACCCACCGGTAATCTCGATCCTGAGTTATCACGTGAAATCATGCATTTATTTGAACAATTTAATCAGGTCGGCGTCACCGTATTTGTGGCTACCCATGATATTGATCTAATTCAAACACTGCCCTATCGCCAAGTTATTCTCAAAAATGGGCGACTAGCATGAGTAACTATTTGCTTCGCCATCTCCAAGTTATGCTGTTCAGCTTAGGTCGCTTGTGGCGACAACCTGTTGCCAGTTTAATGACCATTACCGTTATTGGCATCGCATTGGTGCTGCCTGCCGGCTTATTTGTGCTTTCAGAAAACATGTCTAGTCTGAGTAACCGCTGGGACAGTGCCAGTCAAATCACCTTGTTTCTACGACACGATGTCACACCGCAACAAGCACAACAGTTGAGTGATGAATTAAACACATGGCCAAAAATTGAACAACTGCATTACCAATCAGCCGAACAATCACTTGAGGAATTTCGGCAACT
This sequence comes from Methylophaga sp., assembly GCA_002733335.1. Lineage (GTDB taxonomy): Bacteria > Pseudomonadota > Gammaproteobacteria > Nitrosococcales > Methylophagaceae. The sequence continues at coordinate 158,247 of NVVK01000004.1, forward strand.
GTCTGGTTTAGGTCAGCTGCTTGATTCTTTACCGAGCAACCCATTGCCTGCCATTATTATTGTCGAGCCAATCGAGACTGAATCTGACGATGAAACAATTAACCAGTTAGTCAATAAACTAAACGCTCTGCCCCAAGTAGAACAAGCAAAACTGGATATGGAATGGTTACAACGTTTTCGTAGTATTAACAAAATGATACAACGTGGTGTGAGTATTTTAGCTATTTTGTTATCGCTCAGCGTAGTGCTCGCCATCGGTAACACCATTCGCCTTGCCATATTAAGTCGAGAATCAGAAATTAGAGTGATGAAACTGGTGGGTGCTACCGATCGTTTCATTCGCCRACCCTTTTTATATACCGGTTTTTGGTACGGTTTTTTAGGCGGAATTTTTGCTTGGGTAACCCTAGTATTTTCCATGAGCTTATTATCAAGTCCCGTTAATGAACTAGCAGGACACTACGGAAGTAACTTTAGCCTACATTGGTTTGGTGGATTGATGTTTCTGATGCTACCTTTTTCTGGTGCCAGTTTAGGCATCTTTGGTGCATGGCTTGCCGTCGGGCGACACTTGCATTTGATTGAACCTAATTAGAACTTACTAACTTAAACATCAATGCTTACATTAATTTCAGATTAATTTTGAAAAGATGCCATAACAATTCCTGCTTCCCCTATTGCTTGTCTACTGACAAAACATTAAAGTCCATATAGATAATAGAATTACAAAAAAATTATTCTGTTAATAAAATGTTGCTGTTAAACGAAGATTTGGAGAGCACTTATGGGATGGAAAGGAAATATAAGATCAATAAAAGCAGCTATGCGCGCAGCGGAGCGCGACGAAAAGAGACGGCAGCGAGAACTTGATAGAAAACAAAAGCACTTTGAAAAAATGGAATTATTAGAACAAGCTGCTTATGAAGTAGATGTGTATGAGAATCATATAGAAATAATCCAATCATTACATAAAGAATGTTCAGAACTTATCGATTGGCCATCTGTTGTAAATTCTACTCCACCTAAAGAACCTATAAGAACAGTAACGAAAGAGACTAAAGCCACTTATAAGGCTAATAACTACAACCCCAGTTTTCTTGATAAAATTCTTAATAAAACTGAAAAAAAACAGCAAGCATTAAATGAGGCTGTGTCAAAATCTCAAGAAGAAGATTTAAATACATATAAAACGGAACTAACAAAATGGGAATCCGATATTCACGATTGGGAAGAGAGTATAAAAGTTGCAAATTTGTTAGTTGAAGGTGACAAAGAATCAAAGATAAATATAATAAATGAACTGAATCCCTTTACTGAAATTTCAAATGTAGGATCTAATATTTCTTTTCAAGTTCATAGTAATTCTATTATAGAAGCAGAAATACATATACATGGTGAAGATATCGTACCTAGCGAGAAAAAATCACTTCTTCAAAGTGGAAGGCTATCGGTTAGAAACATGCCAAAAGGGACATTTCACGAAATTTATCAGGATTATGTTTGTAGCTGCACATTGAGAGTTGCTAATGAACTTTTTTCTATTCTCCCCGAGAAAATGGTAATAGTTACGGCTGTTGATGAATTACTTAATACCACCTCTGGACACCTAGAAAAACTACCAATTTTATCAGTAGCTATACCAAGAAAGACCCTAGAGTCTTTAAATATGAATAATATTGACCCGTCCGATGCCATGAGTAATTTTATTCACAATATGTCGTTTAAAAAAACAAAAGGGTTCGAGTCCGTCAAAAGAGTAAGTCCAGAAAAGCTTAGCAATGAATAAAGCTGCTAATTAAAGCCGCCTCCTCATTATTTTATCTAGCCAACGCCCTGCGAAAAAATGAATTATTATTGTCACTCTTCCTTACGTCTCGTGAATAACGTATCACGCTGTCAGAATTAAACCGTAAATTCACTTTTGTGCCTTGTTTCGCAAGTGCAGCGCGACCAAGTGAATTGTTCTTTTCACTTTCGTGCGTATACGGTGTCACGTGCTCTACATTCTGTTGAGGTGGATTATGCATAGCCATTATTTCAAGCGCTGCTCTAGAAATTGAGTTCGTTTCATTTAGTCGTGCATAGGGTTCAGCCGATACAATGCTAGATGCAAAAATACTTGCGAATAAAAATAGTGTGGATTTAGTCATTTTGCTTTTCTCAAAAATAAATAGACGAAAAATTTGTGCTCATAGTGTACAGACAAAGACCAGAATCAAAAGTTACATTGAAATAAAAGATTGATAATAATATCACTACGACAACAAAAGCTATTTTTGCTACATTTCTGCCATGTTATAATTACCCCCTGTTCTTATCTCCATTCTGGTATTACCTTGAAAGCTCCTTCTTTGCTGTTCCTTGCTCTAAAAGAAACCATAGCAACTCTTATTAGAACTCGTTTCTGGTTTGCTATTTCACCCTCACTTTCGAGTGGCGCACACATCTCTGCTGATTTTTTTGGCATCAATATCGCCCCTTCTTCCGATCCACAAGTTGATGATTACATCATTGACCGTTTAAAAGAATTGCAGCTTAAACATGTGCGTATGGACTTTAGCTATGATTCTTTTGATGGTGATGCCGAGCGTTTATTAAAGCGTATATTGACTGAAAAATTCATGGTGATGCTAGATTTGTTACCGCCTAAAGAAGACGCAGCGTTATTAGCAAGTGACGACGCAGCCCAGCAGCGATGGCAACAATTTATTACCCGTATCAACAAAGAATATGGCAAGAAAATCGTTTGTTTCGAAATAGGTGCCACACCTAACCGCAGCAAATGGTCTGGCTTTAATCTTGAAAGCTATCTAAGTGCATGGAAAATTGCTTATACACAATTTGAAGATTCCGACCACTTATTAGCCGGGCCCAATGTGTCAGATTTTGAGCCTATTAGTAATATTGCATTACTGGCTGAAATGCAACAACATRGTTCAACACCGTGCACACATACTGATAATTTATTTGTTGAACGTGTCATTGAACCTGAAGCCTACGATCATCGTGTTTTTGGTCGTTTTCTCGCCAATAAATTYAAACTAAAYTTAGTTAAAAAAGCGCGTATTTACAGCGAATTAAGTGAACAATATGGTTGCCGCCACACGGTATGCACKTATACCGATTGGACTAGTAAACGTTTAGCCCGATTTTCAGATACACCTGAAGTTAAAAAAGCAGATTACTTAGTGCGTTATTTAGTGATAACAGCGACAAGTAATGCCTTAGACCAAGTGTATTGGGGGCCGCTTATTTGTCATCGTGATGGCATTATTGATGACGGTGCAACGGACTATCCCAAAATTGATAATGTTAGTTTTTATAAATCAGTTCGTGGCAAATATGAAAACCTGAAAACGCGTCCCGCATTTTATGCCTTAGCTAACACCATAAAACAACTCTCTAATACTGACTGCGTTCAAGCTATTAATGCCGACAATGGCATCCATCATTTTATTTTCAGCCGCGAAAATGGTTCTGAAGTTCATATTGGCTGGCTTCGAGATCGCTATACATTACCGCTAGATTCGCTTTATTCAGAAAAACAATTAGACGCTGCACTATTCACCAATACGGTGGGTAAAAGCGATAATGGCCCCGCACTTTGTCTAAGTGAACGCCCGCTTTTTATTGAGTTTAACAGACCACAAAAACTCAAATTAACGGCATTGCAAATAGCACAATTAGAGGTGTCTTCTACACCCATCTTTGCCTCTATCGATAAGGTGTCCTTTATTTCATATAACACTGATGAATGGCAAGGTGCTGTTGCCATCAAACAAGGAGAGGACGCTAAAGATAAAATCGACCACATGCTGCCCGATCGTTTATTAGATCTGCCACAACTAAGTGTGCATCGCGATCAGCGTAATAAAGTGTGGAGCAGTAAAAAYCCTGTCAACCCAACTGAAACGATTGTCATTAAACAAAATCGTGCAACGGGMATACGMAAAWTMAGTTATCACTTTAARGCCAGCAAAGGTGARCGTCATTGGAATAATGCATCAGARATGATCCGCCGTGGTATTAATAGCCCYATGCCTATCGCCTATTTTGAACACACTCACAAAGCCGCTATTCGTCATAATTATTATGTCTGTGAATWTGTGGCAGATGCTTTCTCGGCCCGTGATGCGTTTACCGCTTTCGCACAAGGCGAGCAAGAATATGCAGGTTTTAGCAAACAGGCTAYTTTTCAGGCCTTAGCGCAATACACCTGCAAGATGCATAACCGAAAAATTATTCATAATGATTTATCGGGTGGCAATTTATTAATGACTAAAACAGAGCAGAATCATATTAAGGTGACGGCGATCGATATTGGACGAGCGACAGTTTTAGATCTAAAAGGTCAGAAGGTAACGCAAAAAATGCGTCTTATTGATCTATGCCGACTTTGTTATAAATTAGATTGGCCAAATCGTAAAGAGTTCATGCATACCTATTTTAACGAATATGGCCAAGAATTTGATTCTGGTTGGTCAACACCGCTCAGAAACTATGATTGGAAGCAAAAAACTAAACGCAAAATAAAAGGCTTTTTCAAGAAGAAAAAGCGGACATAAATGCGCCTATCCAGGCCCCAGAGTGAGTGCGCGAATACGCTCCATTTCATCACGCAATTTTCCGGCCTCTTCAAACTCTAAATCTTGTGCATGTTTGTACATCGCATTTTCCATCTGCTGCAATCGTTTTGCTAATTGTCTCGGTGTTAATGCTGCATATCTCGCTTTTTCTTCCGCGACTTGATTGATGTATTTTCTATCATTTTTTAGCTGTTCTTGTTTGTCATCCAAACTATCACGAATGGCCTTTTTGATGCCTGTTGGCGTAATGCCATGTTCTTTATTATATTCTTGCTGTTTCTTACGACGACGGTCAGTTTCAGCAATGGCACGCTGCATTGAGCCGGTTATCCTGTCGGCATAAAGAATAGCGCGACCATTTAGATTACGCGCCGCTCKCCCTATTGTTTGAATCAATGATCGCTCTGAACGTAAGAAACCTTCTTTATCGGCATCTAAAATCGCCACTAACGATACTTCAGGGATATCTAAACCTTCACGCAGCAAATTTATACCAATCAACACATCAAACACGCCTAAACGTAAATCACGCAAGATCTCCATTCGTTCCACTGTGTCGATATCAGAATGCAGATAACGTACTTTCACACCATGTTCCGCTAAATAATCGGTCAGATCTTCTGACATTCGTTTGGTTAATGTTGTCACCAATACACGCTCATTGATGGCTGAACGCTTATTCACTTCAGACAATAAATCATCCACTTGAGTSGCYACSGGACGGATTTCTATTTCAGGATCAACCAAGCCTGTCGGCCGCACAACTTGCTCTACAACCGCACCAGAATTATCCGCTTCATATTGAGCCGGCGTTGCTGAAACAAAAATGGTTTGTGGTGCTAATTTTTCCCACTCTTCAAATTTCAACGGACGATTATCTAATGCTGAAGGTAGGCGAAAACCGTAATTCACTAAGGTTTCTTTACGCGAACGATCGCCTTTATACATTGCGCCGATTTGAGGCACCATCACATGGCTTTCATCTAATACTAAAATGGCATCATCAGGTAAATAATCAAATAATGTTGGCGGCGCGGCACCCTCTTCTCGATCGGATAAATGGCGCGAATAATTTTCGATACCATTGCAATAACCCAGTTCCATGATCATTTCGATATCAAATCGTGTCCGTTGTTCTAAGCGTTGTGCTTCGACCAATTTATTGTCATCGGTTAATTGTTTCAACCGTAAGCTTAATTCTGCTTTAATTTTATCCACTGCCGACAATAATTGAGCACGCGGTGTTACATAATGTGTTTTCGGATAAATCGTAATACGCGTTACCCGTTGGAGGATCTCGCCCGTTAAGGGATCGAAATAACTAATTTGCTCAATATCATCATCGAATAATTCTATGCGTACCGCATCACGCTCCGATTCAGCAGGAAAAATATCAATCACTTCGCCACGCACACGATAGGTACCACGATGCAATTCAACATCATTGCGCTTATATTGCAGCTCCGTTAAGCGTTTCAACATATCGCGTTGATTAATGCTGTTGCCTACAACAAGGTGCAGTACCATTTCAAGATACGCATCTTTATCACCCAAACCATAGATACACGATACACTCGATACGATGATCGCATCTCGGCGCTCAAGCATTGCTTTTGTCGCTGACAGCCGCATCTGTTCAATTTGCTCATTGACCGACGCATCTTTATCGATAAACGTATCCGACGAAGGTACATACGCTTCCGGCTGATAATAATCGTAGTAAGAAACGAAATATTCCACCGCATTATTGGGAAAGAAGTCTTTCATTTCACTGTACAACTGTGCCGCTAGCGTTTTATTCGGTGCCATTATCATCATCGGACGTTGCAATTGTTGCGCAACATTGGCAACGGTAAACGTCTTACCTGACCCAGTAACCCCTAACAATGTTTGCCACATTTCGCCGTTTTCGATGCCTTCAACTAAGGCTTTAATCGCAGCAGGCTGGTCACCTGCGGGTTCAAACTCACTAATTAATTCTAATTGTTTTGCCATACATCTTCTGCATTTTTCTTGATTGGCGTATATTAACTGACATCTGATTAATTTAATAACTTAATTGTAACAATTCAGGTAGGTTCTAAAATTTGCCCATTTAAGGTAGAAATAGTAAATTTTAGAGCGTGGCTATACTTGTTACCAAGAGGAAAGATTTTGGAAATAACACTATCAAAACGCGTTCAAAGCATTAAACCTTCACCGACACTCGCAATCACTGCCCGCGCCGCAGAAATGAAAGCAGCAGGAAAGAGCATTATCGCACTAGGCGTAGGCGAACCTGATTTTGATACACCAGAACACATCAAACAAGCCGCTATCACAGCCATTAATAACGGTGATACTAAATACACCGCCGTTGATGGCACCGTGGCATTAAAACAAGCCGTGATTGACAAGCTATCACGCGATAACGACCTTGAATACGAAATGAATCAGATCTTAGTGTCAGTCGGTGGCAAACAAAGCTTCTTCAATCTCACACAAGCATTATTAGATGAAGGTGATGAAGTCATTATCCCCGCCCCTTATTGGGTTTCATACCCCGACATGGTGCTATTAGCGAATGGTACGCCCGTTGTTATTGAAGCAGGGCAAGATCAACGCTTCAAAATCACACCACAGCAACTAGAGGCTGCCATCACCGATAAAACACGCCTGTTTGTCATTAATAGCCCATCGAATCCATCTGGCATGGCATATACAAAAGAGGAGCTTGCGGCATTAGGTGAGGTATTACGCAAATATCCTAACGTATTAATCGCCACCGATGATATGTATGAACATATTTTATGGGCAGAAGGCGGCTTTCATAATATTGTGACGGCTTGCCCTGATTTATATGATCGTACTATGGTGTTGAATGGCGTATCAAAAGCCTATGCGATGACCGGTTGGCGTATTGGTTATGCCGCAGGTCCTGCAAAATTAATCGCAGCAATGAAAAAAATTCAAAGCCAAAGCACATCAAATCCCGCATCGATTTCGCAAGCCGCCGCAGTAGAAGCATTAAATGGCGATCAAACCTGCATTCAAGATATGTTAACGGCATTCAAAAAACGCCATGACATGGTAGTAGAACGACTGAATGCCATGGACGGAATGGAGTCACTTCACAGTGATGGTACCTTCTATGTCTTCCCCAATATCACTAAGATCTTAGCGCGAATGCCTAATCTAAGTGACGATCTTGATTTTGCAGAAGCCTTATTAGTCGATAAAGGCGTAGCCATTATTCCTGGCACTGCTTTTGGAATGAAAAATCATATCAGACTCTCAATTGCCACCAGCGAAGAGAATCTACAAAACGCATTAGATCGCATTGCTGATTTTATT
>NVVK01000005.1 GCA_002733335.1 Methylophaga sp.
CCATGAACAAATATATTACGAATTATATTGTCGATAAGAATATTTAAAATTTTCTTATCATTGCTTATCGTTATTTCATTTTTAATATCTAATTGAATAGTAAGTTTTTTACTTGTATTGACTAGAGCATTACGTTTAAGGTTGTTTTGTAATAATTCAACTAAATTGATAGTTTCTACATTTCTTTTAGATGATTCTCTACCTAGACTTAAAAATGTATCAATTAAACTTTCCATTTCAATAGTCGCACTCTCTATACGCATGAGGTTCCTCTCACGCCTACTTTCAGTTTGTTCAGGAAGGTTTAACACAGCCAGAGCATTTTTTATCAAAGAAATTGGAGTTCGAAACTCATGGCTGACATATTGAGTAATTTTCTTCTCTCGAGTGACAAAGGCTTGTAGGCGAAAAACTAACGCACTGAATGATCTGCTAAGTGCTCCCACCTCATCATTACGGTTATTGCCATAAAAGGTAGCCCCATTTTCTATATTACTTTTCTCAACATCTTCAGTGAGTAATATGATGGGCTTTGAAATTTGATTACTAAAAATCAGACCAATGAGTAGGCCTAGAAAAGTAATGAATGCTCCAACACCAATAAGAATCAGGATAAGGGAGGAGGTTTCATTTTCGAAATTTGATGTTTCTAACTCACTGAGAACAATATATAGCAGTTGATTGCTATGTGGTACTTCAAATATACCAATATGTACTTCTGCATCATGCAGCTCTCTTGTGCCTAAAGGCTGATCTTTGAGCCACTGAGGTAGTTCAGTAGATCGGGATAAATAACTGCTTAAGCCAATAGACGAGGGGAGTATTGCGCTTGATGGATCGCGATCATAATTTTGGATAAAGTTAGCTGCTTCAAGCTCTAAACGCTGGTTTAAAATATCATCTTCAGTGTATTTCATGGCATTAAATACAAGTAATCCGTACAGAATACTGATGATGAACGTAGTAAATATGAAAGCTCCGATCAGCTTGTTTTTAATTTCACTCATAGGTTTCAAGTCGGTAACCTTTTCCATGTATGGTTAAAATAAGTGGCAGATCAAAGGGTTTATCAAGTAAGTTTCGCAACCGATACATATGCGTTCGTAAAGCATCACTATCAGGTGGATTATCTCCCCAGATCGTTCTTTCTACCCTCTCTCTTGATACAGTGTGAGGATAATTTTGGGTTAAAAGTTTGAGAATAGCAAACTGGGTAGCATGGAGCGCTATCGTCTTTCCATCGCGTATGACTGAGTGATTTGAGTAATTTACTTCTAATGGACCTATTTTCACAATGCCCAAATCTCGACGAGGTCCTCGAAGGGATAGTGCTTGTAACCGGCACAGAAGTTCTTCAGGTGCAAAGGGTTTAATCAGGTAATCATCACCTCCTGCTTTATAACCCGCTAACTTGTCATCTAATGTATCTCTTGCTGTTAAAAATATTAACGGTGTTGCAACTTGCAGATGTTGACGAATTTGATCGCAAGCTTCTAGCCCTGTCATGCCAGGCATGGCAATATCAAGCACAAGAACATCATATTGATTTTGCTCAACAAAACTAACACATGATGCTGCGGTATAAGCGTAATCGATATCACAGCCCATACCTTCTAGGTATTCGCCAATAGATTCAGCTAGTTGAATATTATCTTCTAGTAACAAAATCTTCATATTTGCAGAGATAGAGTTTTACTCCAGTTATAACAATAAAATTTATTAGGATACTTAATGTGACGTTTGATTCACATGACTACTTTTAAGGTTCCGCTCCCATCGTTTTATTTAAATTTTTATTATGAGACCTATCGGAGCAATAAACTAGATGAATAGTCCTAAGAAAATTATTACCGACCTTACATTTTCCAAGAAGTATAACAAACAGCACGCTCAAAAATACTATGATAAGCATAGGTCCTCCCTCAGGCATAAATTAACAACATGGCGTGAAATAGCAATTGCACGGCAAGCGTTGAAAGTAGCTGGTAACCCAAAGGTTATCCTCGACCTGCCATGTGGTGCTGGTCGATTTTGGAGTATGTTAGCTGAAAAAGAGGACAGAACTCTCTTCGCTTCAGATTTTAGTGAACACATGATTGRAGTCGCTAAGGAACAACAATCACCGGATATAAGTAAGCTATTTACTCGTTTTCAATCTTCAGCTTTCGACATAAAGATGGATGATAGGAGTGTTGATAATATTTTTTGTATGCGCTTGTTACACCATATTGCTAACTCACAAGATCGAATGGCAATTTTAAATGAATTTAATAGGGTGACGCGCGATACCGTTTGCTTATCAACATGGGTAATGGGCAATATTCAAAGTAAGCGTCGTATTAAGTTGGAGAGAAATAGAGAGCAACATTTTAAAAACCGTCTAGTGCTACCGATTGAGCTTGTTGAAAATGAATACAAACAAGCAGGCTTTGACGTTATTAAATATATTGATGTTCTTCCCAAAATATCTATGTGGCGGATATATGTATTAAAAAAACATCATGCTTAATCTAACAAATAAGGGCTAAGTATGGTTTTCATCTTAGGCCTTATTTCAAAGATTTTCTCGATATTTAAGGTGATGTGACATTTAATTCACATTGCAAATTTTAGAATCTCGTTATTGTAAATATATCGAGAATCATTTCATGAACCGTCACCATCTAAGTTGGGCTACTCCTATTGTCGTTTTTTTGCTGAGTGCGCTTATTTTTCTGTCACTTTCACGTGGATTATTGATGATTTGGCAGATTGAAAGAGTCGCCGCTGTTGATGGGTTTTGGTACATATTGTTGCAAGGAATWCGTTTTGACTTGGTTTTATTAGCTCAGATAATCATCATACCTATTATATTGGTCCCATTACTGTCCATGCACRAKCTGGGTAAAAAGTTTATTCAAACGGTTRCTAGGTATTATTTTTTGAGCTTCGCAGGATTATTAATCTYCTTAGAATTAATAACCCCAAACTTTATTGGCCAGTATGACTTTCGACCCAATATGTTGATGCTTGAATATCTTCTTTACCCTAAAGAAGTCATGTCWATGCTAGTCAAAGCAGTGCCATTTCAACTGYTTTTAGTCAGTGTTATTACCGGTATTCTTATATGGCAATTTTCAACGTGTCTTAAATTTATTGAATCCAAAACGCATAAATCTATATTTTGGAGTGCTCCTCTTCTTATTATATTGGGGGTTATTCTATGCATTAGTGCAGCTCGTTCAACATTAGGCCATCGGCCTGTTAATCCGAGTACAGTTGCATTTTCATCTGATCCCTTAGTTAACTCTCTACCACTTAGCTCTGGCTATTCGGTGGCATATGCACTGTATGAGAAGATTAAACACGAAGAGAAAGATACCAAACCTTACGGTAAATTACCTGAGRGTGAGATCTTAGCTGAAATTTACGATGCCATGAATTTGGCCCGGTCAGATTTTACTAATGCCGATATCCCAACGCTTCATCATCAACARGTATCAAGYTCAAMMCMAAAAAATATTGTTATTGTTCTGGAAGAAAGTTTAGGTGCCGACTTTGTAGGTAAGTTAGGGGGCACAGACACTACACCTAATCTTGATCAATTATCTAACGAGGGAATGTGGTTTGAACAACTGTATGCAACAGGTACACGTTCAGTTAGAGGTATTGAAGCGGTCATTACTGGTTTTTTACCAACTCCAGCAAGAAGTGTTGTCAAACTAGGAGGAAGTCAGCACAACTTTTTNYRCTMWMKMGMAGTNNTGTTAAAACAAAAGGGCTACGACACCTCTTTTATATATGGTGGTGAAGCTCATTTTGACAATATGAAACGTTTTTTTGTTAATAATGGGTTTAATACCATTATTGAAGAAAAAGATTTTACTGATCCTGTCTTCACGGGAGCATGGGGTGTATCTGACGAAGATTTGTTTAACAAAGCACATGACACCTTTACATCGCTTGCTAAACGTAATGAACCGTTTTTTAGTTTGGTTTTCACCTCAACAAATCACTCACCATTTGAATTTCCTGACCGTCGAATAGAGCTTGCTGAAAAGCCTAAAAATACTGTTCTGAATGCAGTTAAATATGCWGATTTTGCAYTGGGARMRTTYATTGATAAAGCTAAAAATTCAAACTATTGGGACAATACCATCTTTTTGATTGTTGCCGATCATAGCGATCGGGTCTATGGCGATGAAYTGGTKCCGATCAGCAAATTTCGGATCCCAGGATTAATATTAGCTAAAGATATCAAAGCCAAGGTTGTAAAGAGAATTAGCAGCCAGATTGATCTGCTTCCGACCTTGCTGTCACTAGCGGGTATTGAATCATCACATCCTGCAATAGGTGTTGATWTAACRAGAGAAGATATAGCAACAATACCGGGCCGAGCAATCATGCAATTTGGAGGTTCCCAAGCCTATATGCAAGGTGATCAAGTTGTTGTGTTTCAAAAAGAACGTAGTCCTCTTCAGTTTACCTATTCGGATAAAAAACTTTCTCCTRGYWCTTTAGAYCYCATTTTAATGCATCAAGCAAAAGCCCATGCTCTGTGGYCAATMAAAACATATCGAGATAAATCATACCGGCTTCCATAAGGTGANTTTTTTGGTAAGTTTTAATGGGGAATTCTATATGAATAAGCAACAAATAAAATATCACKTYCATTATCCYTATRTCTTTATTGTCATCRTWRTTTTGCTATTTGAAGTATTRCARTTAGACCTTCTAATAGCAGATTGGATATACCAACAAGAAGGCTATAGTTGGATATTAAAAGATTCCTTTTTTTTAAATACGGTAATGCACGATTGGGCTAGGTTGTTATTTAATTATTTGGCGGGGCTGTTGATATTAAGAATTATTATTTATGCCTTATTATCMRATACAKYTGAATGGTCATCGGCGTTATATYTRTTTTTATCAATATTWTTAACCGTSGTTMTKGTTGCTCTTTTAAAAAAATGGACAAATGTAGGTTGCCCTTGGCATTACACACGTTATGGGGGAGAGGATAGTTACGTACCTATATTTTATTTCATTTCAGGCTTCKCYTCTAAGCATGCTTGTTTTCCTGCTGGYCATGCYAGYGGYGGHTATGCATGGGTTTCRCTKTATTTCTATTTCTTATTKATYAATCCAAAATTTCGATGGYTAGGTTTATTYGTAGGCCTAATATTTGGYTTTTCTCTAGATKTGGCWCAGCAGTTTCGAGGAGCGCATTTTGCCTCYCATGGYATRTGGACYTTNGGGAWTRSMTKGGNTAGTRTCCAGYAGCCTATAYCTAGTCACTAAAAAACAGATAARMAAGAGAATTTCAGATGRMAAATAAARTKTTAAAMRTAAAACAGCAACAAAAAGGTRTTKATMGATGGAAGTCMGCATTAATYAATTCTTATYATGGCTTRCWGTTTGGWYTTAAAAATGAGGCTGCAATACGAGAAGAAATTATYGCACTTTTTCTATCTRTWCCTTTRTCAATARTGTTAGTAGAGTCKGGGGTRTTACGCGTTATYTTGGTRTTAAGTGTACTGWTYGTCCTTATAGTYGAGGTAYTAAATTCTGCAATMGAAGCGRCYATAGAYCGTATMTCYTTARAACARCATCCYTTGTCTAARGYAGCTAAAGATTTAGGATCACTGTCAGTACTGCTAGCCATGATTATGGCCGTTACTATCTGGGTGGCGGTAATATGGTTATGAAGGTGACTAGTCTGTTTTTGAAAAAATTGTTTTCCAGTCAATACAGTCTTATTTTTTATAGTTCGATATGGATGATAGCGGCGTATAACTGGACATTTTATGGCCATTTAACGGCTGCCTTTCCATTTCAACAAGGCTTCTCGTTATTTTTTGTTGCTGTCGTGAGTGTTTTGTTCTTATTGCAAAACATTTTATTGTCCTTATTCGCCTCTAAATATCTCACTAAGCCATTGATAATTATTAGCTTCATGATTGCTGCATCGAGTGCATATTTTATGGAAACATATGGTGTTGTGATTGATTCTGATATGTTGAGAAATACAATACAGTCTGATATTGCTGAAATATCAGGATTAATGAATTTAGAGTATTTAGGGAGCTTAATTATATTAGGTGTACTACCCAGTATCATTGTTATCAAATSGAAAATMAATTACCATTCACTGATAACGGAAACAGGTTTTAAGTTTTTGACGGTTATMGTTTATTTAATTGTAGCTATCACATTAATATGGTCATTTAGTGGTAATTTTACCTCGTTYTTTCGTGAGTATAAAAGTATTCGCTATCACGTTAATCCGCTCTATCCTTTATATTCATCGGTTAAATTAACGATAGAATCTGCAGAATCCGTACACATAAATCAACCTATAATTTCAGTTAGTGAAGATGCAAAAATTATTGAACCACATGATGATGAAGATTTAGGCACACCACATAGAGAACTTATTATTATGGTAGTGGGGGAGGCAGTAAGATCGGATCATTTTCAATTAAATGGCTATCCACGAGAAACAAATCCTGCTTTATCCAAGATTGAGAATATAGTTAGTTTTAATAATGTTAGCTCATGTGGAACATCAACAGCCGTTTCTGTTCCTTGTTTATTCTCGCCAATGACCCGAGGACAATAYAAAAATAACAGCATCGATACCCATGAAAATGTGCTCGATATTCTGCAACGTGAAGGTGTAAATATTTTATGGCGAGACAATAACTCCTCGTCGAAAGGTGTTGCTAATCGTGTTGAGTATCAAGACTTTCGAGATCCTAAACTCAACCCTATATGTGATTCGGAATGCCGTGATATAGGCATGTTAGCAGGGTTAGATAAGTATATCGCTGAGCATCCTACGGGAGATATTTTAATTATTCTTCATCAAATGGGTAACCATGGGCCTGAATACTACAAGCGTTATCCGAAAGAATTTGAATACTTCACTCCAAATTGTAAAAACAATAGGTTAGGTGAGTGCTCCAATGTCGAAATTACAAATTCTTATGACAATAGTGTGCGTTATACGGACTTTTTTCTCTCACACGTTATTGCCTTCATTAAATCTGTTGAGACCGATTTTGAGGCAGGAATGTTCTATATAAGCGATCATGGTGAGTCATTAGGAGAAAATGGACTTTATTTACATGGCTTACCATACACATTAGCACCAAAATCCCAAAAGCATGTTCCGGCAGTTATATGGGGAAGCAAACATTTTGATTTTTCATTTAAAGAGCTAAATATCAACAAAGGCAAGCAATTATCGCACGATGCTGTTTATTGCACATTATTAACCATGTTTGAAATAGACACTTTAGACTGTAAAGAGAAACAGACATTATTTATTAAAAAATAAGCGTAATAGTCGATACTATTTACGAATCAGATTAATGATTKCCTTGGTTTCAGGTTTTACCCCACGCCAAAGCCTAAACGCCTCAGCAGCCTGTTCAGCTAGCATGCCTAAACCATCAACTGTTTTGGCAGCTCCATGCGCTTTCGCCCATGTAATAAAGGCGGTATCGGTATTGCTATACATCATGTCATAACAGCTGGCATTATCGTTCAAGATAGTATCGGGCAACGGCGGTACTTTACCTTGTAAGCTGGCGGATGTGGCGTTAATGATGACATCAAATGAAGTTGATAAGGCATCATATCCGCCCCCTGAAATAGTRCCAAAGTCAGTATATAATTCGGCGAGTTGYTGTGCTTTTTCTGCGGTGCGGTTGGCAATGACTAGCTCGGCAGGTTGGTGGCTTAATAAGGGTTCAATGACACCGCGAGCAGCACCACCGGCTCCAAGTAACAGGATACGTTTTCCTTGCAGTGTTATTTGGTGATTATCAACAAGATCACGACATAAACCTATGCCATCAGTATTATCACCATAAAACGTGCCATCATCATTAAATAGGATGGTGTTGATCGCMCCGGCACGGCTGGCATGTTCACTTTTGTTRCTGACAATTTGCCATGCTTGTTCTTTAAAAGGCACAGTGATATTGATGCCTTTAAAGCCTTCGTCTTGTAATTGCTTTAGCCCGCCTATCAAATCATCTAAAGGTATTTCTCGTGCAATATAATCGAGATCTTGCTTAGTTTGTTTGGCAAATTCACTATGGATTAAAGGTGATTTACTATGGCTAATCGGGTTGCCAATAACAGCGTAATGATCGGTCATTTTTGTTCAGCCAACCAGAGTGCGACGTCTTTAGCATAATAAGTCAGAATACCATCTGCACCAGCACGTTTAAACGCGATCATACTTTCCATTACCGTTGCTTTTTCATCTAACCAGCCATTTTGAGCCGCGGCTTTTAACATGGCATATTCACCACTGACTTGATAAACAAAGGTGGGTTTTTGAAAGGTTTCTTTGACGCGATGCAATATATCAAGATAGGGCATACCGGGTTTCACCATCACCATATCGGCACCTTCTTGCAGATCTAAGGCCACTTCATGCAAGGCTTCATTACTATTTGCCGGATCCATTTGATAACTGTATTTATTACCCGCACCTAAATTGGCTGCACTGCCCACGGCATCACGAAACGGCCCATAAAAACTAGAGGCATATTTAGCGGAGTAGGCCAATATTCTAGTATGAATATGACCTTGTTGTTCTAATGCTTGGCGAATAGCGCCTATACGTCCATCCATCATATCGGACGGCGCGACAATATCGGCCCCCGCCTGTGCATGCGAGAGTGCTTGTTGCACTAATACTTCTACTGTTTCGTCATTAATAATATAGCCATTGTCATCGATTAAACCATCTTGTCCATGGGTGGTGAAGGGGTCTAATGCGACATCAGTAATGACACCGAGATCAGGGAAGGCGGCTTTAAGTGCGCGTACGGCACGTTGAGCTAATCCCTCTGGGTTATAGGCTTCTTTAGCATCAAGCGATTTAACTTCATCGGGTGTGACTGGAAAAAGTGCGATAGCGGGAATGCCCAGTTTATGAATGATYGCTGCTTCTTCTAGTAATAGATCGATACTTATGCGCTCTACGCCGGGCATCGATTCAACGGCTTGGCGTTGATTATTACCTTCTAATACAAAGCAAGGGTAGATGAGATCATGAACGGATAGCTGRTTTTCACGCACTAAATTGCGTGAAAAYTCATCACGYCTCAGGCGGCGARGSCGATGCTGGGGAAAGTGACTATCTAAAAGAGAATAGCTCATGATGACATCCTTAAAAATACGTTATATAAGCTAAATAATACCTTAATTATTAAATGTTTTTCATTTTCAGTCGAAAGCATAGGTAACACAAACTTAAATAGATCATGGCTTTATGAAAAGTAGAATAGGCATGGTGCAGATGAATTCATCTGATCAACTTGCAGAAAACTTAGATTTCTCTTTAGACAAAATCCAGCAGGCAGCGGATGAAGGGGTCGATCTTGTTGCGTTTCCTGAAACATTTTTATATGTCGGCAAAGATCATGCTGAAAAACATCGCGTCGCGCAAGCGATTGACGGTGAACTTGTTCAGACATTTCAGCACTATGCTCAAAAATATAAGCTCTCTATTTTATTAGGCAGTATTTATGAAAAAATAGCGGAAGATAATGAGCGTTTATATAACACCTCAATACTAATTAATCGCCAAGGTGAGTTAAATGGTATTTATCGAAAAATTCACATGTGTGATGCTCCCTCATTAGGTTATAACGAATCGGATGGTATTAAACCGGGTGATACGCCGATTGTTGTTGATCATGAAGTCGGGAAATTAGGTTTAACAATTTGTTATGACTTACGTTTTCCGGAGTTATTTCGTCATATGACAGGGCAGGGTGCTCAAATAGTGTTTGTGCCGGCTGCATTCTTTCTTTATACCGGCAAACATCACTGGTTACCGTTATTGATTGCTCGCGCTATAGAAAACCAAGTCTATATCGTGGCGCCAAATCAGTGGGGTGAACATCATGAAGGCCGAGTTTCTTATGGCAGCAGCGTAATTATTGACCCATGGGGCAGCGTTATTTGTTGTGCCTCTGAGCGTGCAGAATTAGTGTCCGCCGTGGTTGATCTAGATTATTTGAAAGAAGTGAGGGCGAATATGCCGTTACTTAACCATGGACGACCAGAGTTATATCGTTAGATTAAAAGGATTTTACGAAGTAATTTAAGACTATTGGAATAGTATAGATTTATTGATGCAATAATCGTCCATAGACTTCCCTTCTAATGCTTTTTAGGCCTGTCCTTTACATTTTGCTGAATTTAAGGTATGTTTCATTTGTCATTTTATTATATATTTCAATAACTAATCAATATAACCTATAAATTAAGTAAGGATGGCTATGCAACACTATGTTATGCAAGTACGGGTGCGCACACTTATCGTCGCCGTCATCACCTTGAGTTTTACCTCTGCTCTTTATGCGGCTGACTTCATCATTACCAATGACGGCATACCGGTAACCGCCCAGCAACCACTGGGTGACAATGAAACAGGCATCATCGAGGTGGGCGGGCAGCTAAATACGGGTGCTGTTACCGCCATTGATGCTAATGGTGACAATATCACAGTCAATAATGCGGGTGACATTTCAACGACGGGGAATTTCGCCTACGGCATTAACTCACAAGATAGCAATGTCAATATCAGCAATAGTGGCAGTATTTCAACAGCGGGAGTGTTTTCCCGCGGTATTTGGTCACAAGGAACCAATGCCACTCTCAACAATAGTGCTAGCATTACAACATTAGGGAATAGCGCCGCCGGTATTTATTTTCAAGAGGCCGATGCCACCATCAGCAATAGTGGTAGCGTTTTAACGGCGGGGAGTAACGCTTACGGTATTTATTCATTTGGCACCGATGCCACCATCAGCAATAGTGGTAGTGTTTCAACAGCAGGGAATTTCGCCTACGGTATTTTTGTAGAAGATGTCAAAGCCACCCTTAGTAATAGTGGTAGTGTTTTAACAACTGGGAATAATTCCTCTGGTATCTATTCTCCAGGTGACAAAGTCACCCTCAGTAATAGTGGCAGTATCTCAACCGCTGGAACGGATAGTTATGGTATTTGGTCACAAGGTGCCGATGCTACTATCAGCAATAGTGGCACAATATCAACGATAGCGGATGATAGCTATGGCATTCACTCAACTAACATCAATGCCATCATCAACAATAGTGGCACACTCTCAACAACGGGGGATCGTGCCATTGGTATTTGGGTCTCTAGCGATAATGCCACTATCAATAATAGCGGCACCATATCAACAGTTGGGCAGAATTCCCTTGGTATTTTTTCATCTGACGAAAAAGCCATTATCAACAACAACGGCATAATTTCAACAACTGGGCTGGATGGACGCGGAATTGCTTCAAGAGGCACCAATGCCATCATCAATAATAGCGGTACCATTTCAACAACGGGCACGGATGCTCATGCCCTTGAAGCCGTTGGAAATAATGCTGTTGTCAATAACCGCGGCCTGATTTCAGCTACGGGCGCAGGTGCCCTAGCGATTTCTGGTGACTCAAGTGATAGCACCCTCAACCTGTTTTCCGGCTCACAAATTATCGGTGAGATTGATTTAGGCGATAATGGTGGTGATAATGATACCGTTAATATCTATGCTGGCAGCCAATCTGCTAACTTAACACTGATTAATGTTGAAAATATTAATCTATTTGGCGTAGCAGGTGTTGTCAGTGGTGATACCGTGATTACTGTTGACCCAACAGGGGAATCAACTCGCTCAGTGGCCTTAGCAGGATTAACGTCCTCTATTCACAACACTGTCAGCCAACGCATGGCACATACTGCTCCGTTTAAACCAGTGCAAGTAGCTTCACTGACCTTATCACCAGGCATGCTATTTCAAGAACGGGCGCCGGTTGCATGGGCGCAAGCCTTTGGTGGTAATGCCAGTTATGATGCACAAAGTGATGCCATGGCCTATGGCATTGACCATATTGGTTTTACTTTAGGCTATGAGTGGGATATTGATACTATCCGTATGGGTGTGTTGGGCGGTGTAGTGCATGCTAAAACTAAAATAGATATCGCTTCATTTAAAACACAATCAGATAGTTATTATGTTGGTGCCTATGGCAATTTTAATTTCGATAGCTTTAAAATAACAACGTCATTATTAGGCGGCTATGCTACTCATGACAATAACCGTGTGGTGATTGATAACTTAAATGGCAGTGAAGTAGCTAAATCTGATATGGACAGTTTCTTTTTAAGCCCTTCTATTACTTTAAGCTCGGCTTATACGATAGCGGATAGATTAGAATTTAGACCTTCTGCGAGCATTAATTACAGTATGGAGTGGTTAGACAGTTATCGTGAAAAAGGTACAACCAATTCTAATCTTAAAGTCGATGACCGTACTTTAAAAGTATTAACCGCTAAAGCACAAATAGCCTTTGCTTATCAGTTCGACCAACAAAGTGAACTTGAGTTTAGAGTGGGTGTAACGTCACGCAATAGTGATGATGACGATACCGATGTCACAATTGCAGGTAACAGCTTTAGTTATGCTAATGCCGGGGATGAGAATGTATCGGGGCGTTTTGCAGGTCTGAACTTACGTGTTGCTAATCAAGATAGTTTAACGCTGACGGTGGATGTTGAGTTTGGTGGTAATAGCGATGAAGATTATGTGAATGGCGAGATTAGTTTGGATTATCAGTTTTAGGTGTTAATTTCCTCGATTTGAGAGACTCACTTTGAGTGGGAGATAGTGTGCCATTAAAGAAGCGTAAATTGGAAAACATCATGACGTTAATTTTGAACATGATANTTTTTTGTTAAAAACTATTTTTTACGTGGACTCAGCACCTGTTTTTAAGATAAAATTRCAAGGATTTTGTGTGGGAAGAGCGTTCAGTTCTTTCCTTTATTTTTATCTGGTGGAGGTTTCCTTTGGCGACAAGCGCTTTACTYGCTCTTGAAGATGGTACGGTCTATCACGGCGAATCAATTGGTGCTATTGGGCAATCAGTTGGTGAAGTCGTGTTTAATACGGCGATGACGGGCTATCAGGAAATCTTAACCGATCCTTCATATTGCCGGCAAATTGTGACATTAACATATCCGCATATTGGTAATGTGGGTGTGAATATTGAAGATGAAGAGTCGAACAATATTTATGCAAGTGGCTTAATTATTCGCGACCTATCACCGATTGTCAGCAATTGGCGTAGCGAGGAAGCATTAGACCATTACTTAGAACGTCATAATGTTGTAGGTTTGGCGGGCATTGATACCCGTGCTTTAACACGTCGTTTACGTGATAAAGGTGCGATGAAAGGTTGCATCGTTGCTGGCGATAATATTGATGTCGATGCGGCGATTGCCGCAGCTAACGCTTTTGATGGCTTGAAAGGTATGGATTTAGCGAAAGTGGTGACAACGGATACTGCATATGAATGGGATAAATCATGTTGGCATTTGTCAGGTGAATCTCAGGCCGTAGCAGAGCGTTTTCATGTAGTGGCTTATGATTTTGGTGCCAAGAGTAATATTTTACGCATGTTGGTGGAGCGCGGTTGCCGTTTAACGGTTGTGCCAGCTCAAACATCTGCGGCAGATGTCTTAGTTTTGAATCCTGATGGCGTATTTTTGTCAAATGGACCGGGGGATCCTGAACCGTGTACGTATGCGATTGAGGCGATTCAAACCTTGCTTGAAAAAGAACTGCCTATTTTTGGTATTTGTTTAGGGCATCAATTATTAGCATTAGCCTGTGGTGCAAAAACAGTYAAAATGAAGTTTGGTCATCATGGTGCMAATCAYCCYGTRCAAGAWWWWACRRCCSGYWWRGTYATGATWACCAGCCAAAATCATGGTTTTGCGGTTGATCAAGATTCATTGCCTGATACATTAGAAGCAACGCATGTGTCATTGTTTGATGGATCATTACAAGGTATTCATCACAAAACAAAACCTGCATTTAGTTTCCAAGGGCATCCAGAAGCAAGCCCGGGTCCACAAGATGCGGCTCCTTTATTTGATCATTTTATTGATCTACTTGAAACAGCGACTGGTAAGTAATTTAAGATGGCAAAACGTACTGATATTAAAAGCATTCTAATTCTTGGTGCTGGTCCAATTGTAATTGGTCAGGCCTGTGAATTTGATTATTCTGGTGCTCAAGCATGTAAAGCTTTGCGTGAAGAGGGCTAYCGTGTTGTGCTGGTGAAYTCGAACCCAGCCACAATTATGACGGATCCAAATATGGCGGATGCGACGTATATTGAGCCTGTTACATGGCAAGCGGTAAGTAAAGTGATTGAAAAAGAGCGRCCTGATGCTATCTTGCCGACAATGGGCGGACAAACAGCATTGAACTGTGCACTTGATCTTGAACGTGAAGGTGTATTAGAAAAATTCGGTGTAGAAATGATCGGTGCCGATAGTGAAGCTATCAATAAAGCAGAAGATCGTGATTTATTCCGTGCGGCGATGAGAAAAATTGGCTTRGATATGCCAAATTCAGCCATTGCTCATACCCTAGAAGAAGCAATAGAAGTACAAAAGCAGTTTGGTTATCCGACTATTATCCGACCTTCATTTACCATGGGCGGCAGCGGCGGTGGTATTGCCTATAATAAAGAAGAYTTTATTGATATTTGCCAACGCGGTTTATATTTGAGCCCGACTTCTGAATTATTGATTGAAGAATCGATTATCGGTTGGAAAGAATATGAAATGGAAGTGGTGCGTGACCGTAAAGATAATTGCATCATTATCTGTTCAATTGAAAACTTTGATCCAATGGGCGTGCATACCGGCGATTCAATTACCGTTGCACCGGCACAAACATTAACGGATAAAGAATATCAAATCATGCGTAATGCCTCGTTGGCGGTATTGCGTGAGATTGGTGTTGATACGGGTGGTTCAAACGTACAGTTTGCGGTTCATCCTGAAACGGGTCGATTGATCATTATCGAAATGAACCCACGTGTATCACGTTCATCAGCTTTAGCGTCAAAAGCAACAGGGTTCCCGATTGCGAAAGTGGCGGCTAAATTAGCAGTAGGCTATACGCTAGATGAACTTCAAAATGAAATTACCGGCGGCGCAACGCCTGCTTCGTTCGAGCCTACAATTGATTATGTTGTAACTAARATCCCTCGTTTTACCTTTGAGAARTTYCCACAAGCAGATAATCGCTTAAGCACTCAGATGAAATCAGTGGGTGAAGTAATGGCGATTGGTCGTAGCTTTCAAGAATCATTACAAAAAGCATTACGTGGCTTAGAAATTGATCGTGATGGTTTGACTGAAATAACGGATTTAGCAGCGGATGATGTTGCAGATACCTTGCGTCGCGAATTACGTTTGCCAGGTTCTGATCGCCTTTGGTATGTGGCCGATGCATTCCGTTATGGCTTTAGTTATGACGAAATTCAACAGCTTACTAAAATTGATCCTTGGTTCTTAGTGCAAGTGCAAGAAATCGTTGAAATTGAGGATGACTTAAGAGAACACTCATTATCATCGATTGATGAAGCTCAAATGCGCGCATTGAAACGCAAAGGTTTTTCAGATTCGCGATTAGCTAAGCTACTCCATAAAACAGAAAAACAAGTGCGTAAACACCGTCATGATATGAACGTTCGTCCGGTATATAAACGTGTTGATACCTGTGCGGCTGAATTCTCAAGTGATACGGCTTATATGTATTCAACCTATGATCAAGAGTGTGAAGCTAATCCAACCGATCGTGACAAAATCATGATTTTAGGTGGTGGACCTAACCGAATCGGCCAAGGTATTGAATTTGATTACTGTTGTGTACATGCGGCATTAGCACTGCGTGAAGATGGTTATGAAACCATTATGGTCAACTGTAATCCTGAAACGGTATCAACCGATTACGATACATCAGATCGATTATATTTTGAGTCATTAACATTAGAAGATGTACTTGAAATCGTTGCTTTAGAAAAACCGAAAGGTGTGATAGTGCAATATGGTGGTCAAACACCGCTTAAATTAGCGCGTGCACTTGAAGCAGCAGGCGTACCGATTATTGGAACATCACCTGATGCTATTGATCACGCCGAAGATCGTGAACGCTTCCAACAAATGGTTGAAAAATTAGGTTTGCTACAACCGCCTAATCGTCTTGCTTTCTCAGCGGATAGTGCCGCTGCTTTRGCGACTGAAATTGGCTATCCCTTAGTCGTTAGACCTTCCTATGTATTAGGTGGTCGCGGTATGGAAATTGTCTATAACGAAGAAGAATTGAATCGTTATATGAAAACGGCTATCTCGGTTTCAAATGACTCTCCTGTGTTATTAGATCGCTTCTTAGATGATGCGATTGAAGTGGATGTTGATGCGATTTGTGATGGTAAAGATGTRCTYATTGGCGGYATCATGGARCATATTGAGCAAGCWGGTGTYCACTCGGGTGACTCGGCTTGTGCATTACCTTCATACAGCTTAAGTGATGACATTCAAGACCAAATGCGTGAGCAAGTACGCCAAATGGCACTTGAATTAGGTGTGGTTGGTTTGATGAATACGCAGTTTGCAATTCAAGGCGATAAAATCTTCATCTTAGAAGTTAATCCTCGTGCATCACGAACCGTACCCTAYGTATCTAAAGCGATAGGYGTACCACTGGCTAAAATAGCAGCACGATGTATGGCGGGTCGTAGCTTAGTTGAGCAAGGCGTGACTGAAGAAGTGATTCCAGAGTATTATTCAGTAAAAGAAGCAGTATTCCCCTTCATTAAGTTCCAAGGTGTTGATCCTATTCTAGGCCCAGAAATGAAATCTACTGGTGAAGTAATGGGTGTAGGGCGTACCTTTGGTGAAGCCTTTGCTAAATCACAATTAGCAGCATCTGTTGTCTTACCAACAGGCGGTAAAGCGTTTATCAGTGTTCGCGGTGTGGATAAAGAATCGATTAGTGCGATTGCTAAAGACTTAGTTGATTTAGGTTTTGAGCTATTAGCAACACGCGGTACACAAAAAGTGCTAAATGATGCGGGTGTGGCGTGTACACACGTCAATAAAGTGGCCGAAGGTCAACCACATATTGTTGATATGATTAAAAATGATGAAATCAGCTTAATTGTGAATACCACAGAAGGACGTCAGTCAGTGGCAGATTCAACAGAAATTCGTCGTGCAGCACTACAACATCAAGTGAATTACACAACAACATTGGCTGCGGCTAGAGCAACATGCCAAGCATTAAAGAGCGAAGACGTTGATACTGTCAACTGCTTACAAACGTTACATGGAGAGCTAAACTAATGCCAGTACCAATTACCTTATTAGGTTCAGATGAACTTAAAGATGAATTACACCGATTAAAATATACTGCACGTCCTGAAGTCGTGGCTGCGATTGCTGAAGCGAGAGCGCACGGTGATTTAAAAGAAAATGCAGAATATCATGCAGCAAAAGAGCAACAGAGCTTTATAGAGGGTCGAATTCAAGATCTTGATGGCGTACTTTCAAATGCTCAAATCATTGATCCAACAACATTGCCTAAAGATGGCCGCGTTGTATTTGGTGTGACCGTTGCTTTGCTTAATATTGATAATGATGATGAAGTGACCTATCAAATTGTGGGTGATTATGAATCGGATATTAAGAAAAACCGCATTTCTATTTCATCACCGATTGCACGTGCATTAATTGGTAAAGAAATTGATGATATTGCGGTCGTTAAGGCACCCAATGGCGATATTGAATATGAGATCGTTACTATTAAATATGGTAGCTAGTCTCGCATCAGAACGGTTATTACTGACTTTATGGGTTGGTAGCCTGCTGGCAATAGCGTATCTCGCTGTGCCGATGGCTTTTGCAACATTAGGTGATGTGACTTTAGCAGGAAATTATGCAGGAAAGCTTTTTTCAGCAGTCAATCTACTTGGTCTCGGCTGTGGCTTAGTGTTGTTATTAGCGAAATTTATTACCTATGGAAAGCAAGCTGTAAAATTCTGGCGATTTTGGGTTTTATTGGCCATGATGATATTAACGCTGGTTTTTAGCTACTATTTACAACCCGAAATAGCTGAAATTAAACAGGGAATATCACAAGGAAATGATGTGCTCACAAGCCGTTTTGAGTTATTCCATAAGATAAGCACCAATTTATTTATAATATTGACCTTATTAGGTTTATCGCTTGTTGTGAGTACTGATAAGGTTGCAGATTAGTCATGGCCAGAAGTAAATCGAGTACTGAATGGATGCGAGAGCATTTTGATGATCATTATGTAAAATTAGCTCAAAAAGCAGGTTACCGATCGCGTGCAACCTTTAAATTAGAAGAAATAGATAAAAAAGATAAATTGATGCGCCCCGGTATGACGGTGGTTGATTTGGGATCGGCTCCTGGAGGCTGGTCTGACTATGCWTTGCGAAAGGTGGGTGATAAGGGCACTGTTATTGCTTTGGATATTTTGCCGATGACGCCGTTAACGGGAGTACACTTCATCGAAGGTGATTTTCGAGAAGATTCGGTACTAGATGAACTCAATGATGTTTTAAATGGTCAACAGATAGACCTTGTATTATCAGATATGTCCCCCAATATAACAGGGGTGAGTGCAATTGATCAGCCAAGCAGTATGTATTTGGTTGAATTAGCGCTAGATTTCGCTTTAACGAATTTAAGTAAGCAAGGCTGTTTTTTAGTTAAAGTGTTTCAAGGTGAAGGCTTTGAACAATATATGAAAGCAATGCGAGAAGGGTTTCAAAAAGTGATCACGCGCAAGCCCGATGCTTCACGTCCTCGTAGTCGTGAAGTCTATTTATTAGGCCGAGGCCTTAARTAAAAAATTATGAAAAATAGTTACATAAGTTACGTAGGAGTAACCGTATAGTGAATGACATGATGAAAAACATCGTTCTATGGATAGTTGTTGCCATTGTTTTAATGCAGGTATTTAGTGCCTTTGGACCAAAAGCTGTTGATGATGCTGAGCTTGATTATTCAACATTTATAAGTAGTGTGAAAGGCGGTGAGATTTCAGAAGTACTTATTCAAGGTAGAACGATTACGGGTACATTAACCAACGGCAAAGAATTTACAACCTATAGTCCTGATTATGATCCAGGTTTAATGGGTGATTTAATCAATAATGGTATAAAAATTAAAGCTGAGCCTGTAGAACAAACAAGCTTATTAATGCAGATCTTTATTTCATGGTTCCCTATGTTATTACTGGTCGGTGTTTGGGTGTTCTTTATGCGCCAAATGCAAGGTGGTGGCGGTAAAAACCCGATGTCATTTGGTAAAAGTAAGGCTAAAATGCTAAGCGAAGATCAAGTGAAAGTGACCTTTAAAGATGTAGCGGGTGTAGATGAAGCCAAAGAAGAAGTAGAAGAATTGGTCGAGTTTTTAAGCGAACCAGCTAAATTTCAAAAATTAGGCGGTAAAATCCCACGTGGTATTTTACTAGTAGGTGCGCCAGGTACAGGTAAAACCCTATTAGCCAAAGCGATTGCAGGCGAAGCCAAAGTGCCGTTCTTCACCATTTCGGGTTCAGATTTTGTTGAAATGTTTGTGGGTGTTGGTGCATCACGTGTACGTGATATGTTTGAACAAGCTAAAAAACATGCGCCTTGCATTATCTTTATTGATGAGATTGATGCGGTAGGGCGTCATCGTGGCGCYGGAGTAGGTGGTGGTAATGATGAACGTGAACAAACATTAAACCAATTACTAGTAGAAATGGATGGTTTTGAAGGCAATGACGGCGTTATTGTGATCGCTGCAACTAACCGTCCTGACGTATTAGATCCTGCTTTATTACGCCCAGGTCGTTTTGATCGCCAAGTGGTGGTGCCATTACCCGATATTCGTGGTCGTGAACAAATCTTAAATGTACATTTAGGCAAAGTGCCGGCGGCGGCGGATGTTAAATCAAGTGTGATTGCACGAGGTACACCGGGGTTTTCAGGTGCTGATTTAGCCAACTTGGTTAATGAAGCGGCTTTGTTTGCAGCCAGAGAAGATAAACGTCTGGTTGAAATGGAAGATATGGAAAAAGCCAAAGATAAGATTATGATGGGTGCGGAACGCAAATCGATGGTGATGAATGAAAAAGAGAAGAGGAATACTGCTTATCATGAGGCTGGTCACGCTATTGTAGGTCGTCTAGTACCAGAACATGATCCGGTTTATAAAGTCAGTATTATTCCGCGAGGTCGAGCGTTAGGTATCACCATGTTCTTGCCTGAAGAAGATAAATATAGCAATAGTAAGCGACAATTAGAAAGCCAAATCTCGACATTATATGGCGGGCGTATTGCTGAAGAAATGACATTAGGTAAAGAAGGCGTAACAACGGGTGCATCAAATGATATTCAACGTGCAACCGAAATCGCACACAATATGGTCACCAAGTGGGGTTTATCGGACAATATGGGACCAATGTCTTATGGTGAAGATGAAGGTGAAATTTTTCTTGGCCGCAGTGTTACCCAACATAAACTGGTTTCTGACTTAACCGCAAAACAGATTGATGAAGATGTCCGCAAATTGATTAATCGGAATTATCAGCGTGCTGAAGAGATATTAAAAGATAATATTGATAAATTGCATGCTATGGCTGATTTATTGATGAAGTATGAAACGATTGATAGCGATCAAATTGATGCCATTATGGAAGGGCGGGAACCGGGTCCACCTAGAGACTGGAACGATGATTCTTCAACTCCGCCATCAAAACCAGCCTCGCCATCAGCTAGCTCAGATGTGTCAGGTGAGCCRGCAGAACAATCATAGCTGATTGATTCGTGATATTAGACTGTGCRGGTAAACCGCTTGATTTAACAYGCCCRCAAGTAATGGGGATMTTAAATGTTACGCCCGACTCTTTTTCWGATGGCGGACAGTTTATTACACCGGAAGCAGCACTCAARCAAGCTCAAAAAATGGTAGCTGACGGTGCTGCYATTATTGAYGTGGGYGGKGARTCTACCCGTCCGGGTGCYGCCGTTGTTTCTGTAGCAGAAGAAATAGCGCGTGTAGTTCCGGTTATTGAAGCCATTCAATCGGAAATAGATATCCCTATTTCAATCGACACCAGCAAGCCCGATGTTATGCGTGCAGCAGTTCATGCCGGAGCGGGATTGATTAATGACGTACAAGCTTTGCGTGTTGAGGGTGCATTACAGGCTGCTGCTGAATTAGATGTGCCTGTTTGTTTAATGCACGCCCAGGGTACGCCTGAAAACATGCAAGATAATCCAAAATATGATGCCGTTGTTGCAGAAGTTAGCCAGTTCTTATTTGAGCGGGTGGCTGAGTGTGAAAAAGCGGGTATCAACAGGAATAAGCTTATTGTCGACCCCGGTTTTGGCTTTGGTAAGCGTGCGAGTCATAACCTTAGGCTAATGAAACATCTGGGAGAATTGGTTGAGCAAGGACTTCCCGTGCTTATTGGCGTGTCGCGAAAATCAATGATTGGTAAATTACTCAATGTGTCGGTAGATGAACGGCTGGCTGCTAGTTTGGCCTTATCTGCATTGGCGGTATGGCAAGGTGTAAAAATAATTCGTAGCCATGATGTGCGTGAAACGGTTCAGGCTATAATGATGTGTGATCATGTAATGAAGGTAGATGATTTTGGCTGAAAGAAAATATTTTGGAACAGATGGTATTCGTGGTCGTGTAGGCGATGGTGTTATCACGCCTGAATTTGTATTAAAACTTGGTTGGGCGGTAGGCCGTGTTTTTGCTAAAGAACACCGCAGTAAGATCTTGATTGGTAAAGATACGCGTATTTCAGGCTATATGTTTGAATCAGCATTGCAAGCAGGATTATCTGCGGCGGGTGTTGATATTTATTTGTTAGGCCCAATGCCAACCCCAGCTATAGCGTATCTAACGCGGACATTTCATGCGCAAGCAGGCATTGTGATTAGTGCATCACATAACCCTTACCATGATAACGGCATTAAGTTTTTTTCAGGAGAAGGAACAAAGTTAGCCGATGATATTGAACATGAAATTGAAGCAATGATGGACCAGCCTCTGGTCACTGTTGACTCAGACTTATTAGGTAAAGCATTCCGTGTTGATGATGCCGCTGGCCGTTATATCGAATTTTGCAAAAGTACCATTCCTTCGAAAGTTGATTTATCCGGTTTAAAAATTGTTGTTGATTGTGCCAATGGTGCTACATATCACATCGCCCCCGATGTATTTAAAGAGCTGGGTGCCGAGGTTATCGCAATTGGTGACAAACCAGATGGGCTCAATATTAATCAAAAATGTGGTTCAACGGAACCTGAATTATTGCAAGCTGCCGTATTAGTGAATAAAGCCGATTTAGGGGTGGCGCTTGATGGTGATGGCGATCGTCTTATTATGGTTGATCATAAAGGCCAGCTTGTTGATGGTGATGAACTGTTATTTATTATCGCTCGATCACAAAAGCGCAATGGCACCGGCAAAACAGAAATTATTGGCACACATATGTCGAACCTAGGCTTAGAACATGCTTTGCAACGCCATGATATGAAGCTTCACCGTGCTAACGTGGGTGATCGCTATGTGATGCAAATGATGAAGCAAACGGGTGGTGTGGTGGGCGGAGAGTCATCGGGGCATATTATCTGCCTAGATAAAACTTCTACAGGTGATGGTATTGTCGCAGCATTACAAGTGCTAGCTGAAATACAACAAACAGGCAGCAGTTTGAACGAGCTTAGTTCAGCAGTCGTTAAATATCCTCAACGCTTGATCAACGTTAGAATCACCAAGAAAATGGATATTACCAATAATAGTGATATTACTGCAGCAGTCACAGCTGCTGAAACTAAATTGGGTGATGACGGACGTGTTTTATTACGCGCATCAGGAACTGAACCCGTTATTAGAGTCATGGTTGAAGGGCGTGACGCAACACTGACGAATCAGCTAGCTAATGAGCTTGCTGATCTGATTAAAAATTTAGCTTAAATTACAATTGATAATATCAATGAAAAATGGCTTGTTCTAATGATTTTTGTAGACCTAAATTTTTATCAGCATTAATGATGATAGGCGCGGTGGTAACCACTTTAATATCATCATTTTCATCTGATTGTTTATAAACAACGAGTAATATRAGTGCATCATCTGGGTTGTCTAATTGAAGTGATTCTAAATCATCATCGGTAAAATCAATTTTGTATTCCATGCCMAGTGTRCTGGGAGCAATAACTGACATTGAAAAATCAGCATCTTCAGTAGACTGTAGCCAATGAACAGTAGGTTCATCGGGCGTCATTTCATGAAATAATTGTAACTGTGTTTGCTCAGATAAACCGATTAATCCTTTAGGAAATTTAATAACATTATCTGTATTTAAATTTTGAGTGCCCATAGTTCTTTCCTATCATTAAAAATAAAATTCATAAGACTTAATGTTAAGTCCTCTCTTCGGGCATGCAGGATATGTACCAATGAGAAAATAAACATAAAAGATCATTGCTTTCTCCGTGATAGGAAGGTAGTCTAAAGCCCTTATTTTATAATGTAATGAGAGATAAATCGTGCGTAAACCTTTTGTCGCGGGAAACTGGAAAATGAACGGCTCCAGTGCAAGYAATATACAATTGCTTGACGGAATTTTGGCGCACGCAAATAGTTTTTCATCCATTGATGTTGCCGTATTTCCTCCTGCGGTCTATCTACAGCAAGTTCAAGCACAGCTAGAAGGGACCACGATACCGTGGGGAGCACAAAATCTTTCGCAATTTAAACAGGGTGCCTATACAGGTGAAATATCTGCACCTATGCTCAAAGATTTTGGTTGCCAATATGTATTGATGGGACATTCTGAACGACGTTGCTTGTATGCYGARATTGGYYTAGATCAATTAGTATTAGATTATATTATTGCTGAGAAGTATGGGGTTGCGCTACAAGCRGGTATCACRCCTATCGTTTGTATAGGTGAAAGYCCAGAAGARCATGARCAAGGCAAGACAGAAGAGGTTATTTTGCGCTTACTTGAYATTATTATCGAACAGAGTGGTGTGAAAGCTTTGTCGCAAGCAGTGCTTGCTTATGAGCCYGTTTGGGCTATYGGWACAGGCAAGTCTGCAGCACCAGAATGGGCYCAAAGYGTACATGCACTCATGCGTGAGCGCATTGCTAAGCATGATCCAAGCACTGCMGAAAAAGTACAAATACTTTACGGCGGCAGCGTTAAAGGGGATAATGCGGCCTCCTTATTTTCAATGCCAGATATTGATGGCGGACTCATCGGGGGTGCATCTTTRGATGCGGATGGGTTTGTTGCTATTTGTCAGGCAGCAACGAGCGTTTAGGTAAAAAAATGGATGCATTAATTATTGTAGTACACATCGTTATATCATTACTGCTTGTTGGTTTGATTTTGATCCAGCATGGTAAAGGTGCTGATGCAGGWGCWGCAGCCTTGGGTGGTGGYGGTGGAGCTTCATCAAGCGTATTTGGTAGTCAAGGTTCGGCTTCTTTCTTATCACGTTCTAGTGCGATATTAGCCGCGGCTTTTTTTGTGACTAGCTTGTCATTAGCTTACTTTTCAAACCAAGCAAAACCAGTTGAAAGTGTTACAGAATCAGCAACGATTACTGAAACAGTACCTGCAATACCAACACCTAGTGATTTGCCTGACCTCCCAGAATAATCTATAYCCCTAAATTGCCGACGTGGTGAAATTGGTAGACACGCCATCTTGAGGGGGTGGTGGACATAGTCCGTGGCGGTTCGACTCCGCCCGTCGGCACCAATTTARATACAATTYAATTGTCATTCCTCTCCYTAGYATAATCARATCTGCTAAAATTCAGRCSATATATTCAATYSGTCAGGAACAACAATAATGAAATATGCACTTATCTTTGCAYTCCTCCTAAATTTATTTCCCACMGCCTATGCARGCGATGATATCAGTGAGCAGCTCCAAGCAACGATTACGCTTGCAGAGCAAGGTGATGCTGAGGCGCAATATGATTTAGCWCTYRSCTATGATTTTGCCGAGGGTGTTGCCGAAGATCATGCTGAGGCCGTTAAATGGTATCTTAAAGCAGCACAACAAGGTCATATCGATGCGCAATATAATTTAGCGGTMAGCTATGATGATGGCGAAGGTGTTGAAGAAGATGATGTCGCTGCTGCTGTATGGTATCGCAAGGCTGCCCTTCAAGGGGATGCAAAAGCACAATATAATTTAGCTAGAAGTTATGATGATGGTGAAGGYGTAGAAGTTGATCATGCTGAAGCCGTTGATTGGTATCGTAAAGCCGCAGCACAAGGACATACATCAGCACAATATAATTTAGCCGTCAGCTATGACGAAGGTGAAGGTGTTAGACAGGATCATGAGGAAGCCGTTAAATGGTATCTCAAAGCAGCAAAAGCAGGTGATCCTGAAGCGCAGTATAATTTAGCTGTTAGTTATCAAATTGGCGAAGGTGTCGAAAAGAGTAAAGACGAAGCGGTTAAGTGGTACCGACGTGCAGCAGCACAAGGCGATACAGATGCTGTAGAGCGATTAAAAGSGCTGAATGCATGGGAGTGAGTAATCTCCTATTAGACTGAATCTTATGCGTCAAATGTTAGCATTAAGAGTAAGGTTTTCAATTCGTCAGATAAAACATCAGTCATAGAAACAGCATTTGTTGGATGAGAAACCGTATCACAGCTCCATATGTTTTTCACATTAGCCTGCTCTAATTCTATTATTGCATCATCAATAAACAATGCATGTGTTACGAGCACTGAAATTGATGCAGGTGAAAACTCGGCTAATTTTTTAGATACAGCCAACAATGTTTTACCTGTGCTTGCTATRTCGTCAACTAATACTATATTACGCCCTTGATAATTAGCTGTTGCTAAGGTGACGTTTACATCTTCATCGCTGTACCGATCTTTAGATGCGATAGTGAAATCCATTTGATAATGAGAGGCAATGTCAGCAACCCATTGCTCAGATTCGCTATCCGGACCTATTAGAAATGGTTGCTGAATRTGATCTTGAATAAAGTGTGCCATGGGATCTGTGGCGGTGATATTGATTGCATTTCGGATGGGTATTGCCTGTGATAATTTAGTGATGCGATGTAGATGTGCATCCACTGTCAATACATTATCAAAGTAACTTGCCAATAGCTCACCAATGACTTTCTGGCTAATCACTTCGCCGGGTTTAAAAGCTTTATCTTGACGCATATAACAAAGGTACGGAGCCACTAACGTTAGGGTTTTAACGCCTCGCTTACGTGCACTGCTTGCAACCATTAATAATTCAATGAGTTTTGCATTGGGATCATCTAAACTACGGCAGAGAATGACGTGTTTTGGCAACTTMTCTGGAATAATTARTTTACTTTCACCATCAGGGAAAAGGTGAATTTTTATTTCCTCAAAAGGTAKATTAGAGGCTGCCGCCAATTGTTGTGATTGTGGSTGATATTCAGGGAARCCAAGTARTAGTACATCATYACTCATGANYWWTCTGCCGATTTTATTATATAAGAATGTTCTTTTTCTGATGCTGTGATAGCAAAATTAAAGTCAGCATTAAATTGTGCATAAATCGTGAACAAGCGCTCCCCTTGTTTTACTGTATCCCCCACTTTTTTATGCAAAAAAACACCTGCACCTTTATCTATTGGTGCACCGGCAAGACGTGCAATTGTAGCAATCTTAAAATTATCAATTGCTTCAATAATACCTGTTTTGAATGCAATAATATCATGCTGTAACGTTCCGAGCTTGGGAGGGTCTAGATTGCGCCCTTGCATATCGATAATRGCATTCATTTTGGTTAATGCTCGTCCAGATTCTAGGATATCACGGGCGATGGCATAACCTTGACCGCCACGAACATCAAGATCGAATTCTATTATTCGCCCCGCAAGTTGTAGTACTTTTTCACGYAAATCATGTGGTGCTTCAGGATCATTTTCTAACACCTTCATAATATCTACTGTCTCTAAAACAGGGCCAATACCACGCCCAATAGGCTGACTACCATCMGTYAAAACYACYTCAATATGCAGCCCCATTTTATCGCCTACATACTCGAATATTTTGCGTAATTTTAGCCCCTCGGAGGAATTGCGTATTTTTGCAGTTTCTCCTACGGGTATATCAATCAGCAAATGAGTAGCACCGGCAGCTACTTTTTTAGAGAGGATTGAAGCGACCATTTGACCYGAGGAATCCATCGATAAAGGGCGCTCAACAGCGATGAGAATATCATCGGCAGGCGCTAATTTTGCGGTACCGCCCCAGACTATAACGGCACGTTCTTTATGRACTATGGTACGTAATACTTCTTGAGAATGGTCAACATTGGCAAGCACTTCCATTGTATCTGCCGTACCTGCCGGAGAGGTGATAGCSCGACTTGATGTTTTAGGCATCAACATACCATGTGCGGCAACGATAGGAACAATTATCATCGTCGTACGATTACCYGGRATACCMCCAATRCAATGTTTATCAGAGACAAGGTGTTCACCCCAGTCAATGCGCTTTCCAGTATTAACCATAGCGCGGGTGAGACTTAATATTTCTTCTCGTTCCATCCCAGATTCAGCACAGCCTACCAGAAAAGCTGCAATTTCAATTTTTGAATAGCGGTTATGAACAATATCTTGAATAATTTTTAGATAGTTATCATAGCTAAGGCGTTCGCCGGCAATCTTGAGATGGACAGATTTTAGGGATGAAGGAGGAGTGGCATGACTAATACAAACATCTGTTCCTTCAGCCAGATCAAGTTGGCGAAAAACCTGTTCGCTCAAACCTAATTGGTTGGGAGCAGTGATTGTGTCATCATCGACAATATTGAGCACTGCGATAATGGGRATACCATTCGCTATTTTATGAATTTCAATTTTACTGAGGGCTTGGAAACCCTCAGTTCGATAGATTGGGCAGTCTCGATGTAAATAAGCTACATTTTCTTTATATGTGTCTATACCCACACGACGAAGTTTCAGAGGGGGTAGGCTAGTTAAGTTTTGACTCATAAATTATNNNCTTTACTCAATTAAGGTACATTTCAAGATGAGCTACTATAATTATTATTCTGTAAGTTTGACAACCATTACATCACATTTTGCATTATGAACAATGCCATTAGCGGTGGAGCCAAGTAGCCGTGCAAAACCATGACGGCCATGAGAACCGGTCACAATTAAGTCAACATTTTGTGCTGCAGCATACGATAATATGGTCGACTTAGGGCTACCCCACAGTACTTCTTGCTGAATTTTAGGATAATTTAGCTCATTTGCAACTTGATTCAAATGCGAAATTGAATTATCGAAAAGTGCTTGATCCATTTCTCCGTCATCATAAGCTGACATCACTAAGTCATATTCAAAATGCATATGGGTAAAATGTTCAATTACATGAATTAAAGACAGCTTAGCATTATAGTATTGAGCTAACTCAATTGCTCGCGCCAAAACCAAATCGGAATGAGGCGAAAAGTCGATGGTAACAACAATATTATTATAGGGTTTTAGCTGCACTTGTTTAGCTTCTATATGTTGCTTGGATTGGCCCTCACTGCTATTATCACYCTCRCGCAACCAATCCCAAGCATCTTGAAAATCTTCCCGTAAGAAAGTGCGTACTTTCGTCTCAAAAAAAGCACTTCCGAATGCATTGCCAATGATCGACATCCACTTTTGCCAGCGATTTTCACCGATAATAGCAATTTTTATAAAATCCTTATCATGGTCTTTACCAAATTTAAAATCRTCCCACGCMGCTTTGGCTTCCCAGCCGTGAAAATCTTCTAGTTCTATAAGCAGTGATATAGGGCCATAACTATCGATCAGACTTGTTAGTTCGGGTAAAAAGTAGTGATAATCAGCATCGGTTAATTTCCCCATTGCTTTGAATGCGAAGATATTATCTTCTTTTACAGGTATAGCTTGAAACATAATGGTTGCAGCTCCTATTCGTTTAATTTTATCAATCCTAATGCGTTTTAATATAAACTGCTATGAAGGGTCAAAGTGTCACATGAGTGACATTTATCCTGAATGTTGTTGCAATTTTTGAATTAGAAATATTTCCATTTTCTTCGGGAGCTCATCATGTCACAAAATAAATTTGAGGAAATAGTTGAGAATATTCAACATTTGCATACTCAATTAGAGCAAGAATTTGACCGATTATTTGCTGAGAAACAACGTCAATTTCATTACAAYATTAAAAAAGGAAAAGTTTTCTTCGAAGAGGGTATTCGCGAGTTACAGAGCCAGTATCGTACTGGAATTTGGAAATACCTAATTAATGCTAAGATTGGACACCTATTAATTTCTCCGATTATCTATAGTATTTCTATACCGTTAGTTTTACTTGATATCTCCATTACTTTTTATCAACATATCTGCTTTAGAGTTTTCGGAATACCACGGGTACGCCGTGCAGACTATATCGTGATAGATCGGCAACATTTAAGCTATTTGAATGTGATCGAGAAGATGAATTGTATGTATTGTGGTTATGGTACTGGCTTGATTGAATATACCCGTGAAATTATTGCTCGTACGGAACAGTATTG
Organism: Methylophaga sp.; assembly: GCA_002733335.1. Taxonomy (GTDB): domain Bacteria; phylum Pseudomonadota; class Gammaproteobacteria; order Nitrosococcales; family Methylophagaceae. The sequence continues at coordinate 29,506 of NVVK01000005.1, forward strand.
GTGTCCWATCAAGCATGCACGTCGTGGTTTAAGCCATCATCATCGAATGGCCGAGTTTGCCGATTACGGTCATGCCGAAGACTATAAGGAAAAACTGGATCAGTTAAGAAAACAGTTGGAACGTGGCTAATAATAGTCAGCGCTTTTTAATATAACGCACGAACCCTTTTTCAAACTCTACTAAAAAGAGTACCGAGATACTGACCAATACAATTCGAAGCCACGCATCGATTGAAATAGATGCGGTACCAAATAATGTCTGCATAGGTGATAAATAAGTAAAACCGAGCTGAAAAACAAGCAATAGTGCAATGGCAACCAGCACGAAACGATTACCTGTCAGGCCTTCCCAATTGAGTACTGAGTCGATAATATAGCGTGAATTAAATAGATAAAATATCTCAAACATGACCAAGGTATTCACCGCAACCGTACGTGCATAATTAATATTTGCACCTTGTGTCGTTTCCCACAGAAATAGCCCCATAGTGCCTACCATTAAAATCACTGACACAAATAAAACGCGCCAAATTAGAAATGGTGAAAGTATCGGAGCGGCTGCATCACGAGGAGGCCGGTTCRWCRSRTKWWKWTYGGSTGGTTNANMTKYTRATGTTAAAGCCAATGTCACGGCAGTAATTAGATTGACCCACAGGATTTGTACCGGTGTGAGGGGTAAGTGTTGAAAACCAAAAATAATGGAGGCAAGGATAATCAATGCTTCGCCGCCATTGGTCGGTAAAATAAATAAAATAGCTTTCTGCAAGTTATCGTATACCGTTCTTCCTTCTTCTGCCGCATGAATGATGGATGCAAAGTTGTCATCCACCAACACCATTTCAGCTGCTTCTTTCGCTGCTTCTGTACCATTTTCTCCCATGGCGATGCCTACATCTGCACGTTTTAATGCTGGGGCATCATTCACGCCATCACCGGTCATAGCAACAATAATCCCTTGTTTTTGCAATAGTTTAACCAGCCGTAATTTGTGCTCTGGACTCACCCGTGCATAAACATCGATATCTTGTACTTGTTGTTGTAATTGCTCATCACTCATTTGTTCTAGATCTTGTCCGGTGATCACTTTTTCTGTATTGATTAGATTAAGTTGACGTGCAATTGCCAGTGCCGTTGCACCATGGTCACCTGTAATCATTTTTACTCGAATACCTGCTTTTTTACAGGTATGAACAGCTAAAATTGCTTCTTCACGAGGTGGGTCAATTAAGCCAAATAGACCTAAGAATGTTAAACCATTATTCAAATCTTCRAAATTCAATGTGCGTTGATCATGACGTACAGACTGCGTAGCAATGGCTAATATCCGCTGTCCCTTAGTTGCCATTACTTCGATTTGTTCTAACCAATGCGCTTTATCTAATGGCTGTTCACCTTCGATAGAACGTTGTTTACTGCACATTTCCAATACGTGTTCTGGTGCACCTTTTAGGAAAATAAATGCTTGGTCACTATGACTATGATGCAGTGTCGCCATGAATCTATGTTCGGATTCAAATGGAATAATATCTGTTCGTGGTAAACGTTTGCTAATCGCTTCAGCGGAGATACCGTATTTTAATCCTGCTACTAACAATGCCCCTTCCATTGGGTCGCCATGCACTTTCCAGCCAGTGTCATGTTGTTCTAACGAGGCATCATTGCACAAAACTGCAGCTTCTAATGCTGCCATTAATTGTGGATGAGTTTCTGTTGAGARTGTATKATTTTCTAAGGTGATAGCACCATGTGGATCATAGCCTGTGCCTGCAAATTCAAATTGGTTCCCTATCATCATAATAGTGCGAACTGTCATTTCATTGCGGGTTAGGGTACCTGTTTTATCTGAACAAATTACTGATACTGCCCCGAGTGTTTCTACTGCTGGTAATCGACGGATAATCGCATTTCGACGTGCCATTCGTTGCACACCAATCGCTAAGGTAATTGTCATAATTGCCGGTAGACCTTCAGGAATGGCTGCCACGGCTAAACTCACGGATGCTAAAAACATATCAGCAATACCATAACCTTGAACGAAATAACCAAAGGCAAAATTTATGATCGCGATCACTAAAATTGCGAGTGTTAGCCAATGACCAAATTGTGCCATTTGTCTGAGCAGAGGCGTTGTTACACTTTCAACATTGGCGACCAATGCACTGATATGCCCTAAGGCAGTATGGGAACCGGTTGCGACTATCACACCGGTTCCCTGACCATGAGTCACAAAGGTACCTGAATAAGCCATGCAAAGCCGATCGCCAATAACTGTTTTCTCATCGACTGGCTCAGTCACTTTTTCAATTGGTACGGATTCACCGGTGAGTGCCGACTCTTGAATTTGTAAGCCTTTTACGCGTACTAAACGGAGATCGGCGGGCACTTTATCACCTGATTGTAATAATACAATATCACCCGGTACTAATGTTTCTGCACTCACTGTGAGCTGTTGTCCTTCTCGAATAACGATTGCTTTCGATGACAACATTTTCTTTATTGCCCGTAAGGCATTTTCAGCCTTACCTTCTTGGATAAAACCAATGAGCGAATTAATAATGACTACACCTAAGATCACGCCAGTATCAACCCAATGTCCTAATAATGCGGTGACTATAGAGGCCAGAATCAATACATAAATCAATACATTGTGAAATTGGTACAAAAATCGTTGTAAAGCACTACGGGGTTTTCCCTCTGGTAATCGATTGAGACCGTACTTTTTCTGGCGTTCTGCTAGTGATGATTGATCTAAACCAACGGTTGATGATGTTTCAAAGTGCTCCAATATCTTATCTTGAGATAGGTGGTGCCATTGTTTGTTGTGTAATTTATTCATCTTGCTATTACTCATCATTTAAGGTGTATTGTTAAATTGTATGTAACTTATTCTAACGCCAACAAAAAGTAGAAGACTGTCACTTAGATGACAGAATATAAGCTAATTATAGCGATATCATTAATATTAAGAGGTGAAAATTCATGAACATTAATATTGATAAAAATAAAGCATGGCAGCCACGCATAGTATTAGTTGTGGGTATTTTTGATGGAGAAAATAGTGCGACCAGTGCGGTAGAGAAATTAATCGAACAAGACTTTCCGGCAGATAGAATTTCATTACTACATAAAGCCAGTGGACCAGGTGATGATATGCTGGGATTAACGTATTCGAGTAAAGAAGAACGCGTTAAAGTATGGGGTAAACATGGCATTTTCTGGGGAGGATTNRTKGGSAWWAMKTMYGSRKANWSWCTGKWTNTSKTTGYGCTACCAGGAATGGGCGCAGTATTAGCTGCGGGACCGATTGTAGAAGCTTTAGGTGTCACGATTGCCGGTGCAACGCTGGGAGGAGGGGCAATGGCGGGTGCTGCTGTTTTGACTGAATTAGCCAGTGCTTTGCATGCACTCGGAATTCCTAAGGAAGAACTTACCATCATCCATGACAGTATTGATAAAGGGCACTATATTGTTATTCTACATTGCGATAGGGACGATGTAGAACAATACGAAAAACATATTAAATGGGCTGGAGCCGATCCCGTTATGACATTACCTATTTTGATCTAAGAGAAGTACTTTAAATTCTGTAAATAAGGATAAAAACAAGATGAAAATTTCATTTCATGGTGCTGCTCAGAATGTAACAGGTTCTTGTCATTTAATAGAATGTGCCGGCAAACGCATACTCATAGATTGTGGACTTTATCAAGGAAGACATGCACTTACCGATGAAAACTATGAGGCATTTGGTTTTGATCCAACCACGATTGATATTCTGTTACTGACACATGCTCATCTCGATCATTGTGGTCGTATACCGCTACTTGTAAAACGTGGGTTTAGCGGTGAAATTATTACTACCGCGGCATCGGTAGAATTAGCACGGTTAATTTTATTAGATTCTGCTCGATTACAGGAAGATGAAGCACGTTATCATGCACGAAGAGCAAAACGATGCAGTAGTAATAAGTATCATACCGATCCTTTATATACCACGTTAGATGCGCTCAATAGTTTAGCGTTTTTTGGCCGAAGAGCGGATTATAATGTTGCTTTACAGATAGCTTCAGGGATTACAGCAACATTTATCGATGCTGGCCATATTCTAGGTTCCGCCTGTATCTTATTAGAATTAGAAGAAAATGAAAATCAGCATAGGATTCTATTTTCTGGTGATTTGGGCTACGGTGGTCGGGCAATATTACGCGATCCTGCAACACCCCCTAAAGTGGATACGGTGGTGATGGAAACAACGTATGGCGATCGTCTTCACAAACAGCTTTTGCCTTCTATTGAAGAGCTCTATGACGTCATTAACACTACAATGAACCGTGGCGGTAATATAATTATTCCTACTTTTGCACTGGAACGTGCACAGGAATTATTATATTACTTACGTGAAGGTGTTGAAACAAAACAGATAGAACGTAACATCAATGTGTTTTTGGATTCACCTATGGCGATTTCAGCTACTCAAATTTTTGAACGGCATCCTGAATGCTATGATAGTGATACGCTCAATGTTTCTGAAGATAGCGATCCTTTTCGCTTGCCGGGATTGCATTTTACGCGTGAGACAGCTGAATCTATGGCTATCAATCAAATTAGTGGCGGCGCTGTTATTATGGCGGGATCTGGCATGTGTACGGGGGGGCGTATACGTCATCATCTAAAACATAATTTGTGGAATAGGCGAAATAGTATCGTATTTGTTGGTTTTGCAGCACAGGGGACTTTAGCAAGAAAGATTGTTGATGGTGCCAAGATAATCCATTTATATGGTGAAGATATACGTGTGCGTGCAGCTATCCATACCATAGGTGGATTTTCAGCTCATGCCGATCAAGCAGAATTAYTATCATGGCACCGTAAAACAGGTCATCCTCAAAGAACATTYTTAGTACATGGTGAAGAAAATAGTATGAAAATATTTGCTGATAAATTGGAGAATACTGACGTTATTATGCCGGCACTTAATGATAGCTATACCCTTTGATTCTAGTGAGAAAACATGACAAAAAACAATGATACGAGYCTAATTCGTTGGTTTGATGAACTCGGGATTGAAGATGTGCCATTGGTMGGGGGTAAAAATGCCTCACTAGGAGAAATGTATCAACAACTTAGCCCACAAGGGATTCTGATCCCAAATGGTTTTGCTACCACGGCCTACGCCTACCGTGACATGTTGGATAAAGCGGGAGCGTGGGATGATCTTCATGCAGTACTGGATGAATTAGATCCAGACGATATGACCGATTTAGCGAAGCGAGGGGCACAAGCGCGTGAAGTYRTTTAYGCTGCAGGTCTACCAGATGAATTGCAAAYKGCCATCATCAGCGCGTATRCAAAACTAAAARATCAATACAGTGAAGAACTRACTTTGGCAGTACGMTCTTCTGCMACTGCAGAAGATTTACCCACCGCTTCTTTCGCGGGTCAGCAAGATACTTACTTGAATATTAGTGGYAATGCYTCTTTGCTAGAAGCTTGTCGGYGTTGCTTTGCTAGYCTATTTACTGATCGTGCAATCCATTATCGTGTTGATCAAGGATTTGATCATTTTAATGTTTCCTTGTCKATTGGCATTATGAAAATGGTGCGATCAGATATTGCTTCTAGTGGTGTTATGTTTTCACTTGATACCGAAACAGGTTTTGAAGATGTGGTATTTATTACCGGTGCTTATGGATTAGGAGAAAATATAGTCCAAGGAAATGTTGAACCCGATGAGTTTTATGTGCATAAACCCACATTTAAACAAGGTTACCGTGCGGTTATTAGACGACAGTTAGGTAGTAAACAGATCAGAATGGTSTATGCCACAGGACAGAATAAAGTAACCACTCGTAATGAGCAGGTCACTTCTAGTGAGCGGAAAAAATATTGCATTAGTGATAGTGATGTACTCAAACTAGCTGAATATGCCCTTATTATTGAAAAGCATTATAGTGATAAAGCAGGTCATAACAAACCAATGGATATGGAATGGGCTAAAGATGGTGTTGATGGRCAGCTTTATATCGTTCAAGCTCGGCCAGAAACRGTTGTTTCACAGCARCATGGCACAATTTTAGAGCAATAYCATCTAAATGGGGAGGGTGATATTTTAATTCGTGGTTATGCGGTAGGCACTAAAGTCGGTCAAGGTAATGTGCGTTATATTTCTGATGTAGCGAATTTGGATGAATTTCAAGCCGGTGAAGTGCTGGTTGCTGATACCACCACACCTGACTGGGAACCTGTGATGAAAATTGCAGCGGCGATTGTCACCAATCGAGGAGGGCGTACTTGCCATGCCGCTATAATATCGCGTGAGTTAGGTATTCCTGCTGTAGTAGGCTGTGATCAAGCAACTCAGGTGTTAGGTACAGGTGATATGGTTACTGTATCGTGTGCCGAAGGTGATGAAGGCCGAGTTTATAAAGGAATAATACCTTTTAGTATAGAGCGTACTGATTTGTCAGGGTTAGCACGGCCAAAAACTAAAATAATGCTCAATTTAGGCAATCCTGACCTTGCTTTTAGTGTGCGAGCATTACCTAATGATGGTGTTGGTTTGGCTCGGCTAGAGTTCATTATTAATGAATATATCAAAGCTCATCCCATGGCGCTATTACATCCAGAAAAGATTGATAATAAAGCAGAGCTAGATGCACTAGAAAGCCTGATTCAAGGATATGAAAGTGGAGCTGATTATTTTATTAATCGCTTGTCAGAAGGCGTAGCTACCATTGCTGCCGCTTTTTACCCTAAACCGGTGATTGTTCGCATGTCAGATTTTAAAACCAATGAATATGCTTCTTTGTTGGGTGGGCGTTATTTTGAACCTGTAGAAAGTAATCCTATGATTGGCTTTCGTGGCGCGGCACGATATACACATCCTCTCTACAGTGAAGGATTTGCATTAGAATGTGCTGCCATGAAGCGTGTACGAGAAGTGATGGGACTCACCAACGTTAAATTAATGATTCCTTTTTGTCGTACTATCAGTGAAGGTAAAAAAGTATTGGCATCGATGGCTACACATGGGCTAAAACGAGGGGAAAATGGCTTAGAAATATATGTCATGTGTGAAATCCCAAATAATATAATTCAGATTGATGCTTTCGCTGAGTTATTCGATGGCTTTTCTATCGGCTCCAACGACCTGACTCAGCTGACTTTAGGCGTTGATAGAGACTCAGAAATTGTTTCATTTTCCTTTGATGAACGTGATGAAGGTGTAAAAATCATGATCCGAATGGCTGTTGAAGGTGCTCGACGTAATAATAAACATTCAGGTTTGTGTGGACAAGCGCCATCAGATTATCCAGAAATGGCTGAATACTTAGTGAAAATTGGCATTGATTCAATGAGTTTGAATCCTGACACGGTATTGAGTACTACACGGTATGTTCTAGAAATAGAAAAAGCTTTAGAATCACACGATTGAAGACTCTCATGCAGTTTGTTATAGCAGTGCTTTTTTACTCCTGATTTGAAATGCACTCTATTGAACTAAATACACACTGTATTAAGCTCATAATTATGATAGATTAAATTCTGTTTACATGAAATCCATTGGCAAACTGTTTCTAGCAGGCCTAATGGTTGTGGTTTTACGATCTGTTATTCAAGTCATCAAGGTGTCTGCTGAAGAGGTACTGCGTTTTATTCTTACTGCCGCGTTGCTGGAAAAGATCACAACTAATTTCATTATGAACCGACTAGTCTTAGTTTATACGGCATTTTATCGAACGCCTAAGGATGGAAAGCACCAATGAAAGAGAACCTAGCTCTTTACAATATATATCGCCAAAGATTGTCAAAAACAAGGTTGTTTCAGGGGTTATCGATGGAATTGCTTGATGATATGTTAGCCCATTTTCGCTTCGAATCTTGGAATAAAGGATCACAGCATGATAGTAAGATTGCTTTGCAACGATTTTATGTGATCTTAGAAGGTCGAATGGAGTTGGTCCAGATGCACCCCCAGACGGGTAAGAAAATGACATTGTTATTGCTTGAGGAAGGAGACGTTTACGATATATTAACGCTGCTAGATGGACAAGAACATGAGGTTATCCCTGTTGCATTAGATGATCTTAAGCTTCTATCAGCACCCATTGAAGAGGTGCGAGCATGGATAAAAGACCATCCAGAATTTAATAAAAATTACATGCCTTATTTAGGACATTGCATTAGGCATCGTGAAGCATTAGTAGCAGACTTAGCCTTATATGAAACTCAAACACGTTTAGCCCGRCTYATTTTGAGATATGTTGCTTTAGGCAACATTCCTGCTGGTGGATCTGAGTCAGGAATTGATGTGGTATTGCTCCATGATCTATCAAATGAAGCGTTAGCAGAAATGATGGGATCAGTAAGACAAGTTGTAAACCGCCAYCTTCAATCRATGAAGAAAGAAGGCATATTACACTATGAMAATCATCATCTTATTATCGATGATTTAGAAAAGCTTCGGCAACATGCTGATGGTTTAAAGCAACAGATTGAATCTGTGCAAAAATCGCATTAAATAATCAACTTTGTCACTTAGATGACAGCATAAAAGAATATATTCATCTATTTTRTTATCTATGATGTTGTTATGGATATATCAATGAAAAAAGAAAGTAGTTGCGTGGCTGTTTTTATTGAGATCAGAGATGCTCGAAATGCAATTCAACAATTRTTGACTACTAATATCAATGAAAAATGTATTTCATTGATAGGAGAAACGATACAGCAAGGTAATGTAGCGGCGGATGGTTTGGGTTTATTAGATAATGATCTTCTCCAATTAGGCATTCACAAAGCGAATCTTTATTGYTATAAATCGCTGATTTATAGCGGTGCCTATCTTGTAATTGTCAACGGAAATTATAAAGAAGTTGAATATGCTTATAGTCAGCTAGAACAAGATCAACAGGCTGACGTTGCGATTCATTTTAATGCTGAATAACACGTTATTACCATTGCGAGAATAAAAGAATGGAATATAAAGATTATTACCACGTTTTAGGTGTTTCTAAAAATTCTTCTCAAGATGAAATTAAACGTAGTTATCGTAGGTTAGCACGGAAATATCATCCCGATGTGAGTAGTGAAAGTAATGCGGAGGAACACTTTAAAGAAGTAGGTGAAGCCTATGAAGTATTAAAAAATCCAGAAAAGCGGGCAGCTTATGATCAATTAGGTGCTAATTGGAAAGCTGGACAAGCAGGTTTTGCTCCGCCTCCTGATTGGGATGCTGGCTTTGAGTTTCATGATAAGAGTCAAAGCTCTCATAGCACTGATTACAGCGCGTTCTTTGAAAATTTATTTGGTCAGATGGGTGATGAACAACAACAATATAGTTATGGTCGTGGTCAACAGACACGTGGTGAAGATAGTCATGCAAAAGTCTTTATTGATCTTGAAGATGCCTATCATGGGGCAATACGACATTTAACGATAAAATCAACAGTACTCAGCGGAGAGGGCCGACCTCAACTTAAAGAGCGTACTTTGAAAGTTAAAATTCCCAAAGGGGTCAAGCAAGGACAAAATATACGGTTACAAGGGCAAGGCAGTCCARGTTTTGCTAATGGGCAGCATGGTGACTTGTATCTGGAAATAGAGTTCAACCCTCATTCAATATACAGGGTCGAGGGCTGGGATGTATCTTTAGTACTGCCGATCACTCCGTGGGAGGCGGCACTCGGAGGAAAAATACAAGTACCAACACCGGCAGGAAAAGTTGAACTCAAAATTTCGGCTGGTAGCTCAAGTGGTCAACGGATGCGCCTTAAAGGTCGAGGCATACCCAATGATAAAACGCCAGGTGACTTTTATGTCACACTTGAAATTGTACTTTCAGACACGATAAGTGATAAAGAAAAATCCTTGTACAAAGATCTGCAACAAGAAGCTGCTGACTTTAATCCACGCACTAAGCTGGAGGCATAAATACATGACAAACAAAAATATCGAATTGGTGACAGATGTTATTGTCAGTGACGAGCAAACAATATCTATCGTTGAATTATGTCATTGCTGCACTTTACCTATCGAACAGGTTTTGACCTTGGTTGAATATGGCATTATTGAACCACTAGACTTTCACTTAAGCCATATTCGTTGGCAATTTATGGGTAGTAGTGTTATCCGGATTCATACTGCTCAACGTTTACAGCGTGATCTCGATGTGAATTTGGCGGGTGCCGCATTAGCGCTCGATTTATTAGATGAAATTAAAATGTTGCGGCGGTTAAAATCTAACTATTAAGCAACTTATAACAAACAAGCCAAGTTGCACCAGAAAATTAAACAGCATCACAAAGATGTCAGGTATTAATAACAAGGCTACACAAACAGCTTAACTAAAATTAGGAGAAAGATATGCCAGATTCGTATCATATAGTTTGTCCACACTGTAATTCTGTAAATCGAATTCCTAGTAAACGGCTARGTCAGAATCCACTATGTGGTCAATGTAAGCAGGCTTTATTCACCTGTCATCCTATTGAACTGACTACGGATATTTTTGAGCGTCATATTAGTCGAAATGATATTCCGGTTCTTATCGATTTTTGGGCACCATGGTGTGGTCCTTGTAAAACGATGATCCCAATATTTAAACATGTGGCTGAAGAACTTGAACCACATGTTCGCCTGGCAAAAGTAAATACGGAACAAGAGCATGCTTTAGCTGAACAGTACAATATTCGTAGTATTCCAACAGTTGCACTTTTCAATAATGGCCAGGAAATAGCACGCCAATCAGGTGTGATGAATGCTGAAGATCTTATTAATTGGGTGCGGTTACAAATGTAGAGTAGGGCATATGAAAACGTATCTTGATTGTTATTTCTGCTTCATAAAACAAGTTGAAAGGGARAACGGAGGTTTAAACGAATTAAGATCGGGATAATTAAAAATCAGAAATCCTTTTTAACACTTGTTTTTCGGGAAGGTTACAGTCAGCTTAGCACTAGCAAAACTAGATATTGGTTATTGATGGCTATAATGCCACAGCTTCAAGATATTACTATGCGATATCCTTCACCGTAAATATTTTTGATAATATTAACCGGTAATTTTTTTCGAAGGTTTTTGATCAATATTTTGATAGCGTTATACTTATCTTCTTCATAATCCTCATCCCATATATGATTAATTATATTTTCATAGGTGTGGGTGATATTTATATTTTTACAAAGCAGCTGTAAAAGTTTACGTTCATTTGGCGTTAGGATTACTTCATTCATTTCTTGGTAAAGTGAATTATTTTGATAGTTCCAGACATAATTTTCTTTAAATAGTAAGCGTTTTTTTGAAGTAACCTCATAATTTTCATATTCTAAATGTGCTTGTGTGAGCGCTAGCTTCAAATCCTTACGACTAACAGGTTTTACAAGATAAGCCGTTAGTTTTAGCTTTACAGCTTCAAGTAGTTTTTTGTTATCAGAATAGGCCGTTAGCATAATAATTTTAGTTTGGTGATCATATTTACGAATAATTTCTAAAATATCCAGCCCACTTATATCGGGTAAACTAATATCACAAATAATAATTTCAGGTTTATATTGTTTATAAATTTCGAGTGCCTTGCTGCCATTATTGGCTTCATAAACTTTTTTATACTTTTGTTCAAAATATTGAAGATATTTCTTTCTAATATCATATTGGTCTTCAATATATAAGAGTGAATAAGGATACTGTCTAGCTTCCATGATTTTCACTAATTTTAAGTTCTATTTGAAAGCAGGCACCACTACTATTATTGCTCACAAGCAATASGCCATTCATTTCTGTAATAATTTTTTTTGCAATATAAAGTCCCAATCCTGTTCCTTTTGACTGATGTTTGGTTGTAAAATAAGGCTCAAATATCCTATTAATATTTTCAGGTATGATGCCACCAGCATTATCAAAAATACTTAGTGTGCATTGACCATYCGTCACAATAAAGTCTACCGTTATTTTAGCACCTTTGATCTGCCGTTCTACCAACACATCTTTAGCGTTGTTTAAAATAATAATAATGACTTGTTGGAGTTCATTGCTAAATGCTTTTACACCTAAACAAATGCTATTGTTTACCTCTAAAGTAATTTCATGAAATTGTAACGATGCTTCTATAATTGAAATAGCAAATCTAAGACTTTCTTGTAGATCGCAATGGGYTTTTTCTTTACCATTACTATAAAAATATCTAAAGTCATCAATAGTGCGTGACATATATTTTGTAACATGCTCAATACGGGACAGCTCTTGTTCGATATTACTATTAATCACGCCATCTTTATCAAGTTGATTATCAATCAATATTACTGAAGCATTAATTTCAGCAAGAGGTTGACGCCATTGATGAGAAATATTTTCAATCATCTCACCCATAGCAATTAGTTTATTGTGTTCAAATAATATGCGATCTTTTTCTTGAGATTTTTTAACTTCTTCTTTATATCGTGCTATAAGCCAGCGATTATAGCTCTCTTGTTTTTGCTGTAAATCAAAACTTTGAGATATTTTTTGCATAATATTAAAYAGCATCTCGTCATCACTGCGAACACCAAAACCTAACTGTAATTGTTCTTTTAAAGTGCCACTAACATTTAGTTCATCATAGTTGCCTTGTTGAATTTCATATACAATTGTAGGTAGATTCTCAATGAGGATCTCTATCTTATTCTTTTGTAAAGCGTTTAGCGCATCTTCCAATGTTTTAAATTTAATCAAGTTTAGATGTGGATATTCTATTTCTATTTTATGAACATAGGTATGATTTGAAACTATTCCAATAGGTTCATCTTCAAGTGCTAARATATCAATCGAAGTTGCTTCATCACCTATTGTTGCCAAAATAATCATGATATCAAAATAAGGTTCGGTAAATCGAAGGTATGATTTTCGCGATAGTGTAATGCCAGATAAAGATAGCAAATCACATTGGTGTTCTTTCACTAAAGATAATGATTCTTGCCAATYTTTTGTAGGAAGTACTTCAATTGGAATACCCAGTTTTTTGCTGGCACTAGCTAAAAAATAGCTGTTTATCCCAGCATGTTTCCCATCTGATAAAGCATCATAAGGCATCCAATGAGGATCAATACAGATAGAAATACTCTGTTTCTTTGATAGGTATTTTTGTTCTTGCTTATTCAATGCAAAAGAGCAGTTGTGATCATGTGCACTCAAACAAGGTAGTACTAATATGTTTTCTTTGATAGTTTCTYTGTTCATCATTTCATCAGTAAGTTAAAAGTATTACACCTTGCTAGATTACGTTGCTTGGTGCTTAGTGTAACAATATATCCAATGGACAATATTGTAGGGTCAAGCGTTTTATTAAAAGCGAGTTCATTTTCTTTTAGAATCATTTGGACTTATGTATTCCAACGTTAAGTGCAAATGATATGAGTTATAAAACATAAGGATATAATTCAATAGATNCTGTTGGGATTCACATCAAGTTGATAGTTTTCCCATTGAACCCATTTTTGTTTCAACCGACCACTTTTTTTGGATATAGGTCGTTCACTCTAATTTTATAACTTAAATTTGCTTATTTAGATTTATTCTTTGAAACAACCCTAGTTCGACACTCTTCCATGCTAGCCTAYCGTAATAGTAATAATTAGCATTACGATTTGCAACAAATTTATATTAGAGGAGTTAAAATTATGAGAAGAACACGCTTAAATTTGATAGTTAGTGCTGCTACTTTTGCAATACTACCTTTTCAGCTGATGGCTGAAGATACACTAAAGCTTGATACYATAGAGGTAAAAGAAAAAGCACTTACTGGATATAGCCCACTAGAAAGCTATGCTCCCCGGATAAGCTCAACGGCTAGTAAAACCGATACGGATATCCTTGAAATTCCACAATCTATATCTATAGTCGGTCAACAACAGATACAAGTACTTGGGGCTGATAGCATCATGGAATCGTTAAGTTATACTCCGGGGGTAAGTGTTGGTAACAATGATGCTGACATTTGGGAGAGTTTTTATATCAGGGGATTTAAATCGCGGAGAATACGTCGTGATGGCATGACTTATCAGGTCGATGCTTGGGATGGGCAGGCAGAATCTTATGGTATTGAACGAGTAGAAGTTCTAAAAGGGCCTTCGTCAACTATTTACGGTGGCGACGAACCAGGCGGCACGATTAAYCTGGTTAGCAAACGTCCAACAGCAACGGCACATAGAGAAGTGAAAGTAGAATTGGGTAATTCTGATCACAAACTTCTAGCTGGTGATGTGGGTGGTAAAATTGATGATGGGGGTAAATTTAGTTATCGTCTAATCGGACTTATTAAGGATGGCGATGGATTTAGTGATAATACTGACTATCGACGGGTTTATATTGCACCATCATTGCTATGGCAACCTTCAGAAAATACCTCTCTTACATTTTTAAGTGAATTTCAACGCGATAATGCCACGCCTCTGGAATATGGATTACCAAAAGAGGGGACGGTTGTTGCAAATCCAAATGGCAGAATTCCTAGAGATGCTTCTATAGTAGAACCTGGTTTTGATGACTCTGAGGTTGAGCGCTATTCAATTGGATATATTTTTGAACATCGTTTTAACCCGACGTTTAAAATGCATCATTCTTTGCGCCTTTTTAAGGCATCCAACGATCTTCAGTATATGAAATTTGGAGATTTTAAGAGTGATATGCGTACTATAGAAAGAAATGGTGCCAGCAAATGGTCTCGAACAAGTAAACAAATCACTAGTGATAATTATCTACAATCAGATTTTAAGATAGCGGGGGTTGAACACAAAATATTAGCCGGTTTTGATTATAGTTATGATGAACTAACTTCTGAGCGTTACAATATTACCGTCACTAATGGTGATTTGGATATTTATACACCAAGCTATGGCAATGCCGTCTTTGGTGCACCTGAATACCATTCTGGTTCACGATACGAAAAAACTGAGCAAAAGGGAGTCTATCTGCAAGATCAATTTAAATTAGATCGCTTTAGCTTCACACTAGGTGGACGTTATGGTACGGCCGAATGGGGTGAAAAACCATTTGATGGCTCAGCATCTTATGATTTACAAGATGCCTCTGCTTTTACGGGGAAAGCTGGTGTAGCCTATTTAAGTGATACTGGTTTTGCTCCTTTTATTAGCTTTTCTCAATCATTTAAAGCGCAAGGAGGATCAGATCGCCTTGGAAATGATTTTGATCCAACCGAAGGAGAGCAGTATGAGATAGGTGTGCGTTATAGAGATAAAGCAGAGGAAATATTACTTTCACTTACGCTGTATGATCTTACAAAAACTAATGTACGTACGCCTGATCCAATAGATACATCATATAGTGTGCAAACGGGAGAAATTACTTCAACGGGCTTAGAGTTTGAAGTTCAAGCTAAAATTACTGATGCACTCAATATCTTTGGTGGCTACACCTACACKGATGCACGCATAACTAAAAGTAATAGACCCGATGAAATTGGTCAAGCATCTAAAAACATACCAGAAAGTCAATTTTCCTTATGGGCTGATTATAACTTTCTACAGTTTAATTTACCCAAACTAAAATTTGGTATGGGTGTTCGGTATGTGGGAGAGAGTGACAACGGTAGTTATGATGTCGATAGTCATACCCTTGTAGATACAATGCTAAGTTACAAGGAAAAAGATTGGAAATTACAATTAAATATATCCAATCTTTTGGATGAAAAATATGCTGAAGGTGCTTATAACTTTTACTATGGTGAACCACGCCAAATCAAAACTACTTTCACTTACCTTTGGTAAAGGAAGCGATGATTAACTTTGGTTGAAAKTTGAGTTGAGATGAAATTGTTTCAAACTATTTGAAGATGCAGGTTTCTATTCGTTATCCCAACTAGTTCTTAGTTGGGATCCGTTTAAAGCACTAGGATTCAGCTATCAGCATACGGGATGGATGGGGATAAATTCTGCAACTTGCAGTCACGGGCATACAAGCACCAGATCTGAATCTGAAAAGGAAAAAGAAAATGTATTTTAAATTCGGTGCGGCCGCAATTGTATCTGTAATTATTTTCATAACGCCAGTGATGGCAATATCTGCTGATATGAAACTAGTGACGGATGTATCTGGCAATCAAGTTGAAATTCCAGTTAATCCCAAGCGTATTGCTATAGCTTGGGATCGAGGGATAACTGAACTGTTTGTRGGGGCTGGTATTGATSTTGTGGCAGTGGCATCGCGGCATGAATTTTCACCATTTTTGATAGAAGCGCTTAACAATCTTGAAGGCATAGCTGATCTAGGATCGCACAGGGAGATAAATATTGAGGCTCTAGCTTCAGCAAGCCCTGATTTGATCGTAATGCAGGATGTAAGACATAACGGCAATATAGAACTACTGAAGCTGGCTCAAAAGATTGCGCCAGTCATTCAGCTTGATTCTACCAAAGGTTTGAGGCTATTTATTATAGATTTCGGTGCAATATTGGGAGCTGAGTATACTAAAAAATTGAATGMTCAAGTTGATGCTGCAGTTGCTAAAATGGCATCTGTAGTGCCAAATCAGGGGGACGTTATCATTTCTCAYGGTATGCTTTTATCTGGCACAGCCCGAATATACAAAGACAATTCTAATCTGGCCTCCCAACTTATAGCAGAAGCAGGGTTTGGACGGCCCACAAGCCAGATCAGTGGTAAAGTTGAAATCATCAATAATGGTACTGAAATTAGTTTGGAAAATCTTGATAAGCTGGATGGAGACATTTTATTTTTAGGTGAAATTGGCTCTGATGATGAATTGAACAGTATCATGACCAGTGGTTTGTGGAGCTCATTATCAGTGGTGCAAAAAAATGCGGTTGTTGAAATTGATTGGCGCTACTGGAACGTCGGAGGTCCATTGGCGGCAGCCCATATTGCTGATGATTTTGTAAGAGGATTTAATGTATTCAAGCAGAGAGATACCCAATAATAACATCGCAGGCCATGCCATCCATCTCTCAAACTAATATAGATCGAGGTTAGTGTTGTCCAAGCATCAAAGTAGTTTTTCATCTGACTTGCGTAGCGTTGTCGTTTCAAAGCGTGCGGCACAAAGAGATCGCTTTATGTCGCCGGTTGGTCATAGGCCCCAGTTTCGGCTAGTGGGTTTTTGGATCTTATCTATTGTATTGTTCATTGTGCTCGTTGCTTCACTGGCTTTTGGTTCCCGTTCCATTCCTTTTGAAACCGTRTTTTACTCTTTATGGCAGTTTGATAGTTCCATAATTGAACATTTAGTTATTCATGATCTGCGCTTGCCACGMACTYTTATCGGTATAACYGTTGGAGCCGCTTTCGCAGTGGCAGGAGTACTCATGCAAGCCATRACTCGCAACCCGCTAGCAGATCCAGGTTTATTGGGGGTTAATGCGGGGGCAAGTTTTGCTGTGGTTTTAGCTATCTGGCTATTGGGGATCACTACTATCGGCGGACTGGTCTGGTTTGCTTTTCTTGGAGCAGGCTCAATTTCAGTTTTAGTTTATGTGCTGGGATCTTTGGGGAGAGGGGCAGCAACTCCCGTTCGTTTGGCGCTGGCAGGTGCCGCTATAAGCGCTCTGCTGTTTGCCCTAATAAGCGCCATAATTCTTAATTCTCAGGAAACTTTACAGATCTACCGGTTCTGGATTGTCGGYTCTTTAACGGGAGCCGTGAGTGGTTCTTTCGAGCAACTGTTGCCTTTTATAGTCGTTGGTCTACTGAKCGCATTCGTGGTAGCAACATCTTTAAACACCATGGCACTGGGGGATGAAATGGCTCAGGCATTGGGTACTAAAATAGCCCTTACACGGCTGCTGACTTTAGCCAGTGTAACGCTACTTTCTGGRGCATCAGTTGCCATGGCAGGTCCTGTGGCTTTTATTGGGCTTGTKGTGCCCCATATGGCTCGTTTCTGGTGCGGACCAAATCAGCATTGGTTAATTCTATATGCACTYTTRTTGGGTCCTATTGTGTTGATYRCAAGYGATACAATAGGTCGGATTATATTGCCTCCTGGTGAAGTACCAGTGGGTATCATGACTGCATTGATCGGCGGARTAGTCTTCGTCTGGATTGTACGCCGTATGCGAATGGCTCAGTTATGAAAACAGCAGAAAATAGYYCCGTATTCCCCAAAAAACTGATACTACGAACAAACTAYTTTTCACTTCGATTAGAAAAGCGTACGATATTGACGGCAATTTTCCTATGCGTAGCAATATTTGYCGTCGCTGTCTGGTCAATTTCRATAGGTGACTTCCCCCTCTCAATCAAGGATGTGCTGGCTTCATTAATGGGTAATGGAAACGACGCCCATGACTTTATTATTTTTGATCTGCGTTTACCACGACTACTTACCGGATTATTGGTAGGGGTAGCCCTTGGCATATCGGGAGCGTTATTTCAATCTCTTGCTCATAACCCTCTGGCTTCTCCAGATATTATTGGTTTTAATTCTGGTGCAGCACTGGGCGCTGTTTTAATGATTATTGTCTTTAGTGCCAGCGGATTATTAGTTACTTTGGGTGCTGTTCTGGGTGGTTTTTTTACCGCTATCATTGTCTTCTCCTTGTCATGGCGTGATGGTCTCAGCCCCTATCGATTGGTGTTAGTGGGGATTGGCGTTGGGTTTACTGCTTATGCAGGGATAAATTTTTTAATGACTCGTACCGATATTGTCACAGCTGCATCAGCTACTCATTGGCTAACGGGATCTCTGAATACCAGTGTGTGGAGTGACGTTTATGTTACGGGAATTGGGCTTGCGATTTTGATTCCTATCGTATTATTCCTCCAAAAGTCTCTTGACCATTTGGAAATGGGTAATGACATGGCCGCCGCTCTTGGTATCCGTATAAATTTTATCCGAGCAATAGCAGCCTTCGCGGGGGTGTTTCTTGCGGCGTTGGCAGTGGCGGCAGCGGGGCCTATTCCCTTTGTAGCATTGGTTTCAGGTCCAATAGCACGTCGTCTTATCAACAGTTCTGGCCCCAGTCTTGGCAATGCAGCTTTGGTGGGTGTACTAGTGACACTATCAGCAGATCTGGCTGGGCGGATGATTTTTGCACCTATGCAAATGCCAGTAGGCGTGTTTACCGCCATAATGGGTGCCCCGTTTTTATTATGGCTATTGACCATGCAAATTCGTAAAGGAGCCATATGAGCAAAATAAAAATAACTAAAGATGGGAATAACGACCGGTTACAGGCGAATAGCATTAGTCTTGCCTATGGAAATAGAAAAATCATATCAAATCTGTCCCTATCGATACCCCAAGRAAAGATCAGTATTATTATCGGGCCTAATGCTTGTGGAAAATCGACATTACTCAAAGCACTAGSACGATTACTAAAACCAACAGAAGGTACTGTAATTCTAGATGGGCAGGAAATTAGCACATTGCCAACAAAAGAAGTGGCGCGCCGTCTTGGTTTACTTCCGCAAACACCCATTCCTCCTCAGGGGATTTTGGTTGCAGATCTTGTGGCTAGGGGACGAACGCCACATCAAAGCACTTTTCAGCAATGGTCAAAAATCGATGAGAATGCTGTTCTGGATGCTCTGGAAACCACCCAGATATTGGATATTGCCGAACGCCCTATTGATGAATTATCTGGGGGGCAACGACAGCGAGTATGGATTGCAATGGCATTGGCCCAGCAAACGGAATTATTGTTACTTGATGAGCCAACCACATTTCTCGACCTGCCCCATCAGATTGATATTCTAAACTTATTACGTCATCTCAACAAAAATCAAAAGCGTACCATTGTTATCGTCTTGCATGATTTGAATATTGCCTGCCGTTATGCCGATCACATTATCGCTATGCGAGATGGAAAAATTATTGCACAAGGTGCACCTAAAGATGTTGTTACTGCCGAGTCTATTTTAGAAGTGTTTAATCTTAAATGCGAAGTGATTACCGATCACCTTTCTGGAATGCCACTGATTATTCCAGCAGTTTGAACTATCCTTTGGGCATTATTTTCACAGCCTATTTTCCTCAGTCTATGCTGACGATAATATAAGTGAGCAACTCCAAGCAATGATTACGCATGCAGAGCAAGCTGATACTGAGGTGCAATATGATTTTGACTTTGAGCCGTTACTTGATGTGTGTGGTGTCAATTTTGAGAAAATGCCGTACTGCTAGCTGCTAGGTAAAGCCTTACATGCTGATTAACGTCTATTAGGGTAGAAATACCTCATTTCAACCCTAACAGACCCTAATTAATTTKCTTTTATTACTTAAAAACTACGTGAGACTGTAAARGTAACMGTGTCATCTGTATTGCCRGTATCAACGAAGAAACCAGTATTTATAGTGTCAGTTTTACTGTCTTCAGAGGTATCACTGTAACGTAAGTCAAGATTAAATCCTGCAAGATCTTTTGAAATACCGATATCCCAATGAGTGTAATCCCAACCTTTATCAGTGACATAGTCGCCATTATCACCTTGAACATCTTGATAGCCATAGCCAGCATTTAAGACGAAGCCTTGAGGTAAATTCACTGTAACATCAGCTTTGATATAGTGCGCATCGCCACTTTCAAAGAAGAAATCAGGAGAATATGCATACATAGCATGTACACTAACTGTATCGTTAATTGCATAGCTTGCATCTAACCAAATTTCAAATACATCTGCTTCGGCACCAGCGGTGTCTTTTGTAGAATCATCGTAGAAATGATAGTAAATAGGCATAACATACCAATCAATGCCAGCAAATGAATTAGCATAACCGATATAAAAGTCATTTTCTAATTCATATCCAGAGCCAG
The DNA here is from genome assembly GCA_002733335.1 of Methylophaga sp. Classification (GTDB taxonomy): domain Bacteria; phylum Pseudomonadota; class Gammaproteobacteria; order Nitrosococcales; family Methylophagaceae. Next base: position 50,268 of record NVVK01000005.1, read on the forward strand.
ATTGATCCGCCAAGCTTGAAGCCCAAATGCCGGCAAATACATTACCGTAACTCCAGTCGAAGCTACCTTGAATAGCTGGATCGTCCTTAGAAAARGATAATCCACGGTAGATGTAGTTAGATGTAAAGGTCAATGTTGCACTGAAATTTTCAGCGGCAAATGGGCTTGTAGCTGCTTCATCTGCTGCTAAGGCTGTGCCCATGCTACCTAGCGCTAGTGTTCCAGCCAAGCATAATTTAGTTATTTTTTTGATCACGTTATAAATCCTCGTTGTTTCGATAAAAAGTTTAAAAGTGTGCATCACAATATAAGCTTAAAGATTTCCCAAATAATCTAAAAACGTTCTGATACAGCATTGTATTTAGAAGGATATCAAAGCTGTGTTTTTGAGAAAAATTGGGAACTCTCTCGCTGGTACATTGTCTGGACATCGCACCATGGCGTCAATCATCTTAAGGTAGTATCACTTTGGTATTAGATGGGTTCAAAATAACGATTACTTTGAAGGATGTATTCGGATATTTTTTCTACTTAGCAGGTGCTTAATACTCATTTTGTTACCAATTGCACCATGTAAAACTATAAATTCAGTTGTACTTACAACTCTGTTGCAAYGAAATACRTTAAAAATCTTAAATWTTGTAAAAAGATTACTGGTTACAAATTTAAAGAGGTCTCGCTGTTATATGTGCCGATCCTGCATAAAATAAGGTGATTATGTGACGTATGTATCACTTTAGGGTTATATGACAACAAAACAGCTATCACTTAAGGATGATTGTGTTGGGTTTTTGATAAATGATAAGGTTTATTTAGGCATCATTCAGGTTCATAAATCAGCGAAACTTAGGAGTGCAAGAGATGGGAATGACAAGAAGAGACTTAATAAAAGCAACGGCAGCTGGGGCGGCACTAGTTGCTACAGCTGGATTACCGACCAGTTTACTGGCGGCAAAACAAAAGACAGTAAAAATTGGTATGAATATCCCGATGACCGGTGACTATGCACCTTGGGGATTACCCGGTTTATATGGCTGTGAAATTATAGCTGATGATATTAATGCWGCAGGCGGYATTAATATCGGTGGTGAAAATTATATGATTGAAATGGTTGCTTATGACCATGCATATGATACTGAAAAAGCAGTGCAAGGATATAAAAAACTTGTAATGGAAGATGAAGTCAAAATGGTTATGATGCTGGGCGGTTCGACAGTGGCATCTGTTTTGCCATGGGCACAGCGTAAAAAAATGCTAACGACGACATTACTTCCAAGTGATATTACTGAAAAATCAGAATATTTAGTGGCAACCTGTGAGTCACATCCTCTCTATAACGTAACGGGTGTTGAATGGTTGGCTGAGAATTTCCCTGAAGCTAAAACGGCTGCTATTGTCACCAATAATGATGCCGAATACGGGCTGCAATCAGCAGCMGCATATAAGGCKGCATTCGAAGTTGAAGGYATTGACGTTGTTGATGTAAATCTACATGGCTTTGACATTACTGACTTTGCACCTATTGTAAGTTCAATTTTGGCTAAAAACCCTGACATCTTCTGTATGGCAACGAGTTTCTATGTTACGCCATTGATGGAACAGCTTTATCACCAAGGATTCAAAGGCAAAATAATTTCCTGTACGTTGGATTATTACGATGAAATCATCGCTAAAACAAGCAAGGAATTTGTTGAGGGAACTATCTTTCAATTCCCAGACTTTGATGATCCTAGATTAAATGATGAAGGTATTAATTTCCCAGATCCAGGTGGTTTTGATGCTAAATTCAGAAAAGATCATCCAAATGACTGGTCTGCGGTTGCATGGGAATATCCTGCTATTTTATTAAACTGGGTTGAAGCGGCTAAAGCGGCTGGCAGTGTAGAGCCACCAGCAGTTCTGGCAGCAATGAAATCTAATCCTAATCCAGAGTTTGTTTTTGGTGGCGGAAAGTGGTGGGGCAGTCAATTATGGGGTCGAGATAATGCAGTCGTTGGTCGTTGGCCGGTAGTCGTCATTGAAGATGGCAAGGCGCGTATCAAAGAATTCAGAAGTCTCAATAATTGGTTAGATAAGAATAATGGATTATTGGTCAAGCATATGAAAGAGCTTGGCTTACGTACTATTTAACKMRTCTGSTAAAAAAGCAGGGGGNANGCGTTAGCTCCCCCNTRYTTTTCTAAAAATATTGTAATAAATTTAATAAATAATAGGGGCTTTACGTGGAGCTATTTCTCCAATCAATAATCAATGGCTTGATTCAAGGTGGCTTTTATGCCCTGTTTGCGGTCGGACTGGTACTTATCTTYGGTGTTATGGGCGTAGTGAACTTTGCTCATGGTGAACTTGTAATGGTAGGTGCTTATACCGTTTGGTTTATGCATGCACAACACGGGGTTGGGTTTATACCGGCTATCGGAATGGCAATTGTACTGGTGATGGTACTAGGCTTATTAATGGAACGTTATCTATTCCGGCCGACGCGAAGTGATCCTCTGGCGGGCTTGATATGCTCAATTGGCGCCTTATTTATTTTGCAAGTAGCTGCAACAGTAATTGGCGGTGACGGTCCATCAAAACAAGTTCCACCACCGTTTCAGGGCACGCTCATATTATTTGATTATTTGTATATTCCATATCAGCGGGTATTTGGTTTTACTGTGTCTGTATTTGCATTAGCAACACTTTGGTATTTCCTAACACGCACTAAATTGGGTTGGGCATTGCGTGCCGTAGCATTGGATAGAGAGGCCTCGGCATTACAAGGTATTAATATCAATCGAATTTCAATGATTGCCATCGGTGTCGGTGGCGCGCTTGCTGGTTTAGCGGGTGCATTAATGGCTCCGTTAACTAACATTAATCCACATATGGGGCATAACGTAATTATTACTGCCTTCATCGTAACGATCGTGGGGGGCGTGGGTAGCCTTTCAGGGGCAGTTCTTGCCGCTGTRTTATATGCRTTGTTCCATACTTTTATTACGGTTTACATTGGTGGAACGATCGCAACTATATGTGGCTTAACATTAATGGTCATCGTATTAATTATTAAACCGACCGGCATCATGGGCGTAAAGGTGAGTGAGTAACAAATGAATAGTATTATGAAAAAAATAGTCGGCGGGGCACTGTTATTGACTGTGCTACTTGCTGTACCGCACTTTCTTAAGTTTCACCATCAGGATTTATTGATTTTTCTGACCATTAACGTACTGGTTGTTGCCAGTTACCGGATCGTAACATTAACGGGAGAATGGTCATTAATACATGCCGTCATGATGGGCATAGGTGGATATACAGCAGCATTGTTATTYAAAAACTATGATTTAGGTATGTGGTTAACCTTACCTCTTGCAGGTGGTTTTGCTGCGTTAATAGCGGCTTTCTTGAGTTTTCCATTATTCCGAATGACACAGTTCTACTTTCTTATCGGTTCCTTTGCTGCGGGTGAGGCAATACGACTTACCTGGATCCAATTTGTGAATCCTTTTGGTGGTACCGGTGGTTTGAGTGGTATCGAACCACCSATAATGGGTAATGTCGATTTTCTTGACGCTATTCCTTATTACTATTTGTGTTTGGCAATAGTGTCGGTCTGCCTATTTATTTTATATCGCATCGAAAATTCAAGAATTGGCTTGACCTTACATGCTATACATTGGAAGGCACCGCTAGCTGAATCAGTCGGTGTTGATACATGGCGTTATCGCGCGTTAGCTTTTATTATAGGTTCATTTTTTGTTGGTATCGCAGGTGCATTGAAAGTGCATTATCTAGGAACGATTACACCTAATCAATATGGCATAGGCTTTATGGTCTTCATTCTCATTTGGGTAATTGTGGGTGGCTATAACAAGTTCTATGGACCCATACTTGGCGTTATTATACTGACAGTATTTGATGAATCTATTCGAGGGTTTGCCGAAATTCGCCCAGCTATTTATGGTGCTGTGCTTATCCTGTCTATTCTGTTTTTACCATTGGGTCTTGAGAGTATTCCTGCGCGATTTAAAGCTTGGTTCGGCATAGGATCGGGTCCTGGTAAATCGTCTATAACTGATAAATAAGATAGAAAAGAGAAAATCGTGCCTATATTAGAAATTAAAAATGTAACAAAAAAGTTCGGTGGTTTAACGGCTCTAAATGATGTCAGCTTTCAGGTGGATGAAGGTGAGATTCGTGGCTTAATTGGTCCGAATGGTGCGGGTAAAAGTACGATGTTTAAAAACATTTCAGGCTTTTATACCCCAACAAGTGGAGATATTATTTTTCAAGGCCAGAGTATTTCAGGTAAAAAACCCTACAATATTTCTGAAATGGGAATAGTGCGTACATTTCAAGAAACGACACTATTTCAGGAGTTAACGGTATTTGAAAATGCACTAGTAGGCTGTCATGCAACAGCACGCACCAATGTCTTTTCAGCTCTATTTGGCTTAGATAAAAAGCAACAAAACGATGCGGCCAATAGAGTTGACAAAGTACTTGATTTTATGGGRTTAAGTGACCGTAAGGATCAACTTGCTTCTGARCTTCCCTTGGGGTCACAGCGTGCATTAGCAATATCYATTGCRCTTGTTTCAGAACCTAAACTGATGTTAATGGATGAACCTTTTGCAGGAATGAATCCAGAAGAGACAAACCATATGATGGATCTGACTCGAAAGGTAAGGGATTCTGGCATYACAATTATTCTTGTTGAGCATGATATGAAAGCGGTGATGGGCTTATGTGATTATTTGACCGTKTTGAATTTCGGSCAATTATTAGCAGAAGGCACGCCAGAAGAAGTGCGTAATAATGAGAARGTGATTGAAGCCTATTTGGGTGGGACTAAATAAWATGTTATTAGAAGTAAAAGATATTCATGTCCACTATGGACAAGTTGCGGCACTTAAAGGTATTTCTTTAGAAGTGGGTGATGCAGATTTTATTACCTTGATTGGYTCTAAYGGTGCMGGTAAAAGTACCACATTACGCGCAATTTCAGGTCTAGATAATCCTAGCTCAGGCGTCATTATTTTCGATGGACAGCGAATTGAAAAATTCACTGCTGACAAAATATTAAAGCTAGGTATTGCACATGTGCCAGAAGGTCGGCGTGTTTTTAAAGACTTAACAGTAACTGAAAACTTACTTTTAGGTGCCTTTACGCGTGATGATCAGTTAGGCATTGAAAAAGATCTTGAAAAAATGTTCGAGTGGTTCCCACGTYTACGWGAACGCAAGGATCAAACTGCYAGAACAATGAGYGGTGGTGAACAACAAATGGTMGCRATTGGTCGWGCCTTAATGTCTAGRCCWARGTTGCTYTTACTWGATGAGCCTTCTTTAGGATTGGCTCCCGTTATTGTTCAAGAAATTGCACGAATTTTGGTAGAAATTAATAAACAAGGTGTTTCTATTGTTTTGGTTGAGCAAAATGCTGAACTTGCATTAGAGTTAGCACGTCATGGTTACGTATTAGAAACGGGCACAATTTCCTTAGAAGGTGAAGCGAGTGGACTGATGGATAATGATCATGTACGCAAGGCTTACCTTGGTATCTAATCACTATAGAATRTGGTAGTAATCAGTGGYTTAACCTCTTCATTACGTATGTTGCCATATTGGTGAAAGTAGGGTTTCCCACTCGTCATATTGGTTTTMAAACATTGCCTGTGTGACTAATTGTTTCCCCCTAAGTCGGATAATAAAGCCGTGCAAAGTCTTTATTCGACTAAATATGAGGGCGGGTGTAATTAGTGAGGTTTATTATGATTAATGATGGCTAGATAGCGTATGGGGCTTTTTAGCTGTCTACCTGGTCTATGTGGCATCTCAGCATTAAAAGTAAGTGAATCGCCAGGTTGGATGATAAACGTTTCATCTCCGACGATATATTCAAGTTCGCCTTCAAGCATATATAAAAACTCGACACCTGTATGCTGAAATTCCGAGAATTCTTCAGCTTCTTCTAAGCTGATTAGAAAAGGTTCAAATATCTTGCTAGGACCATGTTCATAGGCAAGTAAATGATAAGTATGGCCTGATTTTGTACCTCGTCGAACAACTTCTAAGCCTTTGCCTTTTTTTACAAATTGTGCCGATTCAATCGGTTTATTGTAGTCCTGAAATAAGCGGGATAAAGTCACCCCTAATGCATTAGCAATCTGTTCTAGTGTTTCCATGCTTGTTGATGTAAGTCCATTTTCAATCTTGCTGAGCATACCTCGACTGATACCGACAAGTTTAGATACTTCTGCGATTGTAAGATTATGTTGGTTACGAAGTTCTTTGATCGTCAGGCCTAAATATGCATTTAAACCAGAGCTTGAATTCTGTTGTGCCATTCTTGAACTATTCCTTAATTATGGGTGTGTTGACATGCTTGAATTATCCATTAGATAGATTATTAATGATGGACATAATAGAAAAAGAGCATTTCATTACATTCGAACATAGTGCGGATTGCTCAATATGATACAACAAATATTACATTGAAAATCAATGTTAAATTTTAACTGTGGCTTCATTTACCGCGCGTTATAGTAAAAAGCGTTGTATTTAATCCTGCATAACACCCCCCACTAAAGTAGTAATATCAATAGTTTATATCTACTTAATAATAATGCTGATATATTCTTATAATGATATTTATCAACTGCTTAGAGAATGTCTGGAATGGGTGTTCAGCATGATTAAAGTGCACCAAAATGATGTTATTTGTCTTATGTAAATTTGGTGAAAGTGAATTTTGTAAAACAATTGACATGCATAACAATGTGGCGTACCTTGGCCTCAATTGTTTCACCAGATGAAGCTTTGTTTCATGGGGTTACTTGATAAGATTGAGTTTTAACAAGTAAATCATTTGATTTTAAATAGTAGGAAGTAGTAATGCCTTATAAACTGCTTAAATTTGGTTTTGGTCGTGAGTTTAACGAATCACGTTATTTTGAAGACGTTCAAACGCCTAAAAAGACCTATGATGTGGTCATAATTGGTGGTGGGGGTCATGGCTTAGCGGCTGCGTATTATCTAGCGAAAGAGCATGGAATTACCAATGTGGCCGTTTTAGAACGTGGTTATATTGGTGGTGGTAATACTGGTAGAAATACTACGATTGTGCGATCTAATTATTTAACCCCCGAGGGTGTTAAGTTCTACGATGCAAGTGTGAAACTATTTGAAGATCTATCTGAAGAGCTTGATCTCAATATGTTTTATTCTACTCGAGGCCATTATACGCTGGCCCATACAGATTCAGCTATGCGAACGATGCGTTGGCGAGCAGAAGTCAATAAACATGTTGGCGTAGACAGTACGGTTGTCGGCAGAGATGAAATAGCGAAAGCGTGTCCACAAATGGATCTTGATTGTAGTGGACATGCACCGATTAAAGGTGCTTTGTATCATAATCCGGGCTCTGTAGCGCGCCATGATGCTGTAGCTTGGGGCTATGCAAGAGCTGCTGCTCGTATGGGTGTTGATATTATTCAGTTGACTGAAGTTCAGGATATCGATGTCCGTGACGGTAAAGTGTTTGGTGTGAAAACCAGTAAAGGTTATATTTCTACGGGTAAAGTCCTCTCAGCGGTAGCAGGCTTCACACCAAGAATTACCAAAATGGTAGACATTAAAACACCGATTACTATTCATCCATTACAAGCGTGTGTGACTGAGCCGATGAAACCGTGGTTAGACACTATTATTGTATCGGGTAGTTTACACGTCTATGTCAGCCAATCATCACGTGGTGAGCTAGTGATGGGATCTTCTCTGGATCCGTATGAGCTTCATTCAACACGATCTAGTTTTGATTTTGTTGAGGGATTAACGTCTCACATCGTTGATATGTTTCCATTCTTGTCTAATGTCAAAGTTGTACGTCAATGGGCTGGCATGGCCGATTTAACCCCTGATTTTGCACCTATTATGGGTAAAACAGAAATTGAAGGTTTCTACCTAGATGCTGGATGGGGAACATGGGGCTTTAAAGCAACGCCTATTAGTGGCAAGACCATGGCATCAACAATTGCTAATGATAAAGCCCATGAATTTATCCATTCATTTCGTCTGTCTCGCTTCGAAGATTATGAGCTAACAGGCGAAAAAGGTGCGGCTTCGGTTGGCCACTAAATAAGGTAGGGTTTGAGATATGAAATTACTAAAATGTCCCATTAATGGAACGAGGCCCATAAGTGAATTTGTTTACGGTGGCACGTATCGGGAAATGCCTGATCATGACGTTGTGACTGATTCTGAATGGGCTTCTTACGTTCATTATCGTGACAATGCACCTGGCTTGAAAAAGGAATGGTGGTATCACGGTCCAAGCGGAACATGGTTTATTGCAGAACGCAATACACTTACTGACGAGGTTAAAGACACATACCTTTTTAATAAACCCGTTGAGCTGGAGTCGGCAAAATGAATATGCGTATTGAGAAACAAACGGGTGAATGGCTTGATCGGGAAAAGAAAGTAAGTTTCACTTTTGAAGGTGAAACATTTACAGCGTTTGAAGGCGACACTATCAGCAGCGCTTTATGGGCTTCTGGTGAAAAAGTATTAGGCCGCAGTTTTAAATATCATCGTGCACGTGGCGTGTTAAGTTTAGCCAATCATGATATTAACGTCATGCTGACGGATGGTGAAGATACCAATATACGTGGCGATGTTATTACTGTTAAAGACGGTATGTCATTAGTAGCAGTCAATACATTTGGCGGTGTAAAAAATGATAAATTACGGTTTATAGAAAAGTTATTATCGCCATTTTTGGTGGTTGGTTTTTACTATAAAGCCTTTTTTAGACCAAAATTYATGTTCCCTTTTTGGGAAAAAATAATCAGACATGGCGCTGGATTGGGTAAGGTTAATTTCAATTATCCAAGAATACCCAAACCAAAATTAAATGAACACTACGATGTATTAATTGTGGGTGCGGGTCCATCAGGTATGGCTGCAGCGTTGGCATCATCTCTTGATAAACAGCTTAAAATATTGATTGTTGATGAGAACAAACAAGCCGGTGGAAGCTTGGGCTATGATCGTTCAGGGAGTGATCTTCCACAATCTCAAATGGAAGAGCTGCTTAATGAAATTAATAAAGCTAGCAATATTACGTTACGAACAGATGCCTATGCGGCTGCCTATTATACGGATCATCTTATTCCGATCGTAGAGCACAGTGGTATTACTAAAGTACGGGCCAAGACACTTATTATTGCAACAGGTGTATTTGAACAACCACCTGTATTTCGTAACAATGATTTACCTGGCGTAATGAATGGTTCTGCTGCACAGCGAATGATTTATCGTTACGGAATCAAACCYTTTGAGAGTGGTGTGGTCTTCACCGCAAATGATAATGGTTATCGAGTGGCTTTGGATTTAATTCATGCCGGTACCAGTGTAAAAGCAGTKGTTGATTTGAGGAAAGTACACGCTTCCAGTTCTTTGTCTAGAGAGCTGCTGAATCATGGTGTGCATATTTATTCAGGGCACTGTGTTTATGAAGCCTTAGCAACATCGAATAATATGGCCGTAAAAGGCGTTGTTATCTGTCCTTTTGATGAAGACAGTAATAAAGCGCTGCCTGAACAATCATTCATAATTGAATGTGATGGTATAGCRATGAGTGCTGGTTGGGCRTCTGCTGCAGCATTGTTATATCAGTCTGGAATGAAAGTTAAATACGATTACACTATTGAACAGTTTATTCCTGATTYACTTCCTAAWGGGATATTCGCAGCAGGAAAAGTGAATGGTGTTTTTGATTTAGAGCAGCGTATTGCTGATGGTGCACGCGCAGCTGCAGAAGCAATGCGTTATATGGGTATGGATAATGCGCCATATATTACAGTAGAAGCACACAGTGCTGCTTCACCGAGTCACTTTTTCCCTGTCGTGCCGCATCCRAAAGGAAAGAAYTTTGTTGATTTYGATGAAGATCTTCAAGCAAAAGATTTTATAAATGCGGCAAAAGAGGGCTTTGATAATATTGAATTGATGAAGCGATTTACGACAGTGGGAATGGGCCCTAGTCAAGGTAAGCATTCTAATATGAATGCAATCCGAATTTTAGCTAGGATTCGCGAWTTACCTGTTGAGAAAATTGGTTCAACAACSTCTAGACCYTTCTTTCATCCAACACCGATTGGTCATTTAGGCGGCAGAAACTTTCATCCAGTGCGTCAATCAGCCATACAAAACTGGCATGCAGATGCTGGAGCAGTATTTGTAGATGTAGGTGCATGGTCTCGACCTGCATATTATGAAAATTCTGGTTGTTCTGTTGAAGAAATCATTCTGCAAGAATCGATGGCCGTACATAAATCGGTAGGCATTATTGACGGTAGTTCATTGGGTAAGATAGAAGTTTGTGGCCCAGATGCAGTTCAGTTTTTAGAGCAGTTCTTCACGGGAACGTTTACAGATCTAAAAGTGGGTAAAACACGCTACGCTTTATCGATAGATGAATCAGCTGTTATCGCTGATGACGGTATTATCAGTCGCGTAAAAGATGAACTGTTTTACCTTACTATAGGAACATCTAACACGGCGATTGTCTATCGTGAAATGCAACGTTGGCTTCAAGTTTGGCAATTAGATGTCGTGCTTATTAATGTTACCGGTAGCTATGGAATAATTAATGTAGTRGGWCCTAAATCACTRCATGTTATGTCATCGCTAACASAAAGTAATTTATTGTCAGACCTGACAGCAGGTAGCGTTGGGGAAACGACAATTTCAGATGTATCAGTGCGGATCATATGCGTTACATTTGTATCTGACATTGGCTATGAAATTCATGTGCCTGCAGACAGCATGTTGGCTGTTTGGGAGCAAATTATCAAAGCGGGCAGCGCTTACGATATTCGTCCCTTTGGCACGGATACTCAACGCTTATTAAGATTGGAAATGGGTCACTATTTACCTGGCTATGATACCGACGGACTCACTATTCCTTACGAATTAGGCTGTGAATCTGAACTGGCTATGGATAAACCGTTCTTTATCGGACAGCGAAGCCTGAAAATTCTTGATAAAAAAACATTAAAAAAACGTCTAGTTCCTTTTGTTTTAGAAGARAATTTTTCAGGTCAAATGCCTGAAGATTGTAATTTAGTCATTGAGAACAATGAAATTACAGGGCGCGTAACAAGTATTTTATTGAGTAGAAAAGTAGGTCGAGTTATTGGTTTTGCTTATGTCGAACCTAATAAGGTGGAAGCAGGTTCTCAATTTGAAATTAAAACTGATAATGGAKCAATGGTTACAGCCACCGTTATTAAAACACCATTTTTAAATAGAAAAGAGGAGTCTTGATATGTCTAGCATGATGAAATCGACCCCCGTTAAATATTTTCAAACAAAGCTTAACCCAAAATGGGGACAAGTAAATGGCATGCAAGTAGCCATGAGCTTCGACATCACTGAAGTAGAAGAAGACAGAAAGAAAAAGCTAGGTGTGACAGATGTGAGTTGTCGTCAAAGGTTTGGTGTTAAAGGTCTCCAAGCTAGTCAATGGTTAGCATCTCAAAAAATTAAAACACCTGATTCCGTTAATTCATGGCTCATAGATAAAAACGTTTTAGTGTTGAGGCTAGGCAGTTCTGAGTTCTTAATTGAAGAACAGGTTTCTGGTGATGTTTGTAAGCAGCTGAACCWAGCATGTCAAATTAATACTCCTGGTGTYTATAAGGTATTACGTGCTGATGCTGCTTTTATTATTAGTGGCGRTGAAATAGTGACTCTGCTTTCTGAACTGTGCAAATTGGATTTCAGTGAAAAAGTACTCACTTCTAATCAAGTAATGATGACGCAGATAGCTGATATTTCAGCAACAGTTGTGCCTGGAATCATTAATGGAAAATTAATGATTAGATTATGGTGCGACGGTACCTACGGCGCTTATATGTGGAGAGTGTTACATCAACTTGCACAAGAGTTAGGTGGTGGCGCTGTTGGGTTTTCTAGCTATTCTGGTGGTGAGTAGCAATAATTTTTTAACAGAAGGTAGAATCTATGAAGACGTTAGATGAAGCTAAGCAGTTTCTAAAAGACAATAATATCAAATATGTATTGGCTCAATTTGTCGATATTCACGGTGTTGCAAAAGTAAAAAGCGTACCTGTTGCTCATTTCGAAACTATTCTCAGCCCAGGCGCAGGATTTGCAGGTGGTGCCATTATTGGTACTGGGATATTACCTAACGGTTCGGATTATTTTGCCAGAGGTGATTTGTCAACATTATCTACCGTGCCATGGCAGAAAGGCTATGCTCGATTGATTTGTGATGGTTATTACGACAACGAACCTTTCGAAAATGATCCGCGCGTTATGCTTAAAAAACAAATAGCGCGGCTTGCAGAAAAAGGTTGGACTTTAAGCACTGGTTTGGAACCTGAATTTTCGTTATTAAAACGAACTGAAAAAGGTGGCGTAGTTGCTGCAGAAGAGACGGATAATCTCTCACATCCATGTTATGACTATAAAGGTATCACTCGAAGTTCTGAATATTTAGAACGTATGACAGATGCATTGATTGAGGCTGGATTAGATATTTATCAAATTGATCACGAAGATGCAAATGGTCAATATGAAATCAACTACACCTATGCTGATTGTTTAGAAAGTGCCGATAATTACATCTTGTTCAAAATGGGAGCAAGTGAGATTGCACATGAGATGGGTATGATTTGCTCATTTATGCCKAAGCCATTTAGTGATCGTCCGGGCAATGGTATGCATATGCATATGTCAATTGCAGATAGTGATGGTAAAAACCTATTTTATGATGAAAGTGATGAAGATGGTCATGGTTTATCTGAATTAGCGTATCACTTCTTGGGCGGTATTTTACATCATGCAAAAGCGTTAGCAGCTATTGCGACGCCAACGGTTAATTCATATAAGCGATTAATTGTAAACAAATCTGTCACCGGTTCAACCTGGGCTCCTAGTTACATTTCATACGGTAATAATAACCGTTCGACAATGGTACGTATTCCATTTGGACGCTTAGAATTACGACTCCCAGATGGTAGTTGTAACCCCTATTTAACTACTGCTGCTGTCATAGCGGCTGGTTTAGATGGTGTTGAACGCAAGCTTGACCCAGGAAAAGGTAGTTCTGAAAATTTATTTGATAAGTCATTTGAAGAACTTGAAGATTTAGGGATTGGTATTTTGCCTCAATCTTTAAGCGAAGCACTGGATGAGCTAGAAAAAGATACCGTATTGTGTGACGCAATTGGAAATAGTGTTATTGAACAATTTCTTACCGTTAAACGTGCTGAATGGGCTGAATATCAGCGCTGTGTTACTGATTGGGAAATCAATCGTTACGTTGAATTTTATTAAGATTGTAGTAGGAGAAAAATTATGTGTGGAATTGTAGGACTATTAATAAAAAATGAATTGCTTAGACCTCAAATAGGTGAGTTGATGTTACCCATGCTAATTGGCATGACGGAACGTGGACCTGACTCAGCGGGTTTGGCAATTTTCGGTTCGGCAGTGAATGATAATGAAAGAAAGATAAGTTTATATACTTTTGATGCTGACTTTCTTTGGAATAAACTGAGTGACGATTTTCTTAAGCACCTTGGTAGTGATGTGCATCTTAAACAGGTTGCTAATCACGCTGTTATGACGACAGATCTTGACGTTAACTTAGTTACAATCTGGCTTAAAGAACACTATCCTTCGGTTCATATATTGTCTGTTGGGCAGTTAATGGAAGTGTATAAAGATGTAGGAACACCTGCAGAAGTTGCAGAACGCTATGACTTTGAAAGTATGAGCGGTTCACATCTCATTGGACATACTCGTATGGCAACAGAGTCGGCTGTTACCCCYGCTGGCGCTCACCCATTCACGGCGGGTGAAGACTGGGGACTGGTTCATAATGGGTCTTTTTCTAACCCAAATAGTATTCGTCGTATGTTGGCACACAAAGGCATTAATTGTGTCACAGATAACGATACTGAAGCAGCGTGTCGCTTTTTAGAATGGCGTATGCGTGAAGGTGATGATTTAGAAGCCGCTTTACATGCTGGTTTCGAAGAGCTTGATGGTTTCTTTACKTTATTAATGGGTACCAAAGATCAACTTGCACTGGTACGTGAYCCTTTCGCCTGTAAACCTGCTGTTGTTGCTGAGCATGATGACTACGTAGCTATTTCATCTGAATATAGATCTTTAGCGCACTTGCCRGATGTTAAAAATGCAAATATTTACGAACCTAAGCCAGAGGAGCTATATATATGGAAAGTTTAGATCTTGAGAAGATGAGTGTTAGGGAGATTAATCAATATCTTCATAAAACATTACCTGAAACGGATATAACTGAGCTTGAAATTATTAATCCAACGGGCGAGCATAATATTGCCKKMGGTYTGGACGYKMMKYKWAMKSTTGWYGTYMRTGGYCAYGCRGGYTWYTAYKKTGGCGGMATGAACMARMAMGCGRAMATTAYWRTSMAWGGCMATGCRGGTRWWGGTRYKGCTGAAAATATGATGTCGGGCAGTGTGCATGTTAAAGGTTTTGCTTCTGCTGCTGCGGGTGCCAGTGGCCATGGTGGCACATTAGTCATTGATGGTGATACGGGCTTACGATGCGGTATATCGATGAAAGGTATTGATATTGTCGTGGGTGGCAGTATTGGTAATTTCTCTGGTTTTATGGCGCAAGCTGGACGCATGGTAATTTGCGGTGATGCGGGCGAAGGCTTAGCTGACTCACTTTATGAAGCGGTCTTTTATGTGAAAGGTACGATCAAGTCTTTAGGTGCTGATGCGCAGTTAGAACCTATGACAGAGTCTGATTATAAGGCAGTACAAGAGTTACTTGATTTTGCCGGATTTGAACATGATCCCAAGGAATTTAAACGCGTAGCCTCAGCTAAACAGTTATACAACTGGAATGCTGATGCTGACCAAGAATATTAAGACTGGAGTAAATCACAATGAGTAAAAATCATCATTTAGAAGAAAGCGTTGGATTTAATAGTAAAACAAGAGACTATATTCAACGTGCTTCTTCAACAGGGTTATATGAAATAAGAGGCATTGGAGCAAAAAGAGCACTGCCATCATTTGATGACTTAGTCTTTCTTGCTGGTTCAGCATCACGCTATCCTTTAGAAGGCTACCGTGAAAAATGTACAACCAAAACTATTTTAGGTACGCGTTTCGCTAAAAATCCAATTGTATTGGATACACCTATTACGATAGCAGGAATGAGCTTTGGTGCACTGTCAGCCAATGTGAAAGAATCATTAGGTATGGCTGCGACTAATATGGGAACAACAACAACAACAGGTGATGGWGGTATGACACCAGAAGAGCGAAACTCTTCTAAGACATTAGTCTATCAATGTTTACCATCGCGTTACGGTTTCAACCCTGATGACGTGCGTAAAGCTGACGCAATTGAATTAGTTATTGGTCAAGGCGCTAAACCAGGTGGCGGCGGAATGTTGTTAGGACAAAAAGTCAATGCACGAGTAGCCAGTATGCGTACTTTGCCACAAGGTGTTGATCAGCGTTCTGCATGTCGTCATCCTGATTGGACTGGACCTGATGATCTGGCTATTAAAGTAGCAGAGTTACGTGAACTTACCGATTGGGAAAAACCTATTTACATCAAAATAGGGGCKACTCGCGTTTTTCATGATGTCAAATTAGCGGTTCATGCAGGTGCAGATGTAATCGTTGTTGATGGTATGCAAGGTGGAACGGCAGCTACACAAACSGTCTTTATTGAACAYATTGGTATTCCAACGCTTGCTGCACTTAGACAAGCTGTTGAAGCGTTAGAAGAYATGGATATGATCGGAACCGTTCAGTTGATCGTTTCTGGTGGTATTCGATCGGGTGCTGATGTAGCTAAAGCATTAGCTATGGGTGCAGATGCTGTTGCTATTGGTCAAGGTGTGATGATTTCACTTGGCTGTAATAATGATACGTATATTAAAGATGGTGAACACCATTCTGCTRCAAAGGAATACGAAGAATTAGATACAAAAGCRGGTTTTTGTCATCACTGTCATACCGGCAAATGCCCRACGGGTGTWACGACACAAGATCCTATTCTTGAGCAACGTATTGAACCTGAAGTGGGTGCTAAACACGTTACTAACTACCTAAAAACACTTACTATGGAATTAACAACTGTAGCTCGTGCTTGTGGTAAATCTAATGTTCATCATCTTGAACGTGAAGATTTAGTGGCCTTAACACTTGAGTCTGCTGCAATGGCGAAATTGCCATTAGCTGGAACAGATTGGGTCCCAGGCGTTAACGGATAAAATAACACTTTAGTGGTGAATTAAGCCAAGGATGGCTTAATTCTTTTAAGAATATAATGTCATGTGCTATGGCTTCACCTTGTAATTTTATTTTCTCTAAAGAAAATGATTTTAAGGTCTAATGAAATTATTTTAATTAATATGTCCATTTTGAARAGTAAGCCATTATAATTTYCCCTTGTTTTCTGCCTTATGGCCAGAATGACAGTGAATAGAGGTATGAATTCTATTGTTAGGCCACAAAATATTGGCCTTGGGACGGCTATTCAAAACATCATAAAATTGACCTCAGTATTCTATTGTTTAATATCAAGATGCAAANGCATTGCTATTACTATTAGRCAAATTTGAAAAAGCATAGAAGAGGATATTGAAGAATGAATCAGATTTCTGAAGAATTAAAACAGAGAAAAGCGCCATTATCTCCCTATCTAGTATTGCTCGTTGCCATAATATTACCTGGCCTGGGACAGGTGTTAAACAACTCAGCCTTACGTGGYTTGATCATGCTTAGTCTTATGTTGCTGTTTGGCATTTTAACCTATCAGTTTACAAGTCCCGACGTATCGCTTATTGGTCAATTTGCAGGGGGGATATTTATGTACTCGATCATGATTATTGATGCTTACTGTTGGGCGAAGTATCGGTCTCTAGCGTTTAATAATTGAAATTTTAGCTGTATTTATACCCATTTTATCAGACGGTMTTCTCATTAATTAGAAGGCGATTTATACCCTACTCTTTTGGGAGTAACGCTTAATAGGAATAGTAATATTACCGATCAAGATTGATAATGGAACTGCAAAATAGTTGTTTTCTCTTGGCCCATATTATGGGCGCTTTTGAGGGATCTTAATTGATCCCTTTTTTTTTAAATGAACTCAGCAATGAATAGAATTTTTTGAGTTACAGATACAGGGTTTAAGCTATGAATTTTCCATTGCAGTCTGAATTAGTTGACGTTCAGAATACGCCTGATGCGCGAGAATTTTTAATAGATCAAGTTGGCATCAAGGGAATAAGACATCCTATACAATTCAAAAGTAAGGATGGCGAGCAGCAATCAATTGTTGCTATGTTTAATATGTACGTACGCCTACCAGATTCCGTTAAGGGAACACACATGTCACGGTTCGTTGACATCCTCAATACACCGCAACGCGTCTTTTCTTTAGAAACGTTTGAAGAGCTCACYCGTGAAATGCTGGATAAATTGGATGCTAAAGCGGGTGAAATAGAGATGAGTTTTCCATTCTTTATTAACAAGACCGCGCCTATATCGGGTGTGAAAAGTTTGATGGATTATGATGTAGTGCTGTCAGCAAGAGTAAAAGACAATCTCTTCAATTTGACAATCAAAATCACAATACCAGTAACAAGCCTATGTCCTTGTTCTAAAAAAATAAGTGATTATGGTGCACATAATCAACGATCCCATGTGACTATTACGATTAATTCTTCACAGTATATATTGTTAGAAGACGTGATTACCTTAGTTGAAAATCAGGCATCCAGCCAGCTCTATGGCTTGCTGAAGCGGACTGATGAAAAGTATGTTACCGAATATGCTTATGATCATCCCAAATTTGTTGAAGATATGGTGCGTGATGTAGCGGGTGAACTTTCAAATGATAATCGTATTATTAATTATGTAGTTGAATGTGAGAATTTTGAATCAATACATAATCATTCTGCTTATGCAAAAATTGAGAGAACACTATGAATAATACAGTTTATCCGGCCTCTTTCGGAGCGAATCCTGATAGTGATATTTCTCCGATTAGTGACATTATTAAAGATATAAGTCAGGGCAAGATGGTTGTGCTAATAGATGATGAAGGCCGTGAGAATGAAGGTGATCTCATATTAGCCGCGGAGTTTGTGACCGCAGAGCATATCAATTTTATGGCGCGTTATGGAAGAGGGCTTATTTGTCTGACACTGAACGAWGCGCGTTGTCATCAGCTTGACCTGCCATTAATGGTGACAAATAATAAGGCGAGTATGGGCACCAACTTTACTGTTTCTATTGAAGCTGCCCACGGSGTTACGACTGGGATATCTACAGCTGATCGTGCACGTACAATTCAGGTTAGCGTTGCAAAAGATGCTAAGCCGCAGGATATTGTTAAGCCGGGCCATATTTTCCCGTTAATGGCTCAAAATGGGGGCGTTTTAGCACGCGCTGGACATACTGAAGCAGGGTGTGATCTTGCCGAACTTGCAGGGCTTGAACCTTCTGCGGTTATTTGCGAGATTCTAAAAGAAGATGGCAATATGGCCAGATTGCAGGATTTACTGGCATTTGCTRCTGAGCATRRCCTTAAAATTGGTAAAATTGCAGACTTGATTCAATATMGAAAYCAGACWGAAACRTTGGTTGAGCGAATAACTGAACGTAATATTAAAACAGCTTATGGCCATTTTAATCTMATRGCCTATCGTGATAGGACGACTCAGCAGATTCATATCGCACTTGTTTATGGAAAGCCCGATCCTAAACAAGCAACATTGGTTCGCGTTCATGAGCCACTCTCTTTGATCGATTTACTTGATATGGATAGTCCGAGACATAGCTGGGGCATTGATGATGCAATGGCTGCTATCCAAAATGCAGGCTGCGGAGTCATTGTCTTATTGCGAAGAAATGAAGATGAAGACGCGTTACTTGACCGTATACAAAATACAGATATTTTACCCGATGAAGAGTACGAACTACGAGACTTTGGMATTGGTGCTCAAATTCTGAAAGATATTGGTGTGAAGAGGATGAACCTYCTGACGCATCCAAAGAGAATGCCCAATATGGCAGGCTTCGATTTGCAAGTTGAAGGCTATGTCTTGCCAGAAAGTGCAGATGAAAATGTGGTTTATCAGCGACATTATTCTTAAAAACCAATAAACAATCCCTGTGTATTTTATCAGTAGTGGATAGAAAATTGACAAATACCCCMTTAGAAACRGCAACGCATAAACACTATTTACGTAACCAACGATGGGGKTTTTCATGGGCCTTATGGACGGCTGTTCTGTGGGGGGCATGGTACATTCCAGGAACGGCACTCTGGTTTGAGCATCCCTATGTTGATATTGATATGAATGATCATGCACTACGCCTGTCTGCAACGGCTGTAATGACATGGATACATGCCATTTTAGTATTTTTATTCCTGTTGATATGGAATGGCTCACTGGGTAAGTTAACCGATTATGGACGCACCATAGTGCGTTTCCGTCATATCTCTAAATGGTATGCATTGGCCTCTTTGTGTGGTGGTCCAATGGCTATTTTTGGATCCTATATGGCAATGGGGTATGTTGGCCCTGTATTTGCTGCTATTACGTCACTATTTTACCCTGTAGTGGGTGCTGTGATTGCACGACTATGGTTCAATGAAAAAATCTCAACCCAAACGGCATATGGCATGGCGATTATTATCATGGGGGGTATTGTTGTTTATGGGCCAGCCCTATTTGGAACAATGGACTCAACAAATAATTTGGCATGGCTAGGTTATTTAGGTGGCATTATGTCCGCAATTGGTTGGGGGGCTGAAGGAGCCGTGGCTTCTAGGGCTATGGATGTGACGGATCCGGATGTGGGTATCCAATGTCGTTTTAGTTTTGAAGTACTGTTCTGGGGTGTTTTCATCTTACCCATATTATCAATCTTCACCGAACTACCCATTGGCGCGTTAATCATCGATACCTTGTCTAGTAGTCAAGCTATGTTATGGATGGTGCTGGCTTCAATATGTCATGCTTATTGCTATACCTCATTTTACAGAAGTTTTACGTTGATTGGTGTCGGGCGGGGAGAAGCGATTGGCAATCTGTATGGTGTTTTTGCAGTGATTTTTGTTGCTGCGGTTACTTTGCAGTTACCTGAATGGTATTTTGTGCTAGGGCTAGCCTTCACAGTGCTGGGCAGTTTTGTAATGTTCCGTGAATCTGCAGAATCTATTTCTCAACTCCGGGATGTTGCTGCAGAGGACACGGTATAATGAAATTACACCAGAAAGGTTTTTTACTTGTTGAATTATCTAAGTATGAAAGTATATGGGATTATGACTTAATTCCCAAAATATTAGAGGAATATAAGCTGTCTGGAAATTACGAGTTTAAAAGCATCTGTGTAACGCTGGATGAATTAGCTGCAGCAGGATTAATAGTTCGAATTGATAGTCGTTTAGATAAAGAGCTTTCTGTATCAAAGGCTCGAGTGATGTTTAAGTATCACTTAACAGACTTTGGCCGTACTAGAATGATCCACACCGGATTATTAACAGCATAATATTTACAATATAGAGGGATATGAAATGAGTGAGTTTTGGGGCTACCCCTATGCAGATGTGCTGGCACTTGTGATTATCGGAAGCTTGAGCATTGCCTGCCTTGTGTGTGCAAGACTTTATATTAAAAATTATTAACACAACACGAATCATTCATGACTACAGCGGCGTTACTGTACTCGTGAGCCTCGCCCCTTACTTGTGTCTTATCAGTTTAGGTTTTAATGAGCATTTAAGGCATGGATTGTTTATCGCTTATTGATGAATAAGTCGCCGTCTAAATGTTGCCGTATTCGCTACAGAAAACCCTGCCTTTAATTTCCTGAACATAACTTATTATGCCGATATGGGTTATTAATCATGTGCTGCGAATTGATGGTTACAAATCAAATTATATGATGATTAAATTACTGCACACTCGTGTTTTCAGTCAGACTTAGTCAATTACAAATAGCCACTTTAGTGGATATTAATACGTTGATTTCAAACAATGAATCGTATTCATAGCTCGATATATCAGGCATTGTTTCACTACTTCTTATGGAGTAATACGTGTAGAGAGTTGTATTGAAAATATATTAATAACATTATGGTGATCGTAGGGAGGTTAGGTGATTTGGTTTTTCACTAGCTTCAATGCTATCAGAGAGGGGTACTATGTTTGTTGATATTTTAAATATCAACATTAATTTACCTATGATTTCTCATTGTGTATCTATGATTATTAACGATTAACGATTAACGATTAACGATTAAATGTTATAGATGTGTAATCGAGAAATATTATTATAAGAAAAAGAGAGAGAGGGTGTTATATGACTAAAAATTCAGATACAAATAATGCAAATTCAGGTGAATCAACTATTGATGCAATTACTGCAGATTTAAATGATGACGTGATTGAGCAAAATGCGACGCTTCATCGCAAAATTGGTTGGCAAGGTGCCTTTTGGGTGGCGAGTRGGGTACCGGCTTTAGTATTATTTTCAATGGGGGCTATTTCAGCCACCGTAGGTAAGCCAGCTTGGTTAATATGGATGATTTCAATTAGTTTTGGTTTTCTCCAAGCGTTTACCTATGCAGAAATTGCAGGGTTATTTCCACATAAATCAGGTGGTGCGTCAGTTTATGGTGCTGTTGCCTGGGTGAGGTACAGCAAGTTTATCGCTCCAGTGTCGGTGTGGTGTAACTGGTTTGCGTGGTCGCCGGTACTCGCTATAGGTTCAGGTCTAGCGGGTGGCTATATAATGGGAGCCTTGTTTGAACCTGATGCTGTTATTAATACTTGGCAAATTACACTGATAGATTTAGGCAGTCTTAAAGAAGGCCTAACACTACGTATTAATGCAACATTCATTGTGGGTGTTACGTTATTATTATCTGTATTTGCAATTCAACATGGTGGTATTCTTCGCTCAGCTAAGACAACTACTGTGCTTGGTTTAACAGCACTTGTTCCATTAATGTTGATCGGTTTAGTCCCATTAATAACCGGCGATGTAATGACAGAGAACTTTTTCCCACTGACGCCGCTTGCATTTGATTCAGTAGGTAATGTTATTGATGGTGCGTGGGATCTTCCAGGTTGGACTTTAATGGCCGGTGGTTTATTTATTGCTGCATGGTCTACTTATGGTTTTGAAACTGCAGTGTGTTATACCCGTGAGTTTAAAAACCCTAAAACAGATACATTTAAAGCGATTATGTATTCAGGTTTATTATGTATTGCGGTGTTCACATTAGTACCTATTGCTTTCCAAGGACATCTTGGGCTGGGTGATATGGTGTCACCAGCAGTGGTTGATGCGGCTGGAACCGTTCTTTCTCCAGCTGTTTATGATGGTATGTTAGCCGCAGATGTGTACAGTGGTATGGGTATTGCTAATGTCCTATCTGGTATGTTGGGTGATAACGCTGTTATAGCTAATGTTCTGGTGGTGATGTTTGTACTTGCTTTGCTGTTATCAATAATGACTTCAATGGCGGGTTCATCACGCACGCTGTATCAGGCATCTGTTGATGGTTGGTTGCCTAAGTATCTTTCTAGTGTAAATGAACATGGTGCGCCTACCAAGGCAATGTGGACTGATTTAGTCTTCAACCTAGGTTTGTTGATGATGTCAGATTATGTATTTGTTTTGGCAATTTCAAAYGTCGGTTACATTATATTTAACTTCCTAAATCTTAATTCAGGTTGGATCCATCGTATGGATCGTCCAAACTGGTCTCGTCCCTATAGAACACCTACTATATTGTTAGTAATTGGTGGATTATTGGCATACGTGAATTTGATGCTTATGGGCTTAGGAGCSAATATCTGGGGTGAAGGTACACTGATGACAGGGCTGCTTTTTGCAACCTTGATCATACCTGTATTTATATACCGTCATTATATTCAAGATAAAGGCGTATTCCCACAAGCGATGCTAGAAGATATGCATTTAGCGGGTGAAGAAGAAGGTGTTGCTAGYCGYGCCGGAATGTTGCCCTATCTTGCACTATTAGCAGGTGTATTTGTAGTCTACTATTCTCACAGTTTAGTTAGCTAATCTGCATTAATTGATAGATGTCATCAAYGCGTTAATTCGTGTTGATGWGTACNAAAAAAAGCGGAAGGTGTTATTCACCTTCCGCTTTTTTKTATYCATTTTTAGAGAATTATKGTCTTAATCTGAGTGTCTACTACTTTAGATGTAAGACGTAGTAGGAATTGTGATGAAAGGCTACAAGTAAGAAAATGACTCCTCAGACATTAATTATCCGGGAGTAAATAATATGGCTAGAGATCCTAAACACGATATTCTATTTGAACCTATCCAAATTGGTCCAAAAACACTACGAAATCGCTTTTACCAAGTGCCACACTGTATTGGTGCTGGCTCCGATAAACCAGGATTCCAAGCCGCGCATCGTTCTTTAAAAGCAGAAGGTGGCTGGGCTGCGATGAACACGGAATATTGTTCAATCCATCCAGARTCAGACGATACMATGCGTYTATCAGCWCGKATYTGGGATGAAGGTGATGTWCAYAAYCTAAAAGCRATGACYGATGAAGTRCATAAACATGGTGCTTTAGCRGGTGTTGARCTTTGGTATGGTGGTGCKCATGCKCCYAACTTAGAATCACGCGCGACGCCTCGTGGCCCTAGTCAATATGCRTCTGAATTTGAAACATTRTCTTATTGTAAAGAAATGGATTTAGATGAYATYGCCCAAGTGCAACAGTATTATGTTGATGCGGCTATCCGYGCCCGTGATGCTGGKTTTGATATTATTTATGTMTATGGTGCSCATTCATATTTACCRTTRCAATTYTTAAACCCATATTACAATAAACGTACYGATCACTATGGTGGYTCGCTTGAAAATCGTGCCCGTTTTTGGTTGGAAACATTAGAACAAGTGCGTAATGCAGTGGGTAAAGATTGTGCTATTGCAACCCGTTTTGCTATTGATACTATTTACGGCCCAGGTCAGATCGAAGCTGAAGTTGATGGTATGGCATTTATAAAATTAGCCGATCATTTAGTCGATTTATGGGATGTAGATGTMGGTGATATCGCYGARTGGGGCGAAGATGCYGGTCCATCACGATTCTACCAACAAGGKCATCAACTTCCTTGGACTAAATTTGTTAAACAAGTATCTAAAAAACCWGTTCTTGGTGTAGGCCGTTTTACGGATCCTGAGAAAATGGCTGAGATCGTAACCAAAGGTTACGCTGATATTATCGGTGCAGCACGTCCWTCAATTGCYGAYCCGTTCTTACCTAATAAAATTGACGAAGGTCGTGTTGACGATATTCGTGTATGTATTGGTTGTAATGTCTGTATTTCTCGTTGGGAAATYGGTGGTCCACCTATGATCTGTACTCAGAATGCRACAGCGGGTGAAGAATACCGTCGTGGTTGGCATCCTGARAAATTCCGTCAAACAACATCTGATGATGCCATCTTAGTGGTCGGTGCMGGCCCATCTGGTGCTGAAGCAGCACGAGTATTGATGGAAAGTGGTAGCACAGTACATTTATATGACAGTGCAGAGAAAATTGGTGGCCATTTAAATAGCATTGTTACCTTGCCTGGTTTAGGYGAGTGGGGCTATCACCGTGATTACCGTGAAACTCAACTAGAAAAATTAGTTAAGAAAAACAAAGATAGCCAAATTGCCTTAGGTCAAAAAGCATTAACGGCTGATGATGTACTTGAATATGGTGCTGAAAAAGTCATTATTGCAACCGGTGCTAAATGGAATACGGATGGTAATAACTGTCTATCTCATGAAGCGATCCCAGGTGCTGATGCTTCATTACCCGATCAATTAACACCTGAGCAAGTAATGGAAGGTAAGAAAAAAATCGGTAAACGGGTGGTTATCCTCAATGCTGATACCTATTTCATGACACCAAGTCTTGCTGAGAAGTTAGCCTCAGATGGTCATGAAGTCACTATCGTTTCAGGTGTGCATATGGCGGGTTATATGGAGTTCACGCTTGAATATCCAAATATGATGCGTCGTTTACATGAATTGAATGTTGAAGAAATCGGTTCTCATTTCTGTTCACGTGTTGAACCTGGCCGCTTGGAAATTTATAACCAATGGGGTGATGGTTCTAAACGTAGTTACCGTGGTCCTGGTGTTCCTCCTCGTGATCCAAACAAAACACACCGCTGGCTTGAGTTTGATTCATTAATCTTAGTGACAGGCAGAAGTTCTGACTGTGCACTTTATGATGAATTAAAAGCACGTGAAAGTGAGTGGGCAGAAAACGATATCAAAGGCATTTATCTAATTGGTGATGCTGAAGCGCCTCGTTTAATTGCKGATGCKACCTTTACYGGYCATCGTATTGCGCGTGAAATCGAAGAAGAAAATCCTCAATTCCCWCTTGCGTATAAACGTGAAGTAGCGGTRTGGGGYACACCTCATAATCCAGGTGAWGAGTTCAAAATTGAGTATAAAACTTAATTAGTAGTCAATGAAATAATGCCGCCATGTTGGTCATGGCGGCATTTATTTTCCAAAGTTCATAGTTATATAAGCTAATTCATCCTNATAGGCGAAATCATGAATGATKTAACACAATTAACCCGTATCTTGTTTGAAGGTTTTCAGCCTTCAGCAATCTACCTATTTTATGCATTAGGTTATACCTCTATTGCTGTATTTGCATACGGCTGTTTTATTCAAATAAGAAAATATAAACGCGGTCAACCAGACTCATCTTGGGGAGACTTTTTAAAACGTTTCGCTGATTTGTTTGTGACGATGTTGACGCATCGTACAATTAAACGTCGTGATGTAGCCGTTGGTAAAGCCCATGCTTTAATCTTTTTTGGCTTTACCGTGCTGTTTATTGCCACGTCAACAATTACCCTAGAATATGATATTTTAAACCCACTATTTGGCATTACATTCTGGAACGGTGATTTTTATCTCTGGTTCTCATTAATTGTTGATGTAGCCGGCCTCGCTTTTGTTGCCGGTGTACTTTATATGATGTATCGCCGTAAATGGTTAAAGTTGCCAAAACTAGACTACACCCGAGTTGATCGTGATCCTGGAGATGCGGATTATGATCGCAGTGCTTATCGTCGTGAAGATTGGGCTTTTTTATGGACCATAATTATTATCGGTATTACCGGTTTTGTACTTGAAGCTGCTCGCCTAGTTTGGTTGAGCGAAACCGCCATGATTTGGGATACCAGAATGTGGTCACCGATTGGTGGTGCATTGGCAAGCATGATGAAAGCCATCGGTTTTTCACCGGAAGCAGCGAGTGTATTACGCAGTGGTTTATGGTGGTTCCATGGCATTTTAGCATTGACCTTTATTGCGTTAATTCCTTATACCAAAGTTAAACACATCTTTACGGCGTCAGCTTCATTAATGTTTCGTGATCCTTTAGCGGGTCGTAGATTGCCTATGGTGCCGGAAGATCAAGAAAATGCTGGTTATGCCAAAATCACTGATTTAACCTGGAAAAACTTATTAAATTTAGATGCCTGTACTAAATGTGGACGTTGCCAAGAAGCTTGTCCAGCCAATACGGTGGGGGCACCKTTATCACCACGAGATGTTATTTTATCGTTACGTGAATTTGCCAATAACGCATTAGAAAGTAAAGAATTACCCAAGGAAGCTGAACTTGATATCCATGGTAAAGATGTCGGTCAAGTCTTTATGGAAACCTTATGGTCATGTCGTACTTGTCTGGCCTGTGTGGAAATTTGTCCGGTAGCGGTTGAACATGTACCCATCATTGTACAAATGCGTCGTCAATTAGTTGAACAAGGTGATATGGATCCTATCCTTCAAAAAACCTTACAAACTATTCACAAAAAAGGTAACTCTATGGGCGAGTCMAAACRTAAGCGCGCCGCWTGGACTAAAGCCTTACCGTTTGAGATTAAAGACGCCCGTAAAGAGCCTGTTGATATTGTCTGGTTTGTTGGTGACTATGCYTCATTTGATCCTAGAAACCAAACGGTAACCCAATCMTTTGCCCGRTTAATGCAACAAGCTGGCATTGATTTTGGCTTAATGTTTGAGGGTGAAATTAATGCTGGTAATGATGTTCGACGTGTTGGTGAAGAAGGTCTATATGAGTTATTAGCGACGTCAAATATCGATACYTTTGGAAAATGTGAATTTAATTCTATTGTGACCACCGATCCACATTCATTTAATACTATTAAAAATGAATACCCTGATTTTGGTGGTGATTATGAGATCCAACATTACACCACCTTAGTTAAAGAGTTGATTGAAAATGGTAAATTGAAAATCAATAAAAAACTGGATTTCAAAGTGACCTTCCATGATCCCTGTCATCTGGGTCGTTATAACCGAGGCTTTGATGCACCACGTGATATTTTGGGATTATTAGGCTGTGATTTAGTTGAAATGGATCGTAACCGTGAGAACTCATTCTGCTGTGGTGCTGGTGGTGGTCGAATTTGGATCCCAGATCCAGTAGGCATTGAAAAACCTTCTGCTAACCGGATGAAAGAAGCTGGGCAGATTGAAGGGCTRGAAGTGTTTGTTGTGTCATGTCCAAAAGATYTAACSATGTTTGAAGATGCATTAAAAACATCGGGTTATGAAGGTCAGTTTGTGGTACGTGAATTGATCGAGTTAATTAGTGACTGTGTTGTATTTGATGATGAGCCAGAAGTCGAAGCGATTGAAGCTTAATCAGATACTGCCCTCGAATGCCAGCGAGTTGGTTCAATTCGCTGTGCAATCCAGGGATATATACCTTGCTATTGCGGTATATGACCTTGCCGATCAGGTGCAACTTAAATGTTTGCAAGAGATTATTTGTGAACATCGACGTCAGGTATTGATATTGGCGCGGTGGGAGCATACCCCCGCAAATGTCTTAAACTTTTTGGCCCAGTTAAGTGATGACATGGTGCAGTTACGGATTGATAAAAATCCTGCTACTGATGGCCAAACCTTACAGCAACAGTATCAAGATGGTCGTAATGAAAAATTAATTGGCCTAATAGCTCAGCATGGCCATAGTTCTGCGGAGGTATTATTACAAATTGCTACAATGGAAGACGATTTAAATATCATCCGATCCGTWTGTAAAAACCCGAATAGTGATAGGCGGGTATTGGCGGTTATAGAACAACGGTTCAGTGGCCAGTTCGATAGTGAAATGGCAATGCATCAGCAATGCGATGTCAAAATGTTGGAGATCGTATATCAGCGAGGTAATGCGTATATAAAATCAGCGGTTATTACCCATATGCACTGTCCGAAATCGCTGATGCAACAGGCCGAAACTGAAGTGGATGTTGTTATATTAAGACATTTGGCGGCAAAACAGCAGTTGAGTCCGGGCATATTAAATCGTCTTACTCATCATCCTGACTCATCGGTAAGACGGGTTGTTGCAGCCAATGAAGATTTGGCGGTAGATAATATAGATAAATTGGCTAAAGATGAGGCCATTTCTGTTCGGCGAGCTATTGCTTCTCGCGCAATACTTAGCCCAGAGACTTTGGATTTACTATCACACGATGATGATCATTGGGTTAAACAATGGGTGGCAAGAAATTCATCTATGAAGCCTGAATTACTCGCCTTATTAGCGCAAGATCCTGATGATGAATTACGACGAGCTGTAGCCCGCAATCGCAGTTGCAGTATTGCGTTACTTGAGCAATTAGCCGCAGACGATAATGCATGGGTGCGTGCTGCTGTGGCCTATCAACAAAATGCATCAGCTGAGATATTAATAAAACTATCCGACGATGACGATATTGATGTGCTAGCTGGGGTTGCCAATAATAGCAATACTCCCGCCTATATTATGCAGAAACTATCTAAATCAAAGCAAGATGATATTCGGCGTGGTGTCATCTTGAATAAACAGGTATCAAGASARACATTATTGCCATTATTGCAAGATCCTTATTATCTGCATCGATTATTAATGGTTAACAATAAGGCATTAAATCAACAAGACAAATGGACACTTTATGATGATCCTGACTCCTCGGTTAGGTTCACGGTGTTCAAATGGTTTGCAGGGAATATAGTGTAAAACACTATATTTAAAGACTTAGAGACTGATTATAAATTTACATTAGGAGATCAAAATGAAAATAATGGTAGCAGTTAAGGAGGTCACGACATTAGATGAAGATTTCGAATTTCGTGATGATGGACTAGATGTTGATGAGGATTTTTTCCTTTATGACTTAAATGAGTGGGATGAYTTCTCTTTAGAAGAAGCCATGCGACTTAAAGAAGAATCAGATGATGATATCGAAGTTGTCGTTGTTTCTATCGGTTCTGACCAGGTTGAAGAAAGCTTGCGTAAATGTCTAGCGAAAGGTGCTGATCGTGCTATCCGAGTGTGGGATGATGCGATGGAAGGTTCTGATTCGATTGCCATTGCTGGCATTTTAGCCGCCGTTGCTAAAAAAGAAGCACCGGATATGATTTTTGCTGGTGTGCAATCATCTGATGATGCTAATGGCTCTACGGGTATTGCTATGGCAGCTCAATTAGCATGGSCTCATTCTGCTGTTGTTGCTGGATTAGAATACACCCCTGGTGCTGATAAAGCCGTGGTTCGCCGTGAACTGGAAGGTGGCATGCTACAAGAAGTTGAAATTGAATGCCCAGCAGTATTAACCATTCAACTCGGTATTAATACGCCTAGATATGCCTCTTTACGTGGTATTAAACAAGCCAACAAAAAAGAAATTGATGAACTTACTTTGGCTGATTTAGATCTTGATGCTGCTGACGTCGGTGCCGGTAGCGCATTGTCTAATATACGTCGCATGTATGTACCAGAAAAAGGCATGGCAGCGATGATTGAAGGTACACCTGCAGAGCAAGCCGCTAAATTAATCGACATTATCAAAGAATTCAAAGGAGAGTAAAATGAAAACTATTTTACTAATCGCGGAACATCGTCGTAGCGAATTACGTCCTGTTTCATTAGAACTTATCACGGCAGCACAAGACTTACGTCAAGCTGRTGACAAAGTAGTATTAGCTGTTATTGGTGAAGACGTTGACGCCTATACCAGCCAACTTGCACTACAAGGTGTTGATGAGATCTTAGCTGTAAAGGTCAATAGTGTTGAGTTTGATGCTGATCTGTTCGAAGCTGCAGTGACGTCATTAATTGACTCAACKGATGCAAAAGTGGTGTTAATGGGTCACACGGTTGATTCATTAGGTTATGCTGCAACCTTAGCTAGAAAAGGTAACTATGGTTTTGCAACGGATGTATTCCAACTGGAATATGACGGTGATGATCTAGTTGCAACGCGTGCGGGATACAATCAAAAAGTCAATGTTGAACTTGATTTCCCGAATAAAGATCGTGTGCTATTAACAGTACGTCCTAGCGTGTTTAAACCAGCAGAAGAGGCGGCATCCCCTACGGTTACCGCTGTTGATCTGACATCATTATCTGCATCGCGTACCAACAATTTACAGTTTGTTGAAAGTGGCGGTGCTGATGACGTTGACATTACCCAAGCTGAATTTATGATGTCTATCGGTCGTGGTATTGCAGAAGAAGATAATGTTGAGCAATTCCGTGAATTGTCAGAAATGTTAGGAGCCACATTAGGTTGTTCACGTCCTATTGCCGATGCTGGTTGGCTACCTAAATCTCGTCAAGTTGGCCAGTCCGGTAAAGTGGTTGGTGCGTGTAAGCTTTATTTAGCGTTAGGGATCTCAGGATCAATCCAACATATGGCAGGTATGAAACATGTATCAACCATTATTGCGGTCAATACCGATCCGAGTGCCTCAATCTTCACTATTGCTAAATATGGTATTGTCGGTGATATTTTTGAGATTGAAGAAGAGTTACGCGATCTTTTAGATTAATTAGCAAAAGAACGTTTATTATTCATCAAATGGGCAGGCTGGTCAGCCTGCCCATTATTGATCGGACAAAATGAAGTATTAAAATTGCCATGATTAATTAGACTAAACGTATTATTTTAAATGTGTTTGCAGAATTAAGCATGGCTCTACACTGCCATTTCATTGAAAAAGGGATAAAATTCTATCTTTATCCCATGCTGTACTCCTTTCTCTTAACGATCAATACGTTTTACTTATTCAAGATACTCCTTTAGTAGTAATGCCTAATGAGGATTTTCTAAAGAATAAAATATCGATAATCTTTGGGGTAATTTAAAGAATTATGGAGCAGATAAATGTCTAGAAACTCAATCCTAAATGGTAGGCACAAAGAGCTTGGCTCTACGCTGGATGGAGAGACATGGAATGATATGCCCATTCCGTGGAGCTATAAAAGTGATCCACAAGATGAAGTGGTAGCCATTCGAACGCGTGCAGGACTTTATGATATTACTGCATTAAGTATTCTCAAAGTGACTGGACCTGATGCAGAAAGTGTATTAGATAAGCTGGTGGCTATTGATGTGACATCTATCGTTTCTGGCTCATCGAAGCTTGCAGCTGAAGTGGATAAGTTTGGGGCAATAATAGACGATATCATGATCATCCGTGATACAAAAGATAGCTTTCGTGTATCACACGGTAGTGGCAAAACAGCTGAGAGTTTGGCATTTTTAGCCGCAGGAAAAGAAATTAATATTGAAGTAGATAATGATGGACATATTTTATCGCTTCAAGGGCCTAAGTCATTAGAAATATTAACCCCACATGTTGATTTTGATTTGGCTAGCTTACCTTATTTTAAACATCAAAAAACGACATTGTTCGGCTGTGATATTTATATAGCGCGGGGTGGTTATTCTGGTGAACGTGGSTATGAAGTTTATTGCGCATCTAAAGACGCGATTATGATTTGGGACAAAATTTTGGAAGCTGGACAGCCTTTTGGTGCCATAGCGGCATCTTGGGACTCTCTTGATTTGACRCGTATTGAGGCTGGCTTGCTCTTTTTTCCTTTTGAAATGCCAGAAGGCGATACGACACCTTGGGAAGTTAATATGGGGTGGGGGATTGATGTYAATAAAAAAGCGGRTTACGTAGGGAAAGAGGCTTTACTTATGCTTAAAGGACGTGAGCGCTTTAAACAGACAGGGCTAGTTTGTAATAGTAGTTCTGCAGTTGAATCGGGTGCCAAAATTATCAAAGATGGTAAAGAAATTGGCGTAGTGACCAGTGCATGTTTTAGTCGCTATCTGATGCTATCAATTGCAATGGTACATATTAAGCCTGAGTTCTCTCAGATAGGTACTGTGGTTACTGTGGCGGGAACTTCAGAATGCAAAGCCAGAGTTGCTCGAACGCCTTTTTATGATCCGATGAGATTGCGAACGCATCCTGAGAAAATAAATAAACTGGGAGTTTAAGTTGGTTCAATCYTAGTGTTATGTCTATGTCCTCAATAAGTTTGATCTATTGAGATTAAGCAGTGTAAGTATAAGGTTAAATTATGGAATGATAATACTGGATTAGAGGAAAACCTGTATGCATTTTGTTGCTAGGACATGATCCCGTGGCCATAGTTAATGATTTTTGTAGTTGAGTGATTGGTTTTCAGCTGAAAGTAAAAGCGCTTGTAATGTTAGGATTGAAGGATTAAGTTCGCTGTTAGCATCGCCAATTTGCGTAATTAATCCCTCTAAAGCTAATAAATCACCGGTGCTTGAATATATACCCTGACCTTGTTCTAACACCCATTTTATTTTKCCAGTTCGTGTGATAATTCGATACACGATCTGAAACTTTTGTTCTTTTAAAATTTGTTGCTGTATATATTTCCATACAGTTGTTTTGTCATTTTCATGAATGATTTGCATATATGAAAATCCGGGAGATTTAACTATCTCATAGGCTTCATATTCAGTCACCTCAAGACAACCATCACTGGCAAATTCAAAGCTCCAGCTGCGGTCATTTTTACAACGGTAAAGCATGGCTGGAAAACTACTAAGGATCATATCGATAGGAGATTTTCTATTGGCTTTAATGCTCGATTCAGCTTGTTTCATTTCACTGATATCAGTGAATGTGCCTATGACACTGGTGAACTCACCTTTGAGAGATGATGCGGTAGTTGCTCTCATTTCAACCCATAAAGAACTACCATTCTTTGCAATTAAACGTGTTTGAATTTGGCAGCTCTTACGTTGACCTCGTGACAGATGTCCAAGACGTGCTTCGAAAAGTAGCATATCTTCAGGATGGATAAAGGATAAAATAGGCTTGTTAATGCTTTCTGTCAGGGTGTGGTCAAGAATTCGTTCCCAAGATGGATTGAGAAAGATAAGTTGCTGTTCAACATTAATTTGAAAAACAATTTGTTCAATGCTATTAACGATAAATTGACAGTCAAACTGATCTACTAAGGGATTAAGTGTTGCTTTGTGATGTGATGCAGATGAAAATTGTAATAAGTTTAAGTTTGATTCACCGCTTTGGCGTAAAGGTGATAATGACATATGGACTGGCATGCTTGTGCCATCAACGTACAGCATACGGATCGTAGTATTTTCGATATTTTGATTGGAATTGGCGCTGGTAGAAATTATTTTTGCTAGATGGTCATGGTCTGAGGGGTGGATTAAATTGGTTATTGGCATGTCGATAAGTTGTTCACTTATCCCTGAGAACCCTAGTTCAGAAAGAAACATGTTATTAGTAAAGATAACGGTATAACCTCTAAGAACAGCGGCGGGTGTTGACAGATTGCTAGAAGCGTCATTGCACCATGAAAGGTTGTCCAGATTATTATTTTTAGAATTAGAAGCGAAGCGAGGTCTCAGAATGGGATATACAGTAATTAATAAAATTAAGGAAAAGATAGTGACCATGAACATGATTAATGCCGTCAAGTGAATCGTAAATGGCGCATTATTCTCCCACCACATTCCGAAAACAATCATAAAAATGGTGCTAAGCGTAGCCATGCATAGAAGAAGTAAAGTCATAATAGTAGTCTGTAATTATCGTTCTAAATCAAGGAGTTTAATATATTCATATGTTCTTTAATTATACTAAACTAGTTTCTAAGATTAGAAATTTCAGTAGGCATGTAATTTATATAAGATTTGTACTGTTACTGCTATGTATTGCGCTTACTGTAACGCTAATGCAAGCAGGCTCAATGTTTCTACTAGATTATATCCCTTCTCGGCAATTAACCATAGGTAAAATTGATGCACAAAAAAATCACTGGTATAGCCAGTTAGCCGTTGCTGAAGTAAGTAAAACAAACAAGGCCAAAAGTATAGTCATATCGCTGCGAGATCATTTTATAAATGGTTTGGAAACGGATATGAAATTTAGGTTGGTGGATTCAATTGAAGCGGTAGAAGATGTTACTAAAGCCCAGGAAAAATTCGATGCTGCAATTCGAGRTCAAAAGCCCTTGGCTGTTCTAATAAAAGAGGCTAAGGGCGTTATTTCATCCTATGAGCAATTAGACATTGCTATACATGATGATATTGAAATGAAGCAATCCATAACGGCATTACTCCAATTGATGGGGCTATTGTTTATTATGATCTGTATTGCAACGCTTGCCTTAGAAGGTCAAAAGCTATTAATCACTCGCTTAGGTAATCTTAATAAGTATATGTTTGATAATCTTAATCGTGAAGAACCCCAATTTACAAYAGATGAATTTTCCTATTTGGAACAGACTGTTTTTGAACTGACAGCGCGATTAGAGGGATATATTATAGAATCATCGTGGGCGACCAATACCAGTGACCATGTCAGATCATTAATCAATGCCCAAGAGTTTTTGTTTAAATTTGTCGAAATGGCAAATGATAATACYTTGAGTGAACGTTCTTTACTCAAAATGCTTTATGCGCTTGAACGGGCAATGAAATTCACTAATGTAGCTGTTATTTATACAGACGATGCAGCGGTTATTTCTACAGAACGTGTAATTTATTCAGACCATCCTCCTCTTTCGCTCAGGAAGGAGGTTTACGCTGAACTTGAGATTTCTGGAATGGCTAAGTACCAGGAGCAGAATGCAGATGGTATCGAAGTGTGCTGTCTGGGTATTATATTTTCTGACTCATCCGCTGCGATGGGAATCCTTTTAGTAGAGATGGATAGCGATCGTTTTCTAGAGGCTTCTGAAATAAAAGTGCTCGATATTACGGCAAAATTATTGACAATGGTCACGAGATTTCAATGTAGTGATGAGGAAGGGCGACGTATAGCAATACTTGAAGAACGAGCAGCCATTGGTAGGGAGTTACATGATTCCTTGGCCCAATCACTTTCATATATGAAAATTCAACTTGCTCGATTACAGTCAAAATTYGGTGATCTTACCGATGATAATGGCGATAAAGTTGATTTTAGCGATTTACGTGAAGGTCTAGATCATGCTTATCGAGGTTTACGCGAATTATTGTCAACATTCCGTGCTCACATGGATTTACGAGGCCTCGGTTACGCAATACAATCTACAATTGATGAATTTTCACAGCGTTCTAATCTGACCATTACATTAGATAATCGATTGGTCAATTGTCGATTAACGATAAATGAAGAATTCCATATTTTGCAGGTGGTTCGTGAAGCCCTGTCTAATATAGTGCGTCATTCAGGAGCAGATAAAGTGTCAATTTTAATGTTGTTGAAAAAGAATGATTCAGTAGTACTGACTATTGATGATAATGGTATTGGATATACACCWGCTGATGATGACTATGATCATCATGGRCAGGCTATTCTGAAAGARCGTGCATATAATTTAGGGGGTACRATTGAAGTCATGGCTAAAAGRCATGGTGGTACTCGYGTTCAATTAACATTTATGCCTAAATTGGCTCAATARRAATATAARGGGTAATTATGATAAATAAAATTAGAGTCATGTTGATAGATGATCATCCACTRTTTCGTAAAGGCGTTGGACAGATCATTTCTGATGATGAGCATTTTGAAGTTGTTGGTGAAGCTGCATCTGGACAAGAGGGCTTAGATCTTGCACAGAAAYTGTTACCAGAYATGATACTCATTGATCTTCATATGAAAGGGATGGATGGTTTGGAAACCTTGCGTAGATTTAAGGCTACCGACCTTAAGGCGCATTTTATTATATTAACGGTGTCAAATGCTAAGGATGATTTATTAGAAGCATTACGCGCTGGAGCTGATGGTTATTTATTGAAAGATATGGAACCTGAAGAGCTTACGAATGACCTGCTTAAAGTTTCAGCGGGTGTTACTGTTTTGCAGGATAGTTTGACTGAAATATTGAAAAATGCATTATTGATGCCTGAAACAAAAACGAATATTAGTGACGTTTCACTCACAGCGCGCGAGACTGAAATACTAGAGTGTTTGGCTGAGGGGTTAAATAATAAAACCATTGCTAATAAACTGGGTATAAGTGATACCACCGTTAAGGTGCATATTAAGAATTTATTGCGTAAGTTAAATTTGACAAGTAGGTTAGAGGCCGCTGTGTGGCGTCATAAGCAAAAATCAAAGTCTTAATTGATTTAACTTCTTAAATAGAGATGTGAATAAAAATGCCACCGAAATCATAGATGTCGGTGGCATTGAGTTTTTACATAAAGTTTAGTCTAAGACTAGATTGGTGGGCGTTGACCTGTAAAGAAGCCTATACCAAATGTTGGCGTTTCAAACTTAATCGTATCACCACTAGCGAAATAGAGTACGTCACCTTTGGTGGCATGTACTGTTTGTCCGCTATCGTCAGTAATCATAAATTCACCATCAACAATGACTTTCATTTCTTCGTAATCGTATGTGTASACTAATGGATCACCGTGTTTTAAATGGAAGAAACCTGCACAGATAGTCTTATCTTTATCGCCGTCACAGACGAAGGTATCACCTAACCATGCTGGTACGCCTTCGACATTCATCGATGGTTGCTCATCTGCAATTGCTTGTTTTTTATATTTCATTGAGTTTTCTCCTAGTTGAGTTGTTAAATTCAGATTGGTGTTTATTAAAACAATTCTAATTTCCATTAACAATTACACTTAAGATGTACTATTTAAGAAGCAGGGGTAGGCAGCTAAGAGATAAAGTGAAAATATAATTTGYRTCAATGGAACGGCTTGATAGCTCATATTCGGTGAAAAATTCATATAATATTTGATGGTTTGATTAGGTCGTTTGACATTTATAGTKCGTTTAAGTAATTTGTATTCACTATATTAAATATAGTTTCACGTACTGAAACTTACAGGGATGTGAYATTAGGAGAAGATTATGTCAACGACACAGAATATGTCGACGTTATGTATACATGGCGGAGATATTATTGATGTTTTAGGCTCGCCGAGCATGCCGCTYTACGATACGACTACRTTTTGTTTTGATTCAACAGCTGATTTGCTTGAAGTTGTGAATGGCAATAAAAAGGGGTATTTGTACACACGTTATGGAATGAATCCATCCATTAAAGCRSTTGARTCGAAATTAGCACTTCTTGATRAAGCTGAACAATCACTGGTATTTTCATCTGGCATGGCTGCGATATCGTCTTTGTTTTTGACTTATGCCAGACGAGGAATGGTCTGCATAGGTGATATTTATGGCGGTACGATGCAGCTGCTCACTCAACAGTTACCAGCGTTGGGAATTGAGACRYATTTTATAGATTCAGCTGATTTARAACAATTAGAAAAACATCTTAAAATAGGTATCGATTTAGTATTTTTCGAAACGCCTTCTAATCCGACTTTAAAGATAATTGATATTGCTGAAATAGCCACGCTAACGCATCAGTATGATGCATTACTTGCTGTTGATAATACCTTTGCTTCGCCGGTCAACCAAAAACCATTACTACTTGGGGCTGACTTTGCGATACAGAGTGCAACTAAATTTCTAGGTGGCCATAGCGACTTAACGGCTGGTGTACTTTCTGGTCAAACCCAGCATTTAAATAGCGTGAATGCATGGCGTAAAAACTTAGGTCAGATGCTTGCACCTGAAATTGCACACAAGCTAGCTCGAAGTTTATCTACATTATCATTAAGAATTGAACGACATAATAATAATGCATTAGCCATTGCACATTATCTTGATGCGCATCCAGCAGTAAACAAAATCTATTATCCTGGTTTAACGGGAACACCCAATCATGCGCTGGCAAAAAGACAGATGTCTGGCTACGGTGGCGTGCTAAGTTTTGAGCTTAAAGGAGGAGGTGATGTCGCCATCGCATTGGTTGATAATTTGCAACTATTTTCTTTGGCCCCCAGTCTTGGCGGGGTAGAAAGTTTGGTTTCGCAGCCTGTCACAACATCTCATTTTGGTATGCCTGAGCAGGCGTTATTAGATCGAGGAATTACGGCTTCATTGATTCGACTTTCGGTAGGATTAGAAGATGTATCAGACTTAATTCAGGATTTAGAACAAGCCATAGCACTGTTGAAATTATAATTGGGAATGCTACTGTTAATAAAGATCATCGTGAATCGGAAAGTGATGTGTTCACGTTAAGGCGAGGCAACAGTAAAATAATTGTGTCAATGCCACACGTTGGAACGCAGTTGCCAGAATCGATGATTCCTTACATGCGTAAAGCAGCACTGAATCTTCCAGATACAGATTGGTATTTGGAAGATCTCTATGATTTTTTAGAGGATTTAAATGTAACGGTGATCGCTGCACATTATTCACGCTACGTTGTCGATCTAAATCGCTCTGCCGATGATATTAGCTTATATCCAGGGAGTGATGTCACCGGACTTTGTCCTACTGATACGTTTTCCGGTAAATCAATTTATAAACAAGAAACGCATCTAAATACGACAGAATTGAAGTGTAGGCTCAATCAATTTTGGTATCCCTACCATCGAGCACTCGCGTCTGAGATCGCTAGAATTAAGGCAATTCACGGTAATGTAATAGTATGGGATGCACACTCTATACGTTCAGAAGTCCCACGGTTTTTTAATGGAGAACTACCCCAGCTGAACATAGGCACGCTAGATGGAACAACATGCCAGCAGGGACTAATAGAAAAAATGTTAGACGTTATAAAATCTAACGGTGACTATTCTTGGGTTGAGAATGGAAGGTTTAAAGGTGGTTTTATCACGCGACACTATTCTCAGCTATCTCTTGGTATAAATACCGTGCAACTAGAAATTGCAATGCGCTCATATATGGATGAATCGAGTTTAAAGCCAAATTTTGATAACCATAAAGCTCAGCCTTTAAGAGTGCTACTCAAGGCGATGATGCAATCTATACTGAACTAGTCAAAGACAAAAAATCTTGTCGTTATCAGCCCATTGGATTGGCTTGGTAACACTGCGACATTATTTCTCTAGACTTTCCTAGATATCTAAGTTGGMAATTGAGTTGTCAATCAGGTGTTACAGCAACTAAATATGCGCAAAAGCAACGGTAGTGTATTTGAAATAACTGCCAATATGGCCTCATATTATTTTTTATCATCGYTATTYTGGATGAACTTGGCTTGATAAGTAGCGTATTAAATCTAAATGCTTGCAACTAGCGTGGTTACTACCTTGGT
The DNA here is from genome assembly GCA_002733335.1 of Methylophaga sp. Taxonomy (GTDB): domain Bacteria; phylum Pseudomonadota; class Gammaproteobacteria; order Nitrosococcales; family Methylophagaceae. Next base: position 89,851 of record NVVK01000005.1, read on the forward strand.
GTTAGCCCTTAAAGGTAGTTCACGTGGGGCTATATTATTGATATTTTCTGTCATATGAATATTACGGAATCAGGGTTTGTGGGTTTTGTAATATTCGATCACAGTAAAACAATATATTGATTTTGGGAGAAATTACAATGGCTAGAGATCCACGTTACGATCCTTTATTTGAGCCGATTCAGATCGGACCAAAAACTATGAAAAACCGGTTTTATCAAGTTCCTCACTGTATTGGTGCCGGCACCAATAGCCCTGGTTTCCAGATGGCTCACCGTGGCGTTAAAGCTGAAGGTGGTTGGGGTGCGGTTAATACTGAACAGTGTTCTATTCATCCTGAGTGTGATGACACGCTTAGGATCACCGCCCGTATCTGGGATGAAGGTGATGTACATAATTTAAGAGCGATGGTTGACAATGTTCATAGCCATGATGCCTTGGCGGGTTGTGAATTGTTTTATGCCGGCCCACACGCACCTGCATTGGAAAGTCGCACCATAGCGCGTGGACCAAGCCAATATAACTCAGATTTTGCTACCGTTCCAGGTTGCCCAGGCTTTACCTACAACCATGAAGCGGATATCGGCGAACTATTGAGACTACAGCAGCAATACGTCGATGCAGCATTACGCGCTCGCGATGCTGGTTTTGATATGGTGAACGTTTATGGTGCYCATGCTTATGGMCCAATGCAATGGCTTAGTCCTTATTACAATAGACGTACCGATAAATACGGTGGTAGCTTTGAAAATCGAGCTCGCTTCTGGATTGAAACATTAGAAAAAATTCGTACCGCTATCGATGGTGATATGGCATTAGTGACACGTTGTGCTGTAGATACGCTTTATGGTGATAAAGGTCTAGAAATTGGTGATGAAGGTCTGAARTTTATTGAGCTAGCATCACCTTATCTTGATTTGTGGGACGTTAATATCGGCGATATCACCGAATGGGGTGAAGATGCTGGACCTTCTCGCTTCTACGAAACTGGTCATGAAAATGATTGGATCCGCCACATCAAACAAGCAACGGATAAGCCTGTTGTAGGTGTTGGCCGTTATACTAATGCTGATACCATGTTACAAGTTGTRCAAGCRGGTATTATCGATATTATCGGTGCTGCAAGACCATCAATTGCCGACCCTTTTCTACCAAAGAAAATTGATGAAGGTCGTGTTGAGGATATTCGTGTATGTATTGGCTGTAATGTCTGTATCTCACGCTGGGAAATGGGTGGTGTACCGTTTATCTGTACTCAAAATGCAACTGCAGGTGAGGAATATCGTCGTGGTTGGCATCCAGAAAAATTTGAACCCGCTAAATCTGACCATGATTTCTTGATTGTCGGTGCGGGTCCAGCAGGTTCTGAATGTGCACGTGTCTTAATGGAACGTGGTTATACGGTTCATTTAGTTGATTCTAGAGATAAAATAGGTGGTTATGTTAATGATGTAGCGGCGTTACCTGGATTGGGTGAGTGGGGTTATCATCGTGATTAYCGTGAAACTCAAATYGAYAAAYTATTGAAGAAAAATAAAAATTCGCAAGTGGCATTAGGTCAAAAACGGATGACAGCAGATGAYGTACTAGAATACGGTGCATCACGRGTTATCATCGCGACAGGTGCGAGTTGGAATACCACAGGTATTAACCATCAAACACATGAGCCAATTCCTGGTGCTGATGCGAGCTTGCCATACGTTCTTACACCTGAACAAGTATATGAAGGTAAGAAGAAAGTAGGTAAACGGGTAATGATCATYAAYTATGATGCTTATTATACSTGYCCAAGCATCGCTGAGAAATWTGCKCGYGATGGCCATGACGTYACYATTGCTTCTGTTTGTGAAGTGGGTGCGTATATGGAATATACGTTAGAAGGTCCCAATATGCATCGTATGATGCACGAACTAGGTATTAAAATTATTGGAGAAACAGGTTGTTCACGAGTAGAAGAAGGCCGTGTTGAACTGTTTAATATCTGGGGTGAAGGTTATAAACGTGAGTATAAAGGAACAGGAGAACTTCCTCGTTCGGAGAATAAGTCGCACACGTGGCATGAGTTTGACACCATCATTTTAATCACAGGACGTAAATCGGAAGATTCACTTTATCGTGAGTTAAAAGCGCGTCAAGATGAATGGGCTGGAAATGATATCGATAAWGTNATTTGTTATCGGTGATGCTGAAGCTCCACGTTTAATTGCGGATGTAACCTTTGATGGTCACAGAYTKGCACGTGAGATTGAGGATGAAGATCCACAACATCAAAAACCGTATAAGCGTGAACAACGTTCATGGGGTACRCCTTACAATCCGGATGATAATCCTGATTTGGAATGGCGCTTATAAACCTGTARTTTAGATAAAGGATGGGCGGGGGAGAAGTTTTTCCTCCGCCCTTTCTCCTTTCTCCTTTCTCTTATAATGCCATGTCGAAGGATAAGGGATGTTGGCGAACTAATATAGCCTGACGCGTATTGAAGATGGATTATTATTTYCTAGTTTGAATCGCAGAAAATGAGACTACATCAATCACTAAAGTATCGATCTAGTTAAAAAAGCGTTATTTATGCTTCTAGGGTGTGAATAGGTTCAAGCATACGTGATAGCACCAACAATAATTAAAGCCTCGTTTAACGTATCAAAGAGGGTGCGAACTGAATGTAGTTACACGTCCCCATATCCTCATCTGATGTACATCTTGTTGATCGCAATGACACAAGATAAAAACCTAAATTATCCCAGCTTGTTGCTACTGATATCGTATTAGAAGTAAGCGCTACAATACCCGAATATACATACATCTTTATTTATGATCGCAAGTGGTCATAGACTGAACCTCCTACTGAGTAAAATAAAACTTATACTTTAATAGCGCTTTCAATCTATGAGTGCCTAATGATGTTTGGATTCCACTCATTACGTACAAATGGTGTTATCGAAAAAGGCTAGCTGAGTAATGTGAAGGGGTCTGGGTCTAATTCGACCAAAGGTGAGAAGTCTGAGACAGTTTACTCAATTGCTTAATAGACAGCGATGCGAGTGGGAGCGAGCTAGAGATGGAAGTATTCATGGCTGTATCAGAAAATACTTTGATACGGAAAGTGGTTTTGAGATTAGTATAAATTAAGAATGTCGGATAGCCGTTGAATAAATTCAATCACCGAGCTCGAAATTATTAGATTTTAGAGCATCTAATGAGGTGGTTTTTTACGAATTAATTAAATCCACGGCTGGATGATAACAAAAGGAATAGCCCATAAAAATACCCAAAAGAACAGTTTCGCTCTTTTGGGTATCTCTTGTTTTTTCTGATGAACCTATAACAATTGTTTCTAATTTAGATTTTAGAAATTATTGTAAAAAAGGCATCAGTCATTATTTTATTTTAATAACGAAATGCTTTTTAACAGGCTCTTTAATTTCCCAAACGCCTTTAAAACCAACATCGACAACGAAGCCATCRCCTGCTTGATATGTTTGCGGCTCACTACCATCATCAGGCGTGATAGTAATGCTACCTTCAATAAGGTGAACAAACTCATAGGCAGCATACGTTGTGTGCCAGAAACCAGTGGTTGCYTGCCAAACGCCAGAAATGATTGAACCATCATCTGAAGTATGTTGGATCCATGTTTTCATTGTTGCTTTTGGTTTACCTTCTACGGCAGTCCAGCCATCGAGATCYTCAACGATTGGRTTTGAGTCAAGTTCTGGTAATTTATAAAGAAGTGTTGAATCAGTCATTTTGATTATGTCCTTTTTGGTTAGTGTTTTGCTCCCAAAATTAGGGAAGATTTGAACTAGTATTAAATCAATATAGGTCGAGTCTTACAATTACACTTAAGTGTTACTGCCTAAGCGTTATGAWCATCATCAKKTTTTGTAATAATTATTAAAAATTATAGCTGTAACAAGTAGTTATTAGCATGGAWGACATTGGGCGGGATATTGCAAATGCTCTTTATTCATAAAKTTATAGTGCGTCTACATACAAGCAAATATTCCTATTGAATAATATGCWCTAAATTTATTTTTCACTCTATGATGACGGTGCTGTAAATCGATTGAAATGACTTAATGAGTGGGAGTAATTAATAGTCTAATTTAGGCTGGTTTTTATTTGAAACATGGCTMATGATCGGCCTAGAATGTTGTTTTTATTGYAATAAATGATACACGTCAATAAGTCTTTAARAAGTCTAATATTAACTTCTCTTTCATCACTGGAAGGTGGTATGATAAAAACTCATAATGAGTGGTAGCATAGCTATCACAAAAAACCGGAAAAATACGTTATGCTGGAGAATTACCTCCCTATATTATTGTTTATAATCATAGGTATAGGCTTTGGAATTATGCCTATGCTTGCTGGTTTTGTATTGGGGCCACGTCGTCCTGATGATGAAAAACGCTCGYCATATGAATGTGGCTTTGAGCCCTTTGAAGACGCACATATGAAATTTGATGTGCGTTATTATCTCGTTGCCATTTTGTTTATTATTTTCGATTTAGAAATTGCCTTTTTATTCCCTTGGGCCGTTGTACTTGATGATATTGGTGTCTTTGGTTTATTGGCTATGTTTCTCTTTTTAGCAATATTGGTTGTTGGCTTTATTTACGAGTGGATGAAAGGAGCCTTGGAGTGGGAATAGAAGGGGTTCTAGAAGAAGGTATTGTAACCACTTCTGCTGATAAATTAATTAACTGGGCACGTACAGGATCATTGTGGCCGATGACGTTCGGTTTAGCATGTTGTGCCGTTGAAATGATGCAAGCGGGTGCATCTCGCTATGATTTAGATCGCTTTGGTGTCGTTTTTCGTCCAARCCCTAGGCAATCTGATGTAATGATTGTGGCGGGGACCTTAGTGAACAAAATGGCACCTGCATTACGCAAAGTGTATGACCAAATGTCCGAGCCTCGCTGGGTTATCTCGATGGGATCGTGTGCTAATGGTGGTGGTTACTATCATTATTCCTATGCGGTTGTGCGTGGCTGTGATCGAATTGTACCTGTTGATATTTATGTTCCAGGTTGCCCTCCTACAGCAGAAGCTTTGTTGTACGGCATAATTCAGCTGCAGAAGAAAATTCGACGCACAAGTACGATTGCTAGAATACCGACGCAGGAAGCCTAGCAATCATGATAAAAAAACTAAAAGCAAAATTAGAACACCACTTAGCGGATGATATTCTTGACTGTGAATGGTCTCCGTCGCATGAAGAAATTACCATTCATATTCTTGACGACAGTGTTGTGTCAGCCTGTAAAACCTTGCGTGATGAGTTTGGCTTTGAGCAATTAATTGATGTGTGTGGTGTCGACTATTCAGAATATGGTGGCAGTTCATGGGAAACCAAGGGTGCCTCAGATCGTGGTTTTAGTCGGGCTGTTGATGGTGAGGGCAATTTAGAACCAGTAACAGAAGGACAGCGTTTTGCCGTTGTATATCATTTACTTTCAATTGAACACAATCAACGATTACGTATAAAAGTGCGTTTAGATGCCGTTCAACCTATGGTTGACAGTGTCACTTCTATTTGGAGCTCTGCCGATTGGTTTGAACGTGAAGCGTTTGATATGTACGGTATTTTATTCAGTGGTCATCAAGATTTACGTCGTATTTTGACTGATTATGGCTTTGTTGGCCATCCATTTCGTAAAGATTTTCCACTTATCGGTAATGTTGAAATGCGTTATGACGCTGATAAAAAGCGTGTTGTTTATGAGCCTGTCAGCATTGAAGATAGAACATTAGTCCCACGCGTTATTCGYGATGATAATCGTTATAGCGGTAATTAATAATGGCTGAAATTAAGAATTACACTTTAAATTTCGGTCCACAGCATCCTGCAGCACATGGKGTGTTACGTCTTATCCTTGAAATGGATGGTGAAGTGATTCAGCGAGCCGATCCYCATGTYGGATTRYTGCATCGTGGAACAGAAAAGCTAGTTGAAACCAAACCCTATAATCAAAGCATTGGTTATATGGATCGCCTTGATTACGTCTCGATGCTATGTAATGAACATGCTTATGTGATGGCGATTGAGAAAATGATTGGCGTGCAAGTGCCTGAAAGAGCCCAATATATTCGGGTTATGTTCGATGAGATTACGCGAATTTTAAACCACTTGATGTGGTTAGGTACACATGGTCTTGATATTGGCGCAATGACAATATTCTTATATTGCTTCCGTGAACGTGAAGATCTTATGGATTGTTATGAAGCCGTATCGGGCGCACGAATGCATGCCACATATTACCGTCCAGGTGGCGTATATCGTGATTTGCCGGACACAATGGCAAAATATGAAAAATCAAAATGGCATAGTGCAAAAGAAGTTAAGCAAAAGAATACTAATCGTGAAGGAAGCCTTTTAGATTTTCTTGAAGATTTTACCGATCGTTTTCCTAAATGTGTTGATGAATATGAAACACTGTTAACCGATAACCGGATCTGGAAACAACGAACGGTGGGAATAGGTGTGGTCTCACCTGAGCGTGCGATGCAACTTGGTTTTACCGGGCCGATGCTTCGAGGTAGTGGTATTGCGTGGGATTTACGTAAAAAACAACCGTATGCGGCATACGACAAAATGGATTTTGATATTCCTATTGGCGTAGAAGGGGATTGCTATGATCGTTATTTGGTGCGTATTGAAGAAATGCGTCAATCAAATCGAATCATCAAGCAATGTATTGATTGGTTACGGGTAAATCCGGGGCCTGTTATTACGGACGATGTAAAAGTTGCGCCACCTAAACGTTCTAATATGAAAGAGGATATGGAATCATTAGTACATCACTTTAAACTCTTTACTGAAGGGTATTGTGTGCCTGAAGGTGAAATTTATTCTGCTGTTGAGCATCCGAAAGGTGAGTTTGGAATTTATATGATTTCAGATGGGGCAAATAAACCTTATCGCGTGAAAATACGTGCACCGGGATTTGCCCATTTAGCCGCCATGAATGAAATGGTTAAAGGACATATGCTGGCTGATGTTGTTGCCATAATTGGTACAATGGATATTGTATYTGGTGAGATTGATCGATGATGTTAWCAGGGACTAAAACAGAATTATTTACCGATGATCTTCGGCAAAAGATTGATCAGTGGGTGGCAAAATACCCCTCTGGCAAGAGTCAGTCTGCCGTTATCCCAGCATTACATATATTGCAAGATGCGAATGAAGGTTGGATTTCAAAAGAGATTATGAATGCCTTAGCAGAATATCTGGATATGCCGGCAATCGCARTTTATGAAGTAGCAACGTTCTATTCTATGTATGAGTTATCCCCAGTAGGGAAACATAAGATCAGTGTTTGCACTAATATTTCATGTATGTTGAACGGATCAGAAGAGGTCGTGACACATCTTGAACAACGCTTGGGTGTAAAGCTAGGTGAAACAACGGCGGATAACAAATTCACCTTAAAAGAAGTGGAATGTTTAGGCGCGTGTTGTGGTGCCCCTATGATGCAATTAGATCGCGATTATCATGAACACCTGACGACCGATAAACTCGACAAGATTTTGGATGGCATCAAATGAGTAATCTTAATCAAGTCTGCTTTCGCACCCGTCATCTTGATGAGCCTTGGAGCTTGGAATCTTATCGAAGTGTAGGTGGCTATGAACAATTAGAAAGAGTACTTAAAGACAAGGTAAGGCCAGAAGATATTATTGAGCAACTCAAAGATTCTGCTTTACGTGGCCGCGGTGGTGCAGGTTTTCCAACGGGCTTGAAGTGGAGTTTTATGCCGCGTCGTATGCCGGGCGATAAATACATCGTTTGTAATTCAGATGAAGGCGAGCCGGGAACATGTAAAGATCGTGATATTTTGCGTTTTAACCCACACCAAGTGGTCGAAGGCATGATTATCGCGGGTTATACCATTGGTGCTCAAGCCGGCTACAATTATATTCGTGGTGAATTTATTGAACCGTTCGATCGTTTTGAAGCAGCGATTCAAGAAGCGAAAGATGCGGGTTATTTAGGTAAAGATATTCTAGGTTCAGGTTTTAATTTTGAGCTGTATACGCAGCCTGGAGCAGGTGCGTATATTTGTGGTGAAGAAACAGCACTTTTAGAGTCACTTGAAGGTAAAAAAGGTCAGCCACGTTATAAACCGCCATTTCCTGCCGGTTATGGACTTTATGGGCGACCAACAACAATTAATAACACTGAAACATTGGCCTCTGTCCCTGTTATTTTACAAAAAGGTGGCGACTGGTTCCATGAATTAGGCACMCCTAATAATGGTGGCAGYAAGATTTTTAGTGTATCTGGCCATGTCAATAAACCGGGAAATTATGAAGTACCGATGGGYATGCCTTTTTCAGAGTTACTTGAACTGGCTGGCGGAATTCGTAATGGTCATAAAATAAAAGCAGTGATTCCTGGTGGTAGTTCTACACCGATCATTCCTGGTGAAGCAATGATGGATGTACCGATGAGCTATGATGGTATTAGCCGTGCGGGTTCAATGCTAGGTGCCGGTTCGGTTATTGTGATGGATGAAACGACCTGTATGGTCAAAGCATTGGAACGAATTTCCGAGTTTTATTATGAAGAATCGTGCGGCCAATGCACCCCATGCCGTGAAGGTACGGGTTGGCTTTATCGTGTTGTTAAACGAATAGAACACGGTGAAGGCACACAAGATGATCTAGACCGATTGGTCGATGTAGCGAAAAACATTAATGGTAATACTATTTGTGCATTAGGTGATGCAGCAGCGGCACCGGTGATTAGTTTTATTAAACATTTCCGTGATGAGTTTCAATACCATATCGATCACAAATGCTGTCAGGTGAGTAAATAGCATGGTTAATATAGAAATTGATGGCATTCCACTAAGCGTGGATCCTGCAAAAATGATTATTCAAGTTGCTGATGAAGCGGGCATTGATATTCCGCGTTTTTGCTATCACAAAAAACTATCAATAGCAGCGAATTGTCGAATGTGTTTGGTTGAAGTCGATCAATCACGCAAAGCTTTACCCGCTTGTGCAACRCCGGTAACMGARGGCATGAAAGTTTTYACACAATCTGAWGCAGCACGTGCWGCTCAAAAAAGTGTAATGGAATTTTTGCTTATTAATCACCCCTTAGATTGTCCTATTTGCGATCAAGGTGGTGAGTGTGARTTGCARGAYATGTCAGTMGGTTATGGCGGCGGTCTTGGCCGGTTTACTGAAGGAAAGCGGGTTGTTAAAGATAAAGATATTGGGCCACTGATTAATACCGAGATGACACGGTGTATTCATTGCACACGCTGTGTACGCTTTGGAACTGAAATTGCGGGCATTGCTGAAATGGGCGCAACAGGGCGTGGCGAACATATGGAAATTGGGACCTATGTTGAAAGTAGTCTTGTTTCTGAATTATCGGGCAATATCATTGATTTATGTCCCGTTGGCGCGTTAACGTCAAAACCATTCCGCTACCGAGCACGCGCTTGGGAGCTTACAGCTCATCCCTCTATTGCACCGCATGATGCAGTARGATCAAACCTTGAGTTTCATACCCGTCGTAACGAAGTGATGCGTGTTGTGCCTCGCGATAATGAAGATATCAATGAAACATGGCTATCCGATCGTGATCGCTTTAGTTATWTGGGTTTAAATCATGAGCAACGCGCTACGRTGCCGATGGTYAARCAGCAGGGYGAGTGGMAAGAAACCGATTGGGAAACAGCATTAGAAGCTGCGATGGATGGCCTGCAACAGATTAARGCTAAACACGGCGYAGAGCAGATTGCGGGCGTTATTTCACCGACGGCTACATTGGAAGAAAGYTACTTATTCCAAAGCTTATTAACMGGCTTAAGTATTGACAACAATGACTATCGCTTACGGCAACAAGATTTCGCTGATGAAAAAGCCACTTATAGTTCAAAAGAATGGTGTTTAGACCATATTAATGAGAGTGATGACATTATTTTGATTGGCTGTAATGTCCGTTCAGAACAACCTATTATTGCGCATCGAATTAGACAAGCTGCCATTATGGGCACAACCGTTACGGATATTAATTTCTTTAAATCAGATTTGCTTATGCCAACGGCAACGCAATTAACCTTGAATATTGAAAGTTTATTGACACATTTACAGGGCATTGCAAAAGCGTTAATGCCATTGGCCGGTAAATGCGGTAAAGATTGGCAAGATATGCTTGAAAAAGTGGTTCCAACGGCCGTTGATCAGACAATMGCCATGCGTTTATCAAATGCAATGCGGGCAACGATTATTGTGGGCGCTTTAGCCAATAATCATCCGCTCGCTTCTAAAATAAGAACATTGGCTAATATGATTGCGAGACTGGGTAAAGGTCAGCTGGTGATATTACCAACAGCAAACTCAAACGCTGCAGAAGTAGTCAGACAGATTAATGACGGTGATGGAGGCCTAAATGCACAGCAGTTGTGGCAAAACACCTTACGTTCATACGTATTGTTTGGGGTCGAGCCAGAACTAGATTGTGCGAATCCTGTTACGGCACAGCATGCGCTGCAACAGGCCGATTTTGTTATTTCAATGAATAGTTATGTCACAGATGAGATATTATCTTACGCGAATGTGATTTTACCGATTGCGAGTTTTGCTGAAACATCAGGCACCTTTATAGGGGTTGATAAACAGTGGCAAAGTTTTAACGGAGCGGTATCAGCCAAAGGTGAAAGCCGTCCGGGTTGGAAGGTGCTTCGTGTATTAGGTAATTTAGCGAGACTAAAAGGCTTTGACTATGTGTCTTCACAAGATATACGTGATGAAGTACAAGATAAGGTGAAATTATTGTCTTCAAGGAATACTAATTCTTATTTGCCTGACGATTTTGACGCAGTGGCTACGAGTGATTTAGTAACGATATCAGAAGTCCCAGCTTATCAAGTAGATAGTGTGGTGCGACGTAGCGAGGCATTACAGGTAACACCTGAGAATCAAAAGGCTATGGTCGCACGAATGAATGCAACTGAAGCAAACAAACAGGGTATAAGCAMTGWCGAAKTTATTACAATAAGTCAGGGTGAGCAAATAATCACCATGCCTTTTGAAATTGATGATGACATTGCGGATGGATGTTTATATGTAGCGGCTGGAACGGTGCAAACACAAGACCTAGAAACATTTTCTAATGTTCAAGTATCAGTAGGTACGCAGCCATGATTGATTTCATTATGTCGATCATTGATTGGGTAACGGCCCAGACAGTATTATATACGGCCATAAAAATTATGGCGATTATAGTGCCTTTAATGCTGGGGGTAGCCTATCTAACCTTGGCGGAACGTAAAGTGATTGGCTTTATACAAGTGCGTATTGGGCCTAATCGTGTGGGYCCCTATGGATTATTACAGCCGATAGCAGATGGCATGAAGTTGGCATTCAAAGAAGTGATTTTGCCGGCTAAATCGAATTTATACTTATTCCTTATCGCACCMGTGCTGGCGATTGGTCCTGCTTTAGCTGCTTGGGCRGTAATRCCCTTTGATGCSACGATGACYTTAGCCAATATTGATGCGGGTTTGCTTTATATTTTAGCGATTACCTCAATGGGCGTGTACGGTATTGTAATCGCTGGTTGGGCTTCTAATTCACGTTATGCTTTTTTAGGTGCATTGCGATCAGCTGCACAAGTGGTGTCATACGAAATTGCGATGGGCTTTGCCTTGGTAGGCGTGCTGATTGCTGCAGGAAGCTTAAACCTAGGTGAAATTATTGTGGCACAGCAGGGCGGAATATTTCACTGGTTCTGGCTGCCTTTGTTTCCTTTATTTATTGTGTATTTCATTTCAGGTATAGCCGAAACAAATCGCGCTCCTTTTGATGTATCAGAAGGCGAATCAGAAATCGTTGCCGGCTTCCATGTTGAATATTCAGGAATGGCCTTTGCGGTATTCTTCCTCGCTGAATATGCCGATATGATTTTACTTTCAATGCTCGCTGCAGTGTTGTTTGCAGGAGGCTGGTTGTCACCATTCCAAGGCACATTTATGGATGCTTGGTTTTTGTGGGTGCCAGGAATAGTGTGGTTGTTAGCTAAGACTTCATTTTTCTTATTCTTTTATCTATGGTTTAGAGCTACTTTCCCTCGTTATCGTTACGATCAAATAATGCGATTGGGTTGGAAGATATTCATTCCGGTAACGCTGGTATGGTTAGTTGTTGTTGCCACGGCTCAAGTTTATGATATTGGCCCATGGTTCACCGAGGTGGCATCATGAAAGCAATAAAACATTTCTTTAAAAGTTTCTTGCTGTGGGAATTATTGCTAGGCCTTAAGCTTACCTTGCGATACATGTTCGCCAAGAAAATCACTGTGCAATATCCCGAAGAGCAAACGCCACAGTCACATCGCTTTAGAGGATTACATGCTTTACGCCGTTATCCCAATGGTGAAGAGCGTTGCATCGGTTGTAAGTTGTGTGAAGCAGTTTGTCCGGCCTTGGCCATTACCATTGATACCGAACCACGCGATGATGGTACTCGCCGTACTACAAAATATGAAATTGATTTATTTAAATGTATTTATTGTGGTTTTTGTGAAGAATCGTGTCCGGTGGATTCAATTGTTGAAACACGCATATTTGGTTATCACTTCGAGAACCGTGGTGAGAATATTATGACAAAAGACAAATTGTTAGCTGTGGGTGATGAAAACGAAGATCAAATAGCAGCTGATCGTGCTGCCGATGCGAGGTATAGATAGTGGAACTGATGCTCTTCTACGGCTTTGCGGCAATTCTTTTATTCGCAGCTACAATGGTGATTGTGGTTCGCAATCCAGTACGTGCAGCTTTATTTTTAATATTGGCCTTTTTTACCAGTGCCGGTATTTGGTTGCTGCTCGAAGCTGAATTTTTAGCGATGACATTAGTTTTAGTTTATGTCGGTGCGGTGATGGTACTGTTCTTATTCGTGGTAATGATGCTCGATATTGATCTCGCACCCTTACAAGAAGGTTTTACCCAATATTTACCCGTGGGTATTGTTGTGGCAGCCCTAATTACTGTTGAGATGATTGCTGTTTTGGGCGCGTCACATTTTGGTTTAGATATGGTTGCTGCCCCGATCCCCCATCCGGATGGTTACAGTAATACCAAAGAGATCGGCCTGTTGTTGTATACAGTCTATGTCTATCCTTTTGAAATTGCATCTGTCATTTTGACAGTTGCGATTGTGGCTGCCATTACACTGACATTACGCGAGAAGAAAAATAAATCACAGAATATTTCTGAGCAAATTAAAGTGCGCCGTGAAGATCGTGTTCGCTTAATCAAAATGGATGCAGTTAAAAAACAGGAGGTTGAATCATGATTGCTTTATCTGACTTCCTAATTTTGGGTGCATTGTTATTTAGCCTGTCGGTAGCGGGTATTTTCATTAATCGTAAAAACATTATCATCTTATTGATGTGTATCGAATTAATGTTATTAGCCGTTAACCTTAACTTTATCGCTTTTTCACATTATTCTGGCGATATTGCTGGACAAATATTTGTMTTCTTTATCYTAACYGTAGCAGCGGCAGAAGCCGCGATTGGTTTAGCCATTCTGGTCGTMTTATTYCGTAATATGCACACCATTAATGTTGCTGATCTTGATAAGTTGAAGGGATAGCATGGRTCAYTTGAATCAAACACTGCTYCTTACCATTGCWTTAKCACCTTTGCTAGGCAGTATCATTGCAGGCCTATTCGGTAAAAAAGTRGGCAAAGTATGGTCACATCGTGCKGCTATTTATGGTGTAGGCATCGCTTTTGTMTTATCGGTATGGGTGCTCAAGCTCGTTATCGGTGGTGAAACCTATAATCAGCAAGTTTATCAATGGCTACAAGCCGGTTCACTTAGTTTAGAAGTGGGCTTTATGATTGATTCTTTAACGGCGATGATGATGGTGGTGGTGACCTTTGTATCCTTAATGGTACATATTTATACCGTCGGTTATATGCACGATGATGATGGCTATAGCCGCTTCTTTAGTTATATTTCATTATTTACCTTCTCAATGTTAATGCTGGTGATGGCGAATAACTTTATGCAGTTATTCTTTGGTTGGGAAGCCGTGGGTTTAGTTTCGTATTTGTTGATTGGTTTTTGGTATAAAAAACCTACTGCGATCTACGCTAACTTAAAAGCATTTTTAGTAAACCGTGTAGGTGATTTTGGTTTCCTATTAGGAATCGCGGGCGTGTTGATGTATGCCGGAAGTTTAGATTATGTTGAGGTGTTTGCCCAAGCACCGACTATKGCAACACAAAGCACAGAATTATTTGCTGGGCATAGTTGGTCGGTAATGACGATTATTTGTATTTCATTATTTATTGGTGCTATGGGAAAATCAGCTCAAGTGCCATTACATGTTTGGTTGCCAGATTCAATGGAAGGCCCAACGCCTATTTCAGCATTAATTCAYGCTGCAACGATGGTGACTGCMGGMATTTTCATGGTGACACGCATGTCACCCTTATTTGAGTTTTCTGAAACGGCTTTATCATTTGTATTGGTCATCGGTGCGATCACCGCTTTGTTTATGGGCTTCTTAGGCCTGATCCAAAATGATATTAAACGTGTTATTGCTTATTCAACGTTATCACAATTAGGTTATATGACGGTGGCGCTTGGCGCATCAGCCTATGCGGCCGGTGTATTCCATTTGATGACGCATGCCTTCTTTAAAGCCTTATTATTCTTGGGTGCGGGTTCGGTGATTATCGCCATGCATCATGAGCAAGATATCCGCAAAATGGGGGGCTTGAAAAAATACATGCCTATTACCTATTGGACGGCTTTAATTGGTTCTTTAGCCTTGATTGGCTTCCCAGGTTTAGCAGGGTTCTTCTCTAAAGATTCGATTATTGAGGCGGTTCATGCTTCACACCTTGCCGGAAGTGGTTTTGCTTATTTTGCAGTATTAGCCGGTGTATTTATCACTGCGTTATATAGCTTTAGATTATTCTTCTTAGTTTTCCATGGTAAAGAACGCTTTGGCCAAGATGAGCACGGACATGGTGAGCATATGCCGCATGAATCACCGGCCGTAGTGACCGTTCCCCTTATATTATTAGCCATTCCTTCGGTTGTGGCCGGTTACTTTATTGCTCCGATGGTATTTGGTGACTTCTTTGATGGTGCGATTGTGGTGCACCACGAACATGATGTTTTAGCCCATGTAGGAGAAGAATTCCATGGTGCCTTTGCCTTTGTACTGCACGGCTTGACACAACTGCCCTTTATTTTAGCCATGTCAGGTGTGGCAGTAGCGTATTTTCTTTATATGATTCGTCCTGATATTCCTGCCAAATTACAGCACTGGTTTAACTGGTTATACCGTGTACTCGATAATAAATACGGATTTGATGCCTTTAATGAGAAAGTCTTTGCGGGTGGCGCGCGAATGATTGGTCAGGTTCTATGGAAAGTGGGTGATCAAACTCTAATTGATGGTGCTGTGGTCAACGGTACAGCGAAAACTGTGGGTGCACTTTCTAAAGTAGTGCGCAAAATTCAGACAGGTTATTTATATACTTATGCCTTTGCCATGATCATTGGTTTATGGCTATTACTTACGTATTTTGTGGTCTAATATGTTTACTGATTTACCTTTATTAAGCGTGCTTATTTGGTTTCCCGTTCTAGGTGGGATTGCCGTACTAGTGAATGGCGATAACAATTCTTTTGCGCGGCCACTTTCATTATTGATTTCTGTATTGACCTTAGTGTTATCTATTGGTTTATATATAGGCTTTGATAATACAACCCATCAAATGCAATTTGCTGAGCATGCTTCATGGATCAGCGTATTTGATATCAACTATTCATTAGGTATTGATGGCTTTTCAATGCCGCTTATTATATTGACTGCATTTTCTACCGTTATCGTGGTAGTGGCAGGTTGGGAGGTCATTAAAGATCGCGTCAGCCAATATATGGCAGCCTTTTTAATTATGGAAGGTTTGATGATTGCTGTATTTGCATCATTAGATGCGATCTTGTTCTACGTGTTTTTTGAAGCGATGCTTATTCCCTTATTCTTAGTTATTGGAATATGGGGTGGGCCTAATCGCGTTTATGCCACGATTAAGTTCTTTTTATATACCTTATTTGGTTCGGTTTTCTTATTATTAGCATTACTGTATTTGCACCATGTTTCAGGAAGTTTCTCGATATTAGATTTCCATGACGTTAGTTTGACGATGCAAGAGCAAATTTATTTATTCCTAGCATTTTTAATTGCCTTTGCAGTTAAGGTGCCTATGTGGCCTGTCCATACATGGTTACCTGATGCGCATGTTGAAGCACCAACGGGCGGCTCGGTGATCTTAGCGGCTATCACATTAAAAATTGGTGGCTATGGCTTGATTCGATTTGCCTTGCCTATTACACCCGATGCCAGCATGGCACTAGATTGGCTGGTTATAGGTTTATCATTAACCGCTGTAGTTTATATTGGCTTTGTGGCATTGGCACAGTCCGATTTGAAAAAATTAATTGCTTATTCAAGCATTGCTCACATGGGGTTTGTGACATTAGGATTGTTTATTGTATTTAGAATTTTTGCCAATTCATCAACAGGAAGCGGAGCGGTGCTTGCTGTTGAAGGCGCTATGGTGCAAATGATTTCTCACGGTTTTATTGCGGCGGCTATGTTTTTGAGTGTAGGTGTTTTGTATGACCGAATGCATACACGTGAAATCAGTGCCTATGGTGGTGTCATTAATACTATGCCGGTATTTGGTGGCTTTGCTGTATTCTTCGCCATGGCAAACGCAGGTCTGCCAGGTACATCAGGATTTGTAGGTGAGTTTATGGTTATTTTAGCAGCATATCAAGCTAACTTTTGGTATGCATTTTTAGCGGCAACCACCTTGATTTTAGGTGCGGCTTATACCTTATGGATGGTTAAACGTGTCATGTTTGGTGAAGTGGCAAATGATAATGTTGCTCAGTTAAAAGATATAAATCAGAGAGAATTTTGGATGTTAGCTTCACTCGCCATCATTGTATTAGCAATAGGCCTGTGGCCTGCGCCTTTAACTGAAATAATGCATGCTTCAGTTGAACACCTATTAACCCAAGTTTCAGAGTCTAAACTGTGAGGACGTATCTCTCAATTCAAGAGATATTCTGGCTAAGCCCCAAAGGGCACGCCTTCAAGCATCCATCTTCGTTGTTATGTTCTTTGCGAAAGGGAGTAACCATTTGCTGCAGAACATGCCTAGAATATGGACGCTTGAAAACACGCAGAACACCCCTTGAATTAAGAGATACGCCTTCATGAATTTTGAAGTAATAAATATGATTTTTGCTTTACCAGAAATGTTTATGCTGGCAATGGCCTGTGTGATTCTACTGGTGGTCGCTTATTTAGGTAAAAACAGTGCCAATTTAGCCTATGGTTTGAGCCAGTTTACACTGGTCGCTACCGCATTTTTGATTTATCGCTCATTGGGAGACGCTGGATTTACATTTGATGGCACCTATATTAAAGACGCTTTTAGTGATGTATTAAAACTGGCAATTGTTATTATTAATGTCGCCGTATTACTGTATTCAACCCATTATTTAAAGGCTCGCGGTTTGTTTAAAGGCGAATATTATGTGCTGGCCATTTTCTCGACATTAGGCATGATGATTATGGTTTCAGCGAATCATTTCCTGACAATTTATTTAGGTCTTGAGCTGATGTCATTATGTATGTATGCCATGGTGGCGATGCATCGAGATTCAAAAACAGCTACCGAAGCAGCGATGAAATATTTCGTTCTAGGCGCTATTGCTTCAGGCATGTTGTTATATGGCATGTCGATCATCTATGGCGTAACAGGTAGTTTGGAACTGACAACGATTGCAAGCACCATTCAAACAGGCAATTTAGATAATACGGTGTTAAGTTTTGGTTTAGTTTTCTTAGTGATTGGGATCGGTTTTAAATTAGGGGCTGTGCCTTTTCATATGTGGTTGCCAGATGTGTATCATGGCGCACCGACAGCAGTGACCCTATTTATTGCAACAACCCCTAAAATTGCAGCTTTTGCGATGGCGATTCGTATTCTTGTTGATGGCTTAGGTGATGTGCACCAACACTGGCAAGGCATGCTGATCATGCTGTCGGTGTTATCGATGATAATTGGTAATGTCGTTGCCATTGCTCAAACCAATTTAAAACGTATGCTTGCTTATTCAACTATTTCACATATCGGTTTCATATTATTAGGTATTTTGTCAGGTAGCCAAGAAGGTTATGCTGCATCGCTGTTTTATGCCCTAGTGTATTCATTAATGAGCTTGGGTGGCTTTGGTATGATCATTTTGCTGAGTCGACAAGGTTTTGAAGCAGATAAAATTGATGATTATAAGGGCTTACATGAGCGCAATCCTTGGTATGCACTGATGATGTTAATTTTAATGTTTTCAATGGCAGGCATTCCACCATTAGTTGGCTTCTATGCCAAATTAACGGTGATTAAATCTATTATTGACGTTAATCTAGTATCGCTCGCTATTGTTGCAGTATTAATGTCGGTTATTGGAGCGTTTTATTATCTGCGAATTATTAAAGTGATGTATTTTGATAAAGCAGAACAAAATACCGCACTAGAAGCGCCGACCGATATGCGTATAATGATTAGTGTTAATGCACTCACTGTTTTAGCATTGGGTTTATTCCCTGGAGCGTTGCTTGCAGTTTGTGGCGCAGTTTTTTTGTAAGGTCAATCTATGTCACCTATCAGTCTTATTTTATTATTTTTTGTGATTGCCAATCTACCTTGGTTTACCGAGCGTATGTTGCTTGCCATTCCACTTACTAAAAAGAAATCTATATTTTTACGTTTAGTTGAACTTATTATTTTCTATTTTGTGAGCTTAGTGATTGCAACCATTTTTGAGTCGCGATTCTCTGGTGGTGAAATTCATCCGCAAACATGGGAGTTTTTTGTGACCACATTCTGTTTGTTTTTAGTGCTATCTGTCCCCGGCGTTATATACCAATATCAATGGTTGCCATTAAACGTTAAATATAAATAATTTAATGGCACAAATGTGGTGCCACGTTAACTAGCCCCCAGCCAAATGTTTTATCGTGACCTATCTCTCCGAGATCATGACTATTTTTTTGTAATGCTTGATACAAAATGTCTCTGGGTAAAGAAGGATTTTGTTCTAGATAAAGTGCAGCGATTGCTAAAGCATAGGGAGCAGCATATGAAGTCCCTGATCTATATTTCCCCTGAATGTCATTGTCAATAGTCCATATATCAACGCCAGGAGCTGAAAAATCAATATAATCACCTTGGTTCGCTTGTCTGTATATTCGACTTGCAGCATCAATAGCGGTAATAGCAATTACATCAGGTAGAGCAGCGGGGTATGATTTTGGAGCCGTCCTGCCATTATTACCTGCAGCAGAAAAAATGATTAACCCCTTTTGGTGGGCATGTTCAAAGATGCTCTTCAGCACTAAATTAGCTTTTGTTCCTGATAACGATATGTTTACTAACCGAACACCTTCAGTAATAAGCCAGTCAATAGCTCGGGCCATACCTTCAGTTGTAGCAGTTAAACTATTTTTATTTTTACGCAAAATAGATGCAGTAAAAATCTGAACACCTGGTAATAATCCTTGWWWMCMRASMYYMGGTTTMWWTYCWWYKASMAWWSYMRYWRWWKYARKWKYWTGTWRYYGMYCMRYKYGMTSTGMWTSWTKWMGKWWAYYYTKGMCAGTAATATTTTGATCCGATAAAGCTGGATGAGTCTGATCTATATGACCGTCAATCATTCCAATGGAAAGATTGTCAAAATTCTGCGAATGACTGCACATCTTATTTTTCGGCCAAACAATTAAATCAGCAGCATAAATGCGAGGAGAAGCTGATGCTTGGTAATGGTGGTTTTTATCAATCACAGCATCAGGGAAATGTGATTGTAAATGGATCACCATATCATCGATTACTTGCTCGTCAACACCAAGTGTTAGCATGGTCTTATCTAGGCCAGAAAGAATGTGCCGATGAATGATTTTATGGCCTAACTTTACTATTTCTTGCTGAAGTTCGTCGGAAGAACTACGATTAATCAATATGATGATTTCGCCTTCCTCGTGATCGAGAGGTACCATTTTTTGATCGTTATTACTTATAAATGAGCAAATTTTAATTGATAATGGTGTCTGGATAAGATGTGAATTTTTATTCTTATCCATCAATAAAAGAGGATAAATATGATTTACTTTTAGACGATTACCTTTGGGTAATTGTTGAATGAGCTCCGTTTCACTTATGCCCAAACGTTTAAGTGTAATAATGTTGTTATCCACTTTAATAACTAAATTATGGTTTGAAAGTGCTGATAAGTGTTGCCCATTAATATTAATGATCTCACCAGGCTGAAAGCATTTGTGACTTATATTAGAAAGGATAGGTTCAGCATGAAGAATCAAATTAGTTGTTTGTTGATTGTCTTGTTTTGTAGGTGTTCGTAGGTTTGGCTCAGGGCTACCTGTTGGTGTAATATTCTGTCTAAAGGGAGCCGTAGTGGGAGCGGGACGGTTGCTTTCTGCATGAAGTTGAGAAAAACATGAAATAAGTAACAAGCAGAAGAGCAAAATCGGCATACCTCTTACTCTTGTTGAACTGATTCAATTAAATCAGTTCGGGCTTGAAGTGTACTTATTGTGGATTCAATATTGGTTGATATCGACAAGCGATAGACACCTAATGCTGACGGACCGTCGACAATAAATATATTTGATTCAAGAAATAGGCGGCGGATTTGTTGCTCACTGGCATCCGGAGAAAAAGTAATACTGATAATTTCCCCTTCATGCTGGACAAGTGTATTTCCACCTGCCGCAATATATATATCGGAGTCAGGCTTAATATTGCTAACTGTTTGTACAACCAACATCAAACAGGCAGCCATAGCTGCAAATTGCCAACGATTTTTACCCGTGGAAATTAGTGCTTGCTTCTGAATATTTTTATCGGTAGTTTGCTGTGCTTTTAATATTTTTTGTAAGCGTTTTAAGCCAAGTTCACCAGGTGAGTGCTCTTGCTCTTGGTGCTGCTGAACTTGAGACTGTAAGCTTTGCAGAAAAACAAGCTCCTGTCGCAAGTCTTTATTGTCAGTAATTGCTTCCTCGACTAATTTGTTCTCAGCATCATCAAGCGTGCCATTCACATAAAATGGCAATAGAAGTTCAATTTCTGTTTGCTCTGTTGAATTAGTCATGACACCTTGACCTCCATACGTTTTGTTAAACAACGTTTCATAGCTTGTTTGGCATGGAACATACGGGTTTTAACCGTATTTTCTGGGCAATCAACAATTTTTGAGATTTCCCGATAGGACAGTTCATTAAAAAATGTAAGCTCCATTACTGCACGATGCGCTGACTTAAGTGCATCTAGGCAAAATCGTACATCACCAGCATTCTCATCACTGACCATACAGGCGAGTTGATTTGGTGCATCATCTTCTATTTCAAGAAACTGATCATCATCTACAGTTGCGGGTATTTTTTTTCTTAGTCTGTCCATTGTTTTATAATATGCAATCCCAAAAAGCCAAGTTGAAACTTTAGAGCGTCCCTCAAATGTACCTGCTTTTTGCCACACATTTAGGAATACTTCATTAAGTATGTCGGAGGCTTCAAAGGAATCGTTCAATTTAGATTTAATAAATCGATATAAACGTGTTTCATATAGACGATAAAAATCCGCAAACGCCATTTCATCGCCTGCGGATATTTTTTCTAGAAGTGCTATTGAATCATCTTGTTCCATATTTAGGGCATATACAGATTCTGAAATTCTGATTGCCCAATAAGTTTTCCTCCGGCACCAAAGGCACGTATTCGCCAAGTGTATTCATAGCCAGATTCTAACCAATCTAATGACAGAGCAGATAATGAAAGTTTTAAATCAGTTGCAGGCACTAATTTGCCGGTTAATGGTGTGCTATCACCTTTATTAAACAGTTCAACTTGATAGGCTTGAGCACTATTAATACCTTGCCAAGTAAAGACTGTATCTGTATTCAAATCCGCGCCATTGCTAGGAGAAAGTATAGTGATTTCTATAGGCTCAGATGTTAACGATGCATTTTTATTATCTAATACAAAATATTTCAAGATAGGTATTTCGAAGTTTGCATTAGCATCTTGAACTGAAAAAGAGACTAAATACAGGCCATCATTATTAGTAGGCAGTGGTGGGCTGACGATTCTGGTACGCCCCTCGCCAGAGCTCACTAAATTTTGACGAATAACACTAAGTACACGACCACCACTACTACCTAAACTAGCAGATGGTTCAACAATACGCCATTCACCTTTTAATATGCCGCTGCTACGAAAAGCAATATCGACAATAGCACGAATAGTATCATCTTTATAAACCACGTCACTACGTGATTTATTCTCAAAAGCAAGATCAATTCGTCTGACTGTCAATGGGCCTGAATTTCCTGCACCGGTGAATAGTCGTATTTGACTAGTTTGCACCGTTTGAGTATCACTAAAGGTTCTGATTATACGAACACTACCAGCAGGGCTGTTGGCGATACGACGAGCTAACGCTGTATTCAATGATAATGATTCATTAAAAATAAGCGTAGCAGATTGGCCACCGCCAAGAGTTGATTGTCTGGTCAGTGTACCCGCTAAAGTTGCTACGGTTGCGCCACTAATCTGCAATGTTGCTGTTGGTGATGATACTGTACGCGTACCACCTGTTGGATCTGTTCTAGTGACACGCCAGACAACATTGATTAAAGCCGGATCTTTTGCAGAGATAGTAGCAGAAGAAGGGGTGGGTACAATTGAATTTATATTAGCATATGCAGTGCCAGGTAATGCAATGACAAGAAATGCTAAGACAAATTTAATGGCTAGTAGAAAGTGGTGCCATGACTTGGAAAATGGCAAAAATCTGATACTGTGTTTCATCTGATGTACTGTTTGAGTTTCCATTAGTTTTCTCCATTGAACCTCGAATTGCTAAAGACAGGCCTGGGTGATTTTTACTTGCTGATCTGATTGTCCACCCAAGTTCACTATTTACTATGTGTTTATCAGGTGAGTCGTCACTACCAGCCGGCAGGTTCAAATTATAATTAAAGCTTAAATTAAGCTTGTTTTTAATGAGTATGGAACGCAATCCAAAATTCATATTGGTGCTATAGCTCGTGGCATGATTATCTTTGTCTTTAAATAAACCATATTGCATGTCACTATTAAGTTCTAAACGGTCAGATACTGTCCAGCCAGCCCCTAAACTAGAAAAATGACTGACAGTATCACTTGTTGTATCAGCATGGTCTTCTAATGTTGCATAAGAATGAGATGCAGACCAATACCAATGTTGATAACTAGATCCGCCGCCCAATGTTATAGATGTTGAAGTGTTATCAGTATCATTACCTTCGTAATTTAGAGGAGTGTCTTTGCGATCAAGTGTGGATATAAAACCGGAAAGATTTAAATAAGGTGTGCCTAGCCATTGACGGGATCCTGTTTGTGGATCAAATGAGTAGTTAGTATTCCATAATATATTTTGTAATTGGTCTGTTGGACTACTTGCTAGATCATCAACGTTATTGGTTTCATTGCTTAACTGCAAGTTAGCTGACAAACTTCCCCAATATAGGTTGGTATAGGCTGTTATAGCATCCCGATCGGCAGCCAAGCCTTGATTAGCTAGGCTTTCAAAAAAAGTATCAACACGTTCATATTTTGCACCAATAATGATATCAGCACCGTTACCAAATAAAATGGGATTATCAAAAGGCCGTGATTCAATTAATAATGATATTGCATTACTATCGTCTTCTGGGGCTAAGCCAGCGTGACCATCAGCATCATATTGAGAACGTGCATATTCGCCCCGAACATTAACTCTGCCATCGGCTAAATCTTTTTCTAAAATCACCCCCCAACCAGAACCAGTAGCAGTTTCTTCTTCACCGCCAATCCCAATGCCGCCAGTAGCGCCTTCACCATCGTAGTATAAGGCTGTCATTTTTAATGCATCATTTTCACCAGAAAAAGGCTGAAAAGTCATTGATGCACCTTCTAATCGATTATTGCTATCTGATAGACCTGTGAAATCGCTGGCACCCACTTGTGATTCTGGGCGAAAGGCAAAGACATTAGCTGATATACGACCACTATTATTGGCTATTCGGGCTGAAGCACCTCTACGTTGAAATGACGAAAATAACATTGAGTCTAGCCCAATATCGTGATGTCCTAGAGTGAAGCCTGATGTTGTGGTTTCACCAGCATAATTAACAGTGATGCCATATTCCCCAATATCAGCACGGTTGCCATTTAGGGATAAGTTCTTTTCACTTTGAATAAAATAATTAGCTTGCATATCAACCGTTAGCTTTTCACCCTTTATGACACCCCGAACATTACCGCCACCAGAGATAACAGAATGATCAGGCAAGTTAGAAATATTATTTTGGGCGATACGATTACTAAATTCGGTCAGGGTATCAGCTTCAAAAGAAGCCGATCTTAGCCATGATTCAGCTGCTGCAATTTGTTGTTGATCGGCTGTGGCATCATCGTTACTTGCTTGTGCATTTACAATATTAAAAGACCATTGCGACTTTTCGACACTACTGCCATCAGCGTTAAGTATGACTAAACGAAGAACATGCTCCCCATTTTGTAGTGGTTTGATTGGTGTATATGAGAAATCTTTATTATTATCAAAGGATAGTAAAGAAGTGATATCAATGCCATCTAATTCAACCGCTAATGTAGTGAGGGTTAGAATGTCCAAATCATCAGGTAGTTCAATCAATAATGTTGATTGCGCATGACTAGGAGCTTGAAAGTTGGCAGACCAATCGGCTAAGGCATCCCTCATAAAAGAGGTGCTCAATATAATAATTGAAAGTATTAGTGACCTAGTCTTCATTTTGAATGATCCCAGATAATAAAAAGCAGAATTCCATATGGCAATTCTGCACTCAGCTCAGCAAGTGTAATCCATTTAATTATTAATAGAAACATTAATTTAGTAAATTTATCTTATCAAGATTCTGAGTGATAATGGCTGATTTTAATTGCGTACTATTTTTATTGAGCAAATTGCATTTGTGGGTAGATTTTTATAGGAAACAAAGACCTGCTCACAGGTTATTGATGAAAATCGATAACCATATTTATTTCCTGCTAAATTAAATACATTAATAATCTCAGCTGAGCTTAATACGCTGCTGACATAATTGTTCTTTATTTGTGGCTTAGAGCTTTTTCCGACTGTTTTAGCCCAGTCTTTATCTTGTTTAGCCGTTTCTATTAAATAGTGCTGTATCCATGCATAATTTTCTATGTTACCAAGAGTGAGAGAGTCATAACTTTCGGTATCATTTGTTTGTTTATGTGCATTAAGAGCCGTGGAGAGCAAGTCTAAGGTTTGCTGTTGAGATAAAGAACAATTTGTTCCCATCAAATTATGTTTCATTTGAATGCGAAGTACATGCCATTCAGGTTCTGCTGAAGCTTCAATATTACATCGCGTAGTCGTTGTTTCAAAAAAAATGGTATACAGTGAATGTGTTAATTTTTCTTGTGCGAGCACAGTGTGTGCCAGACTAAAAAGACACACAAATAGGAGGGCAAAAACTGCTCCTGATCTTGTCTTTGATAAAGTCATGTTTGTGTCCCCTAATATAGCATTAATAATAGCGTTTCAATGGGTGAGTCGAGCTTGCCATCATTTAGGTTCAATTTGATTTGCAGTTAATGAATGGGAATCTCAGCCATAAAACAAAGAGGCTATAAATAGCCCCTTTTATCTTTCTAATTAAGTCATGAATGTTATTTTAATCTTGAAGGTTTAGCGGGTACGCCTGTTGAGCCATGTCTAGGCGGCTTGCTTGCAGCATCACAGCTACCTTTTACCATGACAGAGAACTGTACGTAGTTGTTACCCTCTTTTTGTTCATCAACCTTGTTGGCGTGATCTGTTTTGATGAGCACTGTTTGCATGCCCGGTTTTAACTTGATTGTGCCTGTAATCACGTTCTTATGCCCGATGTTTAACAGCGGCATATTGGCAATATGAAGAGACTTTCCATTAGCTCTTGTTTCAGTGGTAAAGGCAGGCTGTGCCGTTTTTTGACCAATGTTCTTAATGCTGTACTGCATTGGAAACTCACATAATCCGGCCACTTTTTTAGTGGCTTGGCCACTACCAATGGTTAATGAAAACCCTTTAATTTTTTTGCCCGCTAACCGGAAAGAACTTTTTAACACCACTAAATCAGCCTTTTTATTTTGAGTGGCAGGTGTTTTAAAGCTATCTTTAAGTCCGGCTATTTTTGGGTTTAATGCCGTGCAGTTATACTTAAAGCTGGCTTTTGCCGAGTATTTTTTATTGAATTTAATATTCTCTACTTCCATTATGACAAAAGGATTTTCCTTCACAGCTAATGGCTCTATCACTTGCTGCTGTCCTTGCCCCTGAAATTCGTTTGGTAAGCTAGGTTTATCGTAAACGGATAAGTTTTGTAGTTTTATCGAATAGTTTATGAGGCGATCAGTACTTCCTTTTAAGAGTGTGAAATTTTTCCAGGCAGAAGTAATACCATAGTGATTTTTGAAGCGGTAGCGTACTTTACCACCTGCGCCATTACTCTTAATCTGGCCTTTAAACTTAAAGTCTTTGGGGCAGAAGCCAGTATATTCTGATATCACAGGTTTTAAGGAGATGCTGCTGATATTGAGTGCTTGTGATGTTGTGATGGGTGTAACTTGTTTTGAACACAATGCCTTGAATTGAGCGGGTTTATCTGTTGATTCTACTGATCCGTGTAGGCGGGTAAAATGATAGCAGTGATAACGCAGTCTGATAGTACGGTGTGTAAATGTTGTTTCAAATCCGTTGTTGAGTGCTTGCTGGCGTAAAGCGCCAGGGGGGGCTATTTTCTTTAAAGTGTCATTACATGCCTGTACAGCTCTGTTTCTTGTTGATTCATCTGGTGTCCAGTCAAATGGTACGAGTAATGATGTTTTTTTCTTTTTTGGTAGATTACCAAAAAATTTTATCTGATGGGAAGGATTTGCATCACGCACCCAGATATCTAGGGATGCAGCATAGGCTATAACTTTGCATGTTCCTTTGCCTTCCCCTTGAAAGGTAATTTTGTTGCTTACTGCTGAAGTGTAAATACCGTTCGCACCTTCAACTTTAATGACAGGGTAGGGGGCAGTCTGCTCGTAATGTACAGATTTAATGTAATCAGCTGCATGTGATGGTACGTTCAATACGAGTGGCAGTAATGTGAGCAATATTTTTTTTGATAAAGTCATGATTGTATTCCTTAAATATGGCATTAATAATCGTGTTTCAATTAGTGGGTCGGGCTTGCCATTATTTAGGTTCAATTTGATTGGTTGTGAGTGAATAAAAATCTCAGCCATAAAAAAAGGGGCTATAAAATAGCCCCTTTTAAAGTCCTTCAAAAATTAATTATTTTGATTTTAATCTCAAAGGTTTAGGGCTAGGCTTAGGTGCCGGTGCCTGTAAATCTAAAGATTTTGGTGCTGGTTTAGGTACTTGTACACCTAAAGGTTTGACAGGGTTTGGCGATGGTGTAATAGGCTGCACATAAAGTCCTGGTTTAGGATTGTTACCTTCTTGATAGCCAAGTTTGCCACCATTTCCACCTAGTTCTACAGCAACTTGTGGTGTGCAACGGTGTTTAAACTGCGCGCCGCCAAAGTTTTTATATTCACTCCATGTGCCATCAGTAAAGTTTTTATAACGTGCTTGGATATGAAGGCTATGGTTATAAGTGGTATTGCTAGATACCGCCATATAGGAATACATATTTTTAGCAAGTAGTTCTTTTAGTGGGAAGTCAAAGTCTAAATAACTATCACCGCCTTTAGGATTTGTTACCACACCTGTGGTTTCAAAATAGGTCTCCTGTGGGCCAAAATTGCTTGCGCCAACGACTCTGACATCAATCTCACCCATTTCACTACCACTCATTTGGAAGTTCATACGGAGTTTTGGATTTTTATCAGGGATACACTGACCAACATAATTGGGCATGTTTGGTTGGAATGTGGCTTTATCCAATTTGAACGGTAAAATATTGTTCAACTGGCTTTGCTCGTTACCCGCGGCTTTCACACTCACAGCTACAAGAGGTTTGGCAGGCTCGTCTGTTAGGTTGGGATCGCCTTCATATCTTATTGTAATTTGGTAGTCACGCGTTTGAAATTGTGTGCCCATGTTGCCCTTCGAGGAGCCGGCATTTCCTTCACAAGCAGCAGAAAGTGAAATAGGGCGCTGCAATGTAATTTTTTGATCACTTTTATAGAAGTCAATCGCTTGGCCACCCTTCTGTAGATATGCTTGTAGTTTTTTATTGAGTTCAGCCAAGGCATTTACTCGTAGTGCAGGGTGGCCATTTTTAATGGCAGTTAATGGAACGGTAAAAACTTGGTTTTTTGGTATGGCCTCTTCAAACCATGTTCCAGCCTTCCAGGTTCGATGCTTAAAGCCGATTGGATGAGATGATTGATAAAGCGTTGCACTACTATTGATTGTGGTACTGTGGCTGACAAAAGAAACAGGGCCAAAATATATTTTGGCAGAGTCTGTCTTAAAACGTACATCTTTGTCATTTGCACATTCTATAAAACCATCGGCATAAATATCAATGCTAGACTCTTGCACTTGCAATTCGACTTCACTTGGAGAGGTGTCGCCAGAGACATTTTTAACATGAATATCAGCGCTGTAGTTAAGGGTAAAGTCAAGTTGTTTAACATGTAGACTGGCATGCACGCCGAAGCTGGCTAAGCCCATCGCAATGATACTTGCTTTTACTATAAAATATTTCATCGGTTTCATTTTTTAATCCTCTCGTTTGAATCAAACACTAAATTGTGTTGTTACTTGTTAAGTCGTAGTGAGTATTTAATAGGTTCAAATTTATTTTTACCAGAGTCGATTCATTGGCATTAGGAAGGTAAATAATATAAACGCGAACAGTAGACAGAGAAAATGGGCTGTGAACCCTGTCCAGATAATAAAGCGTGGTGGGCTAAAGCAGCTCCATATTAGTAATACCATTTCTACTGCAATAATAATGATACTTTCTGAATAAGCACTACTAAAGCTGTATCCGTCACGTAAGTGTAGCCCCCATCTTTTATAGAGGTGTAATCCCCAATAAATGGCCACAACCAATGCAGAAAGTTGCATTGCAATTTTAATATAGTTAAGTGACCACTGATGCCGTGCACTATAGATAAAAGCATAACAATAGGAGAAGAGGGAGCTGTAAACGATAAGAGTGGCTATTTTATTTGACATAGGTATTCCTTGCTTCAGCGTGGATAATAATGGTCGTTATTATTACAGTTTTTAAGTTTAATTAACGTTAAATAAAAATATATCAGGTGCAAATAGTTACATCTGATATGTAGCTGGACTATTAAGGATTACTGACGCAATACTTGCCAGCGGCCGTTGTAATGGATCCAGTATTTAGATTGTGAAATCTTGTCTGGCATCATCATGCCATCACTTTCTCCTTGAGGGACAAATTGTATCGGAGCATAACCTTCTTTGTCGGTTACTTCATAGGCTTTGCCATTTAATACTGCTCGCACAGATAAAGCGCTAGTATCTTTTAATACAAATTGATCGCTCAATAATTGATCCATCATGTTACGGATCATTTCTTCAGGTGGCGCTTGTTCCAAAACTAAATCTTTAATCATAGGTTCAAGAAATGAAATGTAACCTTTTAAGTCTCGGTTACGTATCGTATCTTTCATACTCTCTATAGCTTTTAAAAGACTTTCGGTATCGTCATTGACTGATGCTGATAGGTAGCTATAATCTGGTAGTGAAGCTATGTCAAAACTCACTTCTTTTTCACCGACAGAATCAAGCGTGATGGTGGCGATGACATTGTCATTGTCTCCTGGTGGTTGATGAACTTTATCTTGGCAACTTTTAAATAGCTCTACTTGAGCAATCAATGTTTTATTATCATCCGTTGAGGATAATTTGGCACTGAGTTTATTATCTTTTTTTAATAAAAATTCTGGAGGTCTGAAACCAGATGTCGTCGAGTCATAATTATCGATAACGGATATATTATTAAGTGTAATATTAAGTTGACCACCTTCACTGCCTGAATAGGCAATCACAAAGATTTTATTACAGGCTGTTGCTGGCATACTTAGTCACTCCACTGAGTCCTAGCGTTGATAATAGCAATGGACGAAATTTAAAATTGAAAAACATAATCTGGTTCCTTTTTTAATTGCATATGCAATGTGTTATTGAAAACTGATTTAAAATGGAAAGAATATAATGTGTA
Organism: Methylophaga sp.; assembly: GCA_002733335.1. Taxonomy (GTDB): domain Bacteria; phylum Pseudomonadota; class Gammaproteobacteria; order Nitrosococcales; family Methylophagaceae. Next base: position 120,229 of record NVVK01000005.1, read on the forward strand.
TTCTTAAGCTGTGAGTAGGGTGATGTAGAAAAATAGTTCAAAATTTATTAGTGAATTATTTGAATTGGATAAGGTCTGTAAAAACAACTTGCTAATTCAGACAATTTAAATCTGTTTTCAGGATGCACCAAATCTTAAACTAGTGTAAAATTATCTGGTTAAAGCACATATAAATTACTATTAATCTTAACTTTAGAGACAGAACAATGGCTGCAGATTTATCCAAGTATAGAAATATCGGTATTTTCGCGCATGTAGATGCGGGTAAAACAACCACGACAGAACGCATTTTAAAACTGACTGGTAAGATCCATAAAATTGGTGAAGTTCATGATGGTGAATCAACAATGGATTTCATGGACCAAGAAGCTGAACGTGGAATAACCATTCAATCAGCGGCAACAACATGTGAATGGGATGGTCATCGTTTGAACGTTATCGATACACCGGGTCACGTGGATTTCACTATTGAAGTTTACCGTTCTCTTAAAGTATTAGATGGTGGTGTGGGTGTTTTCTGTGGTAGTGGCGGTGTTGAACCACAATCAGAAACAAACTGGCGTTATGCGAATGAATCTGAAGTATCGCGTATTATCTTTGTTAATAAATTAGATCGTATTGGTGCTGATTTTTTCCGTGTTGTAAAACAAGTTAAAGATGTATTAGGTGCTAACCCACTAGTGATGGTTCTACCTATTGGTATTGAAGATGACTTCATTGGTTGTGTTGACCTATTAACGCGTAAAGCGTGGATATGGGATAACGAAGAAAACACAATGGACTTCCGCATTGAAGAGCCACCTGCAGAGATGGCTGATCAAATCGAAGAGTACCGTGAAATGTTAGTCGAAACTGCGCTTGAGCAAGACGATGACTTAATGGGGAAATATCTTGACGGTGAAGAGCCTTCAATTGACGACCTTAAAAAATGTATCCGTCAAGGTACACTAACAATGGACGTCTTCCCAACATACTGTGGTTCAGCCTTTAAAGATAAAGGTGTTCAAATGATTTTGGATGCGGTTGTTGATTATTTACCAAGCCCAACTGAAGTTAAACCTCAACCAGAAGTTGATGAAGAAGGTAATGAAACAGGCGACTTTGCTATTGTTACAACAGAAGGCCCACTTCGTGCCTTAGCATTCAAAATTATGGATGATCGTTTTGGAGCATTAACCTTTATTCGTATCTATTCAGGTACCTTAAACAAAGGTGATACCGTTCTTAACTCGTTTACGGGTAAAACAGAGCGTGTTGGCCGTATGGTAGAGATGCATGCTGATGATCGTAATGAGTTAAGCAGTGCCCAAGCGGGTGATATCATCGCTATCGTGGGCATGAAAGATGTGCAAACAGGTCACACATTATGTGATCCTAAACACCCAACAACATTAGAGCCAATGGTTTTCCCAGATCCAGTTATCTCGATTGCGATTTCACCTATCGATAAAGCAAGTACTGAGAAAATGGGTATCGCTATCGGTAAGATGATTAAAGAAGATCCTTCTTTCCGTGTTGAAACTGACCAAGAAAGTGGCGAAACAATTATCAAAGGTATGGGCGAGTTACATTTAGATATTAAAGTTGATATCTTAAAACGTACTCATGGTGTTGAAGTAACAGTAGGTGCGCCACAAGTAGCTTACCGTGAAACGATTACCAAGAAAATCGAAGACAGCTACACGCATAAGAAACAATCAGGTGGTTCAGGTCAGTTTGGTAAGATCGAATACATTATCGAACCAGGTGAACCCGGTTCTGGTTTTGAATTTGAATCAACTGTTACCGGTGGTTCAGTACCGCGTGAATTTTGGTCAGCTGTAGAAGCCGGCTTTAAGAAAATGAAAGACCGTGGTGTATTAGCGGGTTTCCCATGTTTAGACTTTAAAGTAACCTTATTTGATGGTGCTTTCCATGCCGTGGATTCATCAGCGGTTGCGTTTGAATTAGCAGCGATGGCAGCGTATCGTCAATCAATGCCACAAGCGGGTCCTCAATTAATGGAACCTATCATGAAGGTGGATGTATTTACACCTGAAGACCATGTAGGCGATGTAATCGGTGATCTTAACCGTCGTCGCGGCATGATCAAATCACAAGATGCAACACCAACAGGTGTTCGTATCAATGGTGAAGTTCCACTTAGCGAAATGTTTGGTTACATTGGTTCACTACGCACAATGACATCAGGTCGTGGTCAGTTCTCTATGGAGTTCTTACAATACAATCCTTGTCCGCGTAATGTAGCAGAAGATGTGATTAAAGATGCTAAAGCACGTGAAGCAGCTAAGAAAAAATAAGAAAGCTAAATCTTACTTCACTTATAGCTAGAAATAGAAAAGGGCTGATTATTATTAATCAGCCCTTTTTTTATGTGTCTAATAAGTTTAGTAATGGGAATGTTGAAGAAAGGAAAGCGAAAATCAGAGTCTTTAACTTATTAAGTCCCTTTATTTATCTGTGAAAGGCGCTAGCTCTATAGTACCCTTGTTCGCTTTATATCATTCTCCCATGATATAAAAATTAACTATTCTGCTTTTGATCCTTAGCCAAGACAGCCAAGACATTGAGCATATCCTCAGGCATCTCTACTTTCCACAATACTTCTTGCTCTGAAGCGGGGTGAATAAAGCCTAATGAACCGGCATGAAGTGCTTGTCTACGGAAACTTTGTAACGTTTCAATAGTGGTCTCACTAGCACCTTTTGGTAGACGTATTCGACCACCATAAACAGGATCACCTAATAAGGGGTAGCGTATATGTGCCATATGGACTCTAATTTGGTGAGTACGACCTGTTTCTAATTTGCAGCGAATATGAGTGTGAGCACGGTAACGGTGTTCGACACGATAATGTGTCACGGCATGTTTGCCTGAGCCAATAACGGCCTGACGTTTACGATCTACGGGATGTCGACCCACTGGTTCATCGATGGTACCTCCGGCTGTCATTACGCCCATAGAGATGGCTTGGTATTCACGTAAAACAGTACGTTCTTGCAGTTGATTCACCAGTGAATTATGTGCTTGTAATGTTTTGGCAATCATCAGTAAACCAGTGGTGCCTTTATCAATACGATGCACAATACCGGCGCGAGGGATCCCTTCTAGTTGCGGCGCATGATGAAGTAGGGCGTTGACCAATGTACCATCATGATTACCTGCACCAGGATGAACCACCATGCCGGCTGATTTGTTGAGGATAATGACATCATCATCTTCGTGAATAATATCTAAATTAATGGCTTCGGCAACCCATGTGTCATCAACGATTTCTATTTCAGCATCAATAACAACGCGCTCACCGCCCATTACTGAATCACGTGGACGGAGTACTTTATCATTTACCTGTACATAGCCTGCTTTTATCCACTTGGTGATTTGACCGCGCGAATAATCAGAAAATAGCTGTGCTAATGCTTGATCTAAGCGGAGACCGCTAGATTCATCAGATATGAGACCTTCTAAGTGTAATTGTTCTGCCATTTTGGATGTTTTCATTAGATTAATGCTATATTATACCTGTTAGCTTAAAGTGAGGTATTAACTATGCGAATTCGCAATCAATTTCTTTTCAGTTTGGCAGGCTGTTTGATGACAATGTCAGCAGTATCTGTTGCACAAGAAAGAAATGTAGCGTTATTGGCGTCATCCTGCGCAGCATGTCATGGTACAAATGGTCATAGTGTGGGCGGTATACCTTCATTAGCGGGTTCTTCAGAATCACATATTATCGAGCAAATGCGACAGTTTACGGAAGGTGATAGAGTGTCAACCGTAATGCTTCATCACGCCAGTGGCTATACTCAAGAAGAAATTGAGCTAATGGCAGCCTATTTCGCTAAACAATARGGTAGAACTATTGCTGGCAACTAGGACAAAAGAAGGTGGCTCTTTGTAGTTCTTTATAGTGTTCGATTGTACTGTTGCAGTGTGTGCACATTTTCCCTTTGCGGCCATACACATTTAATTTTTGTGCAAAGTAGCCYGGATTACCATCACTTTTYCTRAAATCCTTKAGCGTTGTCCCGCCTGCTTCAATAGCTTGTTCAAGTATGAGCTTAATGGCTTCGACCAATAATTTACATTGCTTTTTGGTGAGCTGTTTGGCTGTTGTTTTTGGATGAATCTTAGCTAGAAAGAGTGATTCACTGGCGTAGATATTTCCTACTCCCACCACGACTTTACCATTCATAATCAAGGTCTTAATACTACACTTTCGAGAACGTATTTGTTGGAATAAATAATCAGCATCAAATTCATCTGTTAATGGTTCTGGGCCAAGGTGAGCTAATAGCTTGTGTTGTTCGATGGGTGCTGTTGTCCACAATATGCAGCCAAAACGACGCGGGTCGTTATAACGAAGTAGCTGGCCATTATCAAATAGCATTTCAAAATGATCATGTTTCTCTGCATTGGATGCGGTATTAGAGTCTAATATCCGCAGCTTTCCAGACATGCCAAGGTGAATKATGAGCGTCCCAGAATCACAGAAAAACAATAGATATTTAGCTCGGCGTTTGATGGAATGTATTGTTTGGCCAGTAAGAATATTTGCTAAATTTGTTTCAATAGGCCAACGAAGCGAGTGATTTCGAATAGTAACTGTTGTGATGGTTGCACTTTCAATATAGGGGCTGATGCCTCGCCGCGTTGTTTCAACTTCAGGTAATTCAGGCATTATGGTTCTGTAGGGGCTAGTTGTGAGAGCAATTCGACTGGGAATTGGTAGCTTAATTGCTGCTGCTGATTGTTTAGATATAAGGTTCTGACATTAGTTTGGAGTTCTAACTCAATCGATGCGTCGTTCAACCAAATTATTATTTTATGCGGCTCAGTTAAGGGCAGTTTAGCGGTCTTTAGAGGAATGACTTGTAAGGCATAAGCATGTTGCCATGCCTCAATAAGGAGGCTTAATTGATCTGCTGATAGATTGCCATTACTTATCCAACGACCTTGTTTTTGTTCAATTATGATGTCGTTAGTGGAAAGGCTATTATCAGTGTTAGATTTCGTTATGATTAGTTTTGAAATCTGTTTATTAAGTGGAATAAGTTTGTTATCAATAAAACTAGCCGCATTGGCATTAAGCAGCGGTGCCACATTATCATCAATTAAGTGAATGACGTCATTGTGTAAAACATAACGTCGTTTGCTAATAGATTCAATATTACCAAATTGGAAACGGTCATTATTAAGTGTTAACACGGTGCTGGTATCGTTAAAACCAAGTTGAGAGCGTGTAGCATTATCAGCGTGGCTAAGTTGAGCGTAGATAGGCGTATTTAAGATAGATAATAGCAACTTCATGCGCGTGTTATTGGCGGGTGCGTTTAAGGGCTGGACGAGTTGCCAACCAGAGCTATTTTTATGTATAGAAATGGTATCTAGGCCATTTCGAGCAATGGTTATTTGGCTTATATCATCGTGCGAAGTAATACTTAATGTCGGCTGAGTAGGTATCGATGTCTCTTGGTTCAGGAACCAATATAAACCTAGAATGACGATTATCAATAAGATATTGAACAAATAGCGTGATTTCATCTTCTACGTCGTGTCCACCAAAGCCAGAAACCTATTGCTAATAGTAGCACTGGAACAGCAATTAAGAATCCAAGCCCAATAACAAGTGACTGGGTTGTTGATAGGCTTAATTGATTGTCGATAGTCGTTTTGAGTGGGATAGAAATAAGGTTGTCATCTTCAACGAGCCAGTTTATTAAAGCGACACCTAGCTYTATATTTGAAGCATTGCCAATATAGGTGTTCGATAAAAAGTCCCCATCTCCAATAACAGCAATACGTTGCTCAGTGTCACTGTTATCATTAAAGCGAGTGAGTAGATAACCAAGATTAAGTGGGCCAGCAGTATCCTCGCCTAAGGTAAATGTAGGTGGCGCTTGTTCATCAATAGCAGCTGTTTCACTCCACGTGTTATCTTGCGAGATAAGTAGAGGCAGTGTTTGCCAAGCCATATTGTCATTAAGATCTTCAATGGCAATGGCTTGAGGGAAAAGGGTAACGCCCGTGGYAGCCTCGCCAACAGGATGATTGGCATAATGTGTTATCAATACAAATTGTGGGTCAGTAATACCTAATGATTCTGCATTAGGATCGAGCACGGTGCCAGGGATAAATTCAAGCCCTAATTGTTCGGCAAGACTGTTTAGATGTTGAAAGCTATCGGGTTCAGCTAGCCATAATAAATWACCACCCTGATTAATATAGTCTTTGATGATCTGAATTTCACCTGCTAGCCATACTTGTTCAGGGCTGGCAATAACAATAGCCGCCGTATTTTCGGGGATTTGACTGTGCTCAACTAGATTTTGTCCTCGAAACCTAATGCCTTTTTGTTTGAGCTGATCTCCCCACGTGGCTAAGTTATAGTTTGCTTGATTTAATGGCGTTCGCTCACCGTGGCCTTCAATGAATACCAGCCATTGTTCTTGCTGACGAGAAACAGCAATAATGGCATTGGTTAACGATTGTTCTGAAAGGTCATAGACATGTTGTTGTTTTTCGTCCAAGGAAATAACCATTTCACCTTGCTGCTGAATGTTAAGCGTACGAACAAGATCAGGAGAAAAGTCTGGATTGATATAGTTAATGACTAGCTTGTCAGTATGACGCTGATAGCGTTCCAGAATCGATTCAAGCGCATCCCTATATTCATTATTTTGGCTGATAAAAGCCTGAATAGTGATTTCTGTATCAAGCTGGGAGAGTAGGTCTTTGGTGGTGCTTGATAAACTATGGCGGTTATTAGCAGTCCAGTCGCTATATTGATCTGTTTTTAGACTCAGTTGAGCCAGCAGGATAACGGCCACAAATAATAAGATATAAAAAATACTATTCTGTATTTTTAACTGTAATTTTGTTTTAGGCGAAATATTCATTAACTAAGACGCTCAGAATCGAGATGGCGAACGGTAAGCGTTAAGAAGACGGTAATAAYAATTAAATAATAAGCAATATCGCTGGTGTGCACTTCACCTTGTAAAAGTGGTTGGTAATGAGTCAATAATGATAGCCAACTAAATAGGTTGGTCGATTGTGCTGCCCAATCAATGATCCAGAGTAAAAATAAGGTGGAAAAGGTTGTGATGGCAGCAATGGTAGGTTGTTTGGTTAATGAGGATAAAAACAAACCAATGGCGGTAAAACTGGCAACGAGTAATGTTAAGCCTAAAAACGCTGAGGCTAATAGACCAAAATCTAGATTACTACCTATCGAGAGTGATAAGGGCATGAAACTGAGGAGCAGTAAGAATATTAAGAAGAAGCCTAAGGTACCCAGAAATTTACCTAATACAATTTGCAACATAGAGAGGGGGGCGGACAATAAAAGAGGCAAACTTTCATTACGTCTTTCTTCAGCAATGAGACGCATAGTAATAAGGGGGGAAAGTAACAGTAGAATCGTTGCTGCATTACTTAATAAGGGGGTTGCAATTAGCTCGGTGACACCCGGCGCACCTGGAATAGCAGATATTTTTGCTTGAATTTGAACAAAATAATCGATATGTGTTAAAAATAAATACGCTAGAATTACTTGGCTAAATGCTAGGATCACCCATGCTAAAGGTGATAGAAATAAGCGATAGAGTTCATTTTTAGCAAGCGCCCACATTATGTTTTCTCCATTAAACTATTTTCTTGTTGAATAATATTCATAAATGTATCTTCTAGAGAATGGTTTATGGGGGTTAATTCCATTAATTGCCATTTTTGATGAACGGCTAATTCAAGCAATAACTCAGTAGGATTATTTTCGGGATGATAATGTAATTTAAATTGAGTGGGAGAAAGTGTTTCTACCGATGTTACGCCATCTAATGTGGTGAGTTGTGTGCGTGTTGGTGGTGCATTTAATGTCACTAATAAACTAGATGCTTGCATATATTGGCTTAGGCCAGAAAGAGAGTCAGCGAAGATTAATTTTCCCTGATTAATGATTTGCACGCGGTCGCAAAGCGTTTGCACTTCAGGCAGAATATGTGTTGATAAAATGACACTGTGTTCGGTTGCTATCTCTCGGATCAAATGACGAATTTCTTTGATTTGAATAGGATCTAGCCCAGAGGTAGGCTCATCAAGAATCACAACAGCAGGTGAGTGAATAATGGCTTGAGCAATGCCGACACGTTGTTGAAAGCCTTTGGATAAATGGCCGATTAGACGTTGGGCGACGCTTTCTAAACCACAGCGTTCAATGGCAACACTAACGGCTGCTTTACGTTTGAGTGATGGGATTTGGTTTATTTGGGCACAAAAAGAGAGAAACTCTGCAACAGTGAGTTCTTTATAAAGTGGAGGTTGCTCAGGCAAATAGCCAATATGTGCTTTGGCTTGTTTAGGCTGTGTTAATAAGTCATAGCCATTAATGGTTATTTCACCAGAATGRGGGGCTAAATTACCACTCAGCATYTTCATCGTTGTGCTTTTYCCTGCACCATTTGGGCCTAAAAACCCTAAGACTTCGCCCCTTTTAATACTAAAACTAACATTATCAACCGCATATTGAGAACCAAAAACTTTAGATAATGCGGTGACGTTAAGGAGAGGGGGATTTGACATAAAATTTAGAGTGTTGATTGGAGTTCAAGACTCCACTTTGAGGCGATTAAGTARGCATCATCTAATTGCGCTATGCTGACGGATGACGTTGAAATATCATCCCACCGTCCTTGTTCATAAAGCATGACTATTTGCAGCATTTCCCCTAATGGACCTTGTTGATTTAATAACGCCTGCTTCACGGGCTTAGTGAGGGGTAATACATCGAGTAATTCATTAATAGGGTGTAATAACATGGCTTCAAGAGTAGAAAATAATCCAACAGTAAAACAGGTATCCGAGTTTGCATTAAATTGAGGCGCTATGCTTCCACACATTTTTGCTCTTGTGAGGGTAATGGTCATTAATTCTGGTGTACTTTGATTTATTGAGTGTATGGCGATCAAACTTGCCCATGATTTAATTGCATCCAATCCTAAAATGATTAAGCCTTGTTTTATGGATTCAATTTTTCTAGGCAGAGCAAAGGCGGCAGAATTGAGTAATTTAAGTAATTTATAGCTTAAACTCGCATCATGACTGATGGCCTTTTCTATTTCATCGATATCGGTATCAGGGCTTTGTAATATACCGATTAATTTCATAATGTTCAGCTGCCCCCCAGGTAAAGGACTATCTTTAATAAGTGTTGGCCGACTAAAAAAATAACCTTGAAAATAGTCAAAACCTAAGGCTTTGCATTGTTCAAATTGCTGTTGTGTTTCTACTTTTTCAGCCAATAACTGAACGTCTTCCTTTTTTAGTAGGTCGACATGTTGTTCAAGCTGTTCTGTAGTTAACGCCAGAATATCAATTTTAATAATATCGGAAAGCTTGATGAGTGGCCGCAAGGATTCATCAAAAATAAAATCATCCAAAGCTATTTTATAACCTTGGCGGACTAATTTTTCAACAGCCGCTATAACCTCATCGTCAGCGGTAATGTCTTCTAGAATTTCTAATACAACTTGGTCATGCGCAAAAGGCAGTGGATCACCTTTAATAAGTAGGCTACGCGTCATATTTATAAAGGCGAGATGTTTGCCGACTACTTTTTCAATGCCAATCTCTACAAAGGCATTATTGATGACTTGGCTGGTTGCTAGATCACCTGCTTCAGAGTGCAAAGAGGTATTACTCATGTTCATGATTTCACCACGATACAAAAGTTCGTAAGCATAGGTATTTAAATTGCTATCAAAGATAGGTTGCCGAGCAAAAGAAATAGTAGAGAGTGAAGAATTCAACAGRAACCTTAAGTTATACTTTAATANAAAGAATTAGATGGTAACGTATTGACCGATATAAAAGAACAACTCTATTCAAGGTTTTTATAATTAAAGAGTCTTTCCAACGATAAATTAAGAAGTAGAAGTGATTAAATAAAGACACCTGCACTATAGCCAGAAGACCAAGCCCATTGAAAATTATATCCGCCAAGGTGGCCAGTAACATCTACGATTTCACCGATAAAATAAAGACCAGATTGACGTTTGGCTTCCATCGTTTTTGAGCTAATAGCGTTTGTATTTATACCTCCCAGAGTAACCTCAGCAGTACGATAGCCTTCTGTGGTGGAAGGTTTAATAGACCATTTGTTGATTAATTCACCAATTTTAATAAGGTGTTTGTCACTGAATTCTGCTAAAGGTGTTTCGGCAAACTCTGGCCACCAAAGTGYTTGTAGTTCATTCACTAAAGCTTTGGCTAATTTATAGTTTAAGATAGTTTTTAATCGGCTTTTCCCCTGTTTTTCTTTGGATAAAATCAACCACTCTGCGACCTTAATATCAGGCAACAAATTAATATTAATTTCATCACCGGCAGACCAATAATTTGATATTTGTAAAATGGCTGGCCCACTCATACCTCGATGGGTAAAAAGAATGTTTTCAGTAAATTCATGGCCATTGCAATGAACCGTAGCGTTGAGTGCTAAACCCGATAAACGATCACAAATAGCTTTAATGTAATCACTAAACATAAAAGGAACTAAGCCTGCTTGCCGCTGAGTGATGGCAATATCAAACTGATGTGCAATGTCATAACCGATCCCACTTCCTCCTAAAGAAGGGATAGACAGCGCCCCTGTTGCTACCACTAAAGATTGGCAGGATAGAGACAATTCATTTTGGGCATGGCTGAAATTGATATGATAAGAGGCGTGTKTTTTTTGTTCAGAAGCTAACGTTATAATTTTAGTGAGATTACAATGTGTTTTAATTTCTACGCCAGCTTGTTCACATTCATCCAATAACATGGCTAGAATTTCTTTAGCAGAGTTTTTGCAGAATAATTGGCCGTGCTCACGCTCCTCATATTCAATACCGTGTTGTTCAACTAGTGCTATGAAATCCCATTGTGAGTAGCGCTTTAAAGCGGCTTTACAAAAATGGGGRTTATTAGARATATAATTATCYGCTTCAACAGAATAATTGGTGAAGTTACATTTYCCKCCACCTGACATTAAAATCTTTTTACCCACTTTATTGGCTTTTTCAATGACTAATACACGGCGGCCACGACGGGCAGCGGTAAAGGCACAAAGCAAGCCAGAAGCGCCCGCACCTAAGATAATGACATCGTAATTATTTGAGGATATAGGCATGGGATATTAGCTGTTTTATAGAATATGGTTTGCTTAAGATTTTATCATAGTCCGAATAGGGGATTGAGTAATTTTAGTCTCGATTATTGCTAACTTAAATTACCTGMAATCTAGAAAGTCCAAATATCATTACTCTAACTATGGATCGGAATATTAGTGAACTCAAACCCTATAGAAATAAGATACTTGGCAAAGAGAAGTGTATGGGATAGCAAGAGCGGGAATTACAAGAATCAAGCTCTACTTTGAGCTCACCTCCCGTTCGTCCTGAGCTTGTCGAAGGGGGATAGCTTGAAACCATGGTTCGACAGGCTCACCACGAACGGAGTTCTGGTAACGTCGAGNAATGAAGTGTTGTTAAAAAAACTAAAGCTATTGTGCTTGGGATGGAAATTCACTATTTTATGACATAAAAAAACCCGCAGTTGCGGGTTTTAATATTTCTCAATGTTAAAAAAGCTTATTTGATTTTAGCTTCTTTATACATAACGTGTTTGCGAACAACGGGATCGAATTTCTTCATTTCCAATTTTTCAGGCATAGTACGTTTGTTTTTGTCTGTAGTGTAGTAGTGGCCTGTGCCAGCTGACGATACTAATTTAATTTTTTCGCGCATGATTTAATCTCCTAAACTTTGTCGCCACGAGCACGGATATCAGCTAAAACTGCATCAATGCCTTTTTTATCGATAATGCGTAAACCGTGATTACTTATACGTAATTTAACCCAACGGTTTTCTGATTCAACCCAAATACGATGTGGGTGAAGGTTTGGAAGAAACCGACGTCTTGTTTTATTGTGTGCGTGAGAAACATTGTTCCCAGCCATTGGGCGTTTACCCGTTACCTGACATACTCGTGCCATATTAAATCGCTCCTGTTGAACATTTGCAATGTTAAGGAAGAATCTCCCTAACTAAAAATCCTACTATCCGCTGTTCATTAGTTTACGAATAAGGACGTAGAAAACCGAACTTTATACCACATTAAGCGCTTAATGTGTAGTTGATATGGGCTTATGACTCCTCAAGCCCCATATTATGAAGCATGGCATGAAGCCGAACAGGATTAAGCCCACCAATTTTGCGCATTACAATTTCACCACTTGGGTCAATTAAGAAATGGGTTGGTGTGACGCGCACATTGCCAAATGCTTGTGCAATGGTCGAGTCTTTATCCCATGTAATTATATAGGGTAGCTTACGCTCGCTACGCATTGCTTTAATATGTTTTGGCGTGTCATGCGCCAAAGCAACCGCAATCATGGTGAGGCCTTGCTTAGCATAGGTCTCATGTAATTGAAGTAGCTCAGGAATTTCAGCAATGCAACCTGGACAGTCCGTAGCCCAAAATGTTACTAATACAGGCTTACCTTTAAATTGATCAAATGAAAGTGGTTTATGATCAATATCATTAAAACTCATTGTTGGCATGGTGTCTTGGCCATTATGGTTGAACCAATTAATGGCAAATAATCCTACCACAAGGGTAATAGCAAAGAGGGCATGGCGATTCATAATGGATACTCTTTTAGTCAGGTGATGTTAATTGACCCAAGGTCTCAGTAAGTTTGAGATTCTCACGATAATCAACAGGGCAATCAATAATGGTTACTGTGTCACGKKCTAATGCYGACAGTAATTCAGGCATWAGCTGTTGTGTGCTTTCTATTTTGACACCATGAGCACCAAAAGATTGCGCGTATTGCACAAAATCTGGATTAGTAAATTTGACATTACTGGTACGGCCAAATTGATTTTGTTGTTTCCATTCAATGAGRCCATAACTTGCATCGTTCCAAATTAAGATAACAATYGCAATATTAAGTCGCATAGCRGTTTCAATTTCTTGAGAATTCATTAAGAAACCGGCATCGCCTGTTACAGCCACAACCTTTTGCTCTGGGTACGCTAATTTGGCTGCAATAGCGCCTGGAACAGCAATCCCCATGCTGGCAAAGCCATTTGAAATAATACAGGTGTTGGGATGCTCACAKCGGAACATGCGTGACATCCACATYTTATGCGCGCCGACATCACAGATCACAATGTCTTTTAAATCCATTGCCGTGCGTAAGTCCCAAATTATCTTTTGGGGTTTAACGGGAAACTCAACATCATCACAATGCTGATTCATATCTTTAATTAAGCTGTCACGCAAGGTGCGCATGGCTTTGTTTTTATGTGGTTTGGTGATAGCGGCGATGCGGTTTAGGCTATGGTTGATATTGCCAATGACGCCGAGAACCACACTGTAATAAGCATCTACTYCAGCATGCGTAGTATCAATATGAATAATGGTGCGATTACGTGATGGATGCCAAAGATAAGGATGGTATTCCACCATATCGTAACCAATACAAATAATAACGTCGGCATTGGCAAARCCACTGCTTATATAGTCATTTGCTTGCAAACCSACACTGCCCAATGCCATCGGGTGTCGGAAGGGAATAACACCTTTTGCCATAAAGGTATTGGCAACGGGAATACCTACTGCTTCGGCAAAGTCAGCCAATGCGGTGGATGCTTTGGCTCGAACGACGCCATTGCCGGCTAAAATAATCGGGTTTGATGCCTGAGAAATAATGGATGCTGCTCGTTCTATCTGCTCAATAGCCGGTTCAGGCGGACTGGCATGTTTTACATATAACGGCACATCATCAATTTCCATTTCTGCAATGTTYTCAGGAAAYTCGATAAAACAGGCGCCGGTTTTTTCAGTTTGTGCGACTTTAAAGGCTTTACGGACAATTTCCGTRATCGCTTCAGGAGCCACAATACGGGTAGAATATTTGGTKATGGGTAAAAACATGGCTTCTAAATCAAGCACTTGGTGTGACTCTTTATGTAARCGATTGGTAGATGCTTGACCCGCAATAGCCACCAAAGGAGCATAATCCATATTRGCATCTGCAACACCGGTGATTAGGTTGGTTGCACCCGGTCCCAAGGTGGCTAAACAGACCCCCGCCCGCCCTGTTAAACGGCCATAAACATCGGCCATAAAAGCCGCACCTTGTTCATGGCGAGTAGTGATAAATTTAATATTAGAGTCAAGCAAGGCATCCATCACATCCAGATTTTCTTCACCGGGAATGCCGAAGATATATTCAACACCTTCGTTTTCGAGACTGCGGACAAATAGTTCAGATGCTTTCATAGTGTTTTATTTAAACGTCTCTGGTATCTGCTGATGCCAATCTGTCGCTTGTTGATAACGATGGGCAATATTTAATAATTTGGCTTCTTCAAAATAGTTACCAATCAATTGTAAACCAACAGGTAAACCCTTTACAAAGCCGGCGGGAATAGACATGCCCGGCAATCCAGCTAGGTTGGTGCTGATGGTATAAATATCAGCTAAATACATGGCAACAGGATCATCTGTTTTTTCGCCCGTTTTAAATGCTGTTGTAGGTGCTGTTGGCCCCATAATGACATCAACRTCATTAAAAGCTYGTTTGAAATCATCACTAATGAGGCGGCGACATTGCTGTGCTTTTAAATAATAAGCRTCRTAATAACCTGCGGATAGGGCATAGGTACCWATCATGATGCGRCGTTTAACTTCTTCRCCAAAACCTTCGCCRCGCGARCGTGCRTAAAGATCATCAAGATCTTTGGGTTCATTRCAGCGRTGRCCAAAGCGAACACCRTCCATACGCGATAARTTWGATGAACATTCTGCAGGAGCAACRACATAATARGTRGGTACGGAAAGGCCTGTGTTGGGYAARGTGATTTCTTTAATTGTTGCRCCYARTGATTCATACATCTTAATGGCTGTATCAATGGTWGYGGCGACATCTGAATCTAAACCGTCATCAAAAAACTCTTTTGGCAAACCAATTYTTAAGCCTTCTAAAGAATCATTGAGATTAGCKGTGTAATCAGGCACATCACGTTCAACGCTGGTTGAATCGCGTTCATCAAAGCCTGCCATTTCATTTAATAATAGTGCGGCATCTTCAGCACTTTTTGCCATCGGGCCAGCTTGATCAAGGCTTGATGCAAATGCAATCATGCCATAACGTGAAACGCGGCCATAGGTAGGTTTTAACCCGGTTAAATTGCATAATGATGCGGGTTGGCGAATAGAGCCGCCGGTATCTGTACCCGTTGCAACCGGTGCTAATCTCGCCGCCATTGCTGCGGCGCTACCACCTGAAGAACCGCCAGGAACACGGTCAGTATCCCACGGGTTTTTCACTGCACCGTAAAAGCTGGTTTCATTTGATGAGCCCATAGCAAACTCATCCATATTGGTTTTACCTAAGGTCACCATGCCGGCCGCATTGATTTTTTCAACGATGGTTGCGTTATAAGGTGAAATAAAATTATCCAACATTTTCGAAGCGCAACTGGTACGTAAACCTTGTGTGCAGAAAATATCTTTATGGGCTAGGGGAATGCCTGTTAATTTGCCAGCTGTTTTTTGTTGTAATCGAAGATCAGCTGCATGCGCTTGTTTGAGGGCGTGATCTTCTGCCACGGTGATGAAGGCGTTCAGCTTGCCATTATGCGTGTTAATACGGTCAAGATAATGCTGCGTTAATTCAACACTAGAGAATTCACCATTGTGTAATGATGTTGAAAGTTCTGATAAAGATTTGTTGTGCATATTTTTGCCTATTCAATAACTTGTGGAACGAGATAAACGCCAGCTTCTGTTTTTGGCGCAATTGATTGAAATAATTCGCGCTGATTCGTTTCTTTAACCACATCTGGGCGCAAACGTTGGTGGGCATCAAAGGGGTGAGCCATCGGTAAAATATTGCTAGTATCGACCTGTTCCATTTGCTCAACCAGCTTAAAAATATTGGTTAATTCACGCGCATAGTCAGGTATAGCAGCATCATCAATAGCTAAACGTGCTAAATGTGCAATCTTTTCTACATCGGTTTTATCTAAACTCATCGACGGTTCCAGAAGTAAATAGTGTTAAAAGCATCAAGTTTAAATCATTCGTGGCTTGCTCAACAGCCCAGTGCATTGATAAAGTAGTGTTTTTATCAATTTGGTATATGGTTTTTTAATGTTTGAACGTCTACGTGGAATGTTTTCTAACGATCTCTCGATCGACTTGGGTACAGCAAATACGCTGATTTATGTGCGAGGTAAAGGCATAGTGCTTGATGAGCCTTCAGTGGTTGCTATACGGCAGGATAAAGGGCCTGGCGGGCCACGCTCTATTGCTGCTGTGGGTAAAGAAGCAAAACAAATGTTAGGCCGTACACCAGGTAATATTACGGCAATTAGACCCCTTAAAGATGGTGTGATTGCGGACTTCACAGTAACAGAAAAAATGCTGCAACATTTTATTGCTAAAGTACATGAAGGGCGTTTTTTGAAACCCAGTCCGCGCGTATTGGTGTGTGTACCTTGTGGTTCTACGCAAGTTGAGCGTCGTGCAATTCGTGAATCTGCCGCTGGCGCTGGCGCTCGTGATGTGTTTTTGATTGAAGAGCCGATGGCAGCAGCCATTGGTGCGGGCATGCCCGTAGAAGAAGCAAGTGGTTCAATGGTGTTAGATATTGGTGGCGGTACAACGGAAGTAGCTGTTATTTCGTTAAATGGTATTGTTTATTCTGCCTCTGTTCGTATTGGTGGCGATTTATTTGATGAATCTATTATCAATTATATTCGTCGCAACTATGGCACATTGAWTSSTGRARYCWYKGSYGMAARAWYWAAMRMMGRMWTWSSYTYAKCCTATCCTGGTAATGAAGTGAAAGAAATGGAAGTGCGTGGACGTAATTTAGCGGAAGGTATTCCGCGTAGCTTTACTTTGAATAGCAATGAAATTTTAGAAGCATTGCAAGATCCATTGGCAGGTATTGTGGCTGCCGTGAAAGCTGCGTTAGAGCAAACACCGCCAGAATTAGGTGCCGATGTAGCTGAACGCGGAATTGTGCTCACCGGTGGTGGAGCCTTATTGAAAGACATTGATMGATTATTAAGTGAAGAAACAGGTTTGCCCGCGATCATAGCCGAAGATCCTCTTACCTGCGTTGCTCGTGGCGGCGGTCGAGCTTTAGAATTAATGGATGAGCGGGGCACAGATATTTTTACCTTTGAATAAGGGATAAATATAAAAGATAATAGAAGACCTTTGCTGAAATACAATTAGCAAAGGTCTTCTTGTTTTATAGGGCTGAATTTATCAAACCATTATTTTCACAAGCACCGTCTTTAAATGCACGATTATTATTAGCATTTATGGTATCTATTACGTTATTTCTATTAGATTCAAGGCTTAATTATTTTGCGCCTGTACGCGCAACTTTAGCGACGGTTTTGTACCCTATTCAAGTYGCTGCGGCATTGCCATCCGATTTAAGCCGTTGGACGGCTGATTTTTTCCAAGATAGAACGGCATTAAGAAATAGAAATAATAAGCTCGAAAGCATGCAATTATTGAGTAGTATGCGTTTACAAAAATTACAAGCATTAGAACGTGAAAATATGCGATTACGGGAGTTATTAGGATCCTCATTTCGTTTAACAGAACGTGTGTTAGTGGCAGAATTACTAACTATTGATCTTGATCCTTCCTTTCAGCAAGTTGTGGTTAATAAAGGTAAGCGAGATGGTATTTTTCTAGGTCAGCCTGCATTGGATGCAAGTGGTGTGATGGGACAAGTGACCGAAGTTTATCCCTTTTCTAGCCGTGTTGTTTTGTTAACCGATCCTAGCCATGGTATACCTGTACAAATTAATCGAAATGGTGTGCGGGCAGTGGCCACTGGTCGCGGTCTAGGGAACCCTTTGCAGTTAGAACATTTGCCCCATAATGTCGATGTACGAGAAGGTGACTTACTTGTTACATCGGGGCTGGGGGGACGTTTTCCAGTGGGCTATCCTGTTGGAACCGTAAAGTCGATACATTTTCCTGAAGGAAGAGCATTTGCAGAAGTTGCTGTTGAACCGGCAGCACACTTATCAACAAGCCGAGAATTACTATTGGTGTTACCGATAGAAGAGCTGGAAAATACGGCTCAGTCAGTGGTATCTATGGAGCAATCTGATGATACGAAATAGGCCACAGGGTAGAATTATATTATTAATGACCATCATTATTGCAATGATACTGGTGATTATACCCATGCCAGACTCACTACGCTTATTTAGGCCTGAGTGGGTTTTAATGACACTGTTGTATTGGGCCCTGGCTTTACCGGAACGTGTGGGAATTGGTTTTGCATGGACAGTAGGATTGTTGATGGATATGATGTTGGGAGGCACATTAGGAATACTGGCCTTTTCTTATGCCTTGGTGACCTATCTTATTATTAATTTCCATTTACAATTACGCCAATACCCTTTGTGGCAACAAGCTTTAATGATTATGTCATTAGTGTTGCTAGTCAATGTTATTAAAGTAATATTTACGCCCATGGTTGCCAGCGGATATTTTTGGATACCGGCAGTAGTGAGCACACTCGTTTGGCCAATCGTGTATGCCGTATTACGAAAAATCAGACGTGTATTTGGTGTGAGTTGAGTATGAGAGTCATATCTATCCAATGCTAAGATTTGAACTCAAAGATCATTATCGTGAAAATAGGGTTGTTAATGACCGCTTAATTTTTGCCGCTATTTTTGCTGGAATATTATTCGTCGTGATCATGATGCGGCTTACCATGTTGCAAGTGTTTGAGTATGAACACTTTAATGCCCTATCCGATAGAAATAGAGTTGATTTCGAGCCTTTAGCGCCGCAACGTGGCTTGATTTATGATCGTAATGGTGTGGTTTTAGCTGAGAATATTCCTGTATTCAGCCTAGAATTAGTGCCAGAGAAAGTCACTGATCTTGATGCTACATTACAAGAGTTAAAACTACTTTTAGTGATGACTGATGATGATGTCGCTGAAATAAAACAACAGATTAAACATCAACGTCGTTTCAGAGCCGTGGTGGTTAGGCAACGATTGACAGAGCAAGAGGTTGCTCGGTTTTCAGTGAATAGACATCGATTTCCAGGCCTAGAGGTAGTAGGACGGCTAGTGCGGCATTATCCACACGGTGCCTTATTTGCTCACACAATTGGCTATGTAGGACGTATCAATCAAAAAGATCAGCAACGGATTGATGAGAAAAGTTATAAAGGTACGCAATATATTGGTAAAACCGGTGTAGAGCGTTTTTATGAAGATACCTTGCATGGTCAAGTGGGTCACCGACAAATAGAAACGAATGTTCAAGGCCGTATGGTACGTGAAATAATGAATTCTCCCTCGGTTCCTGGGCAAGATTTATTTTTACACTTAGACATTAATTTACAGCGGGTTGCTGCAGAAGCATTAGGTGAGTTTAATGGGTCAGTTATTGCGCTTGATCCTAGAACAGGTGGCGTGCTCGCGATAGTGAGTAAACCCGACTTTAATCCCAACGAGTTTGTAACGGGGATTAGTCGTAAGTCTTATGCTTTATTAAGAGATTCATTGGACCGACCACTCTTTGACCGTTCATTACGAGGGCACTATCCACCAGGGTCAACATTGAAGCCATTTGTAGCTCTAGCGGGGTTAGAATTAGGGGTAGTAGACGAAAGTTCGAGCACATTCTGTCCRGGGTGGTACACCTTACCGGGCAAAGATGATCACCGCTATCGATGTTGGAAAAAGCATGGTCACGGAAAAGTAGATTTTATTACTGCTATTTCTCAATCATGTGATGTGTATTTTTATGATTTAGCTAATGCAATGGGGATAGACCGACTGCATGGRTTTTTAGATTTGTTTGGRTTTGGCCGACGAACGGGTATCGATATACCGAGCGAAAGTAGAGGCTTATCGCCATCAAGGGAATGGAAAAAAAGAGTGCGTAATCAAGTATGGTTTCCAGGAGAAACACTTATTTCAGGTATTGGACAGGGTTTTAATCAAATGACACCTATTCAATTAGCGCATGCAACGGCTACCTTGGCCATGCGAGGTGAGAGTATGAGACCTCGTGTAGTAAGAGCGATTAGAAGCTCAGGACAAACGGAATTAAAATTGCTCCCTGTTGAAAGGCTTGGAACATTGCCTATAATTGATAGTAAAAATTGGCAGGCTACGATTGATGCAATGGTCGAAGTTGTACATGGTAAACGRGGKACAGCGCGAAAAGTAGGCAAAGATTTAAACTTTATCGTTGCCGGTAAAACCGGTACCGCACAGGTRTTTGGCATTAAACAAGATGAAAAATATGATGCCGATAAYTTAGATAAAAAGTTGCATGATCATGCGTTATTTATAGCCTTTGCACCCGCCGATGATCCAGARTTTGTGGTGGTGGTAGTGGCAGAAAATGGTGGCGGAGGCAGTAAAACAGCGGCGCCTATTGCACGCAAGATGATAGAGCAATATTTTGGGGTTGTTCCAAATGAGTGAGACATTAATAGATTGGAAAAAYCCTCAAAGATTTAGTTTGACGAAAGTGTTGCGAATCATTCATATCGATGCACTACTTCTYTTTGGCTTGTTAGTATTATTGGGTGTGGGATTGATGGTGTTATACAGCGCTGGCGATCAAAGTACAGCGTTGATAATTCGACAGTTAGTGCGATTAGGGACGGCATTCTTTGTGTTATTAGTGCTGGCCAATATTCATCCTGATCGCATGCGAGATTCATCTTATATATTRTATGGTATRGGATTGATTTTATTGGTGGCAGTATTAGTCTTTGGGCATGARGGGAAAGGTGCACAACGCTGGCTGGATTTAGGKTTTTTCCGTTTTCAACCTTCAGAATTAATGAAGCTAGCAGTRCCTTTRTTGGTGGCRCGGTACTTAGCTGAATACCCTTTGCCACCTACAGTTTGGCGRCTTATAATTGGATTGATAATGATTATTTTGCCGTCATTATTGATTGCAAAACAGCCTGATTTAGGCACRGCATTATTGATCGCTAGCTCAGGTCTYATTGTGGTGTTTTTATCTGGAATATCATGGCGAATCATTCTAGGGTTTATYACGGTATGTGCGGCTGCATTACCGGTATTATGGTATGTAATGCATGATTATCAACGTCAGCGTGTYTTAACCTTTATTAATCCAGAAAGTGATCCGCTCGGAGCGGGATATCACATTATTCAATCAAAAATAGCGATTGGTTCAGGGGGGCTATTTGGTCGAGGATGGTTAGAAGGWACACAATCACATTTGGCTTTTTTACCCGAGCGCTCGACTGATTTTATYTTCGCCGTTATAGCGGAAGARTTTGGTTTAGTCGGCGTTGGTTTATTGTTAAYTTTATATTTATTAGTGGCCGCAAGGGGCATTTATATTGCCAGCCAAGCACAAACAAGTTTTGCGCGATTATTAGCCGGGAGTATTTCGATAACTTTTCTGGTCTATGTATTTGTTAATGTCGGGATGGTGACAGGATTACTGCCTGTTGTAGGAGTTCCACTGCCTTTAATCAGCTATGGCGGCACATCAATGGTGACCTTATTAGCTGGCTTCGGTATCCTGATGTCTATTCACACCCATAGAAGGATGATGTCATCATGAATCAATTGAGGTTTTTAGTTTGAAAAAATTATTTATTATTAGCTTATTTTTAATGAGCTTTGCTGACGGCGTATTTGCAAATGCAGATTTACCAGGTTTGACGAAGTTTATTAATGAAATGGAACAAAAGCATGGTTTTGATAAGGATGAGCTGACACAGCTATTTTCTAAAGTTAAAGTAAAAAATTCAATTCTAAAAGCGATTTCTCGGCCAGCAGAGAAAAGTAAACCTTGGCATGCTTATCGTAATATTTTTATCCAAGAAAAACGTATTAASGGTGGTGTTAGCTATTGGCAGCAACATGCTGATGCTTTGCAAAAAGCAGAACAACAATATGGTATCCCTGCTGAAATAATTATTGCTATATTAGGTGTTGAAACACGTTATGGTGGCAATGTGGGGGGCTACCGAGTTGTTGATGCATTATCAACATTAGCTTTTCGCTATCCACCRAGAAGTAAATTTTTCCGTAGTGAATTAGAACATTTTTTATTACTCACCCGTGAAGAAAATATGTCAATTTTAGACCCTGTTGGCTCGTATGCTGGAGCAATGGGATTAGGCCAGTTTATGCCGAGCAGTTATCGTGAATATGCAATTGATTTTGATGATGATAGCAAACGAGATATTTGGACTAATCCTGATGATGCAATAGGCAGTATTGCAAACTATCTTAAGCGCCATRGTTGGATTRCAGGAGAAAGTATTGCYCACAGAACAAGTCTGTCATCGGAAGTACCCACTGCGCTAGTGGAGAAGGGGTATAAACCTACTCTTTTACGTGAACAATTAGTTGTGGCAGGCGTTACCCTTGAAAACTTACCAAGCGGMAGTGATAAAGTTGCACTGATTTCKCTTACTCAAAAAGAGGGYGAAGAGTATTGGATAACCCGACAAAAYTTTTATAGTATTACCCGCTATAATCACAGCCGTATGTATGCCATGACGGTCAAACAACTAGCCGATCTTATTCGCCAACGTTATGAGCAAACATTAAATGACTARAATGCAATTAAAACTGTTATTTGCCGCAAGTTTATCKGTATTKCTGGTGGCATGTGGMGGAGGYAAAAGCATACCTGATTGGGCGCCGACTAGTCCGCCTGATGTYTCCAGTGTGCCYAATGCTGTTCCACGCGATGAGCCTAAAAGTAAATATGGTAATCCGGCACATTATGATGTGCTGGGAAAACGGTATTACACGTTAAATAGTAGTAAAGGCTACCATGAGAAAGGTATTGCATCGTGGTACGGTAAAAAATTCCACGGTAGGCGCACATCGAGTGGTGAAACGTATGATATGTATGCGATGACCGCCGCGCATAAGACCTTGCCTCTGCCGACGTATGTTGAAGTAACYAATTTAGCGAACGGCAGAAAAATTATAGTCAAAGTGAATGATAGAGGACCATTTCATGATAATCGTTTGATTGATTTATCTTATACGGCAGCAAAAAAATTAGGCATTATTAGCAAAGGTACTGGTACAGTTGAAATACGTGTAATTACAAAAAATAATAATTACTCTGTATCCGCAGCGCCCGTAACAACGGTAGCTAAAAAGGGCTATGTTGGCTTGTATTTGCAAGTAGGTGCTTTTAGTACTCCGGCACTTGCTCAGCAATTAAAAACAAAATTACAAAGACAAATTGGTGATGCAATATTAATTGTGCCACTCGAAAAGCCAGAAGGAAATTTGTACCGTGTTCGAGTTGGGCCGTTATCCAATGTAGAATATGGTGATTCACTTGCAAAGCAACTTGTTGACTTWKGYYWYTRWKATGMSMRYWYYGKWSYWGMMTMAMCWKCYWWKSSYTKMTRYWWSMMGAKAKTRMRYSWRYGRWYAAAATTNNNWKGAGAAACAGCTTATTAGTATTGTTGGTTTTAAATATCTACGCTGCCAGTGCGGCCATTACCCCTAATCCCACCGTGCCTACCATCGCAGCAAAATCGTATATTTTGCAAGACTTTGCCAGTGGACGAATTATTGCARAACAAAATGCACAACAGCGTTTGCCGCCAGCAAGTATTACAAAGTTGATGACAGCGTATGTTGTTTCACATGAACTTTTAGCAGGTAATATTACCTTAGCAGATGATGTGCTTATCAGTGAGAAAGCATGGCGGATGGTAGGATCGCGTAGCTTTATTGAGGTGAATACAAAAGTGCCGGTTGAGGTGTTACTTCGAGGAATGATTATTCAATCAGGTAATGATGCAGCTGTCGCTTTAGCTGAGCATATTGCGGGGAGCGAAGAAACCTTTGCACAAATGATGAATCAATATGCCCAGCAGTTAGGCATGGTTGATACTAATTAYCGTAATGCGACAGGTTTGCCTAGTCCAGAACACTATACAACAGCAAAGGATATTGCCATTTTATCAGCAGCAATCATTCGTGACTTTCCTGAACATTACAAATGGTATGCTGAAAAAGAGTATACCTACAATAATATAACGCAGCATAATCGAAATAAATTGTTGTGGCGTGATACTACTGTTGATGGCCTGAAAACGGGTCATACCGAAGAAGCAGGTTATTGTTTAGCGGCGTCAGCAAAACGTAGTGGCATGCGATTAATTTCAGTGGTATTGGGCACCAGAAGTGAAAATGCCCGAGCGCAAGAAACCCAAAARTTATTTAATTATGGYTTCCGTTTTTTTGAAACACATGACTTRTATAAAGCAGGAGTGAGAGTAACRTCCAGTAAAATTTGGAAGGGCAGTGAAAAAGAACTTACTTTAGGGTTAGCAGAATCATTAGCGGTTACGGTACCAAGGGGCCGTTATAAAGAATTAGTTGCAGTCACTAATTTACAACAAGCTATTGTTGCACCTGTAGCACAGGGCACTGTATTAGGAGAAGTTGAAATTCGATTGGATAATGAAGTTGTTGCGAAGCGACCGCTTATTGCACTAACCACAGTAGAACAAGGTAGCTGGTGGCGTCGGATTGTGGACACTATTTTAATGTTAATCTGGGGTTAGTTGCGTGAAGCAAGTTTATTTAAATGGTTCATTTCTTCCTGCTGAGCAGGCGCAAATATCCGTTTTTGACCGTGGTTTTTTATTAGGTGACGGTGTTTATGAAGTTATCCCTGTTTATAAGGGAAAATGTTTCCAGTTAACGGGGCATTTAGAACGCTTACAGGCCAGTCTTGATGGTATACGGATGAAGAATCCACATACGGATCTAGAGTGGAAAAATCTAATTGAAGAATTAGTTGATCAAAATAGTGGCGGTGAACAGTCRATATATTTACAGGTAACGCGAGGTGTCGCGCCACGTGATCATGTTTTCCCAGAAGGGGTCACACCGACAGCGTTTGCAATGAGCAATCCACTGCAGCCTGTTCCTGCAAAATATAAAACAGAGGGTGCGGCTGCGATTACCTTGCCAGATATTCGTTGGCAAAACTGYAATATTAAGGCGATTACTTTATTACCGAATAGCTTGCTTAAACAGCAAGCACTAGAAGCTGGAGCATTAGAAGCCCTCCTTATTCGTGATGGATACCTGACGGAAGGGGCGGCAAGTAATGCYTACGTCGTCATTGACGGTACCATTTATACCGCGCCGAAAGATGAAAAGGTATTACCGGGTATTACGCGTGAAGTGGTGATTGAAATAGCSCAGGCGAATAATATGCCATTACGTGAAGAAGCGGTGAAAGAATCACAATTAAAACATGCTGATGAAATATGGGTGAGCAGYTCAACAAAAGAAGTAGTACCGATTACGCTTTTAGATGGTGAGCCTGTAGGGGATGGACTTCCTGGAATGATATGGCAAAAAATGGATGCGCTTTATCAAMAATATAAACAAAATGGTACAGTATGAGTGAGCACGAAACAGAAGCATYAATGAMRTTCCCTTGTGACTTTGCGATTAAAGCGATGGGACCAACAAGTGATGATTTTGATTCAATTGTCGTGGCTATAATTCGGCAATATGTTGATGATATTAAAGAAGGCGCTGTGATGACAAAACAGAGCTCGGGTGGCAAGTTTACGTCGGTTACTGTTGATTTTTATGTTGAGAATAGAGCGCAATTAGATGCAATATATAAAGCGTTAAGCGATCATGAACAAGTAAAATATATATTGTAATGATCGTAAGAGAGTTAGGTATAGTAGAATTTCAACCAACCTTCGATGCAATGCAAGCGTTTACAGCGCAGCGAGAAAACAGTACGGAAGACGAATTGTGGTTGCTGGAACATAAGCCCATATTTACCCAGGGCTTAAATGGTAAGGCTGAGCATATATTCGATACACACGATATTCCTGTAGTTCAAACAGATCGAGGAGGTCAAGTAACCTATCATGGCCCCGGGCAATTAATTGCTTATACTTTATTTGATTTGAAGCGATTGAATATAGGAGTGCGAGCAATGGTCTCCCASYTAGAAGAYAGCRTGATTMGTTTGCTTGATGATTTAGGTATTAAAGCGCGAGCACGATCGGATGCACCGGGTGTTTATGTTGATGATTGTAAAATTGCATCATTAGGACTAAGAGTTAAACGAGGWGCCTGTTATCATGGCTTAAGTTTGAATGTTGATATGGACTTAACACCCTTCAGCTATATTAATCCTTGTGGTTTGCAAGGGATGGAAATGATTGATTTAAAAAAATTGAATATCAATATTACGATGGAAGAAATAAAGCAACAATATGCATCGGAACTTAAACATCGAATGCAAAAAGAGAATAAAGTATGACGGTAGAAGTACAAAAAAAGAGAGATGTGACAGCGTTAAGAGGTAAATCTAAGGTTTCACGGATCCCGATTAAGATAATTCCAAGTGATCCAAAGCGTAAGCCAACATGGATCCGTGCTAAAACACACAGTAAYCCTGAAGTTGTTCGTTTAAAATCTTTATTACGTGACAATAATCTRCATACGGTATGTGAAGAAGCGGCGTGCCCAAATTTAGGTGAGTGTTTCACTCATGGCACAGCAACGTTCCTTATTATGGGTAATATTTGTACGAGGCGCTGCCCTTYTTGTGATATTGCTCATGGTCGTCCTGATCCTTTAGATAAAAATGAGCCTGATCATCTGGCTAAAACAATTGCCATCATGCAGTTAAAGCACGTGGTTGTTACTTCGGTAGATCGTGATGATTTACGTGACGGTGGYTCAGCACATTTTACCCAATGCATTGCTGAAATTCGTAAACAGTCACCTCAAACAACGATTGAGGTATTAGTACCTGATTTTCGTGGGCGTATGGATGTTGCTTTGGAKGAATTRTCAAAAAGTCCACCTGATATTTTTAATCATAATTTAGAAAGTATTCCACGTTTATATAAAGCTGTTCGTCCGGGYTCTGACTATCAATGGTCATTGGATTTAATTAAAAACTTCCAGAAAAGGCATCCAAATATYCCCACTAAATCTGGTTTAATGTTAGGCTTAGGCGAGACCATAGAAGAAGTACACCAAGTGATGCAAGATTTGCGTACTCATGGATGTCGAATGTTAACGTTAGGTCAATATTTACAACCTAGCCGTCATCATTTAGCCGTGGAACGCTTTGTAACACCTGCTGAGTTTGACGAATTAGCATTAATTGGCAAACAAATGGGCTTTGAACATGTTGCTAGTGGCCCCATGGTTCGTTCATCTTATCATGCGGATCTACAGGCTCAAGGGGAACATGTTTCATAGTTAAATTTACCGGTATATATNAAGGTAGTGACATGACATTGAAGCGTCGAGAGTTTATAAAAACGGCTGCAGTTGCTGGTATGGCGGCAGTGATGCCAGCGACAACGTCTGCAGCTAAGGTGCTGAGAAAACAAAAAAGAGTGGTTGTGGTAGGTGGTGGTTTTGCCGGAGCTACGGCCGCGAAATATGTCGCAATGTGGTCAGCAAATACCGAAGTGGTGATGATTGAACGCAATGCTCAATTTGTATCGTGTCCTCAAAGCAATCTTGTTTTAGGTGGCAGTCGTACCTTGCAACAATTAACCCATGATTATAATAGTTTGGCTGATAATTATGATATCAAAACAGTACAAGCTGAAGTGGTATCCGTTGATACCGATAAGCAACAGGTAACATTACATGATGGTGTAATAGTCGATTATGACCGTCTCATTATTGCCCCTGGTGTTGATTTTATTTATGATGATTTACCGATGTTGGCAAGTTTTGAGGCACAGCAAAAAATCCCTCACGCTTGGAAAGCAGGCCCTCAGACTGAAATTCTAAAACAGCAATTACATGGCATGAAAAAAGGGGGTACGATGATCATGACTGTACCTGCTACGCCATTCCGTTGTCCTCCAGGCCCCTATGAACGGGCTTGCCAAGTAGCCCATTATTTGAAAAATAATAATCCAAGCGCTAAGTTGATTATTTTAGACGCAAACGGTGATGTTGCATCTAAAAAAGCACTTTTTAAAGCGGCATGGCAAAAATATTATTCAAGTTTGATCGAGTATGTGCCGAATAGTTCTATTGAAAGTATTGATGTCGCTAATTTAGATGTTGAAACAGAGTTTGATAATTTTTCAGCTGATGTGCTCAATGTTATCCCAGCCCAGAAAGCAGGTAAAGTTGCAGAAATGGCGGGAATCATTAATGTTGATAATCGTTGGTGTAAGGTTGATTTTTTAACATATGAATCAACGGAAAAAGAAAATGTGCATGTTATTGGCGATGCAGTTCATGCTAAATTGCCAAAATCAGGGCATATGGCGAATGCTCAAGCTAAAGTGTGTGCAGCGGCAGTGGTTGCATTATTAGCTGAGCAAGCGCCTGAACAGCAACCTGTTTTTAGTAATACGTGTTATAGCTTTATTGATGATAAGCAAGCTATGCATGTTGCTGCAGTATATCGATATGATAAAGAGCAGAGATCAATGATTGTTATGCCGGGTGGCGGAGTATCTACACAAGCAAGTAAGCTTGAAGGGGACTACGCTAATTCTTGGGGTAAAAATATTTGGTATGACATGCTAAGATAATTTGTATACGTACAGTATGAAGGAATAACGATGGCAACAGATATCTCAGAAATATTAGTGTATCAACTCCCTGAGTTGAGCTCGCCAAGAAAGGCTGCAGATATTCCACTTACGCCAAGCAAACTGGCAAAATGGTTAGAAAGTTTGCCGCTATTAAATGTTAATCAGTTAAGTTATTCAATCCCCAAATATATCCAACAATTGAACCAAATCAATATTTCGGATAAAGACCGATTTGCTATGTTAGAGCATCTACGTCCAGTTGTTGCTCATCTGTATATGTCGTTAACTAAACGGTTTACCAGAAGAAACCTTGATTTATCAAGAGAATCACAAGAGATTCAATGGTTAACGCGTGAAATGATACATGGAATGGCGGTGGGGTATCAGCGTTTATTGTCGAGTATAGCTCAGAAAAAAATAGGGATGATGAACCGACATCAATATACCGTGTTAGCCCAAAGGACAATGTATTATTTGAGCGAACATATTCGATTGTCCTATATGTTATGTTGTGTGCCGCCTAAAGGGGCGTGGTTGGAATTAAATTGCACCTATTCATACGCATTGAAGCAAGGTTTAACAAATACTAAATTAAAAGATGATTTGGCCTATTTTGATGAAAAAGGCAGCATCGATACGCTTTATAACCGTATTTTAGTATTATCAATGGTTGCACCCTATAGTTTACGTGGAGCCGAATTAGAGCAAGTCTATTATGGCTTAACATCGTGGTCAGAACTTATTCGAATACGAGAAAATGATGCCTCTTCCCATGGTTATGCCATAGGGTTTGATGATGACTATGGCCCTATTTATTATCCTAGACTTGAAAATATTGCAAATAAAATGATGATTGATAATAGTCACTTGCTTCGCCAGTTAAAACGGTGGCAAGATTCAGGTGATAGGCCAGAATCATTTGATAATAAAGGCATGACAGATAAATTATTAGCGCAAGTTGCCATGGCTTTAGAAGCTGCAAAAGTTGAGAGTGAAGAACAGTATGAAGGGGATAATGAACCTGTAGAGATTGTAATGGGTTTGCAGGATATTGATTTATTTTTAGAGCATGTTGATTCGATAATGAATGACGACATAATAAACTCGCCTATCCCTAAAGTGAAAATAAGTGAATCAGAACTGGATACAGGAAGTATTCATTGGGATACGTTACAGTTTTATACACCTACAATTCAACCTACATCTGCTCGACAAGTGTCAATGAAAAAGCATGTTCAACAGCAGGCAACGGATGTGCCGACAGTGAGACGGCATAAATTTACAGTTGAAAACGAGAGCAAAATGGGGGCCTGTATTAGTTGTAACGATCTTCACGGTAGTGGATTATTCATTGGTGAAATGATGTTTATTCGAGGTTATGATCCTCAAGTATGGACATTAGGCATTGTACGGTGGATGAGGATTTCAGCTAATAAATTGTATGTAGGCTTATATTTATTGTCGGCTCAAGTCGATAGTGTCGTGGTCAATAAAGAAGGAACAACGGAGGAATTGACRGTGAATGCRYTGTGGATGGCCGACGGGAATGATGACGATACATTATTATTACCTAGAGCCGAATTCAGAACCGGAAATAAGCTTCAATTAACGCATCATGATGAAGATTTTTTTGTAACATTGGGTAAGGATGTGTGGCATAGCGAGGGATTTGCCCAGTTCAACTTTTCTACAGAAGCTGTTGAACAAAGTGATTCTGAGTCATTTGAAGAATATTTGATGCCTGCCTAATAAAGTATTCTGGTATCATACACATCAATATTAATTACAAGTAAACCGAATTGATAGCGTTTACAAAGGTATCGAAATGAGTGATTTTTTACCTGGACTAGAAGGGGTTGCAGCAACAAAGTCAGCCATATCATTTATTGACGGTGAGAAGGGTCTACTTTCTTATCGTGGATATACGCTACAAACCTTAGCAGAAAACAGTAGTTTTGAAGAAACAACATTACTGTTACTTCGTGGTGAACTACCTACCGCTAAAGAACTGGCAGAATTTACTACTCAGTTACGCGGCCAATACCGAATTAAATATCATATCCGTGAAATGATGCGTCATTTTCCTGCGACGGGTCATCCGATGGATATGTTGCAAACAGCAGTGTCTAGTTTAGGCATGTTCTACCCGGGAAATGAATGTTTAACGGGTACAGATGCGTGTGAAGATTTAAACTATGTTCGTAATATGACCGTTAATATTATTGCATCAATGGCGCCACTGGTCGCGATGTGGGAACACATGCGCCAAGGTTATGATCCGATTGAACCGCGAGAAGATTTATCTGTAGCTGAGAATTTGTTGTATATGTTTACGGGTAAAGAACCGGATCCGATGATGGCAAAAATCATGGATGTCTGTTTGATTCTTCATGCAGAGCATACCTTGAACGCCTCAACATTTTCAGCATTGGTTTCAGGTTCGACATTGGCCACGCCTTATAGCGTTATTTCTGGTGCTATCGGTACCTTATCTGGTCCTCTACATGGTGGTGCAAATTCACGTGTAGTTGAGATGCTTAAAGAAATTGGTAGTCCAGAGAATGCTGAAAAATGGATTGATAATGCCTTGGCGAATAAAGAAGTCATCTGGGGAATGGGCCATCGTGAGTACAAAGTGAAAGATCCCCGCGCCACCATTTTGCATAACTTGGTCGAAGAGTTAATTGAAGATCGAGGTAGCAAACTAGATTCTACTTTTGAAACAGCAATGCGTGTTGAAGAGATTTGTGTTGATCGCTTAGGTCATAAGGGTGTTTATCCTAATGTCGATTTCTATTCTGGTATTTTATATACTGAAATGGGTATTCCAGCCGATCAATTCACCGCTTTATTTGCCGTAGCGCGATCAGCAGGTTGGTTAGCACATTGGCGTGAGCAGATTTCAGATAACCGAATTTATCGACCAACCCAAATTTATACGGGCAGTGACATTCGTGATTACACGGCATTAGCTGAACGTTCTTAAGCAATAAGCGTTTTACTTTGCTCACCTTGTTGCTCTCGCACTAAGCGAGGTACAAGGTAGCCGGGTAGTTTTTTCCGAATACGATTGATGAGTTCTATTCCGATCTGATTAGATACATCAAAATGACTTGCTCCTGCTACGGGATCAAGGAGATGTAGATAATAGGGAATGACATTGACCTCAGATAATCGCTCACTTAAGGCTACCAAACTTTCCTCCGAGTCATTAATACCTTTAAGCAATACTGTTTGATTCAATAATTGGCAGTTAGCMYGTCGTAACAGATCYAATGCAGTAGCAACGTCAYCATCAATYTCATTSGCATGGTTGGTATGAATGACCATAATGACCTGCAAATGTGTTTTATTAATCCACGCTAATAARYGTTGATCAAYYCGYTGAGGTAAGACAATGGGTAAGCGAGTGTGGATCCGTAATCGCTTAAGATGAGGAATTTTTTCTAAATCRGCAATCATCGCGGCAAGTTTAGCGTCAGAAAGWACCAGTGGATCGCCACCACTTAAAATRACTTCATTGATGGTGGAATCATTGCGTAATGTCGATAGTGTTTGTAGCCATTGGCCAGCCAAGGGATTGCTCTCACCATAGGGGAAATGGCGTCTAAAACAATAGCGGCAATGGATGGCGCAAGCCCCTGTTGYKAGCAGTAATGCACGACCATGATATTTTTGTAAAATACCGGGTGCGGTCACGGCCAAACCATCCCCTACGGGATCGCTTACAAAATCATCGACGGTTAAACTTTCGTCAATAAGCGGAAAAACCTGACGTAAAAGTGGATCATTTTTATCACCATAGCGCATCTTATTAATATAATTTTGTGGTACACGCAGTGGAAATTTCTTCAGAACATCCTTATCAACYGAGCGTAGCTTATCGCTTAATCCCAGTTGTTTTAATAGYTCTTCAGGATCTTTGATCACATTAGCCAAGGCGCGTTGCCATGCTTGTTTTGTGTCGAGTTGTTGAGTTTGCGGTATCATAGCGTCTTAAATTTTTAATCAGACGTTGATCGTCTCTCAAAAGAGGTTGCCATGGCAAGTGTTAGTACAAATCAATTTAAAGCAGGGCTTAAATTTATCTTAGATAATGATCCATGCAGCATCATTGAAAATGAATTAGTAAAGCCAGGTAAAGGCCAAGCATTTAACCGCGTTAAATTCCGCAATTTGAAAACAGGGCGGGTGAACGAGCGTACCTTTAAATCAGGTGATAGTGTTGAAGCTGCGGATGTGATGGAAGTTGAATTAGAATATTCTTACACCGATGGTGAGTTTTGGTACTTTATGGATCCGGTGACATTTGAGCAACATGCAGCGGATGCGAATGCCATTTCGGATTGTAAAAAATGGTTAAAAGAACAATATGTTTATACGGTAACACAATGGAATGGAACGCCTTTATTGGTGACAGCTCCCAATTTTGTTAATTTARCTGTGACAGAAACGGATCCCGGTTTAAAAGGTGATACAGCTGGCACGGGCGGTAAACCCGCAACYTTAGAAACSGGTGCCGTTGTGCGWGTGCCTTTATTTATGAATATTGGYGATTTGCTACGTATCGATACACGCTCAGGTGAGTACGTAGAACGAGCGAAAAACGTTTAATTCACCATGACAATAAGCTGGCAACCCTCAGCTGAGATTAAAACCTTAAAAAGGCGGGCACAGTATTTGGCTGATGTCCGCCTTTTTTTTGCTGAACGTGACATATGGGAGGTTGAAACACCAATCTTGTCACTAGCAGCCCCTACAGCGCCGTATTTGGATAGTTTCACGACGGATTACATTCCTATAGGCACACACAGCAAACAAACACATTACCTGCAGACATCACCTGAGTTTTCCATGAAGCGATTATTGGCATCAGAATCAGGTTCAATTTATCAAATAGCGCGTGTTTTTCGCAACGGTGAACGGGGTACGCTTCATTCTGCCGAATTCACCATGTTGGAATGGTATAAGCTTGGGCTAACATCAAGTCAGTTAATGGATGAAGTGGAAGCATTATTGCAACAGGTGTTTAATTACACGGTATTTCCTAGACTAAGTTATCAAAATGTTTTTAATGACTTATTAGGGCTAGATGTATTCAGCTGTTCTGATGAAGAAATTAAACACTGTGGGCAAAAAAATATAAGGAGCTTGCCAAATGATTTTGATACCGATCGTGATGGCTGGTTAGAATTATTGATGAGTTATATCATCGAGCCTGAATTAGCTAAACGGCATAAAGGAATATTTATTTATGATTTTCCATCATCACAAGCGCAATTAGCTAAAATTAAACATGACCAACAAGGCAATCATGTTGCCGATCGTTTTGAGCTTTACATCGATGGCGTGGAACTGGCTAATGGTTATAACGAATTATTAGATGCGGATGAGTTGCGCAGGCGCTTTGAGCAGGATAATCAACAGCGCAAACAGCAGAACAAAGCGGCAATACCACTAGATGAAGAACTGCTCGCGGCAATGCAGCAGGGTTTACCTGAATGTTCCGGTGTGGCCGTAGGCTTAGATCGACTACTCATGTTGGCAATGAATAAACAATCAATAGCACAGGTACAGAGCTTTAGTTCTAAATAAACGCACTGCTTATTATGATTTATGGCATTTCTATTTACTGCGAACGGCTATTTTTATAAATCATGTATTGCTGACTATCCTTATCCAGAAATCAGCTTATATAAATGGCGGAGAGCGAGGGATTCGAACCCTCGATAGGGATAAACCTATACACACTTTCCAGGCGTGCGCCATCGGCCGCTCGGCCAGCTCTCCATTAAGGTGCGAAAGATTACATTAGATTCGCTAATCTGACAAACTTTATACCTCGACAGTTTCCACTGCTTTGACAGATTCAACGGCTTCGACCGTTTCTACGACTTCGGCAGATTCAACGACTTCGGCAGATTCAACGACTTCGACCGTTTCAACGGCTTCGACCGTTTCAACGACTTCGACCGTTTCAACGACTTCGACCGTTTCTACGACTTCGGCAGTTTCTACGGCTTCGGCAGTTTCTACGGCTTTGACCGTTTCAACGACTTCGGCAGTTTCTACGGCTTTGATAGTTTCAACGACTTCGGCAGCTTCTACGACTTCGGCAGTTTCTACGACTTCGGCAGTTTCTACGGCTTCGATAGTTTCTACGACTTCGATAGTTTCCACTGCTTCGGCAGTTTCCTGCGGATTGTGGTGCATACGGGATTTTTTCTCATCTTGGCGCGCATAGTAGGCAAGGCCTTTTAATACGATGTCAGGATAATGAGAGGGGGAAATACTTAGTAATGGCAWTATTGTTTCAGCATCACCACCGGTGATAATAAAACGAATTTTATGGTCAAATTGCAGGGTTAAATCATCGATAAGGCGCTCTAAACTYGCAGATACGGTATAAAGTGTRCCRGCTTGTATGGCACTYTGAGTATTYAYCGCCAGTGTTTTAAAATCACTGATTTCTGCRAYGTCACTTATATCRGTATTATTACTTAASGCTTCACGCATGAGTGATAAACCGGGCAAAATCATBCCACCTTGGTGAATACCATATTTGGTGACAATATCAACTGTAATAGCTGTGCCACAATCAATAATACAGGTTGCTTGGCGGGCATGTTGTCTCGCTGCAATTAATGTTAACCAGCGATCGACACCTAATAACTCAGGCTCTGAATACGAGTTTGTTACGCCAAATCGTTTAGATTCACTTTGAACAAAGGTCGGWGTTAAYTGCCATTTTTTTTCYGTCCATTCAGTYAGTTGCTTGGCAAGTTTATCGCCYGTAACATTKGAGACATGGACAGAACTGATGYTCTCTAAGCCTTTCCATTCACTGGTTAATGAGGCTTTGATRCCTGTTTTTTTACGGGTGAAGTGTTGGCTTTCTATTGGGCCACCTTTTTCAAGAACGGCCCATTTGATACGTGTATTACCAATATCGACTAATAATTTCATGATGTAAACCTTATGCTGATGTGACTATTTGATAAGGTATGAATCTTATCGTCGACTTGAAAGAGAAGYTCGCCTTGMTCRTTAATACCACGCGCTATTGCATTGGTGTGCGTTGAATCGTCGATTAATGTAATGGCTTGATTATATAAAGCATCATATTGTGGCCATTGGCTAATAAAATCATGTAAACCATGATGTTGGAATTGTTGRAATGTTTCTATCATTGTATTAATTATTTTTCCTGCCAGTTCGTTTCTACAGGGTACTTGTGTACAAAGCTGTTGAAGACTGGTGGTTGCTTGTTTGATTTTTTGTTGGGTGGCAATCGGAAGCTCAAAATTGAGGCCGATCCCAATAACGGCATTTTGTTGTTTACCGAAACGTGATTCTACTAGAATTCCAGCTAACTTTTGTCTTTTATATAAAATATCATTTGGCCATTTCAGCTGTAAACCATTGATTCCTTCTGACTTTAGGACATTTAATAGACTTATACCAACAGCAATACTAAGGCCATTAAGTGCTGTTTCTGCGGAAAATGGCCAAAAGAGTGATAAATAGAGATTACCCACTTGAGGGGAATGCCATTGATCACCGCGGCGACCGCGGCCTGCTGTTTGTGTTTCACTGAGACAGATCGCTGGGCTATTTTCTCCATTAGATTGCCGTTGCCATAATTCATCATTYGTTGATGMAACGGATTGATGTATTAGAATTTCATYTACAATATCACGYGTATTTTGATCAAGGTGAGATTGTATTTTTGATAAAGAAAGTAGGGGAGAAGCGTGTGAGGTCAATGCAATATTTTGTAATGTTGAAGTAGTAAGTTATTGTTGATTATAGCCTTGCTGACTATTCTTATCCAGACYTCAGCTTAAGTAATTCACCGACTACATTTTTCTTAGGCAGAATAGCTGTTGCTGCTGCAGCTATACTTTTATATCTAAAATTGTTCCCATCATGGCACTACTCGCTGCGATCACCTTGGCTGAAGCCTTCACTTGATGTTCRTCRCGMAKCATATTAACAAGTGGTTCTGTAAWATCACCAGCGGATTGTAATGCATCAGTGCTCGCAATTTTTGCAGCATTACGACTTAAGCTTTGCATGCCTGTTTGAATGCCCGTCAATCCAGATTGAAATGCAGAAATTGTACTCATCATTATTCTCCGAGTAATYTTTAAGCGTAATTYTATAATAAAACGCGTTACTTATTCTGTGAATGCCTCTTCATTATTGCATTTAATTTAATAAAGGTAATTGAGGCGACAAAGGTTAGCAAACTAAAAAGCACTTCTAAACTGGCATATATGCTGAAGCCTTCAGCGCTATACACTTCACCAATGCCATGCGAGAAATAAAATAGCATTAAAAATGTTGTCCACGCATGTGTGTACGGTTTGCCATGCAAAAGGCCGCGCAATGGGAATAATAAAGGGCCTAGGGCGAGGATCAAAAATCCAGAAGTAGGGTAATTACTACTGTGCGTTCCCAGCGTGATCCAGCAAATTAATGTGATCATTAAGCCAAAAAAACTAGCGAGAGCGGTATGTTTAAAAAATTGGTCYATTATTTATCCTGTAAAGCAACGGCTGTTGTGGCAACACGTTGGCCTAATGTTTGACATAATTGTGCTTCATTATCGCTTAAAGGGCGATCATTATTGATGCCTGCTAAATGGCTAGCACCATATGGTGTGCCGCCATCGCTTGTTGTCATCAATGTCTTTTCACTGTATGGCAAGCCCATTATTATCATGCCGTGATGCATTAAGGGCAACATCATTGACAGTAATGTTGATTCTTGACCGCCATGCAAGCTACTTGTCGAAGTGAATACGGCAGCGGGYTTGTCKATTAATGCRCCAGATAACCACACGTCACTGGTATGATCAATGAAATATTTTAARGGSGCAGCCATATTACCAAAACGCGTTGGGCTGCCCATTATTAGGGCGGCACATTGTTTCAAATCGTCCGAAGTTGCATATAGGTGGCCTAGCTCGGGGATGCTATCTTCCGTTGCTTCACATACCATTGATACTTCAGCTACAGTACGTAGTCGGCTTGTGCAACCTTCTACTAATCCTACACCGCGCGCAATATGTTCAGCCATTTCTTTCACATGGCCTGATTGACTATAATAAAGAACAAGAATTTCTATCATAAAATATCRAGCACGGCCTCAGGTGGACGGCCAATTTTAGCTTTGCCATTATGGATAACAATGGGACGTTCAATTAATTTGGGGTATTTACACATCGATTCAATAAGCTGTTGCTCGCTTAGTGATTTATCCGCCAAATTAAGTTCTTTATATATCGCTTCACCTTTGCGAAGCAAGTCACGTGCACTGATACCCAATTGGGCAATAACCTCAGTGAGTGTCTCAATCGTAGGCGGTGTTTTAATATATTCAATAATATGCGGTTTAACACCTTGTTGATCAAGTAATGCCAATGTTTGTCGCGATTTACTGCAACGCGGATTGTGATAAATTGAGATATCACTCATTAAGATGACTCCAATAATTTTTCTAAAGTGGAAAGGTGAATTTCAGTGGGTTTAATGGTGCCCCATTGTTTACAACCAGGGCAATGCCAATGCATTGTTTTACCTGAAAATCCACAATGCTGGCAGGTATAGCGATCACCTTGCTGTACCATCGCCGCAGTAATGTCGCGGATTAAAGGGACGAGAACAGGATTGGAAGGCTCACCTAATGAAATCAAKGTRTGCAAACCTTCGACAGAAGGATGTGAATGGAGTTGCTGGTGTAAATAATCTTGTGCGGCTTGGCTACCATGTTGGAGTCGTGTTACTTGTGTGAGCATGAGCCGAGCACTGGTTAGATTGGGGTGGCGAAYGAGTAAAGTATTCAACCATTTTTCAAATGTAGATAAACCGTTTATCTGTTGATAACACAGCAATAATTGAGGAAGTGCTTCGGTGAGGTAACGATGATTCTGCTGTTCAATATTGAGCAAACATTTTAATGCTTTACGAAAATTATTTGCAGCAATATGTAGGTCYGCTTCCAATAACATGGCACGAACACAGTTTGAGTCATATTTATTTGCTTGTTTGAGAAGTGTGAAGGCTTTATGCGTGGCGTGCATATGTTGGGTTGCCAACTCACAATAAAATTGAGCAATAATATAGCCGATATCATCAGCGTCTATATTTTGAATTTTCTTTGCCATTTCGATGGCTTGTAACCAATTTTTTTCTTGCTGATAAATACGAAGTAATTGTTTATAGGCTTGAATAGGAGGTGAGGGTTTGCTCAGTAATTCTAAGAAGAGTGATTCTGCACGATCAAGTACACCGGCATTCATATAATCAAGCCCTAATTCAACTAAAGCTTGATCGCGTTGTGTGGGGGTTAATGTCGGTCTTGCTATAAGATTTTGGTGAATTCGAATAGCACGATCTGTTTCRCCRCGCCTGCGAAATAAATTTGCCAGTGCTAARTGMGTTTCAACCGTYTCACTATTTACTTCAAGTAATTTAATAAAGACATCGATTGCTTTATCCGGTTGTTCRTTTAATAAAAAGTTTAACCCYTTAAAGTATTCAGGATTAACGACATTTTTCTTTGMATCTTGCCGCTGTTTGTARTGGCCTCGTGCCGATAACCARCCTGATAGTGCCGCAAGAGGCAGAAGGAGYAATAACCATTCTACATTCATAATTAGGAGTGCTTAGTGTTCATCCGTAAGGGGTAAAATACGGAGRCTATTTATTTCTTGTTCTGATGTTTCAAGTTTTTTAACTAAGCGACGATTTTCATARCG
Organism: Methylophaga sp.; assembly: GCA_002733335.1. Classification (GTDB taxonomy): domain Bacteria; phylum Pseudomonadota; class Gammaproteobacteria; order Nitrosococcales; family Methylophagaceae. The sequence continues at coordinate 159,650 of NVVK01000005.1, forward strand.
TAGTTGTAAACTGCCTATAAATAAGGCGGATGCGCCCAATATAAGTCCCAACACAATTGATATCACAACAATAATAGAAAGAGGAAGTGATAGTGTGCCTAGGTAGTAATTAATCGAGACCGAATCATTATTAATGGCTGAAAAGGTGATACCCACAGTAAAAACGAGGATAAAAATAATAATGGTCRATATGCGGCGCATAAYAATTKTCCTAAAGCTTAATTTAAGTGAATGATACCTTAAAAGTTGATTTTTAATGTAGAAAATATGGTGCTACTTRAGCGAAAGGAGATTAATTAATGTAAAATGAATCCGTTACACTATAAATTTGTAGTAGYTGTAAGATGTAGAGCATGTAAGTGGAGAGTAAAAAATGACATTTGTTGTCACAGAAAATTGTATTAAATGTAAATATACCGATTGTGTAGAAGTTTGCCCTGTAGATTGTTTTCATGAAGGACCTAACTTTCTTGTTATTGATCCTGATGAGTGTATTGATTGCACTCTGTGTGAGCCTGAATGTCCCGCAGAAGCTATCTTTTCGGAAGATGACTTACCTGATAATCAAAGTGAGTTTTTAGCAATTAATGAAGAATTATCACGAGTATGGCCTGTGATTGCTGAGCAAATAGATCCTTTGCCTGATGCGGAAGAATGGGACGGGAAAACCGATAAAACCCCACTACTTGAACGTTAAGTATTTAGAATTAAAAAAGCCCGCAGTAAGCGGGCTTTTTTATAGCTGTTAAAAGCATGAATTTAGATCATGAGTGCCTTTAGTTTTTTCATAGCATTGTTTTCAATTTGACGAATACGTTCAGCAGAAACGTGATATTTGTCTGCTAAGGTATGTAAGGTTGTTTTGTTATCATCATGTAACCAGCGTTGGCTAATGATATCGCGACTACGATCGTCTAATGTTGCTAATGCATTTGTCAGCCGTTGATTTTGATAATCAGAATAATCAGTTTGCTCTAATTGTAATGAGGGATCTGATTTTTCAGGGCCTGTTAAATAAGCGGCAGGTGAAAAGGTGTTGTCATCATCCGTCGCATCAGAAGGCAAATCAAAAGAAGCATCAGGCGAAGCTAAACGACGTTCCATTTCCATTACATTGTCAGGTGTTACACCTAAATCATTTGCAACGGCTTCAACTTCTTCTTTATTTAACCAGCCAAGACGTTTTTTAGCACCACGAAGGTTAAAGAATAATTTTCGCTGTGCTTTCGTTGTTGCAATTTTGACGATACGCCAATTGCGAATCACATATTCATGAATTTCAGCACGGATCCAATGCACAGCAAACGAGACCAAACGTACCCCTTTATCAGGGTCAAAACGTTTTACGGCTTTCATTAGACCGATATTACCTTCTTGCACTAAATCAGCAACAGGTAAACCATAGCCACTATAGCCTTTGGCTATACGGTTTACAAAACGAAGGTGTGACAGCACCAACCGTTGTGCAGCATCTACGTCGCCTTCTGTTTGCAAGCGTGTTGCAAGATCGTATTCTTCTTCAGCGGTTAAAAGTGGGGTGCTATGCACCAACTTAGTGTATGAACTTAAGTTRTCAATGGGTGCTAACGCTAAATTGTATTGGGCTACATTAGTTGTCATTGTATAAGCGGCCTCCGAATAGTTATTTCTGGTATATTAACATTAATTAATAGTTTCAAATAGTAAGAGTATAAAATCAGGGAAAAGTTCCTCATTATTACAAAT
>NVVK01000021.1 GCA_002733335.1 Methylophaga sp.
AGTTTGGCTCAGTGCGTGGATAGCATTAAGTCTGTTGATTTTGGCCGGCCTGTATATGCTAGGCATTAACGACATTAGCAATAAAAAAAGAGGCCAAATTCAAAGGTTCTCTTGGCTGCTTTTCTGGCCGTATTTGTTGGGGAATTATATTGCTTGGCATCTATGGAAAAAGAAAGTCCCCGCCATGGTCGAAATTGCAAATGGTATTTGGATTGGCAGAAGTTTAAATAAAAAAGATGAAGCGCTGATACAGAAAAATAAAATCAAAACAATCATTGATCTAGCACCAGAAGTGAATAATGTTATTCCTGAAACAGTCAGTTACATCTATCAGCCGTTATTAGATTTAGCCATTCCAGACCCTATTGAATTGCAACAAATTTGTGCGATCATCAGCGTTGAAAAACAGCAGGGCAATATTTATGTTCACTGTAAGTTTGGGCTATCTCGTAGCGTACTGGTGGGCTGTGCATGGTTAATAACGCAAGGATTTACTAAACAACAAGCATGGGATGCAGTCTCTAAAGCACAAACTATGCGTGTTGATCGGCCTTATATGCATATTGCTTTAGAGCTATTCGAAGCCCATTACCGAAAACACTAATTTACGCTGTGCCTTTGCGTTTTCTGCCACGCAGATAAAAGCCAAGCCCCACGCCCAATACAAGGGCAAGTACAGTGCCGATGATGCCCATTTTGGTTAAGTAATTTTTAGTCTCATGATAAATTGCATTATCATAAAAATTAGTACCAAGATGCAATGCTAATATCCGCCACTGCCCGCCATCATCTTTAATCACTGTCGCTGTCCAACGGGTTTTTAAATCAATATCGCGGCCATCGCTTAATTTGTATTTCTCAATCCCATCGCCTCTAACAATTCCCATGGTTTTATTATGGTACAACTCAGTTAAAGCATCGGGACTCAGTGTCATTTTTAATGAAACTAAATATCCGCCCTCCCCGAACCAGTCTTTAAAATAAGCCTGCATATCAGCATAGGATGAGATTGTATTTTGATTCACGGTTGTTACACGTAAATTTTGGTGGAAAAAAGTATTCAAATCGGCGTAATGTTCAGTATTAACAGCTGTTTCAATCCCAGTGAGTAGCTGTCGTAATTGCTGATGAATTTCCGCATCATTTTCACTCGCAGCATTTACTACCAGTGGCATGAAAAGAAGGGCAGTGATGATGAGTTTTTTGAACATAATATAGCCAGTGATGAATAAAAGTAGAGGTTTAGATTAGCAGATAATATGCCAGCCTAGAAGAGCTAACACAGGGATAATTAATTCTAATATTGTTAATGGTTCAGCATTAAGATGTGATTTCATACTCGATGACTTTAATTGTTGCCCCAGACATTATTGAAGCTAAGGTGAACTCACCTTCGCGGCAACACTAAAAAATGATATTATGTAGCTACTTTTGCTGTTTGTGTCGAGTTGTTTGGGCAGCATTGGTTTAATGAGCTAGCTTGTCAGTTTTGATACTATTGTTGATATGTATTGAGGGGCAAGGGAAAATGGTCGTAGCTGGAAATTTTGCTACTTTGACCCATTAACAGCATTATCTAACCGGTGGCAATTAGAATGAAAAATACAGCCGTTAAACGCATTGAATTAAATGATTTTATTTTAAACACAATGCGTCAGTGTGTTCTTCTACAGCCGCTAGACACAGAAGATTTTGACAAAATTTCACAAACGTTCCATGCTACACAGTTACCTGATAACAGCACGCTTTTTGAGCAAGGTGATATGTTAACGTATATCTATTTTCTGGTGTCAGGTGGTGTGAAAATACAGCGTTTAGCGCCCAATGGTGATGATAAAGTACTTGAAATAATTCGCCCTGGTCAAACCTTTGCTGAGGCCGTGCTCTTTTTGGGTGGCTCAAGATATCCTGTTTCAGCCGTCACGCTTTCCTCTTCGACAGTAGTGGGTATTAATGCGAAGGCATATCTCAAAATGCTGAATACCTCTAATAGTTTGTGTATCAATTTGTTAGGGAAATTAAGCCAAAGATTGCATTGGATGGTCAATGAAATGGATAGGCTAACATTACATAATGCAACATTTCGTTTGGTAGATTATCTGTTAAGCCATATTCCTGCCGATAGCAATGATCGCGCTGATGTCACTTTAGTTGCACCGAAGCATGTTGTCGCTTCACGACTATCGATTAAACCTGAGACCTTATCCAGAACATTAAAAGAGCTCTCTAAACAAGGATTAATCAGTTTAGAAGGTTCAGAAATCGAATTGCTCGACATTGAAAAATTACGCCAGTTAATCTCACTTTAGACACATTAGACCACTCACGAAAACACATACTCATAGCATGACTTGATGTAAGTCAATGCTCGAAAATTATCGCTTAGGTATAATTTTGGGGCTATTTAAAACAGGAGATGTGCGATGAGAGAAACCTTTACTAAGGGCATGGCCCGCAATATTTACTATGGGGGGTCGGTGTTTTTCTTTCTAGTACTTATTGGATTAACGATAGATACCGTTAATCGATTGCCCGCAACAGATAATCGAGAAAACCTGACCGAACAAGTTGCAGAAGGTAAACGCGTATGGGAAGTAAACAATTGCATTGGTTGTCATACGTTATTGGGTGAGGGCGCTTATTTTGCCCCTGAATTAGGGAATGTGTATACCCGTTTTGGTGAGAGCACTGATGCAATCAAAGGCTTTATTATGTCTCGTCCTGTTGATGGGATTCCCGGGCGTCGTAGTATGCCGCAATTCAACCTAACAGAGGAAGAATTGGAGGCTGTTGCTCAGTTTTTGAAATATGTCGACGGTGTTAAAACTGCCAGAGACTGGCCACCAAATATTCAAGGTTAAGGGGAGATAAGTATGAAATATGAATCACAAGGCATTGCAAAAATGTATTTTATTGCTGCCATTGGCCTGTTTTTAGGCCAAATTTTATTTGGCGTTACCATGGGGTTACAGTATGTAATGGGAGATTTTTTATTCCCTGAAATCCCATTTAACGTTGCTAGAATGGTACATACCAATTTATTGATTATTTGGTTATTATTTGGCTTTATGGGGTCTGCCTATTTTCTGGTACCAGAAGAAGCGGAGCGAGAATTGTATTCACCCATGTTAGCGAAAGTGATGTTTTGGATATTCTTAGCGGCAGGCGTGTTAACTATTCTCGGTTATTTGTTAGTGCCTTATGCACGATTGGCTGAGATTACAATGAATGACTTGTTACCCACAATGGGTCGTGAGTTTTTAGAGCAACCTACTATTACTAAAATAGGCATTGTTATCGTTGCCTTAGCCTTTATCTTTAATATTGGAATGACCATACTTTCAGGTCGGAAAACCGTTATTAACGTCGTATTGTTAACCGGTTTAGTCGGCTTGGCAGTATTCTTCTTATTCTCTTTCTACAACCCAGATAACATTGTGCTAGATAAATACTTCTGGTGGTTTGTTGTGCATCTATGGGTAGAAGGTGTGTGGGAATTAATCATGGCTTCAATATTAGCGTATGTATTGATTAAAGTAACGGGTGTTGATCGTGAAGTGATTGAAAAATGGTTATATATCATTATTGCAATGGCATTGATTTCAGGATTAGTCGGGACCGGGCATCATTTCTTCTGGATTGGAACACCTGGATATTGGCAGTGGCTGGGTTCCATCTTCTCAGCATTAGAGCCGATTCCATTYTTTATGATGATGTTGTTTGCATTTAATGTTGTCAACAAACGTCGCCGTGACCATCCTAATAAAGCCGCTGTTTTATGGGCATTAGGAACGGCAGTAATGGCATTTTTAGGTGCAGGTGTGTGGGGATTCTTACATACATTAGCCCCCATTAACTTTTACACGCATGGAACTCAAATCACGGCGGCACATGGSCACATGGCATTCTATGGTGCCTATGTAATGGTTGTGTTGACRATGATTTCATATTCAATGCCGCTAATGCGGGGACAAAAAGCAGCAAATGAAACAGCTCARAAACTTGAAATGCGCGCTTTCTGGATGATGACTTTATCTATGGTTGCGCTAACCTTGTTATTGACGGGTGCCGGTATTATGCAAGTTTATTTACAACGTTATATGGAAGATGCGATGCCATTTATGGCGGTGCAAGATGAATTGGTCAACTTCTACTGGTTACGTGAAGTGGCTGGGTTTACTTTCCTTGCCGGGCTCCTTTTGTATATATATAGTTTTTTTGCAAAAGGTAAAGAAGTGGCAGATGTTGAATAGTGAATAAGTTATTCAAGGTTTGATGATTGAAGAATATACCGCCATTATGGCGGTATATTTGTTTAAGAGAAGTTAAAAATAAAGGTCTAATCATGAAAACAGATACATCACAGTTAAATAGAGCATCGAGCGCCGCTTTATTTTCATTATTAAACTTAACGGCTTTCCCTATTGTAGGTTTCTTAGTATTACTTTTTATGACGTTAAAAACGGAGCCAAATACAATTGATCGCTATTATGTCGTGTTAGGCATTAAAACTAATTTAGCTGCCGGTGCGGCACTGATTGTTGTGACAGCATTAATGATCTTATTGGGTGGTTTTGACTCGCCGTGGACATGGGTTTATGTCATATCGTATTTTGTTTTTGTTCATGCACTCTTTATCTTATTTGCAACCTGGACGCTTACATGTTCATGGACAGGTGAAGAACTTAAAAGATCATTTCTTTCAAAGTAACTTGATGCGTATCAAGGCTAACTCTCAGCTAAAATGTCAAAATAGACTTCATTATTTAAATTAAGGTTGTCGTGTCCTCTGCTCGAATTAAATTAGAACCTAAACTGCTACCAGGTGATTTAGCAATTTGGTTTTTCATCTTTATGGAATTGCTGGTATTTGGTATTTTTTTCATATCTTATGCGGTGATGCGACTACTCAATGCGGAAATGTTTCAGCAATATCAACTGACATTGAATAAAGAAATAGGGGCAGCGAATACCTTGTTGCTTATTACTTCTAGTTATTTTGTGGTGCGGGCAGTACATGCTATTCGGCAGGATAGAGTGATGAGTTGCATTCATTGGATTTATGCTGCTCTGCTGGGAGGAGTAGGATTTTTAATTTTAAAGTCAGTGGAATATTACGATAAATTCTCAGCAGGCATTAGTTTAAGCACCAACACGTTCTATATGTTTTATTTATCACTGACGATGTTTCATTTTTTGCATGTCATTTTAGGCATGATAATTTTAGCGGCCATAGCAATAAAAGCGAAACGTGGGGCGTATAGTGCCCAAAACCATACAGGTGTTGAAACGGGCGCATCGTATTGGCATATGGTCGACTTGGTTTGGATTATTTTATTTCCACTCGTGTACATAATTCGATGAGACAATATTACAACATACATGTGATCTGGCTGATCATGATGGCACTGACTGTATCTACTTATATCATAGGTGAGCTAGGTTATTACGGCATGACAGCCGTGTTGTTTTTACTGCTAACGGCCATCATCAAAGGCAGCTTTATTATCCGTGATTTTATGGAGTTAAAGGGGGTGTCATTTCTATGGCGAGCAATCATGTTTGGTTGGTTATGGCTAGTGTGTTTGGGGATTTTAATTTCTTACGTTATTACGATTTAGGCTAAGGAGTATATGATGTCATCGACTAAGATCGTGCTTACCGCTGAGGTGGTTCCGCATGTTGCACTTGATTTTATGAATAATACCCATTTTGAAGAACTGGATATGGTGCAGTCATTGGGTGAACTTATTACAGGTTATCAACAAAGTGATAATGCTACATTGAGTCATGCTTTAAAGGCGTGGTATGAACATACTCAAGCGCATTTTTCCCGTGAAAATGAATTAATGATGGACATACATTTTCCCATGTACCCTATGCATTCAGGTGAACATGCGCGTGTTTTAGAAGAAATGGAATTGATGGTGACATCATGGAATCATAACTATGACATTGCCTTATTATCAGAATATGTTTTTACGGCTTGGCCACAATGGTTTGAACAACATGTAAATTCAATGGATATGGTCACAGCACAATTTGCTGTTATGAATGGCTATGAGCCACATAAATAGGCACAGGATTAATAATGACTGAACAGAGTACAAAAATTCCCTATTATCAAGCTCAGAACAATGAAGTTGAGTTATTTGAACATGCTTATAATAATCAGTTGCCGCTGCTTATAAAAGGGCCAACAGGCTGTGGGAAAACACGATTTATTGAACATATGGCCGCTAAATTAGGACGGCCTTTATACACTATTGCGTGTCATGATGATCTCACTGCGGCTGATTTAGTGGGCCGACATTTAATTGGTGATGGTGAAACGTATTGGCATGATGGTCCGTTAACCAAAGCRGTGCGTGAAGGTGCAATTTGTTACCTTGATGAAGTAGTTGAGGCACGTAAAGATACTACAGTTGTATTGCATCCCTTRTCAGATAACCGTCGAATTTTACCCATTGAGCGTACCGGCGAAGTGCTGAAGGCCGCGCCTGAGTTTATGTTGGTGGTATCGTATAATCCCGGCTATCAAAATCTATTGAAAGGAATGAAACCTTCAACACGSCAGCGTTTTATTGCAATGCGTTTTGATTATCCTGATAAAGCAACTGAAATAGAGATTATTCAACAAGAAACAGCGATTGAYGTGGATACGGCTTCACAGTTAATTGAATTAGCACATGYATTGCGGATATTAAAAGATCATGATTTAGAAGAATCGGCATCAACACGGTTATTGGTCTATGCRGCAACWTTAATTAAATCTGGATTTGATCCCGTAGAAGCGTGTCGTGCTGCGATTATTGAGCCACTGAGTGATGATGAAGAAACGGTGTCAGCACTGATGGAAGTGGTTAACGCTAAAATAGAGATGACATAAGATGAAGAWKAATCAATCAAATGATAATACYGCCGCGTTTTCSGAAGCATTTTTTATTGGTAAYTTGTTGTTTGTGGGTGTTTTTTATATCGYACTGTGGGTGCTGTATTTTGCACGCTATCAACACACTTCATCGGTCGGTAAAAAGCATCTAAGCCAAACTTTAATTGCGAGTAGCATCAGCACCATTATTTTCCTTTCGATCAATATTTTTATTCTATTGACKGAYGGYTACCATTCACTGACAGCATTATTCTCTTTGGAATTTTATTATATGTTGATTGTTCCCGCATTTTTGGTGGTGGGCGTTATGGGCTTTAGCAAAGCAATAAAAGGCGTTGATTTTCGCTACCCATTGATTGGTCAGATTTTTTAATGTCACTGTGCAGCCACTGTGGTCGAGCRGTGAAAGCCGATGATGTTAGCTGCTCCAATTGTGGCATTCCWCTTCCTCCTMACCATGCYAAYCAAAGGCAAAGAACTTTTGTTTACTGGTTTATTGCTTTAGTTATTTTTTGTTTTGTCATTATGTTTTGGCTACCGCCAAATTGGACATCGTAAACGATGTTAGAAGAACTAGTCGGCTCAACATGGCATCGATTTATAACGAAGCACGCARTAACAAATTACCCTGATGCGATTGTCTATTTAGACGATATTCGTGTCACAGCAGGTATTTTCTTCCGGGCATTGGGTGGAGAAGGGGGCTTGCATGTTGAAAGTTCTACTGATTCTGATGTGCATGCACAACGCTCGCTGCTACAGCGTATTGCAGGTATTGGTAAACATACTCAATATGCTTGGCGAGATGAAGAAACCCTTAGATTGCCGGCAAGTATTGCCTTATTTCCCACGAAGCAACTKAATAAARATTTGTATCTATGGCTGACAGCGTTATCGGTTGTTGATATCGATGARAATRAGGGYGATTGGATTAGTCAAAATCAAATTCGTACRGCAAAAACAYTACGCATTTGGCCKGGKTTAAAACGCCGTTATAAAKCGCTTGTTGWMGCWCATTTACAGCAACGGCCAACACTARAARAYTTGTCTGATCGTGAGGCAAAACAAGAACACGCAATCCGTGTGGCATTAGTCGATTCAGAACACGCTGTTCACTTAGAATATGCAAAACGTCCACCGCAGCCAGTATCGCTTTGGTTGCATCCTTCACCCCCTCCTCTGGAGTTTAATAACACGGCTGCGATTCATGATCCTGACTTACCMGAAGCAGCAAAAGAAAAAAAAGATCAAAAAAAACAAAGTAAACGCAAGCAAGGCAATCGTACCGATATGCCACAAGGTAATGAGGGCTTAATGAGCTTTCGGCTCGAAAGCTTATGGAGTTGGGGGGAATATAGCAAAGTAGATCGTACTAGCATTGACGATGATGACGATGATGCCATGCAAACAGCCGAAGATATGGATAACATCACTATTGCTCAAGACAGTGAAACCACAGCAAGCAAAATTAAGTTGGATCTTGATTTACCGTCAAGCCACTATGATGACATTGTATTAGGTGAAGGAATAGCCATTGATGAATGGGATTATAAAAAAGGAATTTTACAAAAAGGTCACTGTAGATTGATTCCTATGAAATCACGTGATGCGGAGCCGACAAAATTGCCCCAACGTTTGCAAGCACAAGCAAGGAGCATACGGCGTCAATTTGAAATTCTACGACCACAACGCCGTTGGGTTAGCAGGCAAACGGATGGTACGGAGTTGGATTTGGAAAGTTATATTAATTTTTTGGCCGATCGTAAGCAGGGACATGTGAATAGTGATACGCCTATTTATCGTGATCTTCGCAATGAAACACGTGATTTATCGTGTATGTTATTGGCTGATTTGTCGTTATCGACGGATGCTTATATTAATAATACATCACGTGTAATTGATGTGATCCGTGATGCATTATATTTATTTACTGAAGCATTAAGCGTAACGGGAGATCGTTTTGCTTTGCACGGCTTTTCATCACGTAACCGTAATCATGTTCGCTTTCATAACATTAAAGATTTTGACCAAGCCTATGATAATGATGTGCGAGGTTACATTGATGCGATTCGTCCTGGTTATTATACGCGTATGGGTGCGGCAATTCGTTATGCCAGCCAATTACTAGAAAAAGAAGCAACAAGTCAGAAACTACTSTTGATTATTACCGATGGCAAACCGAATGATCTCGATAAATATGAAGGCCGTTATGGTATTGAAGATACCCGTCAGGCAATTTTAGAAGCRGAGAAAAAAGGTYTACAACCTTTCTGTGTAACGATTGATGAAAAGGCGGAAGATTACCTACCCTACTTATTCGGCAAGAATGCRTATATTTTAATCAAAAATGCGGCTGAATTACCTACAAAATTACCGTTACTTTATTTACGGTTGACCCGTTAGAACATTATTGTCTAAATAAAATAGGGCAAATAGCATAGTGAATGGTATTTATGGGTYATAAGACACAATTTTATTGACCTAAATCAAGGCTGTTCACTCAATTACGTTACATAATCCAATGTAGGTAGTAAGGTTTTTTATTTTTACTTTTCAGATATGGAGAAAAYATTGTGATTAAATTGAAGAAATTAGGATTAAGCATGGCARTAGCYGCTTCTCTGGTAAGCTTTTCARTCCCTTCATTTTCAGGYGAAGAGATGGMAGTAGGTAAAGTTTCTGTCGAAGCACAGATACAAGGGCTAGAGCGTGTAACGCAAACATTAGTTGTGCCACCTTTTTTACCTGAGCATAATCAAGTGGCAGTCGGCGATCCTAAAATCGTTGAAATGACAATGGTTATTGAAGAAAAAGAAATGGAAATTGCACCGGGTGTATTTGTGCAAGCTATGACCTTTAACGGATCTAACCCTGGACCAATGATTGTGGCTCATGTGGGAGACTATGTTGAATTAACGTTAAAAAATCCTAAAACAAATACGATGGTTCACAATATTGACTTTCATGCWGCTACTGGTGCATTAGGTGGCGGTGGTTTAACMAATGTGGCACCRGGKCAACAAGTTGTRCTCCGTTTTAAAGCAACCAAAGCAGGTGTATTTGTTTATCATTGTGCACCGGGCGGTATCATGATYCCTTATCACGTTGTATCAGGWATGAATGGTGCGATTATGATCTTACCTCGTGAAGGYTTAAAAGATGAAAAGGGTAATGCMGTTAGTTATGATAAAGCCTATTATGTGGGTGAGCAAGATTGGTATATTCCTAAAGGTGAAGATGGCAAATTYAAACGCTATGATGCACCTGCWGCAGGCATGACCGATACSCTAGAAGTGATGAAAACACTCACGCCTTCACATCTTACCTTTAACGGTAAAGTAGGTGCGTTGACCGGYGAAAATGCRATGACSGCAAAAGTGGGTGAAACAGTCTTATTTCTTCATTCACAAGCGAATCGTGATACACGTATTCATTTGATTGGTGGTCACGGTGATCTTGTTTGGACAGGAGGTTCATTTGATGACACTCCAACGACTAATCGTGAAACATGGCAGATTGGTGGTGGTGAAGCAGCTGCAGCATTGTATACATTCCAACAACCAGGCATTTACGTTTACATTAACCATAACCTAATTGAAGGGGTTATGTTGGGTGCAGCGGCTCATGTGTCAGTAGAAGGTGCATGGAATAATGACTTGATGGAACAAGTTTCAAAACCGGGTCCTATTCAATAAGAAATAAGGTCAAATAAAATAGATTGCATCATGCAAAATTTATTTAAATCTATTTTAGTCATCATTCTGTTTTTTGTGGGAGCTGTAACCGCAGCTCCCACAGAAATAGATGACCGCGCTCGCTATACATCATCGCTTAACGCAATGGCTTCTACACTGATGAATTGGTTTGGCAGCTTGATGGTAGAAGGTGAACTAATACCGTTCACATCAATAGAATCTAAATGGGATGATTATCGTTCCCATTATCCTAAGARTATTACTCAAATAAAGATTATCAGTACCGATCTAATAACATTAGACGAGCATGATAAATATCAATTTAAGGTTCGTCTGCGTATCAACGCAGAGAATAATGAGGGCAGGCATAGTCAATTAATAAATGAGACCTTTATTTTTCATATTCCACCCTTAACAAAACCTGTGCTTAAAACAATAAGCAGAGAAAAGGTCGAGACAACTGCATTTATTGATATTGCAGAACTTGATCAATCACACTATAAGGTGCGGCAGTTTGCCTATGCATGGKTAGCCTACTTRGATGGCGTGCAGGARATGGAKCAAATAATTAATGAGGCACAGTGGATTAAAAGTGCACGATATTCAGTAAAAATAGGACGAGATRAAATGCAGGGTTCTATTTCCTCCACATTAAAGGAACGACAAAAATACCTGGCAAAGGGTGGACATTTATTACGTTCAGTTGACGTAAAGAAAGTAGAAAACAAACCGGACTATTTTATATTAGATCTTATTTCAGAATGGAAAGGTGTTAAYCARAAWGGTAAGTCGGTATTAGCAAAAGTGCATCAACAAATTGAAATTCAAATACAACACAATAAGGTCTGGAAAGTGCATTCAATTAAAGAAGAACATTTATTACCAGACATTGCGCCATGGGTAGGKTTYTTATGYTAAAACGAATAAATAGTRTTSTYTTTTTATTRTTGYTAAGTTAYTTTATAACKAGCTCCGCAGCAGAMGTTAARTCATTTGAAATGCCAATATTAAGTGGTGTTGGCGGGGMGTTTWCAGCCGTCGATGGTGATGGTAAAGCGATTRAGTTTAATGACTACAAARRTAAGGTGRTTGTCATGGCGTTTGGATATACAAATTGTGCMGATATTTGYCCTTTTACAYTGGGTTATTTAAAATCGCTATATAAAAAAYTRTCYGAAGATGARCAGCAAAAAGTACGTATTATATTTGTTACCATTGACCCAAAATACGATACGCCWGGACATCTAAAATCATTTATTGGACACTTTAATAAAGACTTTATTGGCCTGTCAGGAACGCAAGAACAGGTYGATTATATTGTGTCACTTTATCAAGCAGAATATAACCAATTGTCATCGTCAACMGTGCTSACGGAATATRTTCGACGYATCAATCCMAAAGAAGKKGTGGATGAGGAAGAAGAYMATACKTCACTTTACAGYCACACCGTCACRCTGTATTTGATTGATAAAGAAGGCTTCACTCGAAGCTTRGAATATACCGGYACTCCGAAAGATGAATTTGTCACTAAAATACGGATTYTAATTGATGAATAAGCTACGAMCTATAACAGCAGCTGTTCTATTTTTTTGTACACTAATCCTGTGTATGAGTAGCAGTTACGCGGACAGWGGYCCTGAWCTYCAATTTGAAAARTTYTGGGTTGTTTTGCCACCCGATGTAGCGAGAAGCACGGCKGGTTACGGCATTATTAAGAATAAMGGTGATGAGGCGGATACACTTATTCGYATTTGCAGTGATGCTGCCGAGGTCATGYTACAYCAAACTAAARTAGYTTCAGGCATGGCAAAAATGATTCAYATGTCSAATACWRTTATWGAGCCTMATTCAGMATTGGTTTTAGAGCCTATGTCGTATCATTTAATGTTTATRGGGCTTTCTGAKGTGATGTTTGAAGAGGGAGCAGAGATTACATTGCTATTAGAATTTGAGAAATCAGGGGAAATTGAACTTACTTTGCCTATTCGTTCAAGTTGGGATTAGATTTAAATAAAAAGGCCGGCCATAAATGGAATATTCATGGCCAGCTCTAGTCGGTTTAAGCTTTACTGTTTCAGTTATAAACCACTGTAGTAAGCAGCAAGATTAGCAATATCGTCATCTGATAAGGCAGCAGCCATGCCTTTCATTGTTGCATCTTTACGTGTACCACTTTTGAAGTCTTTTAGTTGTTTTACTAAATAATCAGCTTTTTGCCCTTTAAGATTAGGCCACATACCTATAGCACTTATACCATCAGCGCCATGGCAAGCTGCACATACCATAGCTTTGGCTTTTCCTGCTTTAGCATCACCCGCAGCCATAGTGTTGGCACTCAAAAATAATAGGCTAGACGCCACTAAAACGATGATTTTATTGTTCATGATTTTCTCCGGAATTATCAACAAATTTAACAGTGAAAGTATAGCATGAAGTGSATTTACCCATACTTGACTTAAATCAAATCTGAAACTAGATACGATGAATAATTAAGTTCAATTTTGAGGGCGATTTTGATGCTGCATGAGTGTTTTAGCTACTAAATAAATATGAAWAATGCTGATTGCCCAGGTAACGACCATTACSATGAAWGCGGTATTGAGCAGTTGAGTATCATGTTGTGAGACTAAATTTAGTATTGAACTGAAACCAGGTTGTGCTTCGCCATTTTGCATACCTTCAATAATTTGAAATGCGATGCGAAATAYATTTTCAAGAATAAAATAAAGCCCAACAGATGTGATGACAATAAACAGAGTGCCGCTGACATAACGCTTTAATAATATTTGTCCCGTCCCAGGGTAGATAAGGACGCAGAGTAGTAAGGCTTTTGTTGATTGAGTCATGGTGAAGGCCACATTTTAATATGCTTTTAGCATAGCCCAATTATCCTTAGTTAGCCAAATTATCCAGCAGTGTATTTAACACTAATAGGCGACTATCGGCATCAATCATATTGTCAGTAAAGCGTAATTTGTCTTGACCATCAAGTTTGTATTTTGCAGGTTGAGATTGAATYAATTGAATAATRGTCATGGGYTCTATATTRGGTTCTTTTTCAAAYAWRATTCGRCCRCCYTGMTCATARACATCGATTTTWCGAATRCCCAATGCTTTGGCTTTAAATCGAATTTCGTGTATGGCAAATAAGGTTTGAATTTGTTCGGGTAGYAAGCCAAAACGATCAATCATTTCYACTTGTAACTCACGTAGTTCTTCATTATCTTTYGCAGCTGAAATACGTTTATATAATACTAATCKACTATGCACATCAGGCAARTAATCTGTYGGWATTAAGGCRGGAACATGRAGGTCTATTTCAATAAACTGACGATCAAGACCGTTGATATTGGGTTCTTTTCCAGATTTTARTGCGGTGACGGCTCGCTCTAGTAATTCATTATAAAGTCCAAAGCCAATTTCTTGCATCTGGCCACTTTGTTCATCGCCTAATARCTCACCTGCACCACGGATYTCCATATCATGGGTTGCTAAKGTGAAGCCGGCACCGAGCTCTTCTATTGATTCAATGGCTTCTAARCGTTTTATGGCATCTTTWGTCATTGATTTTTCAGGCGGTACGATTAARTAGGCATAGGCACGATGATGTGAACGACCGACTCGACCGCGGATCTGRTAGAGYTGRGCYAARCCTAATTTATCAGCRCGATCAATAAAAATAGTATTTGCTGATGGAATATCGATACCGGTTTCAATAATYGTTGTGCAMACYAATACATTAAAACGTTGATGATAAAAATCTAGCATTATATGTTCAAGATCACGCTCACGCATTTGGCCATGCGCAACGCCCACTTTTGCTTCGGGRATAATGRCTTCAATYTCACGTGCAACCCGYTCAATATCATCAACYTTATTATGGAGAAAATAGACTTGKCCACCGCGYTTTATTTCACGCAAAATACCTTCGCGRATATTATCGTTATTCCATTGCTGAACAAACGTTTTAATTGCCAAACGACGTGCKGGTGGCGTCGCAATAATCGATAAATCACGAATACCTGAAATAGACATGTTTAAGGTGCGAGGAATAGGCGTAGCCGTTAATGTCAGCACATCAATTTCAGTACGATATTTTTTGATCTGTTCTTTTTGACTGACGCCAAATCGATGTTCTTCATCAAGGATAAATAAACCCAAGCGTTTGGGATTAATATCTTGTTGAATAAGCTTATGGGTGCCAATAATAATATCGGCTTTGCCATCGGTCATTGCTGCTTTAACGAGATCAATTTGTTTTTTAGTTTGAAAACGTGACATCACTTCAATKTGAACWGGCCAATCWGCAAARCGATCTTTAAAGTTTTCATAATGTTGTTTGGCGAGCAAGGTGGTGGGCACSARAATCATCACTTGYTTGCCAGAYTGTGTYGCTAAAAAAGCGGCRCGCATTGCCACTTCAGTTTTWCCAAAGCCTACATCACCACAAATGAGGCGATCCATAGGTGTGTCTGATGTCATATCTTTGATAACATCATCAATGGCATCTTGTTGATCGGGCGTGGTTTCAAATGGAAATTGCGATGCAAATACAGTATAGCTATCATCGGGCTTATCAAGTGGTRYTTTTTTATGGGCAGCACGTTGTGCATAAAGGTCGAGCAATTCAGCTGCAATATCACGCACTTTYTCGGCAGCTCKGCGACGGGCTTTTTCCCATTGGCCTGAACCCAATCGATGCAAAGGTGCTAGTTCAGGCGCGGCACCTGAATAACGGCTAATAAGATCTAAGGCTGCCACGGGTACATATAATTTATCGCCTTTGGCATATTCAAGTGTTACATATTCGGTAACGACATCGCCCACATCTAATGTTTGCAAGCCTAAATARCGGCCGACACCGTGATCTTCATGAACAACGGCATCACCAATGGTSAGCTCAGCCAAGTTTTTAATAACGGCATCGGCATCGCGCTTTTTACGGCTACGGCGGCGGCGTTGCATCACTTGCTGACCAAAGAGTTGTGGTTCAGCAATGATGGCAATGTTAGCGTCTTGTAATACCAAGCCCTGTTCTAATGGCGCAACAGTGATGCCTAATGCGATATCGTCTGCTAAAAAACTATCCCAATTTTCATAGACTTTAGGTGAGATAGCATTGTCACTCAATAATTCAAGCAATGTTTCTCGTCGCCCAGCTGTTTCGGCTGCAAATAATATACGACCATCAAAATTGTCAATAAAGCGTGTTAGCGCCTCACAGGTTTTATCTTGCTGTGCATTCAAGGTAAGCTGAGGTGGCATAGCGGTGGCGTAGTTATCGTTACCTGCTGTGGCGGTGTCTAGTTCAAATGATTGTGCATGCACACGGCGATATTGCTTGAATCTAGCGAATAACTGRTCAACGGGAAAGAATACTTCATGGGGTGCAAGCAAAGGCCTTTCAGGATCAACTTGATGTTGTTGAAAGCGTTGTTCAATCTCTAGCCAAGCGTCAGTTGCAGCTTGATGGGGATCGTTAATGTTAATRAGTAAGGTGGATTCGGGTAAATAATCCATTAAGCTACTGGTTTGTTCAAAGAAYAAAGGCAGATAATATTCAATGCCGCCGGGCATATTGCCAGCAATGACTTCGCGATAAATTAAGCTTTTTTGCGGATCACCTTCAAAATGCCGACGAAATTGTTCACGAAAYAATTGAATRCTTTCGTCTGTGGTAGGRAACTCACGTGCTGGCAGCATTTGAATGCTATTAAGTGTTTCAATTGAACGCTGGGTTTCTGGATCAAAGGTACGTAAGGTATCAATTTCATYGTCGAATAAATCAATTCGGAAGGGGAGTTTGCTGCCCATGGGATACAARTCAATAATGGCACCGCGAACAGCAAAYTCACCRTGTTCCATAACYTGTGATACATAACGATAGCCCGCTTTTTCTAAGCGACTTCGCCATGATTCAATATCAAAYTGATCACCGGTGGCGAGTTTGAGTGTATTGCCYTCRAGAAAAGCGCGAGGTGCYAAKCKGTGCATYAATGTRGCAATRGGTACAAAYAGCAAGCCACGCTCAAAATGYGGTAATTGATGTAAGGTTTCTAGTCGYTCAGAAATAATATCTTGRTGCGGAGAAAAKGTATCRTARGGCARKGTTTCCCAATCAGGAAAATGCAAAATGGGTAATGCGTTTTCACCCATATAAAAACGYGTTTCAATTTCTAGRCGATGTGCRGTTGCSGTATCATCSGTTAAKACTAAAAYSGGACCATCATGCTGTTGTGCRGCYTKGGCTAACAATAATCCYTGAGCGCTGCCATAGAGTTGRCCAGCATGAAATAATTGGCTRCTTTTAGTSGGRAGCTTTAARGKGAAKGARGTGRATTTGGAWGARGAGGGCATAATACCTAGAANGATRAMATNTCGATAATSGACYATTTTCCCATAAACAASRSATATACCCAAGTGGATTTATTCCATATGAATATTGTGTGATAATGCATCTCAATTCTAAATTTTACCGGAGTGATAGCAAAATGGTGAAGCGCACAGAAAACGTTGTATTACTTAAAGTGATCGGTACAGTGGAATTAGTAGCGGGACTGGCTATGCTTTATTTCTTCCGAGATGAAGTTCCGGCATTGATAGGCGGACTAGTGTTACTAGGTTTATCTGCGAATAGTTTTTATCAAGCGCATAAATGTTATAAGCGTCAATACGCACCTAAAAAAGAAGATTAACCGTAAATATCAGCCTATTTACGTGGGTTTTATGCCCGAAATCCCTCGTCGTTATGAAACATATTTTAAAAGCGCTTAAGCAGTATAAAACTTATTATGGCAGATGAAACGAAAGACAAAATTGAGTTTGATTCAGCCGAGTTTTTAAAAGGATTGACCTCACGACCAGGCGTTTACCGAATGGTAGATGATACCGATACTATTATTTATATCGGTAAGGCTAAGAATCTTAAAAAACGCGTTACCAGTTATTTTAGAAAAACAGGTTTAACGTCTAAAACTCGCGTAATGGTCGCGCAAATTGCCAATATTGAAACGACGGTAACGCATACCGAAAACGAAGCATTAATTGTTGAGAATAATCTCATTAAGGAGTTTATGCCGCGTTATAATATTTTATTACGCGATGATAAAACCTACCCTTATCTCTTCATTTCAGATCATGCTTTTCCTCGTTTAAGTTTGCACCGCGGTACTAAACGGAAAAAAGGAAAATACTTTGGGCCTTATCCCAGTGCCGGAGCCGTGCGAGAAAGTTTAAGTTTATTACAAAAGCTCTTTCCCGTTCGCCAATGTGACGAAAGTTATTATCAAAATCGTTCGCGGCCTTGCTTACAATACCAAATAAAACGCTGCACTGCRCCCTGTGTAGGACTCATAACAGCAGAACAATACAGCCAAGATATTGCGCATACGGTACTGTTTCTAGAAGGTAAAAATCAGCAAGTTATTGASACCTTRTCACAGCARATGGAAAMCGCTTCTAARGAYCTTGATTTTGAAGTGGCSGCATCRGTGAGAGATAAAATYATYARTTTACGACGSGTGCAAGAACGRCAATATGTGAGCTCAGAGCRRGGTGAACTGGATGTRCTTGCCGCTATAATTCGAGATGGYAYKGCSATWGTTGARGTGTGTTTTATTCGMGGTGGACGTAATTTAGGRACGAAAAGTTAYTTYCCKAARGGTTCGGCAGAMAGYACGSCWGAAGCRTTACTTGCCGCCTTTATTCCTCAATATTATTTAGGRAARGATATTCCCACYGAAATTTTAGTAAGCCATAAAGCAGATGATATGGCATTAATTCARGCWGTRTTAAAGTCTGAGTCGCAACATCGGGTGGAATTACGCTGCCCACAGCGAGGTGTGAGCGTACGTTGGATGAAAATGGCTATGACCAATGCTGAAATCAGTTTAAATCAGCGTATAAGTAGCCGAACAAATTTATTAAAGCGCTTTGAAATGTTACAACAGGTGCTTGAATTAGATGAAATGCCTAAACGGTTAGAATGTTTTGATATCAGTCATACCAGCGGTGAGAGGACCGTTGCATCGTGTGTGGTATTTGGCTTGGAAGGTGCGATTAAAAGTGATTATCGCAAGTTTAATATTGAAGGTATCACTGGCGGCGATGATTATGCGGCGATGAATCAAGCATTGATGCGTCGTTTTACGCGATTGCAAAAAGGTGAAGGTAAACGACCTGATTTATTAATAATTGATGGCGGCAAAGGACAATTAACGGAAGCAAAAGCCGTTATGAAAGAATTACAACTCGATATTGATATTTTAGGCATTGCTAAAGGCCCTGAACGTCGGCCTGGTGAAGAAACCTTGTTTTTAGTCGGGCGAGCAGGTGAAATTGATTTGCCAGCAGATTCTCCTGCCTTGCATTTATTGCAACAAGTACGCGATGAAGCGCATCGTTTTGCCATCACCGGCCATCGGCAACGGCGAGCTAAGGCACGCAGAACATCACCACTAGAAGGTATTGATGGTATGGGCCCTAAACGACGACAAAAACTATTGCAACAATTTGGTGGTTTACAAGAAATTAAACGAGCAGGGGTAGAAGACCTATCTCGTGTTGATGGAATTAGCACATCATTAGCTCAAAAAATATATGATATTTTTCACGATGAGAAATAATAAGCTGAAAATGTTATATTAGCATGCCAAACTGGACTGGAAACTGATGCTAAATTTACCCAATATTTTAAGTTTATTAAGAATTGCTTTGATACCTGTTTTAATTGGTATTTATTTTTTGCCGTATGCGGCAGCCCCACTTTGGGCGACGGTCGTATTTGTTATTGCGTCTTTGACCGATTGGTTGGATGGTTATTTAGCACGGAAGTGGAACCAAACATCACCCTTTGGAGCTTTTATTGATCCGGTGGCAGATAAATTAATAGTGACCGTTGCATTAGTGTTAGTGCTATATAAAACACCGACGTGGTATATATTACTCCCCGTGCTTATTATCATTGGTCGCGAAATTACCATATCGGCATTACGGGAATGGATGGCGGAGTTGGGTCAGCGAAATGCAATAAAAGTTTCCAATATGGGTAAGTTGAAAACAGTATTCCAAATGATATCCATCGGCTGTTTAGTTTTTTATAATCCCTTGTTTGGATTACCCATTTTTGATATTGGTATTGTATTGCTCTACATTGCCGCCGCACTTACACTAAGCTCAATGTTCAGTTATATCAAAGCAGCATGGCCTATGATGACATCAGGCCTTGACAGGAATAAATAACAGCCTATAATGCACGTCTTCTTTGCGGGAATAGCTCAGCTGGTAGAGCACGACCTTGCCAAGGTCGGGGTCGCGAGTTCGAATCTCGTTTTCCGCTCCAAAACATAAAAAGCCGTAGTTTTTGACTACGGCTTTTTTGTGTCTGTTATCTATGCCAAGACAAGCAATGTGCGCCATAAGCTATGTTTCTACATATGAATGGTTGTGGTATATATTGAGCCATAAAATAGAAGACTTCTTGTATTATCTTTATTTAAAGCATATTCCCCATTCATTACTAGAGAGTAATATTTATGGCTTTTGAGCAATTAAAGCAACGATTATTCACACTTCACCAAAATAAATTATTTGAGTTTACGGTGATCAGTATCATCATTTTTTCAGCTCTGGTAACCGGTGCACGAACTTATAATATTGATTCAACGATGACCGATGTTGTGGCATGGTTAGATATGTTTATCACGGTATTTTTCTTAGTGGAAATAGTTATTCGATTGGCCGCCGAGCCTAGATTTTTTGATTTCTTCAAAAAAGGCTGGAATGTATTTGATTTTATAATTGTTACGATAAGTTTAATTCCCATTGAGGGCAATGATACGGTGCTACTCGCTCGCTTATTACGCATATTTAGAGTGCTACGTTTAATCTCTGTTATCCCTGAATTACGTATATTAATTAGTGCATTAATTAAAGCCTTGCCTAGAATGGGTTACATTGTTTTGTTGATGTTTATCATTTTCTATATTTATGCGGCCATTGGTAGCATACTATTTGAAACCATTAACCCCGTGTTATGGGGCGATATTTCCATTGCTATGTTAACCTTATTTCGGATAGCAACGTTTGAAGATTGGACSGATGTCATGTATGAAACGATGACCGAGTATCCATTGAGCTGGATATTCTATTTATCGTTTATTTTTCTTACSGCATTTATATTCTTAAACATGATGATTGGTGTTATTTTAGATGTTATGCAACGTGAACAAGAAGCGTATTATCGAGAAACGGGCGAAGGAGAAGCTGGYGAGGTTCACTGGATAAAAGAACATACGACTGAGATCGAGCAACGTTTAGAGCGAATAGAATTGTTATTGTTGGAAAGTAAAAGCACTAAAGCTGCTGAACCRCCCYCYGGGAATARGTAAGAGATAAATAAAACGTGATGATGATATGACTAAATTACAGCGCTGGGCATACTTCTCTCTGTTGTTGGTTTGTATAGTATTAGCCTTAATACCATTTGAAAACCAAGTTAATTCACAGTTATCACATATGTTAACGGTGACTCTGTCTGTGTATGCTGCTGCTAGGGGGCTCAATGCGGTTGTGTCGATGGCACAAGGAACMGAACTTTCAATTGAACCGCTTGGTGTGGGGGTTACYTTAGCTCCGGGTGAAATKCTTGATCCACTAAATGACTTGATCGARCAGGTGTCTWCAGTRCTGTTGATTGCTTCTGCTTCAATAGGCATGCAAAAAATCGTTGTTGCTATGGGTGATRTMKCGAGTTTACGCTGGRCTATTGTTGCGTTATCGYTACTTTGTGTTGCATTATTCTTTATTAAAAAAACACCCCATAAAGTACGGARTGTTTTAATTAAAGTMGTCTTGATAGCTACGCTATTGCGGTGTATTGTGCCGGTGATGGTGCTGGTATCTAACACTACGCAAAATTTCTTATCGCATGACCGWGAGCAAGCWCTGAYRGTGCTGGTGGATACACAACACGAAGTRACSATTCTAAAYAAATCAAAYAGTGCYGATCAAAGCTGGTTTGAKGGYATYAAGAACAGTTTCGATATTGAYGCKAGCCTTGAAGCTGTTCAGCAACAAGCAGAACAGGCTATTGAGGCCGCGATTTATATTTTGTCGGAGTTTGTTTTAGTATTTGTATTTTTACCGATTGTAATGGGGTTTATCGTTTTATTTGTAATGCGAAAGCTGACGGCAMGTTAGCATAATCATCGGGATTATCTGCATTGCCGATATGAATGTGTTGCTTAGGTTTTGTCTGCAATGTAAACCTGTATAATTCTCATTATAGAAAATAGYTTTTCATTACTAAATATTCCATGATGATTGCTTTTTTGCGTTCCCATAATAATATTGAATGAGTAGAGGTAGTTTTGAGTCAGAAAATCATTTTAAACTCAGAAGATACGATTAATTGCCCGAAGTGTGAGCAGTCATTTGCTTTACGTGAGGGCTTGTCTCAACATCTTATTGAACAGTATGAGTCAGAATATGATGCCATGCTGACGCAAGARCGTGCCGTRTTAGAGCAACAAATTGCGAAAGAACAAGAACGTAAGCTATCAAAACAATTTCAATCAAAAGTAGCAGATTTGAAGGAACAGCTAGATGATAGCAAGCAAGCACAAATTAAAGCTAAATCTCAAATTGAAGTAGCCAAAAAGAAAGCTGCTCAAAATGCACGAGAAGATGCCTTGCTTGAAATGACAGCATTGAAAGATGAAGTTGAAAGCAAGGACAARCGTTTAGCAGAGTTTAGAGCAGCAGAACTCAATCTTCGCAAAGAGAAAAACTTACTTGAGCAACAAAARTCTGARTTGGCGATTGARGTTGAACGAAAAATTGAAGCTGAGAAACGTATTATCGAAGCAAAAATACATGAATCGTTTAGTTTAAAAGAGGCTGAACTGAGAAAGAAAATATCAGATGCTCAAAAATCAAATGAAGATTTAACACGTAAACTTGAACAAGGTTCACAGCAGTTGCARGGTGAAGTGTTAGAGCTAGAAGTCGAATYATTGTTACAAAATGCGTATCCCTTAGACATCATCGAACCGGTGAAAAAGGGCGCACGTGGTGCAGATGTAATTCATTTTGTGAAGCTTCGGTCAGGCGCATTGTGTGGCAAAATTATTTGGGAGACCAAGCGGGCTGGAAATTGGTCGAATAATTGGATACCTAAGTTAAAAGAAGAYCTGCAACGTGAAAAYGGTGATATTGCCGTATTGGTGAGTACTRTTTTYCCMGCTGATATACGTGAGCCGATGATGCAATACGAAGGCGTATGGTTAGTGAGACCGGAATTAGTACAAGGTTTATCGGCGGCATTACGCACTGTATTGATTGAGTCTCAGCGGCAGAAATCAGTGAGTGATGGTAAAGGCGAGCAGATGGAAGCATTATTTGATTATGTGACCAGTAATCAGTTTGCCCAACGYATTCGTAGTGTCGTTGAAAATTATGAGATGATGCGAAGCGATCTTGAAAAAGAAAAAGCAGCGATGCAGCGCTTATGGAAAAAAAGGGAAATGCAGATTAGTCGAATTTCAGAGCAAATGTTGTCTGTTTGTGGCGAGCTTCAAGGTATTTCAGCAACGTCCTTACCCATGTTAGACAATATTGCAGGTCTAGAYTTTTCCTTAGATGATGACTAAATTAATCCACAGCCATGGATGTATAGTTGTGYAGGTTGTGAGTAAAAAATTATCACTCCGACAGGGCTTATAAGGGCCACATCGAAGGATAGTAAGCTAGTTCATGTTTCAATAAATAGATATTGGAATAGTGACTATTTTTTGTACGATGTTTCGTAGTAATGATTGGTTGCTTCGATAAAGCCTTCTACGCTACCACAATCAAAGCGTCGGCCTTTGAACTTAACAGCAAGCACTTGGCGATCTTTTGCCAATGCTTTTAATGCATCCGTAATTTGAATCTCACCATTTGCGCCAGGCTTGGTTTTACGTAAATAATCAAATATTTCAGGCGTTAATATATAACGGCCAATAATCGCCATATTAGTAGGGGCGTCTTCGGGTTGTGGCTTTTCCACCATATCATGCACTTTATAGACACCGTCCGCTATTTCTTCCCCCGAAATAATGCCGTAACTAGCAGTGTCTTCCATGGGGACTTCTTCAATAGCAATAATACTGCATTGATAGTGTTGATARAGTGCGGCTAATTGGCCTAATGCYCTCATGTCATCACCSTCTGATGGCGCAGCACATAAATCATCRGCGAGCACGACAGCGAAAGGTTCGGGGCCAATCATCGGTTCRCCCGTTAAAATAGCATGACCYAGGCCGAGCATTTCACGCTGGCGCATAAAAACRAAATCACAGGAGTCCATCAACTGGCGAATATCTTCTAAATATTTTTCTTTTGATGTGCCTTTTATTTCATGTTCTAAYTCATAGTTATTATCGAAATGATCGGCGATTGCGCGCTTACCTCGTCCAACAATAAAACCAATTTGGGTCATGCCGGCTTCAAGCGCTTCTTCWACACCATATTGAATGAGTGGTTTGTTGACAATGGGTAACATCTCTTTAGGCATAGCTTTAGTRGCCGGTAAGAACCGTGTGCCATAGCCTGCAGCCGGAAATAGACATTTACGAATAAGAGGAGAGCTTGCCATAATTGAGTGTCATCCTTTGATGATAAAGTTAAGYTRATRTTTACCGATAWATAATATAAGCTAGAAATTAAATGAATTACGTATATAACTCAAGTAAAATTTATCCATAGTCATTTTTGAAGTAGGAGATARTTTGGTGAAGGTTCTGGTATTAGGTGGTGCAGGCTACATAGGATCACATATGTGTAAATATTTATCACAGCAGGGAAATGAAGTMGTTGTGTTTGATAATTTGAGCACTGGCCATGCTGAAGCGGTGAAATGGGGARCGTTAGTTMAAGGTGATATTTTAAACCAAGCTGATTTAGAKATGCTTTTTGAARTGCATGGCAAATTTGACTTGATTATGCATTTTTGTGCYAAATCATTAGTGGGCGAATCTGTTCAGRAYCCTAGYATTTATTATAGAAATAATGTTATGGGYACRCTTAATCTYYTAGAYATGATGGTTAAAACAGGCCATGATAAATTAGTGTTYTCATCGACGGCRGCRGTTTTTGGTGTGCCGAGCGTTAATCTGATCGATGAGAAACAGCCTCGCCAGCCAATTAAYCCYTATGGYCAAACTAAAAAAATGGTRGAAGATATYTTRCAAGACTATCATCAAGCCTATGGTTTGAAGTCTGTTTGTTTACGYTATTTTAATGCCTGTGGTGCTGAYCCAGATTGTGAGATTGGTGAATGCCATGAACCAGAAACGCATTTAATTCCTAATATYTTAAAATCGGTAAAAGCTACATCATCTGCAAAACTCAAAGTRTTTGGTGATAATTATCCRACCCCTGACGGTACCTGTATTCGTGATTATRTTCATATTAATGATTTAGCCACGGCACATATAAAAGCGGGGGAGTATTTRGMRACACATGATGGYGCSTWTGCTTTTAATTTAGGTAATGGTAGTGGTTTTAGTGTGTTACAAGTTATCAGTGCTGCAAGTGCAGTGGTRGGACATGATATCGCGTTTGATATTGAATCACCCAGAGGTGGCGACCCTGCGATATTGGTGGCAGATGCGTCACTCGCTAGAGAAGAACTGGGTTGGAAACCACTGTATAATGAGATGGAAGAAATTATTGCTTCTGCATGGCAGTGGCATCAAAATGAGAAATTTTAAGGATAAACAATGATTCCAGTCATTATGTCGGGAGGRAGTGGTACAAGACTCTGGCCATTATCACGCAAAAATAAACCAAAACAATTTTTAAATTTGTTTGGYGAGTCATCGCTATTTCAAAATACTTTAAKCCGACTTGAAGGYGTAGCTGAGCTTGAAGCACCGATTATTGTATGTAATGACGACCATCGATTTATGGTCGCAGAACAATTGCAAGAAATTGCTATTGAAAATGCTGCAATTATTCTTGAGCCGTGYGCTAGAAATACCGCACCTGCMATTGTRGTYGCAGCATTGCAAGCTCAGATRTCGGGCGATGATCCCRTKATGYTGGTGTTAGCTGCRGAYCATATTATTCATGATCAGCAGGCATTTCATRCKGCAATTTTGCAAGCAAAGGCCGCTGCAGAGAAGGGGAAGCTAGTYACGTTTGGTATTATTCCTACGCAKGCACATACGGGCTTTGGTTATATTGAAGCGCAAGATAAAAGCGTGGCAAGYAAGGTCACAGCATTTGTAGAAAAGCCKGATMTTGATACTGCCCAASGYTATATTGATTCAGGAAACTATTATTGGAATAGTGGMATGTTTATGTTTAAGGCCTCCACAATCTTGAATGAGATAGAACATTTTYCCCCTGATATGTTGATGCAATGTCAGCAGGCATTGGCACAGTCGAAAACCGATCTTGATTTTATTCGATTAGACAAAGAAAGTTTTGAATCCTGCCCTTCAGATTCATTAGACTATGCGGTAATGGAGAAAACAGACAAAGCCGTTGTTATTCCATTAAATGCTGGTTGGAGTGATGTTGGTTCATGGCCATCATTATGGGARAACCACGAAAAAGACCAGCAGAATAATGTAAGTATTGGCGATGTAACGCTTGAAAATGTGACAAATTCATATGTTCACAGTGARCATCGACTGGTGAGCGTTTTAGGAGTAGACAATATTATTATTGTCGAAACACCAGATGTCGTTATGGTGGCTAGCAAAGAGCAAGCTGAAAATATAAAGTGCGTAGTAGAAAAACTGAAGAAAGCTAAYCGTGATGAAGGCACRTTGCACCGTAAAGGCTATCGGCCTTGGGGTTATTATGATTCTATTGATAGTGGCGAACGGTTTCAGGTTAAGCGTATTTCAGTGAACCCAGGTGCCTCATTGTCTTTACAAATGCATCACCACCGAGCGGAACATTGGGTTGTGGTTAAAGGTGTCGCCGAAGTGACGTGTGGKGATAAAGTTATGTTRTTGAGTGAAAATGAGTCTACWTTTATACCKGTAGGCGTCAAACATCGCTTGCATAATCCTGGGCGTGTACCGGTAGAAATTATTGAAGTGCAGTCCGGTCATTATTTAGGTGAAGATGATATTGTGCGATTTGATGATATCTATAATAGAGACTAATTATGATAGTGTTGCGATTTAAACAGTTTGAGGTAGAAAAATAAATGCCACGCCAAGGTAAAATTAGACGTTATGATTCTAAAATAAATGCAATCTCGCGTCTTATCGATAGTGGAATTATTCTGCTGACATTTTTTGCGCTAATTGATATTTTTCAGCTAGCGTGGCAGCCCATTTTCGTATGGGGTTTATTGTTTTCAATTTTGTTGTTCAATTTCTTTGCAGAGTCTCAAGATGCCTACCGGTCATGGCGCGGTACAAATCTACGGGAAGAGATAGAAATAGTCCTCATTTCGTGGATTACCGGAATTTTTGTGCTGGTTTTATTAGATCTTATTATTATTCAATCTCATATTTATTCAGAACCCTTTATTGCAGTATGGATTATTGCGACACCTATCGAGTTGATATCATGGCACGCAATGGTGAGAATGGTGTTAGCTATCCTGCGAGCGAAAGGCTATAACACGCGTCAAATAGCGATTGTGGGTGCCACACCATTAGGGAAACGCTTAGAATTTGCATTTAATCAAATGGATTGGTCAGGTTATCGGTTTGCAGGCTATTACGATGATAGAAAAATAAAAAGTACTATAGGTGAATCACGGTTTGAACCGGTAAAGATTGAAGGAAGTATTGAACAATTAATTATTGATTGTAAGCAAGGAAAGATAGATTCAGTTTATATTACCTTAGCGATGGCTGCAGAGCACCGAATCAAAGAATTGGTGGAGAAGTTATCGGACAGTACTGTTTCGGTCTATTTTGTGCCAGATTTTTTTACGTTTAACTTACTTAATTCTCGATGGGTTGATCAYCAAGGTATTACCGCAGTCAGTATTTATGATACGCCCTTTACAGGTCTAGATAGTACAATAAAAAGACTAGAAGATATTGTATTAAGYGCCATAATTTTATGYSTTATTGCGATMCCTATGGTGTTTATTTCAATCGGGATCAAGYTGACATCAAAAGGCCCTGTGTTATTTAAACARAATCGYTATGGTATWGATGGTGAAGAAATTAAAGTRTGGAARTTTCGTTCAATGACGGTTGCTGATAATGGTGACAAAATAGTTCAAGCGACYAAAGGTGATAGTCGAATAACGCCTTTTGGYGCCTTCTTAAGAAAAACATCGCTTGATGAATTGCCACAGTTTTTTAATGCTTTGTCAGGTGAGATGTCAATTGTGGGGCCACGTCCACATGCTGTAGCACATAATGAAGAATATAGAGTAAAGATCAAAGGCTATATGCTACGGCATAAAATGAAGCCAGGAATTACTGGCTTAGCTCAAATTAAGGGCTTTAGAGGTGAAACAGATACCTTAGAAAAAATGGAAGGACGGATTCATTATGATTTACAATACATTCAATCATGGTCTTTATGGTTAGATTTGAAAATTATATTTTTAACAATTTTTAAAGGYTTTACCCATAAAAATGCATATTAATAAGGCTAAAGTTTAGTYACCCCTAGAATTGGGGGGTATGGGTTTAAGCCCTTATTCTGTATAATATCWCGGGTGATATAACTAAGAAGATAGTATGAAATATTGCTGACTAGTACCAAAGTACAATAGTTATCATTGTGGCATTATTATATTCTTATGCCCATCTACTAGATTTATGTTGGTTTTTAAAAGGTAGGTGTAATCATATTGTCATAGATTTTTTATATGATAGTAATCRCTATAAAMYAGAARNATTGTTTTATAGTATTTTTTGAAAATTTAGTTAAAAAGCCAAACCTGTCGTGAGGCGGGGTCGGAAAGTTTCAGRTCTTAATGTGTARRTTTTTAAGATGGCTGGACTGCATTGCTTAGTTTTTTAGTTTTTATATTCGAAAAAGGAATATTATTATGAAAAAAGTAATGCTATTTATTGTTGCTTTAATGTTTTCAGTTGCTGCAAATGCGGCTCCTTTAGACTTGACTTTAATCAATGCAAATTCTGGTAATGCACAAGTTGCTCCAGGCTCAGGTACTGTAGTTTCTGGGGCAGCCAGTGTTACTGGTGCTTCTGCTACATCACCTGATGTTTTTGAGTTGATTGTTGCAGATGCTGGTACATTAACATTTGCTGGTAGCTTACATCCTACTGGTCCAACTTCATTTTTTGAGGTTTTCTCAGGAATGACATCTATTTTGTCATTAACGGGCACAGCTGCTACAGGCTTATTTAGTACTAGCTTATTTGTTGATGCTGGAACGTATCTGATTTCAGTGTTTAGCGAAGGCGGAACTGGTGGTTATAACTTCACCGTGGCAACACCAATTCCAGCAGCATTGTTCTTGTTTGCACCAGCACTACTAGGTTTCTTGGGTTTACGTCGTAAAGCTACATTAGCGGCATAAGTCTAGTTTAAGAAATTTGAGCTAACAATATTGTTTGTTTAAGAAAAAGGGAGCCTCGGCTCCCTTTTTTGTTTTAATTAATGCTATGATATGTTCAACTTTTACATAAGGATGTAAATCTATGTTTTCAAAGATATTACGAAGCAGTCTAGTACCATTTATATTTCTTGTTTTAAATAATGTAGCTGTTGCTGAAGAGCGTTACTTATTAAATGCAGGCGATGTACTTGAAGTTTCGGTCTGGAATGAAGATACTTTACAAAAACAAGTGATTATATTACCTGACGGCATGATTTCCTTTCCTTTAGCCGGTCAGTTGATGGCACAAGGCAGATCCGTCACTGATGTGCAAAATACATTAAAAGAAAAATTAACGGAATACTTATCTGATCCAGTCGTAACTGTTTCAGTGGTTAATGTTGTAGGGAATAGCGTTCATATAATGGGCAAGGTAAATACACCGGGATCATTTGTAATGAGCCAACGGTTAGATGTGATGCAAGCTTTGAGCCTTGCAGGTGGCTTGTCACCCTATGCAGAAGAGAATAATATTATTGTCTTACGACGCAATGGCAATACGCAGCAAACGCTTCCCGTGCATTATGCGGCTATAAAAAAAGGCCGTGATTTAGACACTAACATCATACTGAAAAGTGGTGATGTGATTGTTATTCCATAGTTTATTATGATAATAATAAAAAAAACCTTTTATTGGCTTTCGATAATACTATTTTACGTACCTTTTTTACAGGCGGCAGAATGGTCTTTAAATTCTACCGTTAATCCCTCGGTTAAATATGACGACAATGTATTTCTAGAGGATGATGAGCAGAGTACTATGCATTATGCGTTGACACCGACGCTTGTGTTGAACCGTGCTGTTGAGAATATGCAGACAAGTGTCAGTGTCGGTTACCAAATTGACAGGTATTCATCGTTATCATCAGATAATGATACTGAAACCCCTTTTATTAGATTCAACAGCACTTATAATACCGTACGCAGCCAATATGGCTTGTCAGCCAGTTATATAGAGGCTACATCACGCTCAACTGCACTTGAAGATACCGGTGACTTTTCCACACAATCGATTAATCGAACACGCTCAATATCGCCTTCATATAGTTACCAACTAACAGAGCGAGATACACTGTCACTTAGTGGCTCATATCGAGAGCGGTTGTCATCAACAACCAGCTTTTCTGATACTGAAACAAAATCAGTGACAGCAGGTTGGCAGCGCCAATTTAGTGAAAGATTGAACGCAGGTCTCAATGGAACATTTTCAAATTATAAATCTGAGGGCATAGCGCTTTCTACTGATGATGATAGCTATAATTTATCAACATCATTTACGTATAACTGGTCTGAGTTATGGGATATTACCGGTAGTGTCGGTGTAAGAACACTGAATAGTGAGAGAACTACGATAGTAACAGGAATCAATGACAGTGATAGAAGTGTCGGCTCTACGTTTGGCTTTTCAGCAATACGAACAGATGATATAAATACCTATGCCCTAGATGCGTCGAGAGATTTATCTCCTTCAGGTACGGGAGATGTAAATGAAACTGCTCGTATTAGTGCTTCATGGGCACACCATATCTCGGAACGATTATCAGCTAATGTATTAGCCAGTTATCAAAAAAGTACTTCTGCGTTAGATGATTCTAATGAAAAACGAGAAAATATTAATTTTTCTCCTTCAGTAAGCTGGCAGCTGGAGAGAAACTTAAATATAAATTTTAAATACACTTACCGGAAGCAAACTCAAGAGTCAGGGTCTTCTGCCGATAGCAATGCTGTGAGTGTTACATTAAATTACGACTGGGATGGTATTCGAGTCTCACGTTAATCTAGTAGGAATATAATGGAAGAAGAAGTTAAAGATCTAGGTGATTATCTAGATATAGTAAGACGTCATAAATATTGGGTAATTATTCCCGCAATAGTGTTAATTTTTCTGAGTGGACTTGTTGCTTATTTACTGCCGGCAACCTATAAGTCAGAAGGTTTAATTCTGATTGAGTCACAAGAAATCCCCAATGATTTAGTTAGATCAACGGTTACCAGTTATGCTGATCAGCGTATTGAAATCATTAAACAGCGTATCATGACGACCGCTAAAATAATGGAATTAGTTAAAAAATATAATCTTTATTCAGATTTACGCAAGAAATCTCCCGTTTCAGAAATAGTAGGTTTATTTCGTGAAAATATTGCAGTGGTGATGGTCGAAGCGAATGTTACTGATCCTCGTAGTGGGCGTGCTCGTCGAGCAACTATTGCTTTTAAAGTTTCTTTTATGGATAAGTCGCCACAATTAGCTCAAAAAGTGGCAAATGATCTGGTCACGAAGTTTTTGGTTGAAAATACGCGAGTACGAACAGACAGGGCAACTGAAACAACAAAGTTTTTAGAAGAAGAGGCCAATAAACTTAAGCAGCAAATACAACTAGCTGAAAAGAAAATTGCTGAATTTAAAGATGARTATAGTGATAGTTTRCCTGAACTATTRGAACATAATTTATCGGTAACAGAGCGCTTACAATCGGAGTTAGCCTATAATCAAAATCAAATTCGAGCATTGATAGATCTTACAACAACA
Source organism: Methylophaga sp. (assembly GCA_002733335.1). Classification (GTDB taxonomy): domain Bacteria; phylum Pseudomonadota; class Gammaproteobacteria; order Nitrosococcales; family Methylophagaceae. Next base: position 31,716 of record NVVK01000021.1, read on the forward strand.
CTGCGTACAGAACTCATCAATATTAATCCCTATATTACTCAAAAAATACTGGGAGAAGGTACTCAAGTACCAGTACTAACAGCTGAGCAAAAACTAGTGAGTGTGCAAGCTGAATATGATCGGCTTTCAGCTAAATATTCAGAGAGCCACCCTGATATAAAAGCGTTAAAAAAACAAATATCTGATTTAGAAAAGCAAGTAAAAGAAGAAGTTAAAGGGACGGGAAATATTTCTTCAAATGCTAAGTTCACACGAACACGTAACCCTATTTATGGCCAATTCAGTGCAAAAATAAATGCATCAGAGCGCGAAGCGGTGCGTTTACAAGAACGTAATGACGTCATAAAACAAAAAATAGCAGATTATGACGAACGTATTGTTCGTACCCATCAAGTCAAACGAGCTTATGACGATCTAACACGTGATCATAGCAGTCAGCTTAGAAAATATGAAGAGTTAAGGGCCAAGCAACTTGAAGCAGAATTAGCCCAAAATTTGGAGTCTGAAAATAAAGGTGAGAGCTTTACATTAATCGAACCGCCTTTAGTGCCTAGCAAAGCAGAAAAGCCAGATCGCGTGAAATTATTTGTGATGGGTGTGGTCGCATCAATAGGTGCCGGCCTAGGTCTTGCGTTACTTATTGAAATGCTATTTGGTGGTGCGCGAGGCTATAATCAAATAGCTCGAATTGTTGGTCAAGCTCCTTTAGTTGTTATTCCAATGATATCAAGTCAAGAAGATATGATTAAGAGAAAGRATGGTAGATTAAAAATTGTGTTATTAATTATTGTACTCTTAGGATTAAGTATCGTTGGTTTTCATTACTGGGTAATGAATCTTGAAGTATTTTGGTTTAAACTTTTACGAAAAATAAGTTTATTATAACGATTAGCTGGATATTAGAATAATGGATAGAATACAAAAAGCATTGGATAAGGCTAAGGCAAGACATAGTGAGCAAGCAGCTGTTGGTCTGTCTGATGCTAAAAAAGAAAAAACAATTAGTCAGCTAGAAGACCCRCTAAAGTCGCCTATTGATAATATTTCTTATCAGCAAACACGCGTTGTTGAAACATCAAGATTTCACTTGGAAAAGAACCGTATCATTGCAGGAATGTATGGCAATCCACAGTCTACCGTTTTTCGTATGCTACGCACTCAGGTTTTACAAAAGATGCGTGCTAATAACTGGCAAACAATTGCAATTACTTCTCCAACAGCAGGCGAAGGAAAATCTTTGGTTGCATCAAATTTAGCTATTGCAATAGCAATGGAATTGAACCAAACAGTAATGTTGGTTGATATGGATCTGCGTAACCCAACCTTAAATACGTATTTTGATTTAAAAGCTGAGTTAGGGCTGAAAGATTATCTGGAACAAAACCTAGAGCTTAAAGATGTACTTATTAATCCTGGCATCAAGCGAATGGTTATTCTTCCCGGTAAAGGGCGAGCAGAAGATTCTGCAGAATTGTTGTCTAGTCCCAAGATGGCAAATTTAGTTGAAGAGTTAAAAGCACAGTATGATTCACGGTTGATTATTTTTGATGTGCCCCCTCTTTTACAAACAGATGATGTTTTATTATCATCGCAATATTTTGATTGTAGTTTATTGGTGTTAGAAGATGGCAAAAATAAAGCATCTGAAATTACAAAGTCATTGCAGATGTTGGATAGTAAGCGTTTGATTGGGACTGTATTAAATAAATCAGATAAACCACCAACACACCAGTATTATTAGTATGTATAAAGAACACTTTGGGTTAGTTCACAAGCCTTTTAATCTAGTTCCCGATCCGGCATTTTTTTATCTGAGTCCTAATCATAGAAAAGCATTGACCATGCTGGAATATGGTTTAATGAGTCAGGCTGGGTTCACGGTTGTTACAGGGGAAATAGGCGCAGGAAAAACAACCTTAATTCGAAAGCTATTAAAAAAAATTGCAAAAAATTGCGTTATTGGATTGATTAATAATACGCATGAGTCGTTTGGCGAATTGATGACATGGGTACTAGATGCATTAGATATTGAATCAGCAGCAACAGATAACGCAGGCCGCTATCGAGATTATATTAATTTTGTTGTAGAGCAGCATGCACAAGGAAGACGTGTTGTATTAATCGTAGATGAAGCCCAGAACTTATCAGTGCAGGCATTAGAAGAATTACGGTTATTATCGAATATAAATATTGATTCAGATATTTTTATGCAGATAATTTTGACGGGCCAACCCGAGCTAATTGAGAAGCTAAATAAACCAGAATTAGTACAGTTTGCACAACGTATTGGAGTAGAATTTCATCTTAAAGCACTGAATTATCCAGAAACGCAGCGCTATATTGAGTATCGCCTTCAAATAGCAGGTGCGCAGCGATATAGAGAGATTTTTAGTGATGAAGCCTGCGCAATGATTTATTGTTACAGTGAAGGTATTCCCCGCCGAATAAATAGCCTATGTGACTTTGCTTTAGTCTATGCATTTGCGGATGATAAGCCTATGGTCGATTCTGATATTATTTTGGAAATGATGAAAGAGAAAAAAGCAACGCGGATCATTGAATCAAAGAAAACAGAAAGCCCAGATGTGAAGCGTGTCAAAGATTGGTTATTAGAAAAGCATAATATTAAATTAATATAAAATTGTGTGGGCTATCTCGCATTATAACAAGGATGTGATAAGTATCATGCAGTACATGTATGGGCGTTTTATTTATGGAGAAATCATGAAAATATTACTTGCAATAGCTTTAACAGCTTTAGTATGTGCACCCAGTTATGGGGCATTTAAAGGTGGAACTGGGGGGGCTAATAATGCTAACCAGAGTAATAATGGATATAGAATAGATGGGAGAAGCGGAGGCTATAATATTAAAAATGGCCAAACTGATTCTAATGATATAGATGCTATTTTTGATGCTGTTCCGTCAGAAATTAACAATGCAACTAAGGCGGTTATGCCGCCAACCCCAACTACTGTAACGTCAGAAAGTAACTCTGATGCGGGTAAAAAAATTCAAAAAGTAACGAAGAACGGGGTAGTTTCTTATACATGGGCCTCTTCAAGTCAATTAGCACAAAATGAAACAGAAGCTGAAGTAGAGATACTAACAATTAGTAGCTTCGGCAGAGAGGACTCAAGTACAGCATCAATATGCAAAGTAAAAAATATGGGAGTTAATATTGAGGGAATAAACTATTACTCACAAGGAATGCCATTTATTGATATAGCTAAAATGTCTATGGGGTGGATTAGATCTTGGGGGTCTAGTTGGGAAAATGTTGAGTTAGATCTTGATAACAACGGCTATTTAAAAACAGTAGATGCAGGTACAGCACAAACAATTATCAGTGATGATTTGTGGGGCCGAGATATAAGTGATAATCGCTATGTGCTCTTGTATGATGGTGAAGGAAAATTAGAGTTTAATTTAAACAAAGCTAAGGTTATCAAATCGGAGCCAGGGCGAATTGAGCTAGAGTTGCCACAAGGTAGAGCAGGTATGGCACAAAAGTCTACAAATCCTTCCAATTATTTGAGAAATATTAGGATTATTCCAATAGAGCATGAGAATGATTACAAGCAGGCTATATTGCACGAGCAATACAAAAAAACATGGGAAAATATAGGGGTTGTGAGATATTTGAATACACAAGCAACAAATCATTCTACTGAAATTCAATGGCAAGATAGGCAAAAACCAACTAAGTTTGGGACGAAAGGCGGACAATCTATAGAAGATATTATTCAGATGTCTAATGAAATGAATGTAAACCCATGGTTGCTCGCACCACATCTGGCGAATGATGATTATTTTAGAGAAATGGCTATATATGTGAGGGACAATTTGAACTCAAATTTGAAAGTATATATAGAGTATACAAATGAGGCGTGGAATTGGCAGTTCCCACAAACTAAATATCTTGCAGCTTTGGCTAAAAAAAATGGGACAACACAATATCAAGAATATGGAAAACGTGCCAAAAGGTTATTTGATATATGGCTTGATGTGTTTGGTAGCGAAACTAGAATAATTAGAGTAATTGGTACGCAGTTTGGCAATCCATGGATATCTGAACAAATAATGAAAACAACGGGATTGGATGGTTCTGTTGATGCATTGGCTGTTGGGTATTACATAGGGCATGAGTTGGGTAGCAAAAAAATGGCTTCAAAAACACTGGCAATGAGTAATGCTGAGATATTTACTTACCTTCSTGMTANTNGTYTTNNTGWNGRMAAAAAAACTTCTTCAAGAACAGAAAATAGTTGCTGATAACTACGGGCTAGAGCTTGTTGCATATGAGGCTGGACAACATTTGGTAGCATCTGGAGTATCTCCAGATTTAGGAGTGCTAGTTGACCATCCAGCATTAACAGAGAAACTTATTAGTCTTAATAGAGATGGTCGAATGACGGATTTTTATATGGATATGTATAAGCAGTGGAGTGAGATAGGGGGCGGTCTAATAGTATGGTTTGCAACTACAGATAAACCTACTAAATGGGGAAGTTGGGGGCTACTCGAATCTATGGGACAGGATCCAGAAAAGGCACCTAAATACCAAGCTATACGGAATATGTTTACAGAACAAGGTTGCTGATTCATTGGTATTGACTAACTAGATTATACAATTACATACCCAATTTTTGCTGTGTAAATAACCTAATTACGATGGCAGATTCCTAGAATATGAGAGGAGTGCTTSAAGACTCACAGAATAATTCTGGGATGTTTTTTTCACCAAACTTTACTATTTATTATAGTATAATATATCAAAACTTTCGCTATAACTCAGCTAAAGACCAAGAGTACATTTGTTGAGTAAGTAGAAGTAAGTGGTAACAAGTTTAAAAGTATAAATTAGATTAATAAATAATAAGTGGAAATAATTATCAAATTAAATCAGATTTGTTTAAAATGAAGGTTTCAATTGGAATACTTGCATATAACGAAGAAAACACAATTGTTTCTACTATAGAACAAATTCTTCTTCAAGATGTTTTTCATATGCCCGCCTGTGAAATCCAGATAGTTGTTGTTGCTAATGGTTGTACCGACAATACCTCGATAGTTGCAAAAAAGGTATTACAAAGCCATAAAATTAGAAAAAATTTTATTTTTGATACAGTCAATTTAGAGCAAGCAGGGAAAAGTAATGCTTGGAATGAGTTTATTCACGCCTATTCATGGCAAGATGCTGACTTTGTTATTTTGGTAGATGCTGATATTGAATTTGGTTCGAATAACGTTCTTAAACGTTTAGTAGAATCTCTAAGCGAGAATATCAATGCCAATGTATCTATTGACCTCGTAAAAAAAGATATAGAAAAAAAAATAAAAAAAGGTGTCATTTCACAGCTGTCGTTGAAATTAAGTGATAGTAAAAAATCAAATATTTATAAATCCATAGCGGGCTCTCTCTATTGTGCGAGGGGGAATGTTGCTAGGGGGATTTATATGCCCAATGGCTTACCTGTTGAAGATGGTTTCTTCCGGGCGATGATTGTTACGGATAATTTTACACATCTAGATGATAATTCAAAAATTGTAATAGTTGATGATGTTTGTCACTATTTTCAAGCTGTACTGTCTCCATTATCTCTATACAAACATGAAAAAAGACTAATTATAGGTATCGTGGTCAATGCCATTATATATGCTCACCTTTGGTCTGAAGTTAAAAAGCAGTCTTTAGATGCTGGGGAAATCGTAAAAAACTTAAATGAGTTAGATCGAGATTGGTTGATTAATTTAATTGATCAGTATAAAAACAAGTATGGTTTTTGGCTGACTCCAAGAAGTATAATGACAAAACATATAAATAATGTGATGAAAAGTGACCGCTCGACCATAAAAAAATTATTATTACTTCCAATAAGCTTTGTTGCTAGTTCTGCTTCGACAATTATAGCGTTAGATGTTAATTTCTTTTTTAGAAAAAATAATGGTATTGGACATTGGTAAAGTAATGAAAATTCTTTTTGTTACGGAAAATACGCCTATTCCAGCTATTGCAGGAAGTAGCCAAAGAACTTCTAATATTCTTCGAGCCTTATCTGAATTATATGACGTGGATATATTTCTACTTAGAGATGAAAAAGTAAAAGATTTCCTAATTAATTCTGGGTATTCTGTAGTGGGTAATTTTGATATCAAAAAACAATTATCTACTATAAATAAAATATCAAAAATTTTATTTCCTTTACAAGATTACACCTCAAAAAAGGAAGTTGTTGATAGTGTAAGAAAGGTATTTAAGGAAGGAGCTTATGATCTTATTGTTGGCCGATATGTAAGACCTAGCCTTTTATCAGGATTGTCAATAATTGGCAAATCGATTATTGATGTTGATGATGTTGATCTGTCATCATTAAAAAATAGGATTAAGTCGCAACAAACCTCGTGGTTAATGAAAATAATTTTAAAATRWARAMWYTATGTACTGAATAGAAGATATTCCAATTTATTAATTCCATATAAATGCTTATTTATTGCAAGTGAACAAGATCGAAATTTAATTGACCATGGTAATATGCATGTGGTTTCTAATATTTCATATAATATACCTACTACTGAGATTGAACCATCAGAATCTAATATTATCCTTTGGGTCGGCTCCTTTGATCATAGGGTGAATTTAGAAGGTTTGGATACGTTTATATCAAATGAGTGGTTAAAAATTGTTACGTTATTCCCAGATGCTGTATTAAGAGTTGTGGGCTCGCATTTACCTAAAGAGAAGGCAGAGAAATGGCGTTTAGTTAGAAATGTTGATGTTGTTGGCTTTGTAGATAGTCTTGAGGATGAGTATCGACAAGCTGTGTTTACTATTGTACCGTTATGGGATGGAGCAGGTACTAAAATAAAAGTTTTAGAATCTTTTATGTTTAACAGAACGGCAATTGTGACCAGTCATGCTGCGCGAGGCTTTGATCTGTTTGATAATGAACAATCTCTAATGGTCGCAAATTCAAATGAAGATTTTGTTGAAAAAACAGTCGAATTGTTGATAAATATAAAGCTGAGGCATCAAATGGAAAAAAATGCCCACTTATTAGTAATGCGGCATTATTCTTTTGCAACTGTAAAAAACTCAATTAAACATGCAATAGAGTCTATTAATGTCACATCTGAATAACGCCTCTTCAGCAACAAAATGGGTTGCAGGAGGAATGCTGGTTAAACAAAGTATGAGATTAATCAGTAATTTAATTATGACTCGAATTCTCACTCCAGAAGTATTTGGGTTAATGGCGATTGTAAACTTGACTATTCAAGGAATCAATATGCTCTCTGATGTTGGAATAAGGCCTAGCGTAATCCGCAGTACACGAGAAGATGATATTTTTCTTAAAACGGCGTGGAGTCTACAAGTAGTTCGGGGGGGCGTGTTATGGATTATGACACTTATACTGGCTTTACCCGTAAGTCGTTATTATGATGAGCCTATCTTATTATATATTTTACCTTGTTCCGGTTTGATTGCCTTATTCATGGGGCTGAATAGTATTGCTTTTTTACAAAATGAAAAACACCTAAAATATAAAAGAATAATTGTATTAGAAAGTATTTCTGCAATGATTGGCTTGCTAGTTATGATCGCTTTAGGGCTCCTATATAATTCTATTTGGGCTTTAGTTGCCGGGGGCATTTTATCTACTTTGGTAATGACAATTTCTAGTTTTCTTTTCTTTGAAAATATTAAACATCACTTTTGCTGGAATAAAGAAGTAATACATGAATTATTCCATTTTGGTAAATGGGTATTTATAAGTACAGCGCTTACTTTTTTTGTAGGGCAGTATGATAAACTTGCATTGGGTAAACTGGCGGATATGCAAGCATTAGGTTTATATGCTATTGCAATGGTATGGGCTGGTATACCTGTTATGATTATGGGGCAACTGAGTGAAAAAATTTTTTTCCCTGTAGCTAGTGAGTTATATCGCAAAGGTAGTTTGGATGAAATTAGCGCTATTCGAAATTCTATTGTTAAATTAAGCGTTGTAATTTGTCTGTTTATGGTTACTATTGGACAAGCATTAATCAATGTTTTATATACTGCTGAGTATAAAGAAGCTGGAGCCTTATTGTCGGTACTTGCTGTTTTGGCATTATTTCAAATTATTGAGAGTGTTAATACCAGCTTGCTATTAACGGTTGGGCGTCCTAAGGACAAGATTATTAGTCAGGTTGCAGGGCTTTGTGTGTTGGTTTTATTTTTACCACTAGCCTTTAGTAAACTTGGTATGTATGGCATTGCATTTTTAGCAGTGATTTCAATGATGATTCGAGCCTTTATTTTAGATCTACAATTAAAGAAAGATTCTTTTAATTTTTTGTTATTTGATCTGAAAACAACAGCTTTTTTATTGCTAACTGGATTTATATTATATACGTGGGTAGAAAGTGTTGTTAGTCGCTTTTTAAGTATTATTTTACTAACTGGTGGTGTATTAATAACATTGATAATCCTCGTAACGGTCTACCTAAGACAGCCTTCATTGAGAAAATTAATGAATGTTTGAACATATAAAACTCATCATTATCATCACAACGTTTGGGCTATTAGGTTTTTCACTTGCAAGAAAAACCTATGTAGGGCTGGTAGGGAAAATACAAATTAATTATTGGCGAAATGCTTGGTTATTGGTTATATCTTTTGCATGTTTAGCTAGTAACTATTGGGTTTTCACTATCTTTACTATTGCTCTTGGTTGGTATAGCGTGGCTAAACTAAAAGATAGAGCCATCTTTTTGTATATATTTTTATTGCCTGYTCTACCCATGTTGAGTAATGAATTACCAGGTTTTGCTGGCATACGATTGATTTTTGAATTTACCTATCCTCGAATTCTTTCATTAGCTATTTTGCTTCCATTATTCTTCCGCTATAAAAATAAAATATTGCCACTTAGGCAAGCAGCCACGGATCAGTATTTCCTTATGTTTGTAATTTTCCTAATAATGTTAGGTTGGGTAAGAAGTGAAAGTATTACAGATTCCTTAAGATCTATGTTATATGTAGCGACGGACTATGCTTTGCCCTATTTTGTTGTTAGCCGCTTGATTGATGATGTGAAAAAAATACAAATTGCATTTATAGCGATAGTCACCTCAATCGCGATACTTGCCTCAGTTAATGTTATAGAACACTTTAAGTATTGGTTTGTATATCAAGAATTATACCAAATTCTCAATATAAATTATGGAGGATTTTCAGCTTATTCGATGGTGCGAGATGGTATGTTGCGGACTAGTAGTGTATTTGCGAGCCCAATTGTGTTTGGATACATTGCTGTTATTGCACTAGGAGCTTTCTCAGCGGTGAGAGTTAAAAAAAAGGTGTATTATAAAATATTACTATTATTATTATTATCTGCGTTAGTGACACCTTTATCAAGAGGGCCTTGGATTGGTTTTTTTGTTTTAATAATGATTTTTATTTGGTATGGTCCTAGTAGGAATAATAATCTAATAAAGTTTTTTAGTTATGGGACATTGTTATTTTTACTATTACTGATAACACCTTATTCAACCAAAATAATTAATCTGCTCCCCTTTGTTGGCAATACTGATTCAGGAAATATTAGCTACCGGCAAGATCTATTTTCTTCTAGCTTGTTAGTTATAAAAGATAATTTATTTTTTGGAAGTAATAGTTTCCGTTCAGCACCTGAATTACAACATTTGGTTCAGGGCCAAGGAATTATTGATATTGTAAATACATATCTACAAATAGTATTGGAATACGGTTTGATTGGATTATTACTATTTGTATCTATTTTTCTTCAACCGATACACCAATTAATCTTGTGCTTAAAGCGTAACGCATTAAAAAACGATGAAAGGTATTTTATTATGGCCTTGATAGCAATTATAGTAGCAATTATGGTTATAATTGCCACGGTGAGTCAAATTGATTATATACCAATCTATTATCTTATTATTTTAGCTATAGCTAGAGCAGCGATTAAGGTATTTAAATTAAATCCTTCAGTTCATGGGTAAGTATTCTTTACTAACGATGCTTCCTGTAAATACAAGGATCGCAATAGAAATTTTTCTTATGTAGAGGTATGATGGCCACCTGCTCAACGGCGTCAGAAATAAAAGAAACTGTGGTAAAAATACTAGAAAAAATTAATATAATGCTATTAGATTTAGATAGATTTTTAAATTTGATTAAGTAAGAGTTTTAACCATCTAAATGAGCGATTAAAGGTTTGTCTTAACTCTGTATTAAAACCTGGAGCTAATGTTGTTTATGTTGACTCAGGATCAGAGGATGATTCTGTAGCCGTTGCCGAAAGTTTGGGGGCGCAGGTTGTTGAGTTAGATCCTTGATAGCATTTAGTGCTGCTAGAGCTAGAAATGAAGGTGTTAAAGCGCTTAACGCTTTGGAATAGAGTTTGAATATGTACAGTTTGTTGATGGAGATTGCGAAGTCAACGACCAATGGATAGAATCTGCACGATTATTTCTTGAAAARCAGCYGGATATAGCGGTTGTATCAGGTAGGCTTCGTGAGCGATCCAGAAAAATCCATTTCTAAAAGAGCAATCGATCTGGGCTATTTGGGTATATAGATGGGGGCGACAAATTGAGCAAAGAAAAGAAGGGATATATAAAAAAATACTATTTAAGATATATTGGTTGTTGTTTCGTATCACTGAGACAGTAACCGGTATAAGTTTGCCTAAAGAAGCCAAAATTGGACTAGGTTTACGAATATGGCATTTTGGAAACATATTTATTCATCCCCAAGTTGTCATTGGAGAAAAGTGCACTCTTCGACAAGGTGTTACGATTGGCAATAGAACTGGAGATGGCCCAGTTCCCATTCTTGGTGATAATGTTGAATGCGGAGCATACGCCCAAATTCTTGGTGGAGTGACGATTGGTAATAATTGTAAGATAGGTGCAATGTCTGTTGTATTAAAAGATGTGCCGGATGGTGCTACAGTAGTGGGCAATCCTGCCCGAATAATTAGTTAACATTTCTTTAATGATTTGAGTGTGAAAATATGAAAATAGCCATAGTAGGTACAGGATACGTAGGGCTTTCATTAGCCATGCTATTAGCAAAGAATAATGAAGTAGTAGCATTGGATATCTCTGAAGAAAAAATTAATTTATTAAAAAATAAAATTTCTCCAATTGCAGATAAAGAAATTGAAGGTTATTTAGTCAATAAGGCACTTAACTTTCAGGCTACATTAGATAAAAAATTAGCCTATATCGATGCTGAGTATGTCATTATTGCCACACCCACAGATTATGATGAGATAACAAATTACTTTAATACATCTACGGTTGAAGCTGTCATTGAGGATGTTATAAAGCTCAACCCTAATGCGACTATGGTTATTAAGTCCACGGTTCCTGTAGGTTATACTAAAAAAATAAATGAACAATTTGGCACGAATAATATTCTATTTTCCCCTGAATTTTTACGGGAAGGTAAAGCCCTGTATGATAATTTACATCCTTCACGGATAATCATTGGTGAGCAGTCAGAGCGTGCTACTATTTTTGCCAGCTTATTAGCTGAAGGTGCCGACAAAAAAGAGATAACGGTTTTATATACTGACTCTATGGAGGCCGAGGCTATTAAACTATTCTCGAACACTTTCTTAGCCATGCGTATTGCTTACTTTAATGAATTGGATACGTATTGTGAAGCTCATGCGCTCAGTAGCAAGCAAGTAATTAATGGGGTAGGGCTTGACCCAAGAATTGGCTTGCATTATAACAATCCCTCTTTTGGTTACGGAGGATATTGCCTCCCTAAAGATACCAAGCAACTATTAGCTAACTATCAAGATGTGCCTAGTGTTCTTATCAAGGCGATTGTTGACTCAAATACAACACGGAAAGATTTTATTTCAGCCCAAATAGTAAATAAAACCCCTAAAGTAGTGGGTATTTATCGGCTTATTATGAAAAAAGGATCGGATAATTTTCGGGCTTCTGCTATACAAGGGATCATGAAACGCGTTAAAGCTAAGGGTATAGAAGTTGTAGTTTATGAACCAGAGATGCAAGAAACAGAGTTTTTCCATTCAAAAGTTATGACTAATTTAGAAGAGTTTAAGGCTATTTCGGATGTGATAGTTGCAAATCGACTAACGGATGAAATAAAAAACTGTGGCGATAAAATATATACGAGAGATCTCTTTGGACAAAATTAGAATATGAAAGCCAAACTAAAGATTGTGGAGCATTAATTTATATGATTAATAAATACTTAACGCGGTTTTCTGCTGATATGTGTCGTTATAAAGCAAAAAAAACTAAAAAATGGAGCTATTCTAATAGCAAAAAAATACTCTTTATTACCGAAAATACAAAAATTTGCAATAGTCAGGTTTATCCTTTTTATCTGTATAAAAAAGAAATCAGTAGGTCTTTGGGTTCTATAGAGTTTAGAGAAATTAATATTGATAGGCTTGAACAATATTATAAGATGAATGAAATGGGAGGAGCTGACATTATTTTCTTTCAACCATGGTTTGATAAAGGCCATGAATTGATAATTATGTTACTGACTCAAATTCGAGCAGCTAACCCTAAGGCAATAATTATTTTTTTAGACTCGTATTCACCATTAGATCTTCGGCTTGCTAATGTGGTTTCTCCATTAATTGATAGATACATTAAAAAGCATGTATTTATAGATAGAAAAAACTATTCTGAATCAACATATGGAGATACTAATTTAGTAGAATATTATAATAATTTATATGGACTTCCTCAGGAAGATATAGTCAAGTTTAATATTCCAGATGATTTTTTGGGGAAATTAGTGGTAGGACCTGGGTTTTTTACCTGTAGTAAAATGCTACCGGCCCTGTCTGTGAATCTGAGTACTCTTACTTACTCTAAAAAAATTAATGTACATGCTAGGCTCGCACAATCCGGAACGGGCTGGTATCAAAAAATGCGTGAACATGCATTATTGGCATGTCAACAATTTAAAGTGGGTTCAATTGTTACATCGGATTTTGTTTCATATTCAACATATATGAAAGAACTTCGGTCTTCTCGGATTTGTTTTAGTCCCTTTGGCTATGGGGAAGCATGCTGGAGAGATTATGAAGCAATTATGAGCGGTGCATTGCTCATAAAACCAGATATGTCACATATTGAAAGCGATCCAAATATATTTATACCTTTTGAAACATATATACCCGTTGCATGGGATTTTTCTGATTTGGCAGAAAAGGTAAATTACTATCTTGAACATGAGGACGAGCGAAAGAGAATTACTAGAGTCGCTTATGATGTTCTATATAATTACGACCGTGACAAGGAATTTGTAAAGCAGCTCTCAACGCTAGTAATGTGATAAGTTCGGCCAGAATAGAATAGAGAGAAAATCTCTGCACAATTATTTACAATGTAGGTAGTGTTATTATCAAATGTTATGATTCAAAAGGTTATTGGTTTAATTTTAGATAGAAATGTTAATAAGTCTAAAAGCCTCCAAATATAAGTGTTGTTCTACCAGCTATATTTGAAGAATCATAGGTGCGATTTAATGAAATATGAAAAAATAAACCGGGTTTCACGCTTTAACAATAGGTAAGGCTGCGAGAGYACTATTGGGTAATCATATGTTTCTAATATTACGGCTGTAATTGTGTATTGTATACATTCTATAATGTGTAATAGGTGAGTATAATATACTTATACAGGTAGATTATACCTAAAATATGAAGACCAAAAATAAAAATAGCAGTGGAGG
>NVVK01000006.1 GCA_002733335.1 Methylophaga sp.
CCCCCCCGCAGGACTGACTGCTACTATGCATCAGCCTCTTAGCAAAGCGTTAGATCGTAGACATAGTGAATAAATCTAAAATCAACCAACTGAAAGGTAATAAATAATGAAACTTTTAATTATAATTATAACTCTATCAGCTTTATCTGGATGTGCAACAAACTTAAAAACATTCAACCACGACGGAACAGTCTCGAAAGGAATTCCTATTCCAAAGCCCCGCCTTGTAAAGGTTATTAAAACAACACACTTCAAGGCAATCAAAGCGGCCAATAATCCAGAGCTTTGCAAAGACTCTAAGATTTCAGAATCTTATGACTACGTTACTTCGGATGAATATTATTATGTAAACTTTGACCCTTCCGAATTTGCCAAAGGGACTTTTGATGTAACCTTTAACGATAAAGGTTTAGCTTCAAAAATAAGTATAAATTCCGAAGCCAATACAGGTGTTGACTCAGTTACTAGTCTCCTCGGAACCATATTACCGTACTATAAAGTTCCTATAAAAGGGGACGCTACCCTTTTACAGTATTCTTAGCGCGGAAGAAGAAAATTATAGTTCTGATTAGTTAGTCATTGCTGAGAACAAGATCCTAATATGCCTTCCACCGGAAAATAAAAGTGACGCGAGACTACGCTACTTTAATTACAGTTGTACTTGATATTGCACAAGTCATTATTTTTAGTTAAACTTGTCTCATTAACTGTACAACTGCACAAAAGGGAATATTATGAGAATTGTATCTTTTACTGAAGCAAGAAATAAGCTTAAATCTGTACTTGATCGTGTTGTAAACGACGCTGATTATACCGTCATTACACGCAGAGATTCTGAAGATGCTGTTGTTATGTCGATGGATCACTACAACAGTTTGATGGAAACAGTTCATTTACTAAAATCACCCGCTAACGCGGTTCATTTAGCGCGCTCAATTGAGCAATTTAAATCCGCTCAAATCATTGAGCGAGAGATCGTAAATGACTAGAATGTTAGCGTGGACTAATGATTCATGGTCTGATTATGTGTATTGGCAAGGCCAAGATAAAAAGACACTTAAAAGAATAAACAAGTTAATTACAGATACTAAACGCTCTCCATTTGAGGGAATGGGAAAGCCTGAACCTCTGAAAGAAAATTTATCAGGCTTTTGGTCGAGGCGTATAGATGAATCAAATCGTCTCGTATATGCCGTTACTGAAAGTCATATCACCATTATATCTTGTCGTTATCATTATTGAGTATATCCAGCAGCTAACACGCATTCACAAAGACAAAAAAAATTGGCTTTTTTACAACTTCACCGCTTATTTTTAGCTTATTAATTGAGCGCTATTTTTTAATCACTTTATTGCTAGGGAAACAACAGCAAAACTGCGAACCCACACCCAGTTCACTGCTAATATTAAGTTTGGCATCATGGCGTTTTAAGATATGTTTTACGATGGCTAAGCCTAGCCCTGTTCCGCCGGTCTCTTGTGCTCGGCCACTATCAACACGATAAAAGCGTTCGGTTAGGCGATCAAGATGGTGTTCTTCAATCCCCATTCCATTATCATTCACTTCAATGCATGCATTCTTCTTATTCACCTTCCAGCATAGCGTGATGTCTGCTTTTTCGGGTGTATATTTAATCGCATTAAACACTAAATTAGAAATTGCACTCCGTAGCTCTCCTACATCGGCCACCAGCCAATCATCACTTTCTGAATCTAACTGAATATTATGTGCTTTATATTCTTTTAATTGCTTGGCATCTTCAGCAACCGTCGCTAATAGGGCATTAATATCCACGGGCTCATGGCGTAATTTTTTCTCACCCATTTCTAATTGTGACAAAACTAATAAATCACTAATCATTAAATTCATACGTTGGGTTTGTTGACGCATAACCGGTAATGCCGAGCTCCACATTTCTGCTGGGCTATCTTGGTCAAATGTTTCCAAATAGCCATGTAATACGGTTAACGGTGTTCTTAATTCATGTGAAACATTGGCAACAAAATCACGGCGCATCTTTTGCAGTTTCACGGTGTGACTCATATCGCGGGCAATTAATAAGCGACCATCACCCATATAAYTCACGATTTTCATTTCTAAATAYAAATCKGGGCTSACSGGAGAAGTCACAATCTCTGCCTTCTTTTTAGAGGTAGAATCTGCCAATAATTTCTGAAAGACAGGATCGCGAATCAAATTATGTACCCGYACATGACTRTCACGTGGCCACACAATGCCTAACAATTCTTTYGACGCCGTATTAGCCCACGCTACTTGACCTTGTGACCCTAATACAACCACTGCATCAGGCAGTGCTGCCGTTGCTGCTTGAAATTGTTTTAAATAATCTGCCAGCCTTTTTTTACGCGATTTATTTTGTAAGCGTACACTCTCAATTCGACGACAGACATCATCAATTGCGCCTTCGGCAGAGGGAGGTGGATTTTTCTTAGGGTTCTGTAACCAAAACCATAATTGATTCCATTTTCTCTGTAGCCAAAATGTATAGGCTAATGCGCCGATAAACATAAACAGCACCATTTGATCAAACAGTAGCCCAACAAAACCAACCAAACTAACAAGGGTTAATATTCGCCAATAATCCCAACTCATATTRTTTTTTTACTCTTTGTTTCTTTATTTTTTGTTTTTTTATTCTTCAGAAAAACGATAACCCACCCCACGKACTGTTTGTATCAACTGATCATGTTTKGCMCCTTCTAGSGCYTTGCGTAAGCGACGAATATGTACATCAACCGTRCGCTCTTCAATATARACTAGATCGCCCCACACTTGATCYAGCAAYTGCCCGCGACTATAAGCGCGTTCWGGGTGCATCATAAARAARTGMAGCAGGCGAAATTCTGTYGGCCCYAAATCTATTCGCTGCCCRTTAACACTRGCACGGTGACTTTTAAGATCTAATAGCAASCCTGCAAATTCRATCTGATCGTCATGATCTGATTCRGGTGGATTGCATCGGCGTAATAAYGATTTAATTCTGGCKACWAGCTCRGTAGGTGCAAARGGTTTYTTAACATAATCATCCGCRCCCACACTCAGGCCTTTCACCATGTCTTCACTTTCGCCTTTGGCGGTCAACATAATAACGGGAATAGACGCCAAAAACTCATTGGCACGCAGACGACGGATAAATTCAACACCATCAATGCCAGGTAACATCCAGTCGAGTAAAATCAAATCGGGCTGTTGCCCTTTTAACCATGCCAAACCTTTTTCTGCATCACTTACTGGTTCACAMACAAAGCCCGAATGTCTAAGCGTAAAACAAAGCATATCGCGAATTGCTACATCATCTTCTACTACTAAAATTGTCGTTGCCATAATGTTTTCCCGAATTTAATCAGCCCATCATACCCGCACTATATTACAGTTTTGTAACGGTCTCTTACATAGCGGCTTGAACACATTTTAGAACACCATAATCGATTTCACCATCTAGCTCATCAAAAACAGGTTTTAATCTGCCTTTTTCTTCTTCAGAAAAATATTCAATTAAGCTGATGATCTCATTATAACGAGCATCATCGAGATCGATTACATCACGAACATTTAATAAACCCACTTCTATTGCATCGGCTAAATGTGTGTATATCGTACTGATTTTTATGTCACGTTGTTGTGCTATTTGCTCGATAGTAAGATCGCCTTGATAAAGCATCAAGGTCTCATTGACCGTTTCACTTAGGCGATTATCTAATAATTCAGAAAGGGGATATTGCTTAATTTCATCCATAAAGGCTTGACCATAGCGAGCGAGCTTTTGCCCTCCCACCCCTGATATTTTGCCAAAATCATTTAAAGTTTGAGGACGCTTTTTAACCATTTCTTGCAACGTAGCATCGTGGAAAATCACAAACGACGGCACACCATGTTCTTCTGCCAAGCTGATTCGTAATGCACGAAGTGCTTCCCAGAGCGGGTTATCTTGTGCTCTAACAGCATGTTTCTGTTTTGATTTTTTGACCGTTTTTTCTTCTTTAGCTTGTTTTCTTAATTCTAGCTTTTGCTCACCACGTAACAACACACGACATTTTTCAGTTAAACGCAACGCACCGTGGCGTTCCATATCAATATCTAAATAGCCTAAGGCGATAAGTTGACGAAAAACACTGCGCCACTCGGCAACTGAAAAATCGGTGCCGATACCAAAGGTACTCAGCTGATCATGACCATTACGCTGAATACGTTCATCGATTTTGCCCAGCAAAATATCAACAATATAATTCACCCCAAAACGCTGATCGGTGCGATAGATACATGACAATGCTTTTTGGGCGGGTTCAGTGCCATCCCATTTTTCAGGTGGGCTTTGGCAATTATCACAATGGCCACACTGTTCGACACCTTGCTCATCAAAATACGCCAGCAACATATGTCGACGGCAGGTGATAAGCTCACACAAGCCCAGCATTGATTCTAATTTATGGTGTTCAACACGTTTATGTTGCTCATCGGCATTCGAGTCTTGAGTGAACTGTCGTAGAGTAATGACATCTTGCAAACCATACGCCATCCATGCATTAGCCGGTTCACCGTCACGCCCTGCACGGCCTGTTTCTTGATAATAGGCTTCGATGCTTTTCGGCAAATTCAGATGTGCGACAAAACGTACATCAGGTTTATCAATCCCCATGCCAAAGGCGATAGTAGCAACAATAATGACGCCTTCTTCACGTAAAAACCGTTGTTGATTCTGTTGTCGTACTTCTTGCGGCAAGCCAGCATGATAAGGCAAAGCCAACCGCCCTTGATCGGCCAGCCATTCTGCTGTTTGCTCTACTTTTTTGCGAGACAAACAATAAACAATGCCGGCATCATTTGGATGATTCTGTTCGATAAATTTCCACAAGCGTTGCTTGGGATTATTACCCTCTGAAATCGCATAATGAATATTAGGGCGATCAAAACTATTCACAAAGACTTCAGCATCACCCAACTGAAGCTGAGCGATAATTTCATCACGTGTACGCTGATCGGCCGTTGCCGTTAAAGCAATACGAGGAACCGTAGGATAACGTGCAGACAGTAATTTTAATTTTTGATAATTAGGCCGAAAATCATGCCCCCATTGGGATACACAATGTGCTTCATCAATAGCAAATAATGCAATCTGGCACTGATCCAACAAGTCCAGCATTGAACTCATCAGCAACCGTTCAGGTGCAACATAAAGCAGATCTAACTCACCATCACGCAATTGCTGCTCGATAAGCCTCGCCTCGCCAACACGCTGGCTAGAATTAAGAAACGCCGCCTTAATCCCCAACTGCTGCAATGCATCCACTTGATCCTGCATTAACGCAATCAAAGGTGAAACCACAATCGCCGTGCCATCACGCACCAACGCTGGCAGCTGATAACACAAAGACTTGCCGCCACCCGTAGGCATCAACACCAAGGCATCGCCGCCATCAAGCAAGGTCTGAATTATCGCCTGCTGGGCATGCCGAAATTCATCGTAACCAAAGGTAGATTGTAAGATTTGTTGGGCGCGTTTCATTATGACCTTATGGACAATTGCTTCACTGAACTAAACATTTGCAACTTTATTTTTTAACTTTTCCAATTTACGATTTATTCTTTCCACGGCCTTTTGATAATGAATCACATCACGGAAGTCTAAGCTCATCTTAAACGAAATCACTACAGCCGCAGATAAAAATGCCACTTTCAAAAGAGCGACTGCAACAGAAGCATGCTTCCATTCTAGCCCTGAAGATAAGGTCGCATATTCTACAATTGAAGGTATAAACAATGCGAAAGAGATGCTGAATAAAATAACGAATAACGATCTAAATGCCTGCCTACTCATCTCAATCGATGATTTTCGTACTTTATTAACATATTCAAGGTGTTTTTCTAATTCTTCAATTTTTTCATTCCACTTTTTCTTCCGAGTAAAATAAAATCTTGCAAAAAACCATGTCGCAACAATTGACAATCCAGATAGCATGAAACCTACCATAACTAAATCATCCATTTAATACCTCCTTGAATTTAAATAGATCTTACTCGCGAGAGCGTACTAGTAATAACTGCTCAGGGTGTTTAGGACATGATGCCCTTAATCATATAGAAAATCCCCGCTGCCATCACTGCTGCTGCCGGCACCGTAATCACCCATGCAGTGACAATTTTCTTAATCGCATCACGTTTAACATATAAGGTTTTCTGATCTTTCTTTAGCTCTTTAACTGCTTTTTTAAGCTCATCTTCTTCTTTATCAATTAAACGATACAGATCGGTAATGCGTTGGTAATCTTGTTCTGCTTTTTTCGATTTTTTGTTTATTTTTTTTAGCTCGACATTTAGACTCGTTAATGTCTTTTTATCACTTTTTATTTCTTTTTTATCGAGCTTTATTTCTTTCTCGATCGATTTAGTCACTTCTAACCATTCACGCAAGAACCCAACACCAAAAATACCACCAATGGCGATATGTGTGGAACTCACCGGCAAGCCCAATTGACTCGCGATAATAACGGTAATCGATGCCGCCATAGCGACTGAAAAAGCACGCATTTGGTCTAGTTCGGTGATTTCACTGCCCACTGTACGAATTAATCGTGGGCCATATAGTGCTAATCCCAATGCAATACCCACTGCACCGACAGCCATAACCCAAATTGGAATGCCTGCTTTAGCTGAAATGCCACCGGTCATAACAGCATCATTAATCGCTGCTAATGGACCAATAGCATTCGCCACATCATTCGCACCATGTGCAAAACTTAATAACGCCGCTGCAAAAATAAGTGGAATAGTAAATAATTTATTAACGCTTCTACGATTGTTTTTAAGTTTAAGCAAACGCGTATTTATGCGTGTTTTCATCCAAAGATAGACAATAATAGCAATGATTGCGCCTATTATTAATGCCGTAACAAAGCTTGGTTTCTTCGTTATTTCGACACTAAAGAACATAATGTCATTAAAGCCAGCTTGTAATTGTGGCCATATCTTTTTAAGACCTTTCAGCACTAAATACGTTGAAAATGCCCATGCCATCAACGCAACATAAATGGGTACCCATTTACTGGATGCTTTCATTTTGTCTTCTTTATATACAATCGTTTTTTTAATCGAAAGTAGAAACGCTGCCGCAATGACTCCGCCAATAAGTGGTGAGATAATCCATGAGCTAGCAATTTTAGCCATTGTGCCCCAATTAACAATATCAAAACCTGCAGCAGCAATACCGCCCCCCATCACACCACCGACAATAGAATGGGTTGTTGAAACAGGTGCTTTTGCCATGGTGGCTAAATTTAACCATAATGCCGCCGCCAGTAGTGCCGCCATCATTGCCCATAAAAAGCTATCGGTGTCCGTGCCAAAGGCATCAATGTCAATAATGCCTTTTTTAATGGTTGAAACAACTTCACCACCCGCAATAAAAGCACCCGCTGCTTCAAATATTATCGCAATCAAAATGGCGCCACCCATCGTTAACGCTTTGGCGCCCACGGCTGGACCTACATTATTGGCGACATCATTAGCACCAATATTCATCGCCATATAGGCACCAAAAACAGCCGCTACGGCAAGAAATAGACTGTTTTCAATTCCGTGGCTCGTTGAAAAGCTATAAATCAAAACTGCTGCCAAAAAGATCAGTGCCAATCCTATTCGTACAAATTCACCATAGCTTGTTTTTAATGCCTGCTTTTCAAGCTGATTCATTGTTTTTATTTCCATCGTTCCGATTGCCTTTAAAAATAAATTCATGTAATTATTACAGTAATATGATGATCGATCATTAAAAATTATTATTTATCTAAGCGTTGAAACAATCGGCTGTTAGAATAGTCAGTTACTACATAGCTTTGTGGAACTCCTTGTCATGAGAAATTTTCTTTTACTCTTATTGTTAATAATATCAATCACCGCACACGCGCGGTCAAGCCTATTAGATAGCTTGGGTTTAGACAATGATTTTGATGTCCCGCCCGATGTTGATGTTGCCTTTGTATTTTCTGCCCAAATCACGGATCCACAGACGATTACAGCTCATTGGGATGTTGCTCAAGGTAATTATCTCTACCGAGATAAGATCCGTTTTGAAATAGTAGAGCCTGCTGATGTTCAAATCACCACCGTTTCACTGCCTGCGGGTGAGAATAAAATGGATGAGTTGTTTGGGTTGACAGAGGTCTATGCCTTTGATGTTGATGTTGTCTTACCTCTTAATCGCCCCGCACAAGCACAACAAATTACCTTAAAAGCCTATTATCAAGGTTGTTCCGAAACATTCCACATTTGCTATCCACCGGTCGAAAAAGAAATCACACTTTCTTTACCCGAGACTTCGCTCACTAACGTAGGCCAAAGTGCTGCGGTCATCACTGCACCCCCGGTTAACGCTGAACAAGATCGCCTTATTCAAAGCTTAGAAAAAGATAGTCTTGGCAAAATTTTATTAATCTTTTTCGGTGTAGGTTTGTTACTGTCTTTCACTCCCTGCGTTTTCCCCATGATCCCTATTTTATCGAGCATTATTGTAGGTGAAGGCGAACGAATCACCACCCACCAAGCGTTTATTTTATCGTTAGCTTATGTATTGGCCATGTCTGTTACCTATACCACTGCCGGTGTATTAACCGGCTTATTAGGTGAAAATATCCAGGCCATGTTCCAAAACCCATGGATTATTGGCAGTTTTAGTGCCTTATTTGTAGTGCTATCACTGTCAATGTTCGGCTTATTCGAATTGCAGTTGCCCCATACATTACAGCATCGCTTGCATCAAATTAGTCATCAGCAAAAAGGCGGTAAAATTGCAGGGGCTGCATTGATGGGGCTACTTTCAGGCTTGATTGTTGGGCCTTGTTTGGCACCACCACTTGCGGCCGCACTTATCTTTATCGGTCAGCACGGCGACCCCGTTTTAGGCGGTACGGCATTATTCTCACTCAGCATGGGCATGGGGCTTCCTCTGCTTATTATCGGTACCTCTGCAGGAAGCTTATTACCGAAAGCGGGAACCTGGATGAGTAATATTAAAAGCATCTTTGGCGTATTAATGCTCGCCTTAGCTATCTGGATGCTTGAACGCATCCTTCCCGGTTGGATCAGCTTATTATTATGGGGCGCATTACTGATTGTGACCGCAGTGTATTTAGGGGCGCTGAATACCTNGAACATTGATTCCAATGGCTGGGACAAACTTTGGAAAGGACTRGGRCTTATYCTATTAATATATGGCGGCTTATTAATGATTGGCGGTGCCAGCGGCAGTCATTCCGTGTGGCAACCACTAAACATTATTTCCACCAGCAATGCTGGCAATACAAAANCATCAAGCGGATTAATATTTACCAAAGTTAATAATCTAGCAGAACTTGAACAACAGCTTGCTCAAACATCACAGCCCGTTATGTTAGATCTCTATGCCGATTGGTGTGTTGAATGTAAACGGATGGAAATCACCACTTTTCAAGATCCCAATACCATTCAAGCATTAAAAAATACCCTCACCCTACAATTGGATATGTCGGCGAATACACAACAGCATAAGGATATATTGAAACATTTTGGCTTATTTGGACCTCCCACTATGTTGTTCTTCAATTCCGGTGGCRAAGAATATCCTCAGTCGCGCCTGATTGGCATGATCACCTCTGCACAACTTGTTCAACATATCACCACACTGCAAAAATGACGGAATATTGCAATTTCGACACATTTAGCAACAAAAAGCCGTTTTTTCTCTGAAATATCTGGACATTTCATCCTCATTGGTGCAAAATTATTCCTATATTTCATTGTGATAACTAGGTGCTAACACCCAATGGCAAAAATTTTAGTGCTGCACGGCCCCAATTTAAACCTATTAGGTACACGAGAACCTGATCACTATGGGGTTGATACCCTGGCTGACATTGAAAATCGACTACAATCACTCGCTAATAATGACGGCCATCAGTTAGAAAGCTTTCAAAGCAATGCCGAGCACGATCTGGTCAATAAAATTCAAGCRGCACAATCAAATAATACTGACTTTATTATCATCAACCCAGCAGCCTATACGCATACTAGCGTTGCCTTGCGTGATGCCTTGTCTGCCGTTGATATCCCGTTTATAGAGGTGCACCTTTCCAATGTGCATGCTCGAGAATCTTTTCGCCACCAATCCTATTTTTCAGATATTGCCGTTGGTGTTATCTGTGGCTTAGGATCACAAGGCTATGAGCTGGCTTTGCAAGCAGCAATTAAACATACCACTAAAGGATGATTATCCATGGATATTCGTAAAATCAAAAAACTGATCGATTTAATACAAGAATCAGATATAGCAGAAATTGAAATTCATGAAGGTGAAGAATCAGTKCGCATTAGCCGCAATAGCACTRCTGCTCCAGTTATGATGGCTGCACCTGCAATGCTTCCTGCTGCTGCCCCAGCCGCCGYACCAGCAGADGCACCTGTAGCGGAAGCVGCTCCGGTTAATAATAATGCAAATGCTGTTAAGTCACCCATGGTCGGCACATTCTATCGTTCGTCGTCACCTGAATCAGGTTCATTTGTTGAAATTGGCCAAACCGTTGCTGAAGGCGATGTTATTTGTATTATTGAAGCGATGAAAATGTTTAACCAAATCGAAGCTGATCGTAGTGGTACTGTTAAAGCAATTCTAGTTGAAAATGGACATCCAGTAGAATTTGATGAACCTTTAATTATCATCGAATAATTTCACCCCACATATTATTGTGGGCGCGTGTATAACACTACGGATTAAATTACCATGATCGAAAAAATTGTCATTGCAAATCGAGGCGAAATTGCCCTTCGAATTCTAAGAGCCTGTAGAGAGCTGGGCATTAAAACAGTTGCTGTTCACTCTGATGTGGATCGTGATTTAAAACATGTTTTATTAGCCGATGAAACAGTGTGTATTGGCCCTGCACCTTCTGCAGAAAGTTATCTCAATGTGCCCGCATTGATTAGTGCCGCTGAAATTACAGATGCTTCTGCTATTCACCCAGGATATGGCTTCTTGTCAGAAAATGCTGATTTTGCTGAACGTGTTGAGCAGAGCGGCTTTATTTTCATTGGCCCTAAATCAGAAACTATTCGCATGATGGGCGATAAAGTATCAGCCATTAAAGCGATGAAAGATGCTGGCGTGCCTTGCGTGCCGGGTTCTGATGGTGGCYTAGGTAACGATAATGAGACCAACCTTCGTCTTGCCCGTGAAATTGGTTACCCACTCATCATTAAAGCATCAGGTGGTGGTGGCGGACGCGGCATGCGTGAAGTACACAGCGAAGCTCATCTGATCAATGCCATAGCATTGACGAAAAGTGAAGCAAAATCACTCTTCGGTAATGGCATGGTTTATATGGAAAAATTCCTCCAAAATCCGCGTCATGTTGAGTTCCAAGTATTGGCTGACCAACATGGTCATGCCGTACATTTAGGCGAGCGTGATTGTTCAATGCAACGTCGCCATCAAAAAGTAGTTGAAGAAGCACCCGCACCTGGTATCTCGCCTGAGTTGCGCGCTAAAATGGGTAAGATTTGTGCTGATGCATGTGTTCGTATTGGCTACTGTGGTGCAGGAACATTTGAATTTTTATACGAAGATGGTGAGTTCTATTTCATCGAAATGAATACCCGTATTCAAGTTGAACATACCATTACAGAACAAATTACTGGCATTGATTTATTAGCAGAACAAATCAAAATTGCATCAGGTGAACCACTCTCCTTTACGCAAGATGACATTATATTAACGGGTCATGCAATCGAATGTCGTATCAATGCTGAAGATGCAAAAACATTTATGCCTAGTCCGGGAAAAATCACCCATTATCATGCACCGGGTGGTATCGGTATTCGTATGGATTCTCATGTTTACAGTGGTTATAGTGTGCCGCCAAATTATGATTCAATGATTGGTAAATTGATTGCACATGGCCCAACACGTGAGTCGGCTATTGCTCGCATGTTAACGGCGTTGAGTGAAATTGGAATTGAAGGCATTAAAACCAATGTTGCTCTGCAACAAGATATTATGAATGATGCCCATTTCCAAGAAGGTGGTACCAACATCCATTATCTTGAAAAGAAACTTGGCCTTTAAGGCTYACGTTCATAATATACGATGGCTTGGATTCAATTTATTTTCGATAGTACACCTGACGCTGCTGATCGCTTATCGGATCTGTTATCAGAATGTGGTTCAAGTGCGATTACCTTTCAAGATAATGTAGATCAACCTATCTATGAACCTGAAATTGGTAGCACGCCTCTTTGGGCTGAAACGACGGTCACAGCCCTATTTGATGCCGATACCAATACCGATTTAATCATTCAAATGCTGGCTRGAATGCTCGCGCCTGAAACAGTGCCAAAATATCGTATTGAARCYGTTGAAGATAAAGACTGGGTGCGAGAATGGATGGATAATTTTCATCCAATGTCATTTGGCGARCGCTTATGGATTTGCCCTAGCTGGCATACACCACCTGAAAAAGACGCCGTTAATATTATGCTCGATCCTGGTTTAGCATTTGGTACGGGYACACAYCCGACTACGGCCTTATGCCTTAACTGGTTAGATCAGGCTGATRTRAAAGACAAARTTGTTATTGAYTATGGTTGCGGATCMGGWATTTTAGCCATTGCKGCKGCHTTAYTRGGTGCCAARMAAGTRATTGGTGTYGATACCGATCCYCARGCCTTAGAAGCCACMCAAGCCAATGCTGAACGTAATGGTGTCACCATTGATACTTACCTTCCTGATGATTGTCCTGATACACCTTGTGATCTGCTGTTAGCTAATATCCTAGCGGGCCCCTTACAATCTCTGTTTGGCCGTTTATCTAGCTTAACTAAAGCGGGCGCACCCATTGTATTATCAGGCATTTTAGATGTGCAAGCCGATGATGTCAGCCAAAGTTATCAACAAGACTTTGATATGCAAGCYGCTGTAGTAAAAGACGAATGGGTACGCCTTGTAGGCCAAAAACGCTCATGAAAATAGGTCAATACACTTTAGCTAATAATTTATTCCTCGCCCCAATGGCCGGCGTAACTGACCGTCCTTTTCGACAATTATGCCGTCGCCTAGGTGCCGGTATGGTGGTATCAGAAATGATCACGGCCAATAAATCATTATGGGCTAGCAAAAAAACATTGCTACGTGCCAATCACGACGGTGAACCCGAGCCTAGATCGATTCAAATAGCCGGCACAGACCCTAAAATGATGGCAGAAGCAGCACAGCATAATATCGAACAAGGCGCCCATATCATTGATATTAATATGGGTTGCCCAGCAAAAAAAGTCTGTAATGTGATGGCRGGATCGGCAYTATTACAAAATGAAAAGTTGGTAGGTGRRWKATTNGAWKCKGTGGTCAAKGCYRTKGATGYWCCYGTCACGCTHAAAATTCGCACMGGTTGGGATGGYGATAACCGTAATGGTGTGACCATTGCGCGCATTGCTGAGCAATCAGGCATTCAAGCACTCGCCGTTCATGGTCGCACTCGTGCTGACGCTTATCGTGGCGAAGCCGAATACGATACYATTGCCGAAATTAAATCCGYGATATCAATACCCGTCATTGCCAATGGYGATATTSATAGCCCAGCCAAAGCAAAAGAAGTRCTGGATTATACCCAAGCTGATGGCTTAATGATCGGTCGYGCTGCGCAAGGTAACCCTTGGATATTCCAACAAATTAATCATTTTTTAACGCATGGTGAGACTCTGCCTGCCCCAGACTTATTGGAAATAAAACAAACCTTGATTGAACACCTGCATACGCTGTACGATTTCTATGGAGAATACACAGGAGTTCGCATGGCTCGCAAACATATCGCTTGGTATAGCAAAGGTTTTCRCAATGGYAATCCTTTCCGTCAACAGATGAATACGCTTGAATTGCCAGAGCAGCAACTTGCATTTACAGAACAGTTTTTTGCCCAATTGGATGCCGCATGACTGATAGTTTGGAATCAAAAGCAGAACAATGTTTTAGTTTAGCTGATACTCAAAAACATGCGCCACTGAGTGAATGTGTTGAAGTCGCACTTAAAGATTATTTTGAACAACTCGATGGCCACACAGCGGCTAACCTTTATGAAATGTTATTAGCTGAAGTCGAAGCCCCGCTATTTAAGGCGACACTGGCTCACACCAATGGCAATCAAAGTCGTGCCGCCRAAATTCTAGGTTTAAATCGCGGAACACTACGCAAAAAATTGAAAACATACGGCTTATAATGCCAATCACATATTAATTTCGGAAATAATTCATGAACAAAATCCAACGGGCACTCCTTAGCGTGTCAGATAAATCGGGTGTAGTAGAGCTTGCCCAGCAACTGAACGAATTAGGCATTGAACTGCTTTCAACMGGTGGTACCGCTAAGCTTTTACAAGAAGCAGGCTTACCCGTTAAGGAAGTATCAGAGCATACTGGCTTTCCTGAAATGATGGATGGCCGCATCAAAACATTACATCCCAAAATTCATGGTGGTTTATTAGGCCGTCGYGGTATTGATGAAGCSATTATGGCRGARCAYGACATTGCACCCATTGATTTAGTTGTGGTCAATTTRTACCCTTTTGAAGCCACTATTGCRCGYGATGATTGCACTTTAGCAATGGCRATTGAAAATATTGATATYGGTGGSCCCACCATGCTGCGCGCAGCGGCTAAGAACCATGCTTCCGTTACCGTATTGATTGATCCTAGCGATTACADCCGTGTCGTHVDACAAATCAAANBCCAWVGBTGBCBTBGWTDDDSVAHVVBGTTBSDNSTKAGCAGTAAAAACATTCGAACATACCGCTCATTATGATGGYGCCATTGCTAATCACTTAGGAAAAATCACTGATGAAGGGCAAGCAGACTTCCCGCGCACATTTAATATGCAATTCAATAAGTCTCAAGATATGCGTTACGGCGAGAACCCACACCAAAAAGCGGCATTCTATATAGAAACTACACCAGAATTAGGTACCRTTAGTTCTGCTGTTCAAATTCAAGGAAAAGCGCTGTCATACAATAATATTGCCGATACTGATGCCGCCCTTGAATGTGTCAAATCATTCCCTGAGTCTCCTGCCTGTGTCATCGTAAAACATGCTAACCCATGTGGTGTAGCTACAGCAGACGATTTACTCACCGCTTATGATTTAGCTTACCWAACAGATACCACCTCCGCTTTTGGTGGCATCATTGCCTTTAACCGYGAACTCGATGCTAAAACAGCGCAGGCGATTGTTGATCGCCAATTTGTTGAAGTTATTATCGCGCCATCAATCAGTGATGAAGCAAAACAGGTCGTGAGTGCTAAAAAGAATGTGCGCYTGCTTTGCTGTGGTGAACTGCCTAGCGAACCCTCTCAAGGCTTAGACTTTAAACGGGTCACGGGCGGATTATTAGTACAAGATCGTGACACGGCYTTAATTACTCAAGACGAATTACGTGTTGTAACCAAAAAAGCACCTACCGATGARCAAMTGCAAGATCTGCTGTTTGCATGGCGCGTCGCTAAATTTGTTAAATCAAATGCCATTGTCTATGTTAGCAAACAACAAACTGTCGGCATTGGCGCAGGTCAAATGAGTCGCATCGTCAGTAGTCGTATTGCCTCTATTAAAGCTGAAGATGCAGGTTTAACAGTCCCAGGTGCCGTGATGGCATCTGATGCTTTCTTCCCMTTCCGTGATGGCTTAGATGCMGCCGCAGAAGCAGGTATCAGCGCCGTTATTCAACCTGGCGGCTCAATGCGTGATGATGAAGTTATCGCCGCCGCAGATGAACATGGCATTGCTATGGTGTTTACCGGTATGCGCCACTTCCGCCACTAAATAAAAGGGATTTATCCTGGATGGATGATGCTCAGATAATTGCTAAATTTCAAACGCTTAACCGTGAAAGGATTGAACGGTTAGGCAGTTTGCTTCCTACGAAACATCAAAATTTTCTCCATTTCCTGCCGCTTTTATTTCAACTCAATTCCACTAAATTACCGGGCTATGTCAACCTAGAAGCCCCCGCGGGCATCATTGACTATCAGCCTAATAAACAAGCAATAGATACTGCAAAAAGCTACAACAATGCATTCTATTATACCCGCCGAGCATTACATCGCTACCCCATTCAGGCGCTCTATCTTATCAATAAGAATGGCATTCTTAACTATAATTCAAGCGAAATGCTTGAATTATGGCTGATCTATGCCCAGCCTGTTTCTAATGCACAACAAACATTACTCACACAAAAATCAGCAGCAATATCCGCGTGGGCTCAAGCAGAAGGCATCCCTCTTAACATTAGGCTCTTTGACGAAGACGAATTAAGCTCTGAGAGTTTCTCTGCCCATGATTTAGACTTGCTCTACTGTTCAAGTCTTTTACTTGCCGGCAATCCACCTTCTTGGTGGGGCGGGGTGGTTGACAATCAAAGTCAAAACCACGCACTACACTACACAAAAGACTCCATTGATTTTGGTGTTGTTCAACCATTATCTAAGCAAGCTCTTTTTGATTTAGCATCTACCCATATTGAACAAGCATTAAATCAAGGTATAGCCTCCTGCCTTGATCTACTTTATTTCGACTGTTTACTTGAAAACAATACAAAGGTTGATTCATTAAGCCACATATTGAAACAGACTATTGTTGATGGCGAAACAGATCCAATGCAGTTGGATATCTCAATCTTAAAATATAAATTACTGAGCCAATACACAACTGAACCCGCCATATTATCTTTAGCTCAACAGTCTATTTACCTTATGAGTAAGGAGTCACTCTCGAAAAATATTGAGCAGGCATCTTACCCTTGGCGTAGGCAGTTTATAAAAAATAAAATTGAAGAGTGGCAGTGGCAAGATTCCCTCGCTGAACAATTAGATCAGCGTTGGCTGCTGCATTACCGAGGAGCCTTACCGTCATTTCAGCGGGTTCGCACACAATTAACTGACTCATTAGCAAGCTTATCCGCTTTCTCAAAGAAACACGCCTTAAAAACTGCCCCACTTCAGCGACAATTAGATCAGAAATTTGATCTACTGTTTAATGAACAAGCGGATACATTGAATCAATTACCCCTCGCATTATCTGCACAGCAATCCGAAGAATACGCTTATCTTTATCGTAAAGAGAAAACACATAATTGGTGTATCGACGATCGAGAGCTCGCCATTTCGAAGAAACCGTTATACCAACATAGTTCACTATTAAATGTGCTCGCTTGGGCCATCAATAATCAGCTAATCTCTAAAGCAACGCGACTCAAAATTGCCGATAAAAACAATGCTATAAAACCCAATATCATTGTTGAATTAGTTCAACATTTATTGCGTTCCCCACTCAGTAATAAATCCGCTTCGCTTACGCTTGAACAACTTCATCAAGCTGCTGAAATACAAAATGTATTACTTTTTGCCAATCTGGACCATCAGTCAAAAGATYCRTTAAGCCARCACGGGCTTGAAATTTCTAGCTTGCGTGGCGACCCCTTTAACTATGCAAATAAAAAACAGAATTTAGTTGTTAATATCGAAGGTCTTATCTACTCCGATTGGGATCAATGGCATTATTTTACTTTTTCAGGSGATGACTGCCTATTRCAAATGCTGACCGCAATATTACACTGGCATCCTACAAAACCATCWGCYTCTACAGCATCATGCTGGTGCCATTATGGCAATCATGGYCAAAGCATTAGTAGTCGCATTGARTCMAGCTACCACCAAGTGGTCAATCACTATATAGCACATCCTGATAAGGGCGARTTTATTGTCTCTTTAGCTGAAAAACTATACCAATTAACATGGAAAAATAACGTCTGTGACAGCATGCCTCTCGCAAAGAATACCTCTGCACTACAACATCTCGCTAAAAGCCGTACCGAGTTTTATCCTTCAACCCTCGACCCGATGYTAGATGAAGATGGCTTACTTGCTATGATTCTGAACTATCAGRCCCCTGACCAAGTCAGCCTMTTTGTCTTAACGATAGATTCACAATTAACCGTTTATATCCTCGATGATTTAGGAAGCTTATATAAACAAAAATTTAGTAAACTCACTGAAAATACACTAGTAAATCATTTTCATGAATTTTTAATGGCAATCCCAGAAAGTNRGAAANACRATCTCTAARCAGTTYTTTCAGATATCTAAACACTATAAATCYGAATATAAAATCATTGAGTTTCCMTTAAAAAAGATGYCMGAAAAACAGCATCACCTTCCTGTAACAATTGAAATGGACTCGCCGGAAGAAAATACAAAATGCACCATTTATTGTGGTTCCAAAACATTCTCTGGTATCGCGAATGAAGCGGCTTTATTTGTCCACGTTAGAGAGTTGCTGCTAAATTTACGTAAATCAAACAACAACTATCATTTATACATCACACAATTATCGTTTAAACAGCCCAATATTCCTATTCGTGACTATCTTCTCCAAAAGCAACGACTAGAATATCTACTCAATAAATTATAATCCTTTCGCTTTTATCCTCGCTCTTTTATCATGTATCCTTTACAGATCGTTTCTAAAGAGTAACTTCTATGATTAAAGTGGGCATTGTAGGTGGCACAGGTTATACCGGCGTAGAACTTTTGCGGTTATTAGCTGCTCACCCCGAGGTGTCCCTAGAGATTATTACGTCACGTAGTGAAGCTGGAATAGCGGTAAGTGATTTCTTTCCTAATTTACGTGGCCATGTTGATTTAATCTTCCAACAGCCTGACATAGAACAACTCGCTCGTTGTGATGTGGTCTTTTTCGCCACACCTCATACTGTTGCCATGTCACTAGTACCTGAACTCATTGCAAAAGGCACACGCGTGATCGATCTAAGCGCTGATTTCCGTCTTAAGGATAGTGCACAGTGGGAGCATTGGTACAATACCAAACATACCTGTCCTGAACTCATTGAACAAGCTGTTTATGGCTTGCCCGAAGTGAACCGTGATGCCATAAAATCGGCACAATTAATTGCCGTGCCAGGCTGCTATCCAACAGCAACACAACTTGGCTTTTTGCCGTTACTTGAACAAGGTATTATCGATTCCAGTCATCTTATTGCCGATGCCAAATCAGGCGTGAGTGGCGCAGGAAGAAAAGCCTCTATCGGTGCCTTATTCGCAGAATCATCCGAAAGTATGAAAGCGTATAGTGTCGAAGGCCATCGCCACTTACCTGAGATTGAACAAGGTTTATCTTTAGCTGCTGGTCACAATGTTCATTTAACATTTGTACCGCATTTAACGCCTATGATTAGAGGCATTCACGCCACACTCTATGCGACAGTAAAGAAACAAGTCGACTTACAAGCGTTGTTTGAACAACGTTACGCTAACGAGCCTTTTGTCGATGTTTTACCCGCAGGTTCTCATCCTGAAACACGTTCGGTTAAAAGCTCTAATATGTGTCGTATTGCCGTTCATCAACCACAAAATTCTGACACCGTTGTGATCCTATCGGTCATTGATAATTTGGTTAAAGGTGCGTCAGGACAAGCGATTCAGAATATGAATATTCTATTTGGTTTTGAAGAATCTCTAGCACTTAATGCTATCGCAGTATCACCCTAACGTATTTTGAAGGGTCATCCTGTGTCATCTTTAAGTAAATTCATTATTCGTCAACATCGTCCCTATTTTTATGTGGCAATCTTAATTGCCGCTATCGCCCTCACTTTTCTTATTCAGCGTTATGTTTATCTAAAAGAAACACATATTCAGCAGCAGCAAATTAAAGAATATAAGCAGCTCAATAACTTATACCAACAACTTCGAAATGAAAATGAGGAGATGAGTAAGTATATTTTACTGAGTGATTCACACTTAGAAGACAATAAATACGAATTAACCTTACAAAAAGAAACTATTCAACAGCTAGAGAAACAGCTTAGTCTGCAACAAGAGCAGTTAGCCACGCTCAATAAAGAATTATTATTTTATGAAATGATCACCCAAGGTGATCGCCCCGATAAATTACAAATTCGTGAGCTTAATCTCCGCTCAGATAGCCTTAATTCTGATATTGTTCATTATCAGCTGGTCATTACTCAAGGTAAAAAAATAAACCGAGCACTTTCCGGCACCATTGAAATGGTCAGTAATATGCCACAACAAGAAACGGTTATCCTTGCTGAGCATCCCTTACATTTACGGCATGTGCAGTTAATCGAAGGTCAAATAAAAATTATTGACCAGAATGTACCTAAAAGTATTACGATTACCATCAAACAAAAAAAGAAAACGCTACTATCACAATCCTTTGATTGGCAACTGAGTCCCTCGTCCGAATAAAGAGACAATATATGTTTAATAAAAAGAATCAAAAAAGAAATAAAGCCTCCCGCATCGACACTTTAATCGGCCAACACACACACATTAAAGGAGACGTTGTCTTTAGTGGAGGTCTTCGAATTGATGGTAGTGTGACAGGTAACATCAATGCTACTGGCGATACAAAGTCTGTTCTCACATTAAGTGAGAATAGTATTATTACGGGTGATATTAGAGTGCCTGATTTAATTGTTAATGGCACCATTACGGGTAATGTTTATTCATCACAACATATTGAGCTTGCTGCTAACACGAAAATAAATGGCAATGTTTATTATCGGCTACTTGAAATGGCAACGGGGTCTGAAGTTAACGGTCAGCTTATCCATGTCTTAGAAGATGACGAAATAATAAATATTGAACACACTGCCGTGAGTAATAATGATGATGCACTGCAACTCGAAAACAAAGATAATCTTGACTAAATTACTCAGTCTTGGATAATAGCTACATTACATTACATTTTTAGGAAATATTATCATGAGTGATGACATACCTAGCCCAGTTAATTTTACTGATGCCGCAGCCGATAAAGTTCGCGCTCTAATTGAAGAAGAAGGTGATGACCAACTTAAACTACGTGTGTTTATAACAGGCGGTGGTTGTTCTGGTTTCCAATATGGCTTCACCTTCGAAGAAGAAGTTAATGAAGACGATACTCAGGTAGAAAATGGCGGTGTGACACTCTTAATTGATCCGACAAGTTATCAATATTTAGTCGGTGCAGAAATTGATTATTCTGATGGTATTGAAGGCTCGCAATTTGTTATACGCAACCCAAATGCTACGACGACGTGTGGCTGTGGCTCTTCTTTTTCACCCTAGCAATATCCAGCTCATCATAGGAATATAACAACTGAAAATAGATATTTGAAGTGCTTTTCCACATAATCCCCTAATTAATTGCTTATTTTCCGATACAGAAGCTCGAAAAGATTTTATCTAACAGATCTTCATTGCTAAACATGCCCGTTATCTCACCCAGAGCATGTTGTGCTTGTCGCAATTCTTCTGCAAGCAGTTCACCTGCGCCCATACCCGTTAAACAGTGGTATCCGGCCTCTATTGCAGTATGAGTGCGTGCTAGCGCATCAAGATGACGGCGGCGAGCAATAAAGACGCCTTCATCTTGTGGGTGGTAACCTACAGAATCACAAAGATATTTCTCCAACAGGTCCATACCCTCACCTGTTTTTGCAGATAAATAAATTCTGCTATCTTCACGCTCACCATTGATCGCCGCTTTTTTGCCGCTTTTATCAATTTTATTGTGGATAATCGTGAGGGGAATATGGGGAGGTAATTCTGATCTAATTAATTCATCTTCACGGGTGACGCCTTGGCTATCATCAATCACCAATAAGATATGATCAGCCTGTGCTATTTCACTTTGGGTACGGCGAATGCCTTCTTGCTCAACAATATCAGCTGAATCATGCAAGCCAGCCGTATCAGAAATGCGTAAAGGTAGCCCACCAAGGTGAATTTGTTCTCTTAATATGTCACGTGTAGTGCCTGCCACTTCTGTCACAATCGCGGCATCATGACCTGCTAACTGATTATGTAGACTGGATTTTCCAGCATTAGGCTGACCAGCCAATACCACACTCATACCGTCACGTAATAATCGCCCTTGCTGCGCACTACGGGTAATATCATCAACCGTTGCTAACAGGACTTGCAGTTGTTTATCCACTGCCGCTTCTGCTAAGAAATCAATTTCTTCATCACTAAAGTCTATCGATGCCTCTACAAACATGCGGAGTTCCGTTAGCTGTGTGAGTAATTTATTCACCCGCTCAGAAAAAACACCTTGCAGAGAGTGCATAGCACTACGTGCCGCTTGTTCCGTTGAGCTATCGATTAAATCAGCAACCGCTTCTGCTTGTGCTAAATCCATTTTATTATTGAGGAATGCACGCTCTGAAAACTCACCAGGTCGCGCCATTCTAGCACCAAGACTAATCGCTCGTTGGCATAAGCGATCCAAGACTACCGGGCTACCATGGCCTTGTAACTCGACCACATCTTCCCCCGTAAAAGACGCCGGATTAGGAAAGTAAATCACCACACCACTGTCAATGATTTCACCGTCATGATCTTTAAAATGGCTAAATTGTGCATGCCGTGGTGATGGCAATTTTCCGCAGAAAGCCTGTGCTATTTCTGCACTTTTAGAGCCTGATAATCTTACGATGCCTACTCCACCACGGCCAGGGGCCGTGGCAATAGCAACTATCGTGTCCATTATGGGTTTAAAGCGCGCCTAATTTATGTGTGATATACCATTGCTGTGCAATAGATAAAACATTATTCACTACCCAATACAACACGAGCCCTGATGGGAAAAAGGCAAAAAACACGGTAAAGACAACAGGGAAAGCCTTCATCACCATTGCTTGAGCAGGATCTTGTGGTGCTGGGTTCAATTTCTGCTGGAAGAACATACTCAAACCAAACATTAATGGCAAAATAAAGTAAGGATCCATTGCTGTTAAATCTTGAAGCCAAAATATAAAGGGCGCTTGTCGTAACTCAATGGCCTCAACCAATACCCAATAAAATGCGAGAAATACCGGCATTTGAACCAAAATAGGTAAACAACCGCCTAATGGGTTAATTTTTTCAGTACGATATAACTCCATCATTGCCTGATTGAATTTTTGCTTATCGTCACCATAGCGTTCTTTTAACGTCGCTAATTTAGGCGTAAGCTTACGCATTCCGGCCATTGAACGATAACTTTTCGCAGACAATTGGAAGAATGCTAGTTTAATTAGGATAGTCAGAAAAACAATTGCCCAACCCCAGTTATTGGTGATTTTATGAAGCTTTTCAAGCAGCCAAAATAAGGGTTTAGAAATGATGGTCAACTTACCAAAATCAACGGTTAAATCAAGATTGTCAGCCACGGCTTCTAAACGCTGATGCTCTTTAGGACCAAGATACATTTGATAACTTGTTTTACCTATATT
Source organism: Methylophaga sp. (assembly GCA_002733335.1). Classification (GTDB taxonomy): domain Bacteria; phylum Pseudomonadota; class Gammaproteobacteria; order Nitrosococcales; family Methylophagaceae. The sequence goes on from NVVK01000006.1 coordinate 23,330, forward strand.
TCCATTCTCTATACTAATGGTCGGCATTTTCATTCCTGCCGTATAGTTACGCTCATCAATTGATTTTCCGTAAAAAGTTTTTTCCTTTTCTTGTGGCTGAGGTACTAATGCTGCCACAAAATAATGTTGGATCATTGCAACCCAACCCACCGATGCCGCTCCCGAAAAATCAGCATCGTCTAAATCATCAAAATCAACTTTTTCATAATGATTTTCTTCACTCGAAAATACGGCTCCTGTATACGTATAGATAAAACCAGAATCTTCTTGTGGACGATTACGATTAAATTGTGCATAAGGATAAGCGGCAAAGTGCTCACCACTATTATTTGTTATTTGATAATCAATATCAATCAAATAGCTATCGCGATGAAAATGATATGTTTTGATAACCGATAAGCCATCGTCAGATTGCCAATAGAAAGGGATATCTAATGTGTCTTGAGAAGCACTTAATTCATAGCTATTGCTTTCGGCAGTATACTGACTATTGTGTATCGGACCTTTATTATTAACATGTAACAAACCAGATTGTGTAACAAAAAAGTGCGATGCATTGTCAGCCATAAACTGAACAGGTACATCAGGTTGATCTGATTCAATGGGGTAGTTCAATAATGCTAGATTACGAATATCCGCTCCCACCGTACTAATATAAACATCAAGCACATCTGTTTTAATATGGATTTTATCCGTATTATTTGCCGCTACTGCAGTTGGATGAACACCAGCAAGTGTACTGTCTGTTGTCATGGAAGGTAGATCAGGTAGATCTTGCTGTGAAGCAACGTTCACTGGAATTGAAGGTAAATCACTGCTTCCTACGGCCATAGCTTCTACTGCGGCTTGCTGCGCGGCTAACGGTCGAACATAGTCATTTTGCCATGCATCCCATAGTAATAATGAAACAATTACTAAGCCGAAARTAATATAGGTTTTGAAGTTATCCATTGTCTGTATGCTTCTTTAATTCAGGAACAGGATCTAAGCCACCCTTGTGCCAAGGATGACAACGAGAAAGTCGTCTGATGCCAAGCCATGTACCATGTACAGCACCAAACCGATTGATTGATTCAATCATATAATTTGAACATGTAGGTYGAAAACGACAATGTGCACCCAGCAACGGGCTTATAAACAATCGATATGCTCGAACAAGACCAATTAAGATTCTTTTTGCCATTGCCCTGCCACCGTTTTCCAGTGTTGTTCTAATGCCGCCCAAATTTTCTTTGATGGCTGCTTAATCACATCYGCTCTAGTGAGCACTACAATATCAATATTTTCAAAGTCAGATTGATGYTGCCGGAATGATTCGCGAATAATCCGCTTTAATCGATTTCGGCCAGAAGCCAACTTAATATGCTTTTTTGCTATCGCCAAACCCAACCGTGGATGACCCGCAACATTTTTAACAGTTAATACCGTTAAACCGCTGCCTCCTGCACGTTTTGCTTGACGAAATACCCTGGTAAAATCCCCAGGTTTATTCATCTTCATGGCTCGGCTAAATTTTGCCAAGACACGTTCTCCTAATAATCTTAAAAGAGTTTTATSTACGAATTAAGTATTTTTCGTCAAGCCAAGGTAAAAAAAGTTAAAAAAGACCCAGTTTACATTCGTAAATGAGCATTTTGAGACTATTTTTAACATCGACATGGCAAAAAAGACGATTCGTACAAAGAGTTCTTAAACGGTTAGGCTTGCACGGCCTTTAGCACGACGCGCATTAATTACACGGCGACCACCAACAGTTCTCATGCGTGCACGGAAACCATGTGTACGTTTACGCTTAATATTACTAGGCTGAAAAGTTCTTTTCATTTTACCAACTCCACTAAAATCTAAATTCTTAACCTAAACGCTTAAAACACCTAGGGTTGCCCCAATGTTGCAAATCTTAATAAATTAAAGATCTGGCGAGGGCAAAAGGGCTGAGATTATAGTGTTTTATGGAGGTAGAAGTCAAACCTCATTTACTTAAGATGGACAATATCTTGTCCAAACTCCAAAAAAGTACAAAATATAATTTATCCACAGCTTCAATGAGCGTTATACTATACCAGATCACAGCTTAACGTGTGATCTGAAAACCCATAAGAACTATTTTACAACCAAGGAGTTACTGTGTCTTCACCCCTGTGGGAAAAATGCCTATCCCATCTTGAAGATGAGTTATCTGCACAACAGCTGAATACTTGGTTGCGTCCGTTACAAGCAATTGAAACAACGTCAAGTTTGCGACTATTAGCGCCAAACTCTTATGTACAGGCTTGGGTGCAGGAACAACTTGAACAAAAAATTAATATCCTACTAGGCGCATTGACGCAGGGTAAAATTAATAAGGTTCAAATCGAAGTAGGCTCTAAAGTAATTGAATCCCCTGCTGGACAAGAGCAATCCTCACTACAAAAACCCAGAAATGCGATTGCTGAACCAGCACTTGGTAGCCCGCTGAACCCCATGTTTACTTTCGACACTTATGTTGAAGGTAAGTCCAACCAAATTGCCAGAGCCGCCTCATTACATGTCGCTGAGTCTCCGGGAACAAGCGGTTATAATCCGTTATTTTTATATGGTGGCACCGGACTAGGAAAAACCCATTTAATGCTTGCCGTCGGCAATCAAATTAAAAAGAACAATCCTAAAGCACGTGTTATGTATTTATCTTCTGAGCGTTTTGTGCAAGATATGATCACCGCACTGCGCAAAAATGTAATTGATCAATTCAAAGCACATTATCGTAGTGCTGATGCACTACTCATTGACGATATTCAATTTTTTGCCAAAAAAGAACGCTCTCAAGAAGAGTTCTTTTATACTTTTAATAGTTTGCTAGAAGGCCAAAAGCAAATAATCCTCACCTGTGATCGCTTCCCTAAAGAAGTAGAAAATTTAGATGAACGCCTACAATCACGGTTAGGCTGGGGCTTAACGGTTGCCATTGAACCACCTGAGCTCGAAACACGCGTAGCCATTCTCATTAAAAAAGCACAACAAAACCAAGCTACATTACCCGATGATGTTGCCTTTTTTATTGCCCAACGCATTAAATCAAATGTGCGTGATTTAGAAGGTGCTTTGCAGCGTGTGCTCGCCTATTCCCGCTTCACCAACCAACCGTTATCAATCGATATGGCCGAGATAGCATTAAAAGATTTGCTCGCCCTACACCAAAAATTAGTCACCTTAGAAAATATTCAAAAAACGGTGGCGGAATATTTCAAAATTCGGATGTCAGATCTACTCTCTAAAAAGCGTACTCGCTCCATTGCGCGCCCTCGTCAAATTGCCATGGCTTTAGCAAAAGAGCTAACGAATCATAGTCTGCCAGAAATCGGCGATGCCTTTGGTGGCCGTGATCATRCAACGGTATTACATGCCTGTCGTAAAATCGCAGAATTGATAGAAACTGATGGACGAATTGCCGAAGATCATCGAAATTTATTTAGATCCTTATCGAGCTAACTAGGCTAAGTATTTAGAAACTAAAAGCCCTGTGTTWTAGTTTCATTTATCACCAAATCAAGAGAATTTCTATGCAGTTTACTGTTAACCAAGAAGACATTGTTAGACCTCTACAACTCGTGTGTAGCATTGTTGARCGCCGCGCAACCTTACCWATATTGTCTACTGTTTTATTGCGTGTGCAAGGTACGCAACTCACCATGACCAGCACAGACATGGAACTAGAAATGATTGCCACCTTAGCGGTTGCCGTTGAACAAGAAGGAAAAACAACTGTTTCGGCTCGTAAATTTCTTGATATTTGCCGTGCATTGCCAAGCAATGCCACCATTAACTTTACAACCAAAGACAGCAAAGCAATTGTTAAAGCAGGAAAAAGTCGTTTTTCACTGGCAACACTTCCTGCTGGAGATTTTCCTGATAGTGAAGGTGCAGATTATCTTGATGAAATCAGCTTGCCACAATCCGAATTAAAATCATTGCTCGATGAAACCAGCTTTGCCATGGCGAGCCAAGATGTACGCTATTACCTCAATGGTTTATTGCTCGAACGTGAAAAAGATATTCTTAGAGCCGTAGCAACTGATGGTCATCGCTTAGCACTTGGCAGTCTCACCACGAGCTCATCTGTAACAGAAAAAAATACGATTATCGTGCCACGCAAAGCCATTTTAGAACTGAGTCGTTTACTCGATGATACTGATGATAATGTCACGATTTCATTTAGCAATCAACAAATTAAAGTTGAATTAACCGATCTACATTTCACTTCTAAATTAATTGATGGCCAATTTCCCAACTATGAGCGTGTATTACCGTTAGGGGGCGATAAAGAGGTGGTTGCTGATCGTGAACAACTAAAACAAGCATTATCACGCGCTTCAATCCTATCAAATGATAAACATCGTAGTGTGCGAATTAATCTTGAACCCAATCTTTTTAAAGCAACCGTAACAAACCAAGAACAAGAATCAGCAGAAGAAGAAATCACCGTTGATTATTCAGGGCCATCACTAGAAATCGCCTTTAATAATGCGTATTTACTTGATCTGCTCAATGCTATCCCTGATGAAAAAGTAAAATTAATCTTTTCTGATGAAAATAGCAGCGTATTAATAACSCCTGCYAATGAAAAACTTGAACGGCAGTATGTTGTTATGCCAATGAGACTATAACCGTTCATCATGGCAGGCGGATGGTCTAAAGATGGTGCAGTACAAGACCAAATAGATGCCAGCGTAGAAGATGCCGTTCAATTGGCACGCAGTCAATTGCCCAAAGGCRAAAGCCTAAGCATCTGCGAAGAGTGTGATAACCCAATCCCAGAAGCACGGCGAAAAGCCATTGTTGGTGTTCGCTTATGYGTGGCCTGCCAAACTGAACATGACCAACAACAAGCACAACACAATAATTTTAACCGACGCGGCAGCAAAGGCAGTCAGTTAAGATGATTATCTAAACTTATAAGTTTAATATGCAAATACGAGAATGAGAAAAGCATTCGAAGAGCGGCCGCTACATATATTAATATAATGAAATTGATATTCAAACTTCAGACATCAGTTTTGTATAACACAAAGCTAATTATAGAGTGAACGAAAGCACTAAAAATAGCTCAAATTAAGTGTTGGAGGATGTTCTGCATTAGAATCACTAGAGATAAATTTGAAATTAATGCTTCAACTCACCCATAACTACTTTATCTTCGGTCACTTTTTGTACAACACCTGAATARTAATCCTCTCTGAATTCGTCAACAACTTTTCTGGCGTGAGCTTCATCAACACCACTACCGAGTAAGATCTCTTCCGTTAAGCGTAAGCTGGTTTCCAGTGTTTCTGATACCGTTGTACTCGCACCTTGACGAACCAAATCTGCACAATGATGCCGATCTTTGGCRCGCGCATGGATAGGTACATTAGGATAATATTGACGCACCAAGGGCACCAGTCGATCAAAATTATCRGGGTCATCTAAGGCAATAACAATCATTTTGGCATGYTCTGCACCCGCCGCCTGCAATACTTTGACATTACTGGCATCACCGAAAAATACYGGGAAACCTTGATCYCGGGCCTTTTTCACYCTATTTTGGCTTAAATCAATSGCYACATAAGCCACATCRGCGGCACTTAATATSGCKCCAATCCGTGCACCKACACGGCCAAAYCCTGCCAAGATTACATGGCCTACATTTTCATCAACAAATTCCGTATAGAGCTCACTCTCCGCCTCTTTTGATGTATAAAATTTCTGCAAAAGTACACTGACTAATTTTACTGAGAAAGGGGTAAATGCCATGGTTAATGCAATAATTAAGGTTAACATCTGTGCTAACTGGTCTTCTAACACGCCTGCTACGGCTGCAAATCCAAACATTACAAAACCAAATTCACCACTTTGAGAAAGCAATACAGCAGCTTGTGCTGATACGTCATGGCGAGTGCCACTAAAGATTGCCAACCAATAGACTATAAATGACTTTATCAGCATCAGTCCGATGGTTAAACCAATAATAATGAAGAAGTTATCAATTAATAAACCGAAATCAACCCCCATGCCTACGGTCATGAAAAAGAGCCCTAATAAGATCCCCCTAAAAGGCAAAATATCGGCTTCAATTTGATGTCTAAATTGTGAATCGGCCARCATCAGYCCYGCTAAAAAAGCACCTAAGGCCATCGATAAGCCTACCGATTCCATCAACCAAGCCACACCTAAAACTAACAATACCGCTGCGGCTATAAATACCTCAGGATCGCGACTGGCAACGACTTTGCTGAGCAAGGGGTTCAATAAATAATGGCCAGCGACGAGTAAGGCTATAATGGAACCTATTGCAATAAAGAAATTATGACTTTCTGTAGCTGAACCACCATCACTCCCCGCCATTACGGATATTAGCGCTAGCAAGGGAACAACAGCAAGATCTTGCATCAGCAGGATTGAAAAAACTCTTCGTCCCATTGGGGTTGAAATACCCCCTCGCTCAGCAAGCAGTTGTAAACAAAATGCCGTGGATGAAAGCGCCAAACCAAAGCCGACAATAATCGCACTTTGATGACCAACSCCTAGCCAAACYGCWATRCCATAAATCACCGCAGCCGTGATCAGTAACTGGCCTAACCCTAGCCCGACAACAAGATGGCGCATTTGCCATAATTTTTCTGGCTTAAGTTCTATTCCTAAAATAAACAGTAARAAAATCACACCAAACTCGCCTAAATGACGAATTTCATCKAYYTCATTAATRAYACCTAAGCCCCATGGGCCAAGAATAGCGCCGGCCGTTAAATAACCTAAAATAGCGCCCAAACGAATCGCATGAAAAATAGGTACAATAATAACGGTTGCCAATAACAAGGCAAGAATATCTAATAAATAGTGAGCGCCTACTTCTTCCATTATATAACCACAGTCAATAGATTCATATTAAAAATCATTTTTTGCCAAGGCTAAATCAAGCCCTTTTTTATAGGCATCAATAACACGATCTTCTTTGCCATTCTCAGCTAAAAYATCCGCTAAGACTTGATATGTTTCTCCCCTTTCACCGTATTCGATACTGGTGAGCAAATACTCTTCTGCTTTTGCCCAGAGACGGTTAGCAGCAGCTATGCGACCCAATGTTAATAATAACCATGGATTATCTTGTTTATTTTTTAGCCATTTTTCAGCTTTAGCTAATTGTGRCAATGAATCACTTTTCACAATCTTTCCGAATTGATAAACCAGTTGGTCACTCCAGTTTTTATCTAAGAAATCACCAATTAGCTTTTGTGCTTGCTCCGCTAAATTATGCTGATCTAAACCTAAAATATAAATCGAAAGCATTGCTTCAGATTTTTTAACGTTTGCGGGTGCCTGTTGCCAAAGTGACTGCATGGTTGCCCAATCACTTCTATCTAAAGCCGCTTGCATTTGTCCCGTAGCCGCATCAACAGTGAGYGCCTTTACTTCTGCACTCGCAAGCACATGGCGCTTACGCAAATCTGGCAATACATCTTGCACGCTTTCCCATTGGTTCATATCGGTATATAGCTTCTGCAGCAATTGCAAAACATAAGGATGTTTAGGCGAAACCTCACGTAAATGTTGCAGTGTCGCTAGCGCTTGCTCTTTTTGATCGGCCGCAAGTTGTAATTCAGCTTGCACCACACCTACGGCGACATCCGCACCCGATGTTGTTTCATGCGCCAAGCGTAAATAATCATCTCGTCTRTCAGAGGCACTTTGTTTTTGCGCTGCTCTTGCAGCCGCTAAATAATGTAATAACGGTGTATCACTATTGCCGGCATGTCGTACTAACAAWCGCTCGGCTTCCGCCCARCGTCCTTCTTCAAGCGTAATCAAACCGCGTGTTAGCGCCTGACCAGCACGTTTGTGCCGACGAGAACTCTGCCAATCTGCAATTCTTTGTGGTGTACGTTTTGCTAAAACAAAAGTTCTCAATAATAAATAGCCAGCAAGTAATAACAACAAAAAAGCCACTATGAAAACGATTAATGAGGTTTCAAGGCTCCAATTACCATATTTTAAAAGTACAAACCCAGGCTCAAATTCAGCCGCCCAAATCATACCTGCGCCYACKATCAACGCCAATGCAATGATAATTAGAAACTTCATTACAATTCACCTTTTTGCTGCAACCAGACTAAAGATGCTGATATATCAGGTATATCTATCATTATYGTTTCTGACTGCATGGCTGTAACCGTTTGCAATAAGGCATCACGTTCTTCACCAATAAAATATTTATCTAACCATTGCTGAGCYGAGGCCARATTGTCATGAAAAATAGCTTCTTTKCCTGATAACAATGCCAAYCGTGCTGTTTCTAATTTTAGCTGTAAATTTTGATACAAAAAATAACGCTGTTCAGGAACGATAATGGCCGAAGAACCATCTTGCTGATGACGAATAAYCACCAGCGAACGYACTTTCTGCCATGCATTTGATGCCGCATCCTGCCAATTKTTAGCRAGTTCAATATCGGTCGTTGAATCAGCAGTTTGGCCAGCCGTAAATTCTGRCCCCGTTAATACTTTTAAAGTATCAACRCTATYAATGGCACTTTGTAATTGAGCCGCCAAACCATCAATATCCACTTTAGCCACAGCTGCTAACGCTAATTGTTCATCCGCAAGCAGCGCTCTGAGTTGATATAAACGTGGATCGGCAAGTTCTTTTAATCGTTGATCGGCTAAGATTAATGCTGTTCGCGCATTTTCAACATCACCCGCCAGCGAAATACGTTGGTTAGCCATCTGCAATAAGAACTCAACTTCAGATATTATCCATTTCTGCTTTACATCATCACTGGTCAATTGCTGCATTWCAGCAATTTCGGCAACCTTGTCAGCCAATGCGGCATCAGTTTCATTGAGCGTATTAAACTGCTGCTGCACCGTTTTTGTCTCTTGTGCTAGTGCATTCTTAAACTGTAAAACATCCTTTTCTAACACAGCCGTTTTATTRTTTTCTATTTGGGTGCTCAGTGTTGCTATGGTTGACTGCTGCTTCATMACTTCTTGATAGATAAACCAAGAYAATCCTACTAGCAAAGCCAATAAGATAATAATTGCAAACCATAATRAGGTTGATTTTGCTGGCTTTKCACTTGTCACAGCTTCATCTTCCACCACTACACCTTCTACAACATCCTGTTGCTGCTTGTTATTTTTCGCCATTAATYTATTCCACCCTTCTTTATTTGTTGCATCAACGCATTATCACTYGCATCTTCTGCCACATCTACATGCTTAAAGCCTTGCYCTATAGCATACTGCTTGATTCGGTTACTCACAACAATCAAATGCTTATTTTTTATCTCTTYCTCACCAAGAAGCWGGCATAAATTCACTAGACTATTGATRCTAGAAATAATAATTTGTTCCGCCGATAAGGCATACTCCACCTGTTCTGGTGTTGGCGTGGGTAATGCAMGYTGWTWYAYYTSMWGATAANMSKRYYWSAGCANSYWCTTYWWMWYWAYKTKTMRRYAWRYWMKYYARKSYYRWMRSGYSSWYRYMMMWTWAACACCTGTTTACCTTCGACATCTTGTAATTCAGGCATCGCCAATAAGCTTTCTGTTCCTGCGGGAGCCGGAGCTTGAAGRACMGAGTTAAAATCATGCGCTTGCATACATTTTGCCGTACTCGCACCCACAGCAATATTAAGCACATTATTWGCYAGCATCTGTTTAAATTTACGATCAAAATACGTCACCGCATTTTGGCTCACAAAAATAATGATGTCTTGCTTACTCAGATCGCCAGCGTTATTCACTGCTATCGGAACAATATCAATGGTAGGAAATGCAATTGCTTCACCTCCCGCACTCGTTACTTTTTTACATAAGCTCTGCGCTTGATGCTGGGGCCGAGTGACTAAAATTTTTAGACCTTTTAGCATAGTCTAGCGTCCATATACCTCGGCCAATATTTTATCGGCACCTTGYGCTAATAAGTCTTCTGCTATTTCAATGCCTATTGCTTCTGCATCCGAGGCGTCGCCTSCTCGTGATGAGTGCAACATAAGGCTGCCATCGGGTCGCCCGACCAAGCCGTGCATAGTGATATTTTTTGCATCATCCAGTGTCGCATATCCCGCTATRGGYACCTGACARCCRCCTTCAAGCCGCTTRTTCATYGCACGCTCAGCACTGACTGTAAGCCACGTATCATCGCAGCGTAATGGAGCAATTAAGGCATTTACCTCGTCGTCATCAATGCGCGTTTCAATACCCACCGCACCTTGACCTATGGCCGGCAAGCTTTGTTCAACCGTTAACGCACTGCGAATACGGTCTTCAAAGCCCAAACGTTTTAATCCTGCCACCGCTAATATAATGGCGTCGTAATTACCCGCATCTAATTTAGCTAATCGCGTATTAACATTGCCCCGAAGTGACAAGATCTTGAGATCAGGTCGATGCGTTCGTAGCTGACATTCCCGACGCAAGCTTGATGTTCCCACTGTTGCACCTTGTGGTAAATCATCTAATGAATTATAGGTGTTTGAAACAAAGGCATCACGTGGATCTTCACGCTGACATACAACAGGCAAATGCAAGCCTTCAGGAAACTCAACCGGTACATCTTTCATTGAATGTACGGCAATATCTGCCAACCCTGCCAACATACCTTGCTCTAATTCTTTAACAAACAAGCCTTTCCCACCCACTTTAGCTAAGGGAACATCTAATATTTTATCGCCCTGCGTACTCATTTTCACGAGTTCGACTTTCAAGTTTGGGTGCAATTTTARTARCTCATCACGTACAAATTCTGCCTGCCATAGTGCAAGCGGGCTTTTYCGTGTCGCTATTTTAATGATTCTATCTGTCATGTGTTTTCTTCATTTATTTTTATTTTGTTATTATCGATTAATGTTTTCCAGTACTTCCGAAGAAAATTTCTTCTTGCCATTGGNAATGACGAAACGTTGTCATCCCGAGTAAAACGAGGGAGCTTTTTATCCCAATGGCCAAGGTTTCTCCTTAACAGTCGAAATGACTAAAGATGTTCAATTCTATCATTTCTAACATGATTTCCACATAACCGCGTTATAATTCATCGTTTAAAACTCCGATACAAGAATTCAATATGACAACGCCTAGCAAAAAATTATCGTCAGCTCGCCTCACTCAACCAACAAATGCCTTTGTTGAAGAATTCACCGCWTCMGTTCAATTTGATCAACGTATGTATAGGCAAGACATTGAAGGGTCRATTGCTCACGCYACTATGCTRAGCCATGTYGGKGTTTTAACMGAAGACGARCAAGACCAAATTGTAAAKGGCYTAATTGMAATTCGCACCGAAATTGATAATRACGAGTTTGAATGGTCGATTGCACAAGAAGATGTGCATATGAATATCGAAGCSCGYTTAATTGCCTTAATTGGCGACGTAGGTAAAAARTTACAYACCGGCCGTTCGCGAAATGACCAAGTTGCAACAGACGTTAGACTSTATCTGCGCGATATGATTGAACCTATCAAGTCAGAACTTRGCCGCTTRCAAGAGGCATTACTCAACGTTGCTGAACGTGARGCAGAAACTATTTTGCCWGGYTTCACYCATTTACAAGTCGCTCAACCCATCACCTTTGGTCATCACATGATGGCATGGTATGAAATGTTAGTGCGCGATGCTGAACGGTTAGATGATTGTGAAAAACGAGTTAATTCCTCCCCTTTAGGTGCCGCAGCACTAGCGGGAACCACCTTTCCTATTGACCGTGAATTAAGCGCTAAATTATTAGGTTTTGAACGTATTTGTTTGAATTCTTTAGATGCAGTGAGTGATCGCGATTTTGCCATTGAATTTACTAGTTTTGCATCTATCTTAATGATGCATTTATCGCGTTTTTCAGAAGAACTGATTATCTGGTCATCGGCCCAATTTGATTTCGTTGATTTAGGCGATTCATTCTGCACCGGCTCATCRATYATGCCKCAAAAGAAAAACCCMGATGTGCCTGAATTAATTCGAGGCAAAACCAGCCGTGTTTATGGCAATCTATTCAACCTGTTCACCTTAATGAAAAACCAACCGTTAGCGTACAACAAAGATAATCAAGAAGATAAAGAGCCTTTATTCGACACAATCGATACATTAATAGGCTCATTACGTGTTTATGCCGACATGATGGCCGCAATTACAGTTAAACCTGAAAACATGCGCAAAGCTACATTAAGGGGTTATGCCACCGCGACAGACTTAGCGGACTACCTTGTACGTAAAGGTGTCGCATTTCGTGATGCCCATGAGGTTGTTGGTTTATCGGTTGCTTATGGAATTGAACATCAATTAGATTTATCAGAAATGAGCTTAGAAACACTACAAGGTTTCTCAGACCAAATTAGTGAAGATGTGTTTGAGGTACTCACACTTGAGGGCTCTGTTGCAGCACGTGATCACCTCGGTGGCACCGCACCCAATCAAGTACGTAAAGCAATCGAGTTTGCTCGTTCTCAACGTAGCGACCAAACTGAATAACAAAACTGGGTAAGGTGAACCGATCCTTTACCTTAGTAGTGAAGTGATCATTCCCGTCGGTGGTAAATTTATCATCCCCGTTCATGGTGAGCCTGTCGAACCATCATCCTTCGACAAGCTCAGGACGAACGGAAAGACATTGCTCTTGGCTCCTTCATTCAGCACAAACAAAAAAGCGGTGATAATTTTCATTATCACCGCTTTTTTAATCCATTTAACCTAATCGATTAATTAGAAATTATAGCTAGCACCAATATGAACGGCTGCTTGTTCACCAACAAAATACCTATCTGTATTGTTAAAGGCATTTACATAATTATAATCTGCTCGTTCAGCATAATCAGTATTTAATAGGTTACTAATACGGCCATATAGTGTTACATTTTTATTCACTTGATGCTGTGCACGAAGGTTCAACAAGTCATGACCGTTGTAGCTATGCACGTTACCTGAATCAGTATAATAACGACCTACATGTAACCATTCTAGCTCTAGTCTGCTGCTAGGTTTTATATTCCAACCTAGTCTTAGGTTACCAATATGGCGAGGTGCAGTATCAATATCATCACCATCATTAATTGAATTTGAACCATTTGGATCTGTGCCTACATTATCAAAGTCATATTGATGGCGAGCGTAAGTAAAGCTACCAGCCAAATCAAATTTCTCACCCAAAGGAATAAAGGCACCTAGCTCGATACCATAATGAGTTGTTTTACCGTTTGGTACATTATCACCCGTTGAGTCACGGAAGAAGTGGTCTTTTTTCTTCATGTAAAAGGTAGTAATTTCATATTGAATACCATTACCCACTTTTCTAATACCAATTTCAAAGCTATCTACTTTTTCTGAATCAGCCTCACCATTGATTTGTGTATTTCTGATTCGGTATAAGTCTGTAGTTTGTGGCGCACGATTACCGCGTGCTATGTTGGTGAAAATGCTGGTATCTTCAGCTACTAGATGCGTAAATCCTAGCTTAGGGCTCAAATTGTTAAACGTATCATTGCTATCTTCCGGTCTCTGGAATGCACCAAAGTTAAGCCCACCTGTAGTGTTATTATCATATTCATAGCGGGTATGTTCAAAACGAAGACCCGCGGTCATGCGTGTTTTTTCTGCTAGCTGCCATTCTGAGTGAACATAAGGAGCAATGACGGTTGCATCAACATCATAATCATAGTGAACACCTTGTACAAAACGACCAAAGACTGTTGCGCCTTCTTGAACTTCTGACAACTCGCCTTGCGTATATTCAAAGTCAGTTCCAACGATTACTTTATGACCACCTTCAAACTCCTTGGTATACGAAGCAAGTAAACCTACACTTTGATGCTCATTTTTTTCAACAGGCGTGCCCGGTAAAAAATGCATTAAAAAATCAAGTTCGGTAGAACGAAAATAAGGCGTAATGGTGAAATAACTGTCATCACTTAAATCATGATCCCAGCGAACAGACAACCGTGTTGACTTAGCATCTCTATAAGCATCTGGATTAGAGTTTGTCGCTTTAACTTGATGCGTATCTCTGTATGAGTTAAATCCTTCAGTGTACCCCGCCGTTTCCTGATTCAGATTGGTCGCGGTGAAAATTGTAGTCACACTATTCACATCGCCCAAATAGTCATATCGGAAATTTAGCTTTTGCTGATCAAAACCTGATTCATCAATATAACCACCGTCTGTTGTGCCATTAAAACTCAAGCGGTAGCCGTGCTTTCCCATTGTATTACTGACCGTAGCTTTAGTTTTGTATAAATCATGAGGGCCAACCGACATATCAATAGAGCGCTCAAGATCTAATGATGGTGCACGCGTTATTACGTTAACAAGACCATGCACTGCATTTGAACCATATAAAGCACTACCTGGACCACGCACAACTTCAATACTTCCTGCCTGTTCAGAAAAGGCCTCAAACAAGCCATTTACATTGGCAAATCCTGCTGCACGCAAAGGAATACCATCTTGTAAAAACAAAAATGAACCTGCACCTGCGCCACCGGTTAAAACAGGAGAGCGAATAGACGTTAAGTGTTCTTGGCCATTACCACGTTGAATCATCACTCCTGGAATGCGATTAATAACTTCTTCAATATGGTCAGCTCGCACTAAATCAATTTCTGATTCAGATATTTTGCCCGTATTACCAGCCAAATCTAGCAGTGAGGTTTCAGAACGCGTGCCTGTCACCACCAGTTCATCAAGGTTTAAATTATCCGCAGAGACCATTGTGGTCGCTGATGCGCTTGCCAAAGCAATAAGTAACGGCAGTTTTCGTACATAATACATGTTAAAAGTCCTATAAATTTACCAATGATCCCCGGTTAAAAAGGTCCATTTTTCAGAGCAGGTCGCAATCTTCTCATATTGCATCTAAAATCAACATCAGGATTTTCCTTCTTTTTGTTGAAAATAGCAGTGGGCGCCCCCATTTATTGATCCAAATCAACTAACAAACCTAAAATTGGCACTATGGAATATAAAGACTACTATCAAATTCTCGGCGTATCACGAGATGTATCAAAGGCAGATCTCAAAAAGGCCTATCGCTTACTGGCGCGTAAATATCACCCTGATGTCAGTAAAGAAGCCGATGCTGAAGCCAAATTTAAAGAAGTAGGTGAAGCTTACGAAGTATTAAAAGACAGTGAAAAACGCTCACAATACGATCAATTTGGCAGCAACTATAAAAACGGTCAGTCGTTTACACCTCCTCCAGGCTGGGGACAGCAAAATGCCGGTGCAGGTGGCCACGGTAATTTCAGTAATTTTTTTGAAAGCATGTTTGGCGGGCAAGCAGGTGCCGGCATGGGTGGTGGCGGTAGAGATAATTTTTATGCGCCTGGTGAAGATGTTCACACCAAAATCACTATTACACTAGAAGATGCCTTTAATGGTGCAAAAAAGGCAATTCGCAGACCCAGCGGCTCAACTGAAACAGGTACGCTGAATGTCAAAATTCCTGCGGGTATTTCATCTGGCAAGAAGATCCGTCTGTCAGGTCAAGGTAAAGCAGGCATGGGCGGCAAACCAGGTGATTTATATTTGGAAATAGCCATTGCACCTCACGCCCATTATCGTCTTGATGGCAATAATATTTTATTAGACCTGCCTCTCGCACCTTGGGAAGCAGCATTAGGAGCCAAAGTAACGGTGCCCACACTTGCAGGGAAAATTAACCTAACCATTCCTGCAAATGCCAAAAGTGGCCAAAAAATGCGGTTAAAAGGTCGCGGCTTACCCAGTAAACAAGCAGGTGATCAATTTGTAATATTGCAGATAATAAACCCGCCTGCTGACAGTAAAAAAGCAAAAGAACTGTTTCTACAAATGGCCGAAGAATTGAGTTTTAACCCACGAGAAAGTTTACAAGCAGCATTATAGTTACCTCTGTTTATTCTGAACCTGTCGCATTAAAATATCTTTTTCGACAGGTTCACCACAATATATATCAGCTTACAATAGTGAAGGATAAGTAATGACAACATTCAAATCGACCTTACTCTGGTTTGCCGGCCTTAGCCTCATTATACAAGTTGCCAGTGCCGCCTTACCTTTTAGCTGGCTTGATCATGATGGTGAAATGCCATCGCTTGCACCCATGTTGGAACAATCCAAGCCCGCTGTTGTAAATATTTCCACTAAAAGTTATATCCGCGTTCAAGATAATCCTTTATTAAACGATCCCTTTTTTCGTCGATTTTTTAATATTCCAGAGCAACAAGCTCAGCAACGAACTAAACAAAGCCTAGGGTCAGGCGTAATTTATAATGCAAAAGAAGGCCTCGTACTCACCAACAATCATGTTATCCATCGTGCGGATGAAATTACCGTTTCATTAACCGACGGGCGGAGCTATCAAGCTGAGCTGGTGGGAACAGATCCGGCGACCGACGTAGCGTTAATTAAAATACCCGCAGTCAATCTCACCGCCTTACCCCTTGCCGATTCGGATCAATTACGCGTAGGTGATTTTGTTGTCGCCATTGGCAACCCATTTGGTTTAGGTCAAACCGTGACATCAGGCATCGTCAGTGCCTTAGGTCGTAGTGGCTTAGGCATTGAAGGCTATGAAGACTTTATCCAAACCGATGCATCCATCAACCCRGGTAATTCTGGTGGTGCATTAGTGAACCTACGCGGTGAATTAATTGGCATTAATACCGCTATTTTTTCCCCTGGCCAACGCGCAGGCAATATTGGCATTGGCTTTGCCATTCCTAGCAATATGGTCAAACAAATTACCGATCAACTGATAAAATATGGCGAGGTGAAACGTGCTCATCTTGGTGTACAAATGCAAGATATTACCCCTGATTTAGCAAGAGCCTTCGATTTAGATTCGGAAAAAGGAGCGGTTGTCACCTCAATTCAACCTAATTCTGCTGCGGATGAAGCCGGCCTTAAGGTGGGTGATATTGTCATCGCGATTGATGATGAAACACTGATAAGTGCCGATAGTTTACGCAATTCTGTTGGTTTATTAATGATTGGCGAGACCATCAAATTAGATGTTATACGAGATGGCCAAGCACACATTATTAAGGCCACAGTGAAAGAAATACAAAAACAGATCACTGAAAATTCGGTTCACCCCAAGCTGGCAGGTGCGACATTTGGTGATATTGAAGAATCATCACCCTATTACGGAAAAATTGAAGGTGTGCTGATTTATTCAATCAAACGCGGCAGCGCGGCAGAACGTGCTGGGCTTCGCAAAGGCGATATCATTACCTCCGTCAACAAACACCCTATCCATAATTTAATTGAATTTAAACCCTTGGCCTTTAATGGTGGTAAGCAACTGTTGCTTAATATCACACGTAATCAGCAGGCTATGTTTTTGATATTGCCTTAGAAAGAATGGTGTTAGCTTTTGTTTAAATTACACAATTGCAATTAATTTTAGACTTCGTCAGCAACGGTTAAAGCTACTGTACGCTCAAGGCAACGCCTGATTCACGAAGCTCTTCCGCTAATAGCTGATGATTTTCTTTTAATCGGCTTAAGCCATTATTAGTCATCTTTTCCGCTAATTCTAAAATTAATTTAGCTCCATGTGTTCGCCCATAATATCTAGATTCAATTTTAGAAATCAGATCATCTGACTCATTATAAAACCGGCGAGCAGATGATAATAAATGGCTTGGCGTTTCTAATGTAGAAGATGAAAACGTCATATTATCCCAAACAAAATGAGCTAATTTAGGACTATGTTCTTTTAAATCATAAGGATTTTTTTTGGTCAAAAAGGCCGCAGCAGAAACCATCTCTTTATCATTGCTCATAATAATAAAAACCCTTTAATCTTAAAATATCGATGTGTTTAGCTATATTATCGTGTGTCTATATTTTAAGGGCAACTCTGCCGCTCATACTTAACCTCAATCGTAAATGCTTTTTGAACAGGCATTTCAGTTAATGTTTCTTCAAACACAACACCTGTGAGCCCGCCATGACATCGTGTAAGCAAGCGTACACGAAGTCTTTGCTGGATGTATGTCGCGGATACAATATCTTCGAATACAAAATTATGATCATCATGCACCAGCCCTGTAACTACTAGATTTTTATCGATATCACGATAATAGGAAAACATATCTTTTTTATCCAAAGACGACACGATGCTTCCTCGATATAGGAGAGTGGTCACGATGCCATTAATCGTGCGTACATCTAGCATTTTATGTTTCATGCCATCAATATATTTACAGTTCCAATTTTGATAGAAAGTCTCTTTTGTAATTTTCTTTTTTAGCCTAGTTTTCGGGACAACCAAATATTCAGAATACTCACAGTCCATTGGGATTTCATCTTGTGATAGTGCGTTATTTATATCTTCCACCGAACTATTAAAGCCGATGCCTGCAATTTTTGTATCATAGATGATGCTTAACGCCTTTTCATTCTCTACACTTTCTGCATTAGCAGTATTTCCAAGACAGACAAACAACATAATRRKWKAAKAWYKWCRYRWAWWAWRTMCASMTKWYTTTAMNNTSAAKRYWARMSGKWNNTKGCTMNTNAWTTYWMRYKGCACTAGATTTTACGATACCACTTTTAGTGAGACAGCAATAAAGAAATACAAAAGCCACCGTGATTCGTCACGGTGGCTTTTATTTTTAATAACAAATAAATCTAAGCTGCGGAAGCAATTTTAGCCTTACGACGTAATCCCATAAAGCCTAATAAAGCAGGTGCAAATAGCAACGCTGCTGCCGGCACTGGCACTGCAGATACATTCGTTAATTCAATGGTAACAATACTTGAATTAGTAAAATCAAAACGTCCGGTATCAACGCCATCGGCATTAAGGAATGATGCAAAAGCTAATCCGTTTATTTCCGAAACCACACCGTTTTGATCTGCGCCTTGATTAGGCCCGCCCTGCCCACCCGCTATCCCAAATAAACCATTTCCAGCAGAAGTGGCGAAATCATTCACCTCCGTACCCGCATCAAARRCRCTTGATACRTCAAARCTTAARCTAGARATTGTGCCATCCAGYAAGCTRGCAATATTAAAKGCRAAYGGGTTGCYATTRCCRATAAAGAAATCTGAACTAGGTAACAACATTGATGCATATGAAAAATAGTTATTACTACCGTCATCACTAAGCGTAAATACGCCCGTCACTGTTGCACCCGGCGCAATAAGTCCTGCAATCGTACCATCAACGCCTGAACCGCTGAAGTTGCTGCTTAATCCCGATGTATTGCCATCTTCTGCCAATGCTTCAAGGCCAGCACTCGCTTGTTCACCCACGTTAAAGGTATCAAATGACCCATCATGAAATCCTACCCATGCCGGCGTGAGATACGAACCACTTGCACCTGCATTATTAGTGATTTTAACTTGAATTTGTGCGGCACTCACCACTGAGCTAGCGAGCACTAAAGCAGCCGCAACTGCAGTGAATAAACTGTTCTTTTTAACGTTTTTCATCAGATAATCCTTTGGCGTGTATGAATATAAAAACGAGGCATTTGTCCTCGTTATTAACCAATACGCACACCAACAGAAAAACGATACTTTAAAATTTATTTTTTACACTATTTATTGAGAACACTATGTTGAAGCTGTCTTTTTATGCCTTGTTAAGCTGATTGCCCCAATACAGGCACCTAATACGCCAACTAAAATGCCTGGGCCAATATGTGCTGTCAAAATATGATGAGGATCATACATGCAGGCAAACTGCATAATAAGTGCAGGAATAGCACCAGCCGCCAAACCCATTAAAAAACCAGTACTAACAGGATATATCGGCCACTGTTTATTAAGCCAATACAATGCAACCAACAAAGTCGGTATGCCAAAAATAAAAACCTGATAATTACAATGATCGCGCATACCCAGCGCTGAAGGTTCTAATGCAGGGCGAACAAAGCCAAAGGCATAAAAACTTATCCAAACTATTAAACCGATTAATGGCCATTTAAGCTGAGACAGCAATGGTTTCGGTGACGGTATCGCCAACTGAAAAGCAGCATACATTAACAATGCAATGCTCAGCACGCCCACACAGCTTTCCACTAAAAACTGCGGTGAAGATAAAAGCTGATGACCCGCACCACTACGAAAAGGGCCCGTTAACAAAAATAGACTCAACGAAAAAACAAATGCACCTACCAAGAAATACAGCGTCATCAACCCTACATTAATAACTTTAACCGGCTGTAAATCAAGTGTTAGCGTATCGATAAGGTGACTTCGGTCTTTAATACTCATTGATGCAACGCCTCCTGCCATTGTTTTTTAATATGATGTAATCCTCTGCGTAATCTGGCTTTAACCGTGCTCTCCCTGACGCCTAATAAATTTGAGACTTCAATCGTCGTCATACCTAAATATTTAGTCAATTCGACTGCTTGGCGCTGCTCTTCCGATAATTGTTTCATTAACCGCTCGCCATCAATAACACGATCTAAATCTACATCACTTATCCCCGTATGGTCAAATTCTGCATAGTCAGATATCACCCGATTCGCCGTTTCACAACGGCGTAATACATCAATCGTTTTATGATGAACAAGGGTGAAAAACCAAGGCCGAAATGCGCGTTTAGGATCATAAGTATGTCGTGCATGATGCAGGGCAAGAAGACTTTCTTGCACACACTCTTCAAGCATTGTTAATTGGCCGAAATGAACGCGTAAATATGCTTCAATAACAGAGCCAATCTCTGATAAAAGTTGATTATAAGCGGCTACATTTCCAGCTTGGCTTTGCTTCATTAACGCAGACCAACGTTGTTCGTCTTTTTCCCGCGAAGCAAGCTGCTCACTTGAACTCATGAAACCTCAATATTRCCGTTAATCCTTTGAATAATTCAGACGAACTAAGCGAGTTAAAGTTACAGCCTAATCTGCAATTAGGATGAGACTGTAATCATGCCTGGAGGATAAGAAATTTAATGATGCGTAATGACACCCTAAAAATAGCTTAAAATTAGATTTTCAAAGTCTTCTGGATTATTGAAAGCATAATGGTCAGCTTGTGAAATAGAGGTCTATATTCCTTCGGTACGCCCCATTTGTATTTATCCCCACACTACTGTAGTGTGAACCTCACCATAAAACATGAGATTTCTCTCTCTTAAGCTCTTAGAGAGTATCAACAAGTGGTTTTAGATTTTGGACTGGAAGAAACACACCTAAAAGTGGAATAAATATGAAGTCTAGCCTCAAAAAAACACATAGGGATATATGGTACAGAGCAATTTTGGTAATTCTTATAATAGGGCCCCTTTCGGCCATTGTAGGGTATCAATATGAAAAAAACAGTATAGAAAGAAGTGCTTTAGAAATAACTAGGACACTGCTTAGCGGAAAAATACAAGAGCTAACGTCAGACAACAAGCTCAAAGAAAGTCAAAACGACATAACGAACACACTCAGTGATTTATCAAGTGGATTCCTTCCCGTCCTTCACCTTTACTCCAAAAATAAAAGCAATATAATATCTATAATTGATGAAAGATTTGAATCTATGGCCCTAGACATGGAAAGGGTTAGGCCAAAATTTGGAGCCGATGGATACAGCTACATCACAGAAAAAGGGGCCTATAAAGTAGTTAGAGTTCAATTTCCAATTACTTTAAATAGCAATATAATTGGCTATATTGATGCTCTTCATATAATGAGTGAGAATGAGAGAGATGCCTTAGTTAAATCACTAGCTGCCACATCATTAATTTCATTCATATCAGCTTTGATGTCCGTACTAATACTCACCCCGCTATTAACCAAGCTAACAATAAAAAATTTCAATCAAACACAGCACCTGCTAAGAACAAATTTTGAAACGTTAGAAACTCTCGGCAGAACYATTGCAAAAAGAGACAGTGACACAGGTACACATAACTACCGTGTAACTTGGGTATCAGCTCGACTAGGAGAAGAAGTTGGCTTAAAAAAAGAAGAAATGACTAGCTTAATTACAGGAGCGTTTCTACACGACATCGGTAAAATTGGAATTCCAGATGAGATACTGCTAAAACCAGGAAAGCTTGATGAAAATGAGTTTTCAATAATGAAGCGACATGTAGATTTTGGCGTTGAAATTGCTGGAGACACTGGATTCCTATCTAAAGCAAAAGATGTTATCGAATATCACCATGAAAAATGGGATGGGACAGGCTATCCTCACAATATTTCTGGAAAACAAATACCGCTAAGTGCAAGAATATTTTCCATTGCCGATGTTTTTGATGCGCTCCGTTCAAAAAGGCCCTATAAAGAGCCTTTTTCTTTTGAAAAATCTATGGATATAATAATTAACAGCTCAGGAAAACATTTCGACCCAGAGCTGGTAAATAAATTTACAAGCATCGTTAATGAATTAGAAGATAAAATTATCGGGACTACCGAAAAAGAAGCCAGCGATTTAGTATACAAAATGGCTGAAAAGTATTTCTTTTAATGCCACAACCTAGGCTCAACGCCTCATAGGCCCAAATCTTAAACAAGCTGAAGCTTACTCGATCACATACTTTGATTTGACACTAGCATCAACTTTAAAGCACACATTTTTCTAATATGACACCTTTCTCTTCCAATACTTTAATTACCTTATTTGAAGGCTTTAACTCTTCCAAGCCAATTATTTTTTTAAGATTTGGTAACAATGCTAAATCACTTATCATTTTATTTGATACCGATAACAATTCGTCTCCACAACCAGCATCGCAAAAAGGCCATAAATGATTATATATTTCTGATGTATATGAAATTTCAATGCTCTCAACCTTCAATAACAATTCTTCAGAAATACCTACGTTTTTAAAATATTTTTTAACTTCTGGGATTACGCTGTAACCATCATCTTCTCTGCTAATTTCTCTTGTAGTGTGTTCTTCGGCTAATTTTTCAAGATCAAACCTAGGTGTAAGAAGTTTTTTCTTATACATAAGTTCATTTATCACCCAAAGTTTAAAATGCAAATCGCTAAAAACCACTGATGGTTTTTGATTAAGACTATACAATTTTGGTGCATTTTTAAAATTTTTGGCATCTTGTAATAATTGCTGAATATGTACTGTATTTGCCAAGCTTCCATTTTGTTTTGCTAATAATTCTAGCGTTTTTCTAATTTGTGGATTTACTGCAATTTTTTTATAAGCTCTCTTCCAATTATTTTTTTGAATGGTTTCAAAATTATCTTCTAGTTCCTGCAAGTTTTCTTGCCTATTCTTAATTCCTGTTTTATATTTTTCAGGGTCATACATTAATAGGGCTAACCCTTTTTTCACCATAACTACTTGATCATGTTGAGATTTCAAATTAATACCGAACCCTTCTTTTAAAAAAAGCTCTAAAAACCAATTTTTTTTCGTTTCAGGAAGGCCTTTCCATTGCAGCAATAATTGCGTAGTAATTTCAACCGAATGTTTATGGTAATAATCATCACGACTAAAAGGGGAAATCATTTCACGCACAATGGTTGGCATTAATCCTTTTTCGGCTTTTTTATCAATTAAAAGTGTTAATATTTCGGCTGTCGTTTCTATCGCATTTGGGTGATGCTCCAAAGCATCAGGAATACAGTAATCTTCATTATTAGGAAATTTTTGGGCAAAAGGTTTTACGCATTTACTTAACTTAGTCATTAATTCTGGTTCTAATTGATAATTAGCAATACAACCTTTATAAATATTAAAAATAGTTGCTGCAATATCTCCGACATTACCTTGGCTTATAAAGCTTGGTTTTTCAATAATCGTGAAATCTTTGACTTCCAAAGTGGTTTGCAATAAGTCGCAAAACTCACTGGTATATTTCTCAGGAATGTGACTTATTGCTTGAAAATTTGTTTGGTTTTTATGATAGCGAGGAATGTACTTTCGGGAGCTAATAAAACTGGTGAGCTTATATAATAACAAACCATTTTTCTGCGGATTGCCTTTAAATAATGTACCTAATGCAAACCATTTTTCAAAAATTAAATCAATACTGTCTTTATTTTTTTCTATTTCTTCTCGGCAAAGCACATAGAGCTTTTCCTTTGCTTGTTCATCATTAAATGCAACGTGATCCAGTCGCATTATTATCGTATCAACTGCTCCTATTTTTTGTTTTTTAAGCCCGCTCACTTATTCTCCTCCAATCCATTTTGCTTTAATTCCTTTTTTGTTAAAGTTATGCTGTAGATATAATGTAAGTAATAAACCAGTGATGATTGCAAAGAGTTCAGCAACAATCCAAGGGCTTAATTTGAAATATTTAACGAGGTAAATAATGCTAGGATAATTTGTAATAGTAACTATGAAGGTTCCAATTAAAAAAGAAATCCAAGTTGCTTGTATTTTGTAACTTGGAGCAACAAAATAACTTGAAAGAACCCAAACAAAAGCAATGCTTCCTCCTCCTATAGCAAACAAAAAATATAGTTGGGTCGGTGTGGGAATGCCCATTGAAAATCGAGCAACTTGCATTAATAAAAACATACAAATGAAAGATGTTAATAATGTTATAGGGACAATCAAAATCCACCGTAAAAGTTGCTTATTCATCAATAGGGCGTTTTTAATTCATATGTAGTAACTCTGTTCATATTTTTGATATCCATCAAATTATTAGTTTTAGGCATATACAATCACCAAAGTGGTGGAGTTTTATGTTTCAATAAAACTCTTTTTCCTTTTCCTGCCCATTTTTCTATACGGTTTTTGCATTTATTTATGAAGTGTTCGGGGTCTTGTTGGTAAAACTCTTCAATTTTTGGAGCTAAGTTATCAATGTGGCTTATACATTTATTAAAATGCAATTTTTCTAAACTATTGTCTTTTACAGATTCAAATTTCATCCACTTTCGTTCTTGTTCTTCATATTGAGAGTCCCAAGCATTAAAAATCAAATTGTATTGATGGTTTTCATAGTCCTCATAATCAACTTGAAACTCTAAATCGGCTTGTAGTGGCACTCTACCTCCAAAACTAGGGCGAGGATCTCGCATTGAAACTGCTTGTAAGACACCATTTTGTTGAATTTCTAATACAATTAAACTAGGATCCCATTCAATACACCAATAGATTTTTTCTTTATATAAAATATAGCTCCACCTTGCCAACGTTTGTAGTATTACACAAAAACTTTCAGTATAAAATTCTTGGCTAATAGGTTTTAACGAAGGGATAATTTCTTCTATAAAATACTCTTGCCACTTTATATTTTACTCAACTATTAATAGTTTCTATTTAACTGCTTTCTATTGTGCAAAACACGTTACTAAAATCTTTTTTGGCTAAATCACTTTTATGGATAACAAAAAAAAGCTCGCCTGCATCCCAAAAACAGAAGCCACAATCATGTTTGTTGTCAGAGTTTACTTTAAGTAATACTACAAAACCCTCTGGATTCCCTTTAAAATTTAATGCTGCTTGTTCTTGAGGCGACTCGTTTTGTGTAAACACATAATCGTTAATGCTGTGCTGCCAATCTGGATGAAAGGTATTAGTCCATTCTATGGTTTTTCCTTTTTTCCCTAATTGTTTACGGAAGTCATCATTTACTTGGTTAAAAGCTTCGTTGTCTTCGCTATCGCATTCTTCCAATTGTTCTAATTCTGGCAAATCATAGACTTTTTGCCAAAGCTCATCGCTATAAAAATGTGGT
Source organism: Methylophaga sp. (assembly GCA_002733335.1). Classification (GTDB taxonomy): domain Bacteria; phylum Pseudomonadota; class Gammaproteobacteria; order Nitrosococcales; family Methylophagaceae. The sequence continues at coordinate 48,921 of NVVK01000006.1, forward strand.
ATACCCACAAAGTTGGAAATTTCAACTTTAAATGGCTTAAAAATACCTGCATCATCAAAAATATTAAGAGAGGCTTTATCAATTTCTTTTGCCGATATTAAACTAGTGTTTTCTGATGTGTATATTATTTTAGCTTTAAAACCCTCTTGATCGGTAATAAAAAAATACAAGATACCTGTTCGTGGTAAATAATCTTGAACAGAAGCTAACTCGGCACAATTAAGTTGCGCAATAAATTGATAATGGCAGTACTCTTTTTCTTCGTCATATTCATAATTCCATCCCGGATAATCGATGCCTTTGGGTAAATCTGGCAAACCACCAAAACGCGTATTTCCTATGGTTGAATAATCATCGCTTTCCGAAATGCTCATTCCAACAGATTTTAATCCAATTTTTTGAAAGGCATTTCTATACTTGTTTAAAACACCTTCTTTTGTAGCGTCTAATAATCGCTGATTGAGTTCTGTATCGTGTTTTGCAAAATACATTGCATCATTCCATTCTATTACGCCTTTTTCGTCTGCGCCTTTATAATCAAAATCTAACAGGCGTCTTTTATCTTCTATTTTTAACTCAATTACCTTAACCTGATTATATTCATCTGGGAGGTTTTCTAATGGATTTTCATCTAAATGAATACTATCTAAAGCTACCTGTAATGCAAGGCTTTTAGGTAGTGTTTTTAACTTATTTGACGATAAGTCGATACTTCGTAATTTGGGCACATTAATATCTGACTCTATTTCTTTTATATTATTTCCAGAAACCCAACACAATTCTAAATTGGGCAATTTAAGTAGATTTTTGGGTAATTTTTCTAATTTATTACCGCTTAAATTTAAATGCTCTAATTTGGTAAGCTTGCCGATGCTTTCAGGAAAAGAGGTGATGTTTGTGTTTTGTATATATAGACCTTTTAATTTATTTAAATCACCTATTTCTTCGGGTATTTCAGTTATTAAAAGGTGTTTTTCTTCATTATTAAATGGATGGATTTCTGAAAAACTTAAATGAATTAGGTTTTTAAATGTGAGAATTTCTTTTGGGAATACCGTTATCTCATTCTTTTTTACATATAAATGTTGCACAATTTTGGGATCTACCTGCAAAGCTTCTGCAAACGCAAAATTATAATATTGCCAGTTAATTTTTTCAGGATTAAATTTCTTATATATTTTGACTGGGAAAACTGGTTTTTCGCTATAAGGTGGTTTTAAAAATCCATTATAGGCAACCCAACCCTGTTGAATAGTTACGATCCCAAAAAAATCTAAACTGTACTCAAAACCATCCGTTGTAAGGTTTATATAGGGTGTTTTACATTTATCTTCTTCAAATTTCAGTGCGGCTGTTGGAGCGCCATTTTGGTAAACATTTTTTACACCAAATGATAGTTTTATTTCGCCTTCGCCTGGGTATTCACTTAATAGATTGGCTTTTTCTGCCACGTTGTATTCATCGGTTCTAGCAACAAGATTTACTACAAACTCTTTTGAAAACTCGGTGACATTAATATAGCTTTCTTTTTCGTCAAACTGAAATTTCCAATTTCCAATTTCGCATATATTTTGATTGCCTTTAGGAATGTTAAATGGTTCAACGTTGGCCAAAAATTCTTTTAATCCCTCGTCATCATTTTCGATATTCATATCTTTCCCTGAGCTAAGTACCTCTGTTTTAGCGAGTAACGCATCTAAACGTTCGTATTTTTCTTTATAGGCTTTTTCTTGAATGTTAATTTGTTTTTTAATATCACCAAACCATTCGATACTTTCTATTGCTTCTAAAAAAAGGGGTTCGTATGTTTCTTTAACTAACATTTCGCAATCGCTTGAAAACTCTTGCATATAAACATCGTCAATGGGGATGTTAACGAATATGTTAAATACGTCAACTGTTTTATTACTTCGTGTTAATGTTGATTTTGCACTTAAAAAGTATGCGGTTTTTCCATTAATTATTATGGTCTTTTTTTCTATAACCTCAACATCCAGTCGTTTGGTATTAAAATAGTTATATACTTTTTCAGGGTAGCTTTCTCCTTCAAACTCATCGTTTAAGTCTGTGATTAGACTAATTGCCATATTGATAATGGGAAACTGAAGCCTGTAGGTTTCGTTTATATTCCAAATGCTAAAGGTTTCGTATTGTTTCTGCTCGCTAGAAAAATCATCAAAAACCTGAATTTTGAAGGTGTTAGTGCTTACTGTTTTCATTTTTAAGTCCTTTAATTTCCTAATTATATGCCTTTGAAATTTCTCCACCTTTTTTCTAACATAGATAAAAATAATATTTTCATTTTCTAGCGGGTTTAAGATTGTTTAAATAATCTATTATCTCTTCATTTCCTGCCTCAATGGCAATATTTAAAGGCGTTTTCCCCGCATTGTTTTTTAAATCTTTGTTGGCATTTTTAGAAATTAAATATTCAATAACAAGAACGCCCAGCTCTTCATCTACTTCCTCTGCAATAATATGCAAAGGCGTATTGCCTTGGTGGTCGATGATGTCGACTTCTGCTCCTGCGTTGAGTAGTAATTCTGCATTTTCTGGCCACCCTGCTAAGTGCAAAGGACTAATGCCTTCGCTATTTTGAATATTCACATTAGCACCATTTTTAATTAGATATTCTACGATTTTAAATTGCTCTTCGCTCATTACGTTATGTAGTGCTGAAAATCCATATTTATCTTGAGAATTAATAATTTCGAAGTTGTCTTTAACCATTTTTTTTACTTTTTCAAAATCGCCAAAAACCACAGCATCTGAAAATTCTCTAATGTTTTCTTGAGTTATTTCATTATTTTTTTCTTTTAAATAATTTGCATTATAAAAATCATCTTGCTCTTCTTGAGCTGTTTTTTTCATATCAATTGCATACCAAATAGCACCCACAATAAATATAACCGCTGCAATTATTAATAATATCCATTTTATAGTCATAACTTATTTCTTGTTTTTATAATGAAAAAAGAGGCTGTTAACACCCCAATAAAATAACTAACGGCCCAAATAGTTAAAGTGATGATACAGAAAAATAAGACAACAAACGGTGTGATATTTCCAGCAGTACCATCTAATGCAACAGGATAAATAATAAAAAAACCTAGTTCAGAAATACAGAAAAAAATAGAAGATAGATCGCATGTAATAATCGCTTATGCTTGCCTAATTTATAATTAAAAAATATAGCTGCTATTATTGCAAGTGTTAGAATTGAGGCAAAAAAGAACTCAATAAATTCTTTAAAATCCATCGTCAAAAAATAATTGGTGTACTCACTAAGTTCAAACATATTTGCCCTTTATTTTTTCTTACTCAAAAGCTTCCAAAATTTATTTTTAACAGCATTATCTCTACTTAAGATCTTCTAATACTTCTTTGGCATTTTTATAGTAGAGATCAATTTCAAGCACCTTTTAAAGGTGCTGCTATGACTTTGTCATGTTGCTACTTTATGGCAAGTCTTTTGTTTTTTTCATCTTGAATTTTATGGCTTACATAATAATCTTGTTCTGTAGGAATGTGTAAAAATTGGGTTTTCAGATTAATTTCTTGCAAACTGAATAATTGTTTTTGGGTTAAATTTTTTTCACGAAGTTTAAAATGCCAGTTTTCATTTAAATGTTTTGCTGTAAATAACGATTGATAGTCTTCAAACGAAGTTGGTTTTCCAAAAGTTTCGCTTAGATTTAATTCGATTAAACAGTCAGTTTCTGGCGGGTTAAGTGACTCCTCAATTTCTTCATCTGTCATTCCGGCCTCTTTTAATGCTTTTCGCATAAAATTATTGTTATCAAGCTTTGTGGCAGCATCAATTTCGGGAGCTTGATATTCGTTAGGATTATCTTTTATAACATCGGTAAAATCTAAGATTATTTGTGATAGTATTTTAGATTGCGATAGGTTTTTGATAAAGTTGCAATGATCCCAACCACTTTGTAGTTTTAGGCTACCTAATTTAGGGAATTCACAAGTAAAAAAAGATGCATCCGGAACTGTTGGCAATTCTATTGCAACGATATTGGGCATTTTTGCCAATAATAGACTTACCATTTTATGATCTTCTTCGGCAGTAATACCAATAATGCTAGTATTATGATCACCTATGTTATATAGCTGTACTTTAAAATCTGTAAGGCTATTAAATACAATATCAGTATTTGTAAGTCTAGAAAAATCCCATTCTTGCATCCCATTAGTCCCTTGATCGGGCCCCGTAAAGTGCAAGGAACGTATTTTATCAGGGTACTGTAACAGCAATTCTAAAAACCATTCAAAACCCACGTTTTCATAATCTGCTTCTGTTTCGTCTAGCCCTTCTTCATTCCATTTGTACTCGGTATTATTAAATTCATCAGAACTGTTTCCATACCACACAATATCGTACATTTCACCATATTCTATAAAACTTATTTTATCAAAATAGGAATAGCTCCATTTGTTTAAGCAGTTATAGCGTTTTGCATCTTGATATTGTAGGTTTAAAATGCGTTGATTTAAATTTATTAATGCTTGTTTCATTTATTTTCTTTTAAGTAATTTAATTGGCGTTGGGTTTCTTGAGCAATATTCTGAGGAGCTTCTTTTAGAAGTCGCTCCAAAACGGGTTGCATTATTTTGTACGAGCCATAATCAAGCGACTCGGTAGCGCACATCATAGCCAACCAATAGCGTTTTCCGTCTATGAGCTTGTGTACAGATGGCGCATCAAAATCTAAATATTCGTGCACATAAAACCAAAAGGCTTGCGTACCTGGGATATAGGGTTCTTGTTCTGGACTGTTTATAACAACTTTTAATATCCATTCTTTCACATTAAAATTTTGTGCTGCCAAGGTTTGGTGCTCTTCAAGCTCTTTTAAGTTTCCGTCTGCACAAGAACCGTTTATAAAACCACCAACTACATTTTTACCTTCACGTTGTTTTTGGTACAGCATTTCCAGCATATTTATAATAGGGATGTATTTTTCGCCCTGAAATTCATCATCTTCTAACCAATCGGCATAGATGAATCCTATACATTTTGCAGCTACACCTCTTAAAACTGGATTGGAATTATCAAGTAAATCGATAAGCTTATAAAACTCTGTTTCCGTAAGATGTTCTAATTGTTCACTGCGTTGATGCCAAGTCAATGCTTGTTCTAAGTGCTGTATAAAATTAGGCTCAACGTGTTTGTGCAACTCCAACTCTTGCCACCAGAGTTTAAAGGCATTTACAATTGGTTTTTCTGCTTCTTGTAAAACCTCCCAAAAAATATCAAAATGGGAAATGGGATTTTGAGCTAATTCTTTTGTGATGAATTTAAAAAATGGTTGTAATTGTTTATAAGCTTCTTCTGTAGTCCAAGGGCAAATAACAACAGGTAGGTAATTGCGTATTTTTGCTACTTCATCTTCCGTTTTGTAAGATTGCCCTCTTTTTTTAGCACTCTCTATATCTTCTCTTATCCATCTTCTCTTTTCTGCTACTCTGTCGTATATTATTTGATAAAATAGTTCTTTTGCTTTTCTATACGCCCGCCATTCATCATTTGCCTCAATACTATAAGCTGGAGTTGATTTCAAAAATAATGGGGACAATGTTGAAATAAGCCGTATCAGCTCCTCTGAAGCGGGCTTGTCTGGTAACACAAATGCTTGTAAAACCGTTGCTATTTTTGCAAAATCTGATTTGTTTTGCAGTTCACTTTCTAAGGTTTTTAAATCTGTATCAAAACGTGTTGTCATTTGTTTAAATATTAACTCCTACTATTTATCAATAGACCTCAAAGGGTTAGTTACCTGCTGCCCCAGCTAAACATCGTTCAAAATGAGAGTAAATACCATGGTTTTTCGATTGGGTCACAGCAAAAAATCCCGCCCCATCAATCCCTGGTAAAATAAGTGCAATGTCATTTATCCCCGTACTGCTGCCTAAAATATCCATTGCTCTTCCATGCAGTAAACATGAGGCTAAAAGCCCTTCTTTCTCACTCGAAAGCGAGCGCTGTATCACCGCAAAGACCTGCCCTGCTTGCGCCCAGTCCAACCAGGGCTGAAAGAAGCCTTTCTCCACAATATCTGGCATATTGCTACTGACAACATAAAGTCTAGGCATCCCCCTTAACTGATTTACGACYCCTTGATGACCGCTGCCATGAGACGTCATGYCAGGATCCAGCTCAGTCGCCMAAAWGTAMKCNCKCMKAMATGTRSWCARMSTATGGGTATCTTCTTTATTACCAATCATATAGAAGTGAAATACTGTCCCAACAGGCAGCTCAGCAACCGCACATTCGGCTTCCAATCTTAAGATGTGTTCTGTTGAATGTATCATTTACCGCCATATTCCCTTAGTTTTTTATATTCTATAGGCGTGACAACCTTGCCCTTCCAAAAGCCTAACTCCATCTTCTAACTTTGAGCCAAAATAATTAGAACGCTTGTATCTTGCCAAGTACGTATCCAGTTATCATGATATATAAACTCGAAAAGACTTTCTCAACCCAAATTAACCATGCTAAAGGAATGGGTATTATAAGCATAAACAAGTCACTAATGATAAAATAAGATTTAAAGCATTATTTAATTAGTTAAAGCCCTGTTAGACGATTTTGAATTATGATTAAAGGGAGCATGTAACACCTAGCAACAATTGGATACGGTGTTGTAGCCAATTTTATTGATTTTTCTGTTCAATAATTTCTTGTACTAAACTTGCCCTATCACTATACTCTTGAATTTTATCTTCTATTTTCAAAAACTTATGTGAATCACTTTCTGAATATTTTGGTTTTATACTTTGATCCATTGCATCGGTATAACCTATTGGTAAGCAATATCCATCTCCATAAGTCATTTCAGCAACACCGCCAACTTCAGCCCAAATATCTAATCCAACAAAATACTCTGTTACTAAATTATTTTTAACTATTAGAGTTGAATCCTGGAATGCATTATTTAATATTTTGCTTGCTTTTAAGGATCCCTCTATTACAATTAATTTCCCATAATGATTACTAAAATAATTGCAATCAATATCTCCAGCAACAAATAAACTCCCACCTTCATCATACCCAATTTCATAGTTATTTACAGTACTTAGCCAGTTGGATTGTATATTTCCAATAACCAACAGGTTTAGAGCATCGAATTTTATTATTTCATCACTTTTTACATCCCCAACATAAATTTGGAATTCATTTTCATCCCATTCATCATAAGTTTCATCAACCCAAGCTTTGTAATTGCTCAGAAAAGAAAATTTTGATAATTCATCAACAAATTGCTTTCTTGTGGCAGCTATAAATATATTTTCTTTAATTTCAGTCATTCGTAAATTTATCCGGCTTTGTTAATATGCACTAATTTTTGATCTGACACGTATCCCTTATTATTTTTATACTTTGTTACCTGCTGGCTATTTACTTTCAGTTYCCAACCATTCCAGAGAATATTCTTGTTTGCATATAAATATTTAGAAAATCAGTAAAATCATGAGCAATAAATAATAATCCTTCGCTTATATCCTTATGAGTAAGGATATCTAACAGGTTATCAGTTGAAATATTTTCCGAATCAGATATATYCAATTCTTCAAAAAGAGACTTGCTCTCGTTATAGAAAAGTTCAAACTCTTTCGGCTCTTTAGATATAATTTGCTCATAAAACCCATAATAATACTCGTGATGAAGTAAATAAATACGATCTTTATATTTTCCATTTGCGACCTGAACCAAAGGGTCTCCAGCCTCCGTATATCCCATTATTAAATGCTTTTTCATTCCAAAAATGTAAACTTTCACTGTTTTTATAATACTTAATAACTTCTTCTAATTCGCAAATAGGTTTATTTATTTATGAATAGTCGATATTTTCATTAAGTGTCAAATCACTTTGAATCGCTACTTTCAACTCAGGATAATATTTTTTTAAAGAATCAATAGAAAAATCATTATCAGTAAAATGAACAATAAAACGCCTAAAATCTTTATTGATTCTCTATTATTTTAATCTTATTATCAGTTATCATAATAGTTGCTAACGTTTATGTATAAAAATAGTAAGGGATTAAATATACACTTACTTTCTGGGTTTGGCACTTAACCCTTTTTTTGATGGTCTTAGTTAGCATATTATTTATCAAAGCCGTTATTTAACACATCTTTTCCTTCAATAAATTGTTTTAGAAAATCTTGCATATTTTCTGCTATAAATCTAATTTTAATCTCATCGGCTCCAAAGGCAATTATCTGTCCAGATTGCCCTTTATTTCCTGGCGCATAATCAATAGCGATAAAATTTCCTCCTCCTGTACTTAAGAAGGGAATTCTATAAGGGTTGGTGTACATTCCCAAACGGCTGATACTTTAACCGTCGAATCGTTAACATGTAGTAATCCCCTACCACTTACCAATCACATTAAAGAACACACCACGGCTATCATAATCAAGATCGGTTAGATCATCTGAGAAGTCGGTGAAGTTATAACCTACGCCTGCTTTAATATGATCACCTAGATGGCGGTATATGGCCAATAACATGCCGGCTCTGCGATCCTCTGCTTCACGCACATCGAGTACGCGACCTTCTATTATGGCATCCCAATGTCGAACTACATGCCAATCTAGGCGTAATACACCTAATTGAGCGGTGCTATCAAACCAGTCGCCATCACCTCGGCCAGCACGCAATTCACCTTTGCGAAGAGCATATTTTGCACCCACAGACCAACGTGTTGATAAATCATAAATGCCGTCTATTGCAAACACATGGCTGCGTTGTTCAAATTCATTTTGTGAGCCACTCGCTGTGAACTGATTAGCGGGTGATTGATCGGATAAGAATTTGTATTCTAGCAACATATTGAACGCATCATTGCTTACTGGACGGTAGGCATAACCTAGGATAGCTTCAACAAAATTGGCATCGAGAAAGCTGCCACCATCACTGTCGCTAAAGGCAAGATCGAGTTGTGCTCGCACGCGCCAGTCAGGTGTCATTTGATAAACCAGATGATTACGGGTGTAAACATAATCACGCACATCATCATCAATTTCGTCTCGACGAAGCTCTAAGCTACCACCATATTTCACGGCATCTTTTGCATAATTAACCGCTAGCGTTGCTGCTCGACGTTTAAGTTCACTGCTGTCATCTTGTTCTAGCTCGCCAATTTCTATGCCTAGACCAAATTTCCATGATTCACTTGGTGTTAAATCAATTCCRTAGGCATGGGTTRARCCATCGCCATTATCACCATGCAAATATTGYTCTTCACCATAAACACTGACCCAATCTGAATAACGCGTTCGGGCACCTGATACMAGTTWRMYKTGRCSRWYWYYKMKSCYRYKATTRGNNTTRKCRRKRYCKRGDYSRTWWWTWWRWYMVKKWSTKKWKSSWTCAKMKRGWYRAWMWYCTKCSSYAATWAWRGCACCAAAACCACCRCTGCCTTTTGATATTTCACCATTCATRCCYAGRCGRTCATTRATTTGAAARTKYCCGCCCAAACCACCACGGTTATTTCTATGGCGATCATCACTGTGGTGAAGYGTGCCTTGMACAAAGCCATACATTCCCCAATCTGCATCGCTRGTGTAATCGGCTTGCACGGCTAAATCGGTACGRTTACCCACATTATCGGTAGAAATGCCCGTATCATCTTCGCGCTTGTCGGCACGTAAGCCCCCGCTCAATGTCCATGTGTCACTTAATTTATGGCGGTAGTCTACTTCTGCAATTTCTGTATCAAAGCCCCCATTTTGGTGTGTTAAATCAACTTTGAAATCTATGCTGTCTTTTTCTGTTATCGGCAAGGTCAAACCTAYACCCATTTGCTTGGTGTCATAGGTGGTTAGCTGGCCCGGTGCTGARAAGCCATCRTCACGATTGCGTGCATAAAAATGCCCATTACCATCTATTTCAAAACCTAAGTCGGTTAATCTAAAGCCACTTTCTATGTGATAGGCATTGGCCGAATGATCATTGTCTATTGCGTTAACGGCTGTTGGAGAAAAGGTGAATCCGCCATCAAATGAACCATTTGATGTGACGCCGGGGCCTTCTGTTCTCGCTAATTCTAAGCGTAAATATGTTTCTGGTGTTTTACGAAATAATACATCCAAACCGCCCAAGTTTTGATCATAGCTAGACTGCTGTTGATGTGAACCGGTGATACCTAATCGCACTGAATCACTCACCCAATGTGTGGCACGGCCACCCACAGCTAAATCTTTGATTCGTTCGAGGCTAACAATATATTCGTAATTTACCACCAAATAAACGGGGTGACCAATATAGCTGCCTGCGCGTACCAGTGCACTGTCATCAGATGCAGATGGCAAAGGGCGCGTTAACGCAATGCGGCCTTGAATAGCATCTTCTTGATAATCTTGCCCTGCCACGAGCGTGTTCACACTTAATACAATGCCTGAATCTTTATCACGCACTTCAACTTGCACACGTTCTGAACCGGTCACAATATCTTGATGGCCTAAGTAATATAATGTGCCGCCTGTGCCACGAAATTCTTCACGTGTTGCCAAGCTTCCTGGCTCTGCGGCAAAGACATTAACATGCGTTCTACTTTCACTGTCGGACGTAAAGGCTTCGCTGTTCCAGTCAACCACGGCACCATATAAACCACGGTTAATTTGAGCTAAATCTGTTTCTTGTTGCACAATTTTGAAGTTACCCCACATCGCATGTGAACGTTCATCTTCAATCTTGGCATAAAACTTACCTTGTGTTGGTGCATCTTCAACTAATGTGCTGTCATCACCATAGGTTGGGTAGTACTCACTATCACCTAATCGCCTTAATAAAGCACGTGGGTCTTTATCCATAAAAGTTGAAAAGATATCTTTTAAAGGCTGTTCTCTGGTATCGGCACTTGCCGTCACCGTATATTTATTACGCCATTTACCCTTTGTGTAAAAGGCCAATCGACCATCAATAAAACTATCATTATCAAGATGCTGATCGTTTTGAGTTACTTCTGCTGCTGCGCCATGGCTGCGATAACGGCCTGCTGTAATATCAATCAAACCGACATAAAACCAGTCATCATTTTTGAATTCAATATCGCGCCAATATAAAGCGCCATCACCGGCATCATTTAACAGTGCCACCTCAATGGTATGACGACCATTAGGGATAATTTGGCGGGCAACAAATTTGCCTTCACTATCAACGGGGATTTCTTGCCCCATTAATACGGCCGAATAACCTGCGGGTATGGCATCACTATGAACCGTCACCGTTCCGCCACTCACGGGAATAGATTGTCGTGCTAAACGTGTTTGTCCATACGCCGCCAGCAGTGCTTGTTGTGATGATAAACGATCGTCATCGGCCACATCATGCTGAACAACATGCCACAACGGCAAAACAGTTGTTTCATCAAAGCGGCCTTTTTTATCATATACACGCAATAGATATTGCATCTCTTTTGCTGCATTCTCAGGCACAATCCATTCACCAGCGAGTGCATCACTTAAAGCCACAATGGCTAAAGGTTCACTGGCAATAGAGCGATCATCAGCAAAAATACGTACTTCGGCACGATCAATCCATGCGAGATAATTGCTATATGCTTGAAACTGAATGGTTTCATCCGTGGTGGCTGTCGCTTGCCATGCACTGACATCTAACATGGGTTTGTCTGCTAAATTATCATATTGCAAACGAATATTATCGTGCGATAAGGCCACATCAGTACAGCGTTGTACATCTTCGCCATCTTTAGCACCATTATCAACCGGCTGACCGTCAATACTAATGCTAAAACCACCGGCAGGCGTTGATGCCGGCATGGCTTCACCACCGCATATCAATCGGCGATTCATTGACGTCGTTTCTACTGTTGTCACTTTGCCCGGCACAATATCGTYATACCAAACAAGCATTTCAACRCGGCGATTTTTGGCCATACCCGATGGTGTTGCATTACTGGCTATCGGTTTTGTATCGCCTAGGCCTGATACCGTAATCGCATCAGCAGGTAAACTCAGAGCCTGTTGAAAGTAATCAGCCACTGCCTTAGCCCTTGCCTCAGACAGTGCTTGATTATCTTTAAACCAACGTTGTGTTTTCAATGATAAGTTTTGATTATCGGTATGCCCCACAAAACGTAATTTGATATTTTTCTTATCTTTCAAGGTATCAAGTAGTTCAGAAATACGTTGAATATCAGCAGAATTTAAATCTGTTTTTGCCGATTTAAATTGGGGTGCTGGTGTTGTTACATCTAATCTAACGGAGCTGAGTTCGTCGTCGGCATAATGCTGAGAAGTGATTGCAGGAACAGGCGGTAATGCCCATAAAATCACTGTCGCTTTAGGCAAAATACGCTCAACATTTTCTGCTGCATCTGTTACCCGCACAGCACTATCATCAGACATTGTGGCCTGATCACGCCATTCAGCATGTTGGCATTCTTTCACGCTATCGCTGCCTTGCTCAATTGAGCATGATTCTTCGGCAAAACTATTGCTAGCAAACAAGGCTGTTTGTGCGGCAACGAAAACTATCCATAGAGAGCGTCTCATGGTGAAACCCTCCCTGTTGTTGACCACACGTCAGTATCACCTTGCTGCGTGATAATTTCATTTTCAACGGTCAATGCATAGTTATTACAATCACACCCTTGCCATAGCTCGGTGAGCCGGTCGGTAAACACCTGCATTTTTGTTTCTGCACTTGATTTTTGTTCAGCCGATTCCAGCGTATAACTTAAGCGTACTTGTGAGGGCTGTTGTTTCAGAATTTCAATGACACGTTCTAACTGTGTGCTGGCAGCAACGGTTAATTGTTCGTCATCATTAAAAGCTGAGGTATCAATATCAATACGTATGACACGATGCAATGCTGCACCGAAGTTGAGTTTAACCAACTTACCCCGTGTTAAGCGTACAACGCGTGGGTTCTCAGTTGTAACGCGATAGCCTGAAGGCAAAGTGCGTGTATCCAACTTCATTAAGAAATTAGAGCCATGTAGCTCATTAGGCACATCAGCACAGGCGATATGGAAGCGTCCATAATCATCGGTAGTAATCAATAATCCTCGTGGCGTAACAACACGAATACCCGCTAAACCGGGTTCACCTTGATCTTGATAACCGTTTATATTTTTATCATCAAAGACTTTACCAATGAGATCTGAACAATCAAATAAGGGATCAGGAACCACTCTAACCGTTGCTATTCCAACGTTTGAAACACGCGTATTCGCCAGTGAATTCAGTGCCCATGCTTGGTTAATATAGCTTCCTTCATTCACCCCAGCACCGACGATAAGAATCAGCTGAATCGTTTTCACTTCACCTGCGGTAAAGTTTAATCCCGTCCAGTCTAAAGCTCTTCCAGCAACCGTAGGATCGGTCTGCACACCATTAATTGTTGCTGAATTTTCTATATATTTAAAGCCTGCTGGAATTTGATCTTGCACCGTAATATTACTTAATACCGATGTAAGCGTATTCGTTGCTGTAATCGTATACGGCACTAGCTCGCCTCGAACTACATTCGTTTTAGAGCTTGTTTTAGTTACAACAATAGCTCCACCCAGAATGGGGTCAAGCGGGATATGGTTGTTCACTACGGCAGAACTAGTTGCTAAGCTCAAATTAAAATCAAAATAATAGCTTGTTGGATTGGCTCCTGTTGGCGGACCGGCTTGTGCTTGAATAGCATCAACGCCACCATTTGTGGGTGTATATGGTCCTGCTGTTGGCGGAATAATAGTTGATGCAGGCGGTAAATAGCCCGCTGGTTGAACAACGTGTAAAACATAAACGGCATCACCCGGACATCCAGGCGGTGCAGGGTTTATCAATAAATATTGATAAAAACCACTTGCAGCTGTGACTTGAACATTTGAGCCAACCAAACACGAGTCAGGCACCACAACGCCGCCCGAAAGTAATGTCACTGTCGCACCCGCTATAGGTGCTCGTGTTATTGAGTCATAGATCACTCCACTTGGATCTAATGGCAAGCTTTGGTTAAGTGTGTTTATACCTGGCGCTAGTTGTAAACCTGAAATTGAACCACTAGTGATGGTGCCATTACGTGCTGGTGTTGGATCTTCTGTGACAGGAAAACCATAAATAGTCATGCTCACTGGGTCACGGAAACGAATGCTGTATTCAGTAGAAGCATCTCCARRCGTTGATGGAAATAAGCCYGTTACGGTATAAGTACCATCCGCYGCTGTTGTYGCAGTGCCGACAATATCACCCGCGGCATTGAGCACCTCAACAATCACATCTGCGATAGATGATGTTGGGCCGTCATTATCAGTACGGTCATGATCGACATCTAACCAGACCTTACCTGAAACAGAGGAGAGTCCACCCACGGGAATAAAGCTGACAGGTGTTGGGTCATTCTCGCCTGCCTCGGTAGCATTATTATTGCCATTTGCATCTGGAACCACACCATCATCAGATAAATCTGTGGCGATCATCGCACCACTAGGAGCAATTGCTGTCGTTGCAGTAGCCTGATTATTCTGAACTCCCGCAGGTAAAACATTACTGCCGAAATCTACTTCTACCGTAAATGTAATTGTGCAACGCTCACCTTGAAGAAGATTTYGGTTACCGCTTAATAAATTGTTCTGTCCAATGCCTGTAAAAGGAGAGGCTGCAACCGTTAACACGGTTCCCGTACAGCCAGTTACTGCTGCAGATGTACTGATAACAATAGATTGCGCTGTTGGAAAAGTGGCATTCAAATCATCCGTTATTTGAACATTGGTGGCTGTTGCCGCCAATGCCACGTTTTCTATAATCAATGAATAAGGTACTTTGAAGCGTTTCAATCCTGTTTGCACAACAGCCGCTGATACTTCTTTTGATATACCAATCTCTTGCCCAAATACATTGACTACCGTAGGCGAGGTATCATCGGTTGGATCGTCATTATTTGTTGGATCGGGATCGACTCCATCCACACTGTCATCGGTTACAGGGTCACCCGTTAACGGCCAAATACCCGTTACTACTGCCGTATTATTAAACGGGCCTAGATCCAGTAATGGCGGGAAGAATCGTATCGTGATGGTAATTTGTGCTGTCGATGAGCTAGCACCAAAATTAGGTAAGCTACTCGTGCCTGCGACTAATAAATTCTGATCGCCACTGCCATTAAATCCAACATTTGCACTCAGTGATGCCCCATTTGCAGCATTGCTAATTGCCGGTGCCACAGTGACCGTATATTCACCTACTCCCGGTACTGCAGCTCCGGTGTGGGTTCCATAGCCAATCGTTAAGTCATCTACTATTTGTACCGTATCTAATGGTGTACCACCCGCATTGTTCACTGTGAAAGTAAACGGCACACTAAATGTTCCATCACCGTTATCCGTTACTGATCCGGCTGATTTTGCCAGTCCGATCAAAGGCACAGGTATTTCAGCAAATAAATAATCTGTAGCATCCGTTCCTACAGGTAGAACAATATTTGAAATTTGGTCATTAACGGCAATGTTACCGCCCCCCAATGATCCATCTGTTTCAGCCCCATCTACTAAATGTTCGCTTGCAGAAATGGCACCTTCGGTAACCGTATACGTGCCGGCAGGAACGCCTCCAAATTTATAATTACCGCTGGTATCGCTTGTTACTGTCCTATTAATAATACCGCCATCAAATGCCGTTCCGGTTAATGTCATACTGATTCCGGCAATACCTGTATCAGTACCATTAATAGCACCATCACTATTAAAATCACGGAAAACGCGTCCGGCAATACTTGATGAATTAACATCTACATTGCCTGAATTAGAATTATTACCTGAATTAATATCTAGCGAAGAGGTAGCGACTGATGCCGTATTGGTAAATGTTTGTGGGTCGCTTACTGCTGATACCAGTTGCACTGGCACAGTAATTGTCATTGTTGTAGCGTTATTAACGGTTCCAAAAGAACAGGAAAAAGAAGTCGAGCCAGCTGCACCCGTACAGGAATTAAGCGTTGTTGTGCCAGCAATTACCGCTGTTGGATTACCCGTCAACTCCATTCCTGCAGGTAAGGTATCAGAAACTAGCACATCATCCGCTTCGGCCAAGCCTGCACCAATATTATTACGGACCAAAACAACAAAATTGAAATCTTCTCGCAGATTAACGGGGGAAGCTGAAGCAGTTTTACTCACTACTTCCATATCCGCTTTACTTCGAACCGTTGTATTCTCACCTACAGCATTGTTCGCTGGTAATACATCGAATCCAACCAATGATTCAGTTGATGTAACTGAGGCATTATTTGTAAATACCCCTTTTACTGTACCCTTCATCGTTACCGTAATCGTTTCTGAATTACCGGCAGCAATGGTACCCATCTGACAGACAACGGTGCCCCCGATTGCATTAACTGCTGGCACCGTGCCACAGGATCCTTGGCTCGACACAACCGATTGAAATGATAAGCCTGACCCCATAGTCGGAAGCACATCCGTAATCTCAACCAACTCTGCTGTGGATGGCCCCGAGTTTGTGACCCGAACGGTATAAACCGTATCATCACCCACTGCAACGGGATCAATCGAGTCATCTTTATTCAATACCAAATCTAAAATTGGAACAAGAACATCGGCATCAACCGCAGCGGTATTATTAGCCGCGCCCCCGACAACTTCCTGCGTGTCAGTTGCCACAGTCACATTATTTGTTAATGTGGTGCCACGTGTTGCTGTTGTCGGTTTGACAATCACTGTTACGGTTTGCTGAGCACCATTATCGATATTAGCCAAATTACAAATCAATGTTCGATTTGCAGGTGCTGCCGTTGTTACCGTATTAACGCCAGGTGTTGTTCCACAGGTACCCACTGATGGTGTAGCCGAAACAAAGGTCACGTTTAGAGGCAAAAGATCGGTAATAATTACATTGTCAGCCCGACTAGGACCATTATTAGGTGTCGTGATAACATATGTTAACRCTTGGCCAGCAGGGACAGCAGCAGGATTTACTGTTTTTGTAACGGTAATATCGGTTCTCGCCAGTATGTTTATCGTTGCCGTATCTGTGTCATTGCTATGGTTTGGATCGGCAGTGCCATTTGAAACTGCATTCGCTGAATTCACTCGCACTTCACCAGYAGGACGTGGATCACCRTCACCACCAGGGCGCACTTGTACYGTTACAAYAGGGCARTCRCCCGAACCTGCCACACACACAGGAATAGTTGCAAAATTACAGCTTAATGCACGGCCATCACTACCCGAGGTAGCAGTGGAACAACTCGCAGCTGTTGCCARACCAGAGRCAATYACTTCATYAATATARCCTTCWCCCGTAGSMCCCACKCCATTGCTAATCAATGTATYRAAAAYATCTGTTAAKACAACGGTATTAGAAGTATTTGGACCGTCATTAACAATTTCTAATGTATACGTCACCACATCGCCTGCYGGTGAAGGTGTYGCRRTTGCACTCACACCTTTAACCATACGAATATCTGCTGCATTGCCACCTGTACTGGTTGAAGCTGTATATGATGTAGTACTGCCGCTACACGTTGTAGGAATAACTAAGCCAGCACAGCTTATTGGTGTTACGGTTGCACTATTTATAAACGGGCCTGCCGCTGAAACTTCTGCATCAAAAACAACAGGAGGCACAGCAACAGAGGGGGCTAATCCAGGCGCATTAAACGTTTGAGTACACGTAATCGTACTTCCAGCCGCTACAGGTGGTGCTGGAAGACATGCCCAACCATTAAGCGTTGGATAACCGGTAATCGTCATATTAGCCGGTACAGTATCCGTGATCTCCATATCACCAATAAATGCTGTGGTACCAGTATTACTGGTTTGTAAACTAAATTGGAATGGCACACCCACCACCACTAAATTGGGTATTGGACCTGATTTCGTAATGCCAAGGCGAACGGCAGGATCTTCTAATGTAGCACCGCCATCGCTAGCAGTATTATTAGCCGGATTAGAATCTAGCGGGCCAACGGCACCAATATGTGCACTATTAGTTATATTCGTCCCAGCCGCATTCACCGTAACAGGTATCGTAATATCTCCGAGTGACTGATTAAATCCACTCACACCACCATTAGGTTTTGTACATGTTATTAATTGCCCAGAAGCCGCGCAGTTCCAGTTATTTTGCAACGCACCTGTTGGTACAGTACCCACAGTGTAATTACTGGGAATAGTATCTGTGACTGTTATTGTAGTAGGTGAATCACCCGAATAACGGGGTGAAAGAATAAAATTAAAGCTATCTCCCACCAAAATTGGTCCTGATACGCTACGTGACTTACCCATCATCATATCCGTACCCGCAGTGACAGTAACATTACCAATAGAGGTGTTATCACTACTATTTGGATCACCGGGTGCTAAAGCGGGTGCTGTCGGTGACAAAGCAATAGCAGCTGTTGCAGTAACAGTCGATCCACTACCCGCACTAATCACTCCCTCAATATCACCTATCGATACACTGGCACCAGAAGCCACTGGACCGGCAATATCACAAATAATAATCGTTACCACGGTTGAACAGCCTGCAGGCAGACTTGTAATAATAAATCCAGCTGGAACAGGCACCGAAACACGTAATGACTCTGCCGGATCTGGACCGGCATTGCTTATGTCCAATGCCCATGTAAACGGTGAACCCGATGCAGCTATCGCAGTTGAAGGTGATAACGTGACCGCAACATCTGCCCCCGACTTAACCGTTGTAGTTTCATCATTGGTATTATTTGCGGCGTCATCATCCACTTCATTTGAAGTAGCGACAGCTCCAAATGTATAAAAGTCTTGGGTTGTTGTTTTTAAGTCAAGAGTAAAATTACTAATTGCAGCTGGAGCAAGATCAGGTAATGTGCAGGTTAATACTCCTGCGCCTGCTTGACCGATCGTTAAACCAGTACAGCTTACTCCTGCACCTGTTACTCCCTCATAAGAAACACCTACAGGAACAGTGTGTGTTGTTGTGACCCCTGTTGCCGGCGTATCGCCGCCATTTTCGACACTCAGTATATACGTAACAGTCCCACCTGCCGGAATCGGATCAAGCGGTGAATCTGTATGGTTGAGGATTAAATCTACTCCGGCAAAAGCGGAAAGAGGCATTAATAATAGAAAACTTAAACGTCGAAAAATATTTTTCACAAACCATCCTTAGATGTGTATTTTGAGCGGAGAATAGGCGATAGTATTCACTACTAAAACGATATTAAAAATAGTGACTAATCTACCATTTTTAGCTGAACGTAACCTGAACGAGATTACATTTAATAATGTTATTTTTTGATTTTAGTGGGGCGTGCCCAACCTTCAATTGTTTTCTGTACACTCTTTGTGAGTGTGAGCGCTAACTCTGGTGCATCTTTACGCAGTGTAGTCCCTGCGCCAATAGTCGCACCCGCTGCCACCGTTACCGGTGCCACTAATTGACTGTCTGATCCAATAAACACGTTATCGCCGATGGTGGTGCGGTGTTTATTCGCTCCGTCATAATTACAGGTGATGGTTCCTGCACCAATATTTACATTTTTACCCATCTCAGTATCACCAATATAGCTCAGATGATTTACTTTTGAACCTTCACCAATATTGGCATTTTTAGTTTCAACAAAGTTACCAATTTTTGCATTATCGGCCAGCACAGTACCCGGCCTTAATCGTGCAAAAGGACCAATGTTTACATTTTCACCTACTTGACTGGAATCGATCATGCTATTCGGGAGGATTATCGAGCCTTTTCCAATAATAGAATCTTTAATAATACAATTCGCACCAATTCTGACATTATCTGCAATCGTTACATTACCTTCAATAATGATATTGATATCGAGGGTGATATCGGTACCTGTGACCAACGTACCTCGCACATCTATTCGTGATGGGTCAGCAAGTGTTACGCCATTTTCCATTAGCGTATTCGCTTGCAATTGCTGATAATGTCGCTCTAATGCTGCAAGCTGTTGGCGCGTATTCACACCTGCTACTTCAGCGTTATCATCACAGCAAACAGTGTTAATTGCTAAGCCATCTGCCACGGCTAATGCCACCATATCCGTTAAATAATATTCACCTTGAGCGTTGTTATTACTCAGCTTAGCAAGTGACTGTTTTAACCATTTTGCTGGTAAAACCATGATGCCACTGTTTACTTCTTGAATGGCTAATGTTGCTTCATCTGCATCTTTTTGTTCGGTAATACAGACAACATTACCCTTGTCATTTCGTACAATACGGCCATAGCCCGTTGGGTCATCCAGCTGGGTGGTTAATATTCTTAGGCTTTGTGTGTTGCCACAGCTTAATAATGCGGTTAATGTTGTCAGTTGCGTTAACGGCACATCACCATATAGCACTAGCACCTGTTCTGAATCAGCAAATACAGATTCAGCTTGCATTACAGCATGGCCTGTGCCTAATTGTTCAGGTTGCATAACAGAGGTGATGGCGTGTGTATCTAGTAGTGGTAATACTTGTTCGGCACCATTGCCACACACTACGGCGATACTTTGTGGGGCAAGACCTTGTGCTGTATCAATGACATGTTCAAGCAATGCTTTACCTGCGAGTGGATGCATGATCTTCGGAATTGCAGATTTCATTCTGCTACCTTTTCCGGCAGCGAGGATTATGATGCTTAAAGACATAATGTACTCCAAAGTATTTATCGCTTAATTCTATCAAATTTTAAGCAAAAAAAAGGCTATCTCAATGACAGCCTTTTAATTCTTTTAGCTTACAATCACTTAAGCTTAGTGACTTCCACCTGTTTTTCTCATTCGCTCAATACTGCGAAGTTGCGCCATTGCTTCAGCCATTTTAGCTCTTGCCTCAGCCATATCGATCTTCGCATCGGTATCTTTCAGTGCACGCTCAGCATCTGCTTTTGCTTCTAAGGCTGCAGCCTCATCAACATCTTCAGCTCGCATTGCCGTATCTGCCAAAACAGTAACAACATGAGGTTGAACTTCTAGCATACCACCTGAAACATAGAACTGTTCTTCTTTACCACCAATTAGAACACGAACTTCGCCCGGCTTTAGCGTTGTTAGCAGTGGTGTGTGACGTGGGTAAATACCCAGCTCACCCATTTTTGCAGAAACAAAAATAGCRTCACAGGCGCCTGAAAAAATTTCTTTTTCAGCACTTACGATATCAACATGTATAGTCATCGCCATTGTATTTCTCCTGAAAGCTTAAAGTGTTTTTGCTTTCTCAACAGCTTCTTCAATAACACCAACCATGTAGAACGCTTGTTCTGGTAGTGCATCGTAATCACCGTTTAAGATACCTTTAAAGCCTGCTAATGTATCTTTTAATGCAACATATTTACCTGGGCTACCAGTGAATACTTCAGCAACGAAGAAAGGTTGTGATAAGAAGCGTTGAATCTTACGAGCACGTGTTACAGTCAACTTATCTTCTTCAGATAACTCATCCATACCCAAGATCGCAATGATATCTTTCAATTCTTTATAACGTTGCAATGTACCTTGAACGCTACGTGCAATTTCATAATGCTCATTACCGACAACTAAAGGATCTAATTGACGGCTAGTAGAATCAAGTGGGTCAATCGCAGGATAAATACCTAGCTCAGCAATCGAACGCGATAATACAACGGTTGCATCCAAATGAGCGAAGGTTGTTGCTGGTGATGGATCCGTCAAATCATCGGCAGGTACGTATACCGCTTGGATAGAKGTGATAGAACCAATCTTAGTTGAAGTGATWCGCTCTTGTAAGGCACCCATTTCTTCAGCAAGTGTAGGCTGGTAACCTACCGCTGATGGCATACGTCCTAATAGTGCTGATACTTCTGTTCCCGCAAGTGTGTAACGGTAGATGTTATCAACGAAGAACAATACGTCACGACCTTCATCACGGAAGTTTTCAGCCATCGTTAAACCAGTCAAAGCAACACGTAAACGGTTACCCGGTGGCTCATTCATTTGACCGTAAACCAATGATACTTTGTCGATTACGTTTGAGTCTGTCATTTCATGGTAGAAATCGTTACCTTCACGAGTACGCTCACCTACACCAGCGAATACTGAGAAACCATCATGCTCAGTCGCGATGTTACGGATAAGCTCCATCATGTTTACTGTTTTACCTACACCAGCACCACCAAATAAACCAACTTTACCACCCTTAGCGAACGGGCAAATTAARTCGATAACTTTGATGCCTGATTCAAGTAATTCATTACTTGCTGATAACTCATCAAAKYTWGGCGCTTTACGATGAATAGACATTCTAGTCTTTTCGCCGATTGGGCCTTTTTCGTCAATKGGRTTACCTAATACRTCCATGATGCGCCCTAATGTTTCTTGGCCAACAGGAACTTGAATTGAGTCACCCGTGTTTGAAACAGCTGTGTCACGTTTAAGACCATCTGTTACACCCATCGCTATCGCACGCACAACACCATCACCTAATTGTTGCTGCACTTCAAGCGTAAGGCCAACTTCATCAACCAATAACGCGTCATATACTTTTGGCAGGCTGTCACGWGGGAATTCCACRTCAACAACAGCACCGATAATTTGTACAATCTTTCCAGAGCTCATCTTACTTCCTCTTTCAATACTATTTCTATTGGGCTTTTAAACCCGTTTAATTTCTTATACCGCAGCTGCGCCGGCAACAATTTCTGATATTTCTTGTGTAATTGCTGCTTGGCGTGCTTTGTTGTAAACCAATTGCAATTCATCAATAAGGTCACCCGCATTATCGGATGCACTTTTCATAGCAACCATACGTGACGCTTGTTCACAGGCAATATTCTCAACAACACCTTGATAAACYAAAGATTCAATRTATCGAACCAACAAGTGATCTAACACATCTTTTGCATCAGGCTCATARATATAGTCCCAGTGRTGAGACATTTCTTCATTTGGCTCTTCAGCTTTAGCAGGCAATAACTTAACGGACTTATTTTCTTGAGTCATGGTGTTCACAAACTCATTATAAACAAGGTATAGGCTATCAATTTTCCCTTCRTCATAAGCATCCAACATCACTTTCACTGCACCCACTAATTCATGCGGGTGTGGTGCATCGCCTAATTGAACGGCTTGCCCTACGTGATTAACAGGCATGCGACTGAAAAACCCCGAAGCCTTTTGACCGATTGTGCAGACATCAACTTCTAAACCTTTTTCAGTTTTTTCAGCAATATCACCTAGTGCTGCTTTGAATAAATTATTATTCAAACCACCACATAAACCACGATCAGATGAAACAATAATATAGCCAACACGTTTTTCTTCTTTACGATCCTGTAAATACACATGTTTGTATTCTGGATGCGCATAAGCCAAATGYTTAATMACATTATGGATCTTATCTGAATAAGGACGTGTCGCTGCCATACGCTCTTGAGCTTTACGCATTTTACTCGCAGCAACCATCTCCATCGCACGCGTAATTTTCTGCGTGTTTTTGATGCTTGCTATCTGAGTCCGTATCTCTTTGCCGCTAGCCATTGCTTACGCTCCGATTACCAACTACCAGTTGTTTTAAAACTTTCAATCGCAGAGGTCATTGCACCTGAGATATCTTTATCAAAACTACCTGATTTATTAATGTTATCCATCAACTCAGTTTGATTAGAGTTCATGTACGATAATAGTGACGCTTCGAAAGAACCTACTTTCTCCACTTCAACATCATCAAGGAAACCTTCATTTGCTGCGAATAACGACACGGCCATTTCTGCAATTGATAATGGTTGGTACTGTCCTTGCTTCATTAATTCGGTAACACGTTGACCACGTTGAATTTGGTTACGTGTTGCTTCATCTAAATCAGAAGCAAACTGGGCAAATGCGGCTAGTTCACGATATTGCGCTAAATCAAGACGTGTACCACCACCTAATTTCTTAATGATCTTAGTTTGAGCAGCACCACCTACACGTGATACTGATAAACCGGCGTTAATTGCAGGACGAATACCGGCATTAAACAAATCAGTTTCTAAGAAAATTTGACCATCCGTAATCGAAATTACGTTGGTTGGTACGAATGCAGATACGTCACCGGCTTGGGTTTCAATGATGGGTAATGCAGTTAATGAACCTGTTTTACCTTTCACTTTTCCATCTGTCATTTTCTCTACATATTCAGCATTAACACGTGCAGCACGCTCTAATAAACGTGAGTGAATGTAGAAAACRTCACCAGGATAAGCTTCACGACCCGGCGGACGACGTAATAGCAATGATACTTGACGATAAGCCCAAGCTTGTTTAGTCAAATCATCATAAACGATTAAAGCATCTTCACCTTTATCACGGTAGTACTCACCCATCGAGCAACCGGCATAAGGTGCAATAAATTGTAATGCAGCTGTATCAGAAGCAGATGCCGCTACAATTGTTGTATATTCAAGAGCGCCATGTTCTTCAAGTTTACGAACAACGTTCGCAATAGAAGAAGCTTTTTGACCAATCGCAACATAGATACATTTAACGCCTGTACCTTTTTGATTGATAATGGCATCGATAGCAATTGCAGTTTTACCTGTTTGTCTATCACCGATGATTAACTCACGTTGACCACGGCCAACAGGAATCATYGCATCAACAGATTTCAAACCTGTTTGAAGTGGCTGATCAACTGATTGACGAGCAATAACGCCTGGTGCAACTTTCTCGATTGGAGACGATTCAGTACTGATGATATCGCCTTTACCATCGATAGGCTGACCTAATGCATCAACAACACGACCTAAAAGGCCTTCACCGACAGGTACTTCTAAAATACGGCCTGTACACTTAACGCTATCACCTTCTGAGATGTGCGTGTACGGACCTAAAACTACCGCACCGACAGAGTCGCGYTCTAAGTTTAACGCCATACCAAAGGTATTGCCTGGGAACTCAAGCATTTCCCCTGCCATTACATCGGCTAAACCATGAACACGGATAATACCATCCGTAATTGCGACGACAGTACCTTCTGTGCGTGCTTCAGTAGCCCCATCAAAGCTTTCAATTTGCTTTTTGATTAGGTCACTGATTTCTGCTGAATTCAGTTGCATCTTTGTTTCCTCTATAACAAGCTATTAGCCAATGGCATTAGCAAGTCTGTTCAATTTTCCCAAGGCAGATCCATCGATGATGAGATCTCCTGCTCGAATAATCGCACCGCCCAACAAGGTTTTATCAACACTTGTGTTCAAAGTGATATCTCGGCCTAAGCGTTTTTTCAACGCCGCTGAAATATCATCTTCTTGTTTTGCAGTGAGTTTTAATGCTGATGTCACATCTGCCGTCATCATTTGCTCAGCTTCTTCGCGTAACTCTTCATAAATTACAGCAATATCTGCTAATAATTGTAGGCGATTGTTCTGTGCCAATACGGCTAGAAAATTGTGTGCATCGTCCGTCATTAACTCGCCAGAGACATTCGCTAACAGATTTATAACCTGCTCATCGCTTACTGCTGGACTACTAATTACCGACTGTACTTCTGGCTGGGCTACACATTGCGCTAAAACCGCAAGTAACTCAGACCATGCTTTCAATTCGCYTTTATCATTAGCAATGCCAAAAACRGCATRTGCATAAGGACGAGCGATAGTAATTGCTTCAGCCATTCTATATACCCCTCCTAGATCCGGCTCACCAACTCTTCTAACAAAGCAGTGTGTGATTTTTTATCAATCTCACGACCAAGAATTTTTTCTGCGCCAGCTAAAGCAATGCTTCCCACTTGTGTGCGAAGTTCATCTCTCGCTTTATTTGCTTCCTGTTCAATTTCTGCTTGAGCAGAAGTCAAAATACGCTCGCCTTCAACACGCGCATTGTCCTTAGACTCATCAACAATCTCGTTACCACGACGTTGAGCTTGTGAAATAATTTCATTCGCTTGATCTTTCGCTTCGTGAATAACTTGTTGTGCACGTTTTTCAGCTAGTTCTTGTTCATGCCTGCCACGCTCTGCTGCTGCAAGGCCGTCCGCAATTTTCTTAGTGCGTTCGTCCAAAGCAGCCATAATAGGTGGCCATACATACTTCATGCAAAAAGCGACAAAAATAGCAAACGCTATCATTTGTCCAATAATGGTTGCATTAAGATTCATGTTTGTACCTCTTTATAATTGCAAATTTAGTCTATACGTAATGCAGACTAGATTTATGCAACCGCAAACAGAATGTACATTGCTAAACCAACAGCAATCATTGGTACCGCATCAACAAGACCCATAACGATGAAGAATTGTGTACGAAGCATTGGGATTAATTCTGGTTGACGTGCTGCGCCTTCTAAAAAGCGACCACCTAAAATACCGATACCTACAGCGGCACCTAAAGCRCCTAAACCCATCATTAATGCGCCTGCAATATATAATAATGCCGATTCCATTTTTTATCTCCTACGATTTAAAGTAAAAATTTAGTAATAAAAGCTTAATGTTCGTGATGTGCCATATCTAAATATACGATGGTCAACGTCATAAAGATAAACGCCTGCAAGGTAATAATTAAAATATGGAAAATCGCCCAGCCTACTTGTAATACACCACCCAGTGRAGCCATTACTGCGCCAGCACTAAACATGATTGCAATTAAGATGAAGATCATTTCACCGGCATACATGTTACCGAATAACCGTAATGACAATGAAATGGGTTTCGCAATTAACGATACAAACTCTAATATAAAGTTAATTGGAATAAATAAGATTTTTAAGGCGAGATTTTTAGACTCAAAAGGTTGCAAAGTCAACTCAGCTGCAAAACCGCTAACACCTTTTATTTTTATGGTGTAATACATAACGAGTGCAAACACACCAAACGCCATACCAAACGTTACATTTGGATCAGTTGACGGCACCACTTTAAAGAAGACCGCATGAGGGTCCATTCCAAAAAAGTGAGAGCCAATATATTTAGCTATTTCAGGTACGAAATCAATGGGCAATAAGTCCATCAGATTCATTAAGAATACCCAAAGGAAAATAGTGAATGCCAAAGGTGCTACCAGTGGGTTTCTACCGTTAAACGAACCGCGAACGCTGTCGTTTATAAAATCAATCACCCATTCAGCAAAGTTTTGAGCGCCCGATGGAACACCAGCCTCAACTTTTTTTGCTACGCTGCGGAAAAACCACATGAGTAGGCCACCCAAAATCAGGGTCATTGCCATACTATCTACATTGATTGCCCAAAACCCCATGTCTGCCGCTTCTGCAGCATCATGCGCCAAACCCCATGAACCATCATGGTGTTGACCAAAGGTTAAGTTTTGCAGATGGTGTCTTATATATTCTGTGGAAGTAAGTGTTTCACTAGCCATATTTCTACGTTATGCCTGATTCTTGATTCCAAATAATAAAGCAAGCTGTGTCACAATAAATCCAGTCATCAATGGCATCGCTAAAAACTTTAACACTGCAAATCCAACTACAAACATTACGATGGTAAGTACCCATCGCTGTACAACACAACTATAAGCTTTCCGTAAATTCTTTCCTGCATCCGATTTAGCTTGTTCTACCGATCCTATCAAATGCCACCTTTGCAACAGGGTGTTAGCAATTGCGATACAGCCACCAAAACAACAGGCCAACGCAGCGCTACTTCCTTGCCAATAAAGGAGTATTAAAACTATTCCTACCAGAGTGACAACCTGCCGTTTCAAAAGATTATTAATCGGTTGAAGTCTTAATCGGCGGTCATTTTTCACTGTATTTTCAATTTCTGCTTGTGCAAATCRAACATTATACTGATAAGCAGACTASTCGGTCAATTGAAAANATGACTTTATTTAATAAATATTGARGGYCTATTYAYTATATRSYGCMTTTAGAAAWTCTAYGYGGTTTCAACATTAAATTTYARCSGYATTCTAAAAMYAAAAAACACTAGTACCAAGGTACAATAGACARCARKTKARMAAWCCRAGTANTKKWMMTAAATAGCTATATATAACAYYGCYTTRCCCCCYTRAAYTRGGGGTTCTAAAAYKACTGTTMTATRTGRTTTAATGTAATCGCAATTTTGCGTTATATARWYANANGCCAACCTTAGTGTGAACTAAGGAACGGAAAGCCACAGGTCTTTRAMTTNAWCAAAGATGGCTGGGTTGCATTTTTCGAATAAGGAAAATGTTATGAAAAAATTTCTAGTTTTATTATCGGCATTATTATTGTCGGTTCAAGTWCAAGCTGCGCTAGTTAGTGTCACCGGTGGCGGTGAAATTCTCCTTACCGCGCTTAACGTGCAAGAAGATGCTGAGACAAATGATCATCAACAAGGGTTCAATGAACAGCAAGGCGTTTTAATAGGTGGAGCTGGTGTTAATGTTGATAGTGGTTCTGTTGCTGCTGGTATGCGTGTAGACAGCCACCTTATCTTTTTAAATACCCCTTCAGGTACTCCAGTAACAGACACTGGTTCAACATGGGTGTTTAGTGGCAATATTATCGGTGTTATGTCCGATATAGATGGCGGTTTAATGGCTGCTACTGATGGTATTTTTGCCGCATTTAATACTTATTTTGCTGATGTTGGCGGCTCAGGCTTTGCTAATCAAGGATTAGAAGGAAGCTTTGATGGCTATGCCTTTTCTGGCAATGTGTTAAAACTTTCTATGCGCGTTACAGAGCCTGGTGATTGGATCCGAGTTATTACTGTCTCTGCCGTACCGGTTCCAGCAGCGCTGTTCTTATTTGCACCTGCATTATTAGGTTTCTTGGGTTTACGTCGTAAAGTTTCAAGCACCGTTGCTTAAAATTTTATAAGTAACAATCAACTGAAAACAAAAAGCCGTGATGGGGTGTACCCTTCACGGCTTTTTTATATGCTGCTCATTACTCATTGTATTATTGCAGCGCAGGCAATCGCCGCTGAATCCAGTCTGGATAACGTACTATCATAACTGTCCGACATCTATGCCAGAAAATAGATAATATTAATAAACCCACTCCAATACTTAATGCTGCAAATGCAAAACCGAGGCTGACAACGCCATATTGTTCAAATAAAGTATTAAAAGCATAAAGCACATAGATAAGTGCAGAAACCATGAGTGCTCTTCGATCTATTGACACCGCAACAATAGCCATCAGGCTATACAAAAACACGACTAAGACTGCTTGCCAAAAACCCACCGTATTATCAAATATGCCCGCCACAGAAAATAGTGGATGCACAATAAGTGGCGCAGCTACTAAATGAAGCCAAAAAGCGACATCAGAACGCCGAGTTTGACGCAGCGTGTCAGATGAATCCCACTTCATTGCCAATGAAAAAACTAAAATACCTAGAATAAATACAGTTGGTAGCGTCCAGCCACTTACCGCAGGCACAAAGTAGAATAGTAGAAATAGTGCACTCATAACAAGAGTAGCCGCCCCAGCCGCGATAGTGATGGGTACTTTAAAACGTARCCAGTGGAYCCATGCAGCTAATGTTGCRGCGGCACTGGGTAGCRYTAATCCAGCCGMATTATYTCCCWCTCCTCCTTCCAAAAGAGCAWYAACGGTAAMRAAAACACCRCCAACGAAGGCAAGTAACAAYACTATTGAAGGTAAAGACATGCGACGCTTTCGGGTGAAATATTCAGCCAGCCCCCATGCAGCAAGTGTTTGAGCTACACCGCCAACAATAGGACTTATAGACTCACCTATCCATGCAATAGAAAGAAGAAGCAAGGAGCAGGCAATGACRACAAAAATATCATTAAAGCCAGTGAGTAACCGAAAATATTCCTCATCTACCATTGGYGAATCTTTTTTARATGCAATGTGCTTTCGAAATTYSTCGACGGTRTCSTTMGTCATRAYKCCWGCTTYTACSGCAGASWTGAGATCCTCATCGTTATACATTGWYRMTTTCCTKATTCWTYATAYAATSCGTTGRACAATGTCTCTCAAATCAGCCACATCTGCATAATCAATAACTAACTTRCCTTTGCCGCTRGCACTGTGTTTAAGTGCAAAGCGCTTACCTAGCTTAYCTGWAATTAATTTTTCAATATTRTCTAGCTCTTCTAATAAAGCATCTGAYTGRTGWKRTTTYTCTTTAGAAGGYTTYGATAATCGGCGAATAAGTTGCTCTGTTTCACGTACGGATAGCCCTTTTTCAACAATATCACTGGCTGCATTTGATTGCATTTCACCTTCTAATGCTAATAAGGCACGCGCATGCCCCATTTCAAGATCGCCATTTTCTAGCAGTCGTTTTACATCTTCATTTAAATTACGTAAACGCAATAAGTTTGAAACAGCGGCACGAGAACGCCCAACCGCTTCTGCTGCTTCTTGATGCGTTAAATCAAATTCTTCACGTAGCCGATGCAATGCATTGGCTTCTTCCATTGGATTTAGATTTTCACGTTGAATATTTTCAATCAATGCCATAGCAATGGCACTGCGATCAGAAACTTCACGCACAATGGCTGGGATGGTATCCAAGCCTACTAATTTACATGCCCGCCAGCGACGCTCACCCGCAATAATTTCATAATTACCACCGTCAATCGTACGCACAATAATAGGTTGCACTAAACCTTGTGAACGAATGGAGTCAGCCAGATCTTCAAGTGAGTCTTCAGCCATATCAATACGTGGCTGATACTTGCCTGGTTGTATCCTATCTAGCGGAAAATATTGTAAGCTGTCATCAAGGCTTTCATCTTCATGCTGCACATCGGCAAGCAACGCATCTAAACCTCGACCTAAGCCTCTTTTTTTGCCAACCATTTATGATTCCTKCTTGTTTTCACGGCGTATAAACTCACTTGCTAGCGCCATATGTGCAAGCGAACCTCGTGATGAGCGATCATACTGAACGACCGGTATGCCATGACTAGGCGCTTCGGCTAACCGTACATTTCTAGGGATCAGAGTATGAAATACTTTCTTTTCAAAATGCAAAATAAGCTGACGTGATACTTGATTAGCCAAATTATTACGTGCATCAAACATCGTTCGCACAAGTCCGGTTATTTCTAAACTTGGGTTAGCACGTTGTTTGATTCGTTCAATTGTCTTTAATAATGAAGATAGGCCTTCTAACGCATAATATTCACATTGAATCGGAATAATGACACCCTTCGCGGCAACCAGTGCATTAACCGTCAACATGCTTAACGATGGTGGRCAATCTATTAAAATATAATCATAGCGRYCRCGCGTTGATTCTAAAGCAACRCGYAAACGATGCTCRCGTAATTTAACRTCTATAAGCTGAATTTCAGCYGCTGTAAGATCGGCATTGGTTGGCATAACATCGAARGCTAAACCTTCAGGCGTRACAATCGCATYCGCTGCTGTTGCGTTTGTCATAATGACATCGTAACTACTRATTTYAAKYGATTCTTTATCGACACCACAACCCGTTGTTGCATTRCCTTGTGGGTCAAGRTCAATTAGYAATACTTTTTTACCATTTTCGGCCAGCGAAGCTGCTAAATTGACGGTAGTGGTCGTTTTGCCGACACCGCCTTTTTGATTTGTTACCGCGTAAATATTGCCCATTTATGATACTCAAACAACTTGTAAATGTAGGTTTCAGAGTTTAGCACGAACGTCAAAGTATGGCACGAGGTGAAGGCAATCGATTCTTCTCTTACTGAATCATACACTTCCACGTTATTTGAATATGAGCCTATTTTTTAAGCAAACACACTAAATGTCGTTGTCCCGTACAGCCCGGCACATCCAAAGATACCAATTGTTCAAGCGTAAACTCAGCCATTACCTCGGGTAATTCTGCTTGCGGATTGGCGCCTTTCATTAATAATAATGAACCTGCATCATCGCAATGTCGACCGGCTAAATCAATRATCTCATCAATTTTTGCAAATGCACGGGCAGTGACCATGGCAAATTTAGGCAATTCTGCTTGTTCAATGCGCGCATGAACAACCGTTATATTGTCTAATGCCAACTCTGCTTTCGCTTGCTGCAAAAATCGTGTTTTTTTAGAATTACTATCTAACAGCGTCACCGCTAACGCTGGTTGCGCTATTGCTAACGGAATTCCCGGTAAGCCCGCGCCCGTTCCCACATCTAATAATGTATCGCCCGATAGATAAGGCAATAACGCCAAACTATCTAATATATGTCGGCTGATCATTTCTTGTGGGTCGCGCACTGATGTTAAGTTATAAACCTTATTCCATTTATCTAGCAAGGCAACATAGCGGACTAATTTTTCTAATTGCACTGATGACAATGTGAGTTTTAATTGCTCACAGCCTTGTTGAAGTTGTGTCAACAAGCCGCTATCCATTTGCTTGCTTGCCTTGCTGGTTACTGCGCTTTAAATGCACTAATAATAATGAAATAGCCGCTGGGGTTACACCAGAAATACGGGCTGCTTGCCCCAAACTATTCGGTTTGGCATTGTTCAATTTTTCACGCACTTCATTTGATAGCCCACGCACTTCTTTATAATCTAAAGCGTCAGGCAACGCCGTATTTTCATTTCGTTGCAAACGCTCAATTTCCATTTTCTGGCGTTCGATATAACCAGCATATTTTGTTTGAATCACAACTTGTTCTGACACATCTTCAGGCAACTGAGCTGCTTCATCCATTAAGTTTAATAAACCTTTGTAGTCAACTTCCGGTCGACGTAATAAATCTAATCCTGTGCTTACTTTCTTTAAGCGTTCGCCTAATACCTTTTCAGCAACGGCTTGGTCTATTTTCTCAGGGCTAAATTTATACGCCTCTAAACGTGCCGTTTCTTTCAGCACCGCCTCTTGTTTTACCGTGAAAATAGCCCAGCGCTCATCATTCACCAAGCCCAATTCACGTCCTTTTGGTGTTAATCGACTATCGGCATTATCTTCACGTAACAATAGGCGATATTCTGCCCTACTCGTAAACATGCGATAAGGCTCTTGCGTGCCCAGCGTGATTAAATCATCAATCATCACACCGATATAAGCTTCATCACGGCGTGGACACCATGGCTCCAATCCACGCACTTGTAAGCCAGCATTCAAACCGGCAATGAGGCCTTGTGCCGCCGCCTCTTCATAACCTGTTGTGCCATTAATTTGCCCGGCAAAGAACAAGCCTGCCATATGTTTCGTTTCTAAGGATGATCGCAAATCCCGTGGATCAAAATAATCATATTCAATCGCATAACCTGGCCGCGTAATATGCGCATTTTCTAAGCCTTTCATTGAGCGAACAATGTCATATTGCACATCAAAAGGCAGGCTGGTTGAAATACCATTCGGATATACTTCACCACAATTCAAACCTTCTGGTTCAAGAAATATTTGGTGCGATGCGCGATCAGCAAAGCGCACCACTTTATCTTCAATCGAGGGGCAATAACGAGGGCCTATGCCTTCTATTTCACCGCTATACATTGGGGAACGATCGAGATTATTTCGAATAATCTCATGAGTATTTTCATTAGTATGCGTTATATAACATGAGATTTGTTCAGGATGATCAGACTGCTTTCCTAAAAATGAAAATATCGGCGTAGGCGTATCACCGGGCTGTTCGGCTAAGTCTGAAAAATCAATACTGTTCATTGCAATACGCGGTGGTGTACCGGTTTTTAAGCGATCAACTCGAAAAGGTAATGCTCGCAGCCGTTGTGAAAGTGCAATTGAAGCAGGATCGCCCGCTCGACCACCTTGGTGACTTTCCATTCCAATATGGATTAAGCCGCCTAAAAACGTACCTACCGTTAACACCACTGATTTTGCTGAGAATCGTAAACCTGCTTGCGTCACCACACCCACAACACGATCATTTTCAACAACTAAATCATCAACCGTCTGTTGGAATAGGTAGAGGTTTTCTTGTGATTCTAAATAACCACGCACTGCTGCTTTATACCGCACACGATCAGCTTGAGCACGTGTTGCTCGAACCGCAGGGCCTTTGCTCGCATTTAAAATACGAAATTGAATGCCACCCCGATCGGCTGCTTGCGCCATAATGCCACCCATCGCATCAATTTCTTTAACCAAATGACCTTTGCCAATCCCACCAATGGCAGGGTTACAACTCATTTGGCCTAATGTTTCCATATTCTGCGTAAGCAACAAGGTCTTCACACCCTGACGCGCAGAAGCTAATGCGGCTTCTGTACCGGCATGGCCTCCGCCAACAACAATGACATCATAGTGATCTTGGTAATTCATAAAATAGCTTTATTGCTCATATCCTAAAATTGATCGATCATTTTAACATGCGTACCTTTTTTGAACCTAAAATCTTAATATGGGCGTGCTATAGTCACGATAAATCAATTTATCGGCTTAAAAATCATGAAAAAGAACACAGGGATTATGCGACTYTTCTATGCTGGSATSTATTCTTGGAAAGGCTTTCGTGCTGCACTSGTAAACGAAGCGCCCTTTAGGGAAGAAGTCATTGTAGCAATACCGTTAATGGCGTTAAGCTTTTACCTTGATGTATCAGCCTATGAACGCTTGGCGATGATTGCTAGCTTAGTGTTRATACTGATAGTYGAAATACTRAACTCMGCCATAGAATGCGTTGTTGATCGCATTAGCATGGAGCATMACGTWCTATCTGGCAGRGCAAAAGACTACGGYTCTTTAGCGGTACTYTTTAGTATTGYKATTGCGATTGCKACTTGGGCGGTTATCTTASNTTNNTAGCGTCGACTTGATATGCTCGAACCATAATGGCTGCACCTATAATAATCATCGGCAGCGATAAAAGTTGCCCCATCGTCAACCAATCTAATGCCAAATAGCCTAGATGCTGATCCGGTATGCGTACAAATTCAATTAAAAATCTGAAGATTCCATAGCCCAATAAAAATAAACCTGATACGGCAGCTAATGGTTTTGGTGATGCCGAATACCACCATAAGATGATAAAGAGTACCAATCCTTCTAAGCCCGCTTCATAAAGTTGTGAAGGATGTCGGGCTAGTGGTCCCCCCGTAGGGAACACCATTGCCCAAGGCACGTCACTTACTTTCCCCCATAATTCACCATTTATAAAATTACCAATTCGACCAAAAAACAAACCTATCGGCACCATCGGCGCAATAAAATCACTTATTTCAAAATATGATTTTCCGGTCTTTCTAGAAAAAAACCAAAAWGCGGTGAGCACACCTAATAAGCCRCCATGAAAAGACATGCCACCTTGCCAAACTTTAAATACATTGAGTGGGTTCGCCAGGGTGTCAGCAAAATCATAAAAGATGGCCGAGCCCAAACGGCCTCCGACAATAACGCCAATCGCACCATAGAAGAGTAAATCTTCTACTTGCTCTGCTGTCCAGCCATAACGTTTTGCTCGCACTCGGCCCAGCCACCACGCACCTGCGAAACCAAAAAGATACATCAAGCCGTACCAATGAATTTGTAATGGACCTAGCGATATTGCTACGGGATCAATTGTGGGATAAACCATCTTATCTACCTTAAATTACTTATCAACATTGAATATGATAACAAGCAATTTAGAAAAGCGGGGAACACWTATTTTTATGCACCACCATGAATCAYTCAACCCARATACGCACCAGAACAGTGCGCAAGCAAATGAATTMCTTAACTATATCTCCTTTTCTGCCTCTTATTTGCGACCTATTCCACACTTGGCACATATCATGCGTTAGTAAATCCTGTTGTTGATTACATACAAGATGTTGTACCAAAACAACACGACGATAATCATCACCGGAAATTATATAAATGTTACGAGGAGTAACTCAAATGAAATTAACTAAATTATCAGCACTACTCGCTGCTAGCACATTACTTGCTGCTTCAACATCAGCAATGGCATGGGAAAGCGAAAATGGTGCACATTCAACAAGTGCAAGCGTTGCACTTTCAACTGACTACGTATGGCGCGGTTATTCACAAACAGATGAAGAAGCTGCAATTTCAGGTAGCTTTGATTATGCAAATAGCAACGGTTTATATGCTGGTATTTGGGCTTCAAACGTAGACTTTGCTGATGCGGATTTAGAGATAGATGTTTATGCCSGATTCAGTAGTGAATTTGGTGAGTCAGGCATTGGCTACGATGTAGGTATTCTTCGCTACATATACCCAGACACCGATGATTTGGAYTGGGACGAATATTATGCCTCTTTAAGCTACAGCTTTTTCAGCATTGGCATTGCTCATACTACAGAAGTATATGGTTCTGATGACGATGCAACAGCAACATATTATTCTGTAGGATTTGACTACGATCTACCCGCTGATATTGCACTAAGTGCAGGTGTTGGTTATTACGATTACGAAAAAGACTATGCCGATGACCAAACTGATTACCGCATTGGTATTTCTAAAGAAATGATCGGTTTTGGTTTTGATTTAACATACTACGGTATGGATAGTGATGGCGAAGATGCAAATGGTGATTTAGCTGATGATCGCCTAGTATTTACAATCTCTAAATCACTGTAAAACCTCCTCAACTGACCACCCAGTACTTTCGGGTGGTCACTTTTTTTATTGAAGGAAAATCTTATGAAACAAGTAGTAGCGATAATCAAGCCCTTTAAGCTTGATGATGTACGTGAATCACTTTCTGAAATTGGTGTGCAAGGTTTAACCGTTTCTGAAGTAAAGGGCTTTGGTCGCCAAAAAGGGCACACTGAACTTTATCGTGGTGCTGAATATGTAGTTGATTTTTTACCTAAATTAAAACTAGATATTGCAGTTGATGATGAATTAGTTGAAAAAGTAACTGAAGCTATCATTAAAGGGGCTAACACTGGAAAAATCGGTGATGGCAAAATTTTCGTTTACCCACTAGAGCAAGTAATTCGGATCCGCACAGGCGAAACCGGTTCTGAAGCGCTTTAAGTTTGAGGAGTAATTAAAATGGAAAATGTAACAAATCAAATCTTCGAACTGCAATATGCTATCGATACCTTTTACTTCCTAGTAATGGGCGCATTAGTTATGTGGATGGCGGCAGGCTTCTCAATGTTAGAAGCAGGTCTAGTCCGTGCAAAAAACACGGCTGAGATTTTAACGAAAAACGTTTTATTATTTGCTATTGCCTGTACCGCTTACATGGTGGTTGGTTATGACATTATGTATGGTGGTGGYATCTTCTTAGATGGCATYGCAGGTGGTGACACATTAACAGCTGATGCATTAGCCGCTTCTGCTGAAGCGGGTTTTAATGGTGGCTCTGTTTATTCTGCTGCGTCTGACTTCTTCTTCCAAGTAGTGTTTGTTGCTACRGCGATGTCGATTGTTTCAGGTGCCGTTGCTGAGCGTATGAAATTATGGGCATTTGCTGCATTTGCTGTTGTCATGACGGCCTTCATCTACCCGATGGAAGGTAGTTGGACTTGGGGTGGCAATGCTGTATTTGGCCTGTTCTCTCTAGGTGATGATTTTGGCTTCCTTGATTTTGCAGGTTCAGGTATCGTACATATGGCCGGTGCTGCAGCTGCATTAGCAGGTGTTATCTTATTAGGTGCACGTCGTGGTAAATATGATGCTAATGGTCAAGTTCGTCCAATCCCTGGCGCTAACTTACCGTTAGCGACACTAGGTACATTCATTTTATGGATGGGTTGGTTCGGCTTTAACGGTGGTAGCGTATTAAAACTAGGTGATATGGCGAGTGCTAATGCAGTTGCGATGGTATTCCTAAATACTAACGCTGCTGCTGCCGGTGGTGTAATTGCGGCATTATTTGCTGCAAAAATACTCTTTGGTAAAGCAGATTTAACCATGATCTTAAACGGCGCATTAGCTGGTCTAGTTGCAATTACTGCGGGACCTGATACACCAACGCCATTAGTGGCAACACTCATCGGTGCTGTCGGTGGTGTTATTGTCGTGTTATCTATCRTGACATTAGACAAACTAAGACTCGATGATCCAGTAGGTGCGATCTCTGTTCATGGTACGGTTGGTTTGTGGGGTTTGTTAGCCGTTCCTTTAACAAACAGCGATGCAACATTTGTTGGTCAACTAGTAGGTGCAGCGACTATCTTCATTTGGGTATTTGGAACAAGTTTCGCAACTTGGTACGTACTGAAAATGGTTATGGGTATTCGCGTTACTGCTGAAGAAGAAGATGAAGGTGTTGATATTAGCGAATGTGGTCTGGAAGCATATCCAGAATTTACTGGTCGTTAATACTAAAATCTCAACGTTTAAAATTAAGGGTGTAGCTATTTTTAGCTGCACCCTTTTTCATTGATGGTGCATCAGCGTTCAARCACGCCCCAATTTAGTGCAAAAATGCTATTTATAAAAAATAGTGTCTATTCTTACATTCTTTATCTAGTAC
This sequence comes from Methylophaga sp., assembly GCA_002733335.1. Classification (GTDB taxonomy): domain Bacteria; phylum Pseudomonadota; class Gammaproteobacteria; order Nitrosococcales; family Methylophagaceae. The sequence goes on from NVVK01000006.1 coordinate 87,155, forward strand.
AAMATATTTTCTTTTATGCCCACTATTATTTCCGATAAAGCCATCTATTTCAAGRTCTTAATATRGTAATGATTCTCATTRCTMTATCAGCMATCCCCTCTTCCACTAAGAAAGAAATTTTATCTACTAACATTGGTGATCTTGGCATAAACCATGCAATTTTCTATCTTTACAGTATTGAATAGCAGTAACATCGAGGCAACTATGAGCAACAAACAAACACTCGTCGTAATCGGAAACGGTATGGTCGGCCAAAACTTCTTGGTTAGCCTAATGGCAAGTGATATTCGAGATAACTACAATGTCGTTACCTTTTGCGAAGAACCTATTCCTGCCTATGACCGTGTACATTTAAGTGAATACTTTGCAGGTAAATCCGCTGATGATTTATCACTTGTTGAACAAGGTTTCTTTGAAGATAACAATATCATTATTCATATAGGTGATAAGGCTGCGTCCATTAACCGTGAGCAAAAAACGGTTACATCCGAAAAAGGTGAAGTCATTCACTATGACACGCTTATTTTAGCAACGGGTTCCAGTGCCTTTGTTCCGCCCATTCCTGGTCATGATCGTGATGGCTGCATCCCTTACCGWACCATTGCTGATTTAGATGACACAATGGCAGCAGCCAAAGGTGCCAAAGTCGGTGCGGTTGTCGGTGGTGGTTTATTAGGGCTTGAAGCCGCGAAAGCTTTACAAGATCTCAAACTAAAAACACATGTTGTTCAATTTGCACCACGTTTAATGGCTGCACAATTAGATGACGGCGGCGCCTTATTACTAGAACAAAAAATTGAAGAACTCGGCGTATCTGTTTTAACCAGTAAAAATACCACCCGCATTGTTGATGGTGACACCTGTAAGCATAAAATGATTTTTGCAGACGGTAGCGAGCTAGAAACAGATTTAATTTTATATTCTGCAGGTATTCGTCCACGTGATGAAATTGCAGCCGCCTGTGGTTTGCAAATTGCAGAACGTGGTGGTGTCGTAATTGGTGATAACTGTCTCACCTCTGATCCCGATATTTATGCTATTGGCGAATGCGCCTCTTGGAATGACCGAATTTTTGGTTTGGTTGCACCAGGATATGCAATGGCGCGTGCCGTAGTGGATCAACTTGCTGGTGGTAATGAACAATTATTCACCGGTGCCGATATGAGCACCAAACTYAAACTGAATGGTGTCGATGTCGCCAGTATTGGCGACCCGCATGGATCGGCTGCTGGTGCTTTAGTTTACACTTATCAAAATGGTGTAGACGGTGTATATAAACGCATCATTGTGAGTGAAGACAATAAGAAATTATTAGGTGCCGTATTAGTCGGCGACGCATCCGGCTACCCAACCTTATTACAATATTACCTAAACAGTATTGATCTACCAGAACATCCTGATTCACTTATTCTGCCTTCTCGCGGTGATGAATCGGTGGGCTTAGGCCCAGATGCYYTGCCTGCCTCAGCACAAATTTGTTCTTGTTATGATGTCACTAAAGGCGATATTTGTGCTTCTATTGAAGGCGGTTGCACCACATTAGGCGCTCTGAAAGAAGATACCAAAGCAGCAACAGGCTGTGGTGGTTGTGCGGCCTTATTAAAATCTGTGCTTGATTGTGAATTAGAAAAAGCCGGYATCGAAGTGAACACCGAYCTTTGTGAACATTTTGCTTATACTCGCCAAGATTTATATAACCTCATCATGGTCGAAGAAATTAAGACATTTAGTGATTTGCTAAACCAACATGGTTCAGGAAAAGGCTGTGAAATTTGTAAGCAAGCCGTAGGTTCAATCCTCGCTTCTTATTGGAATGACTATGTATTAGATAATGCTCATGTCAGTGTGCAAGATACCAATGAYGCCTTTCTTGCCAATACCCAAAAAGATGGTACYTATTCTGTTGTACCTCGCATGGCGGGTGGTGAAGTGACCCCTGATGGTCTAATTGCTGTGGGTCAAGTAGCTAAAAAATATGGTCTTTATACTAAAATTACCGGTGGCCAGCGTGTTGATCTTTTTGGTGCTCGCATTGATCAACTACCGCCTATTTGGAAAGAATTGATTGATGCCGGTTTTGAAAGTGGTCATGCCTACGGTAAGTCATTACGAACCGTTAAGTCTTGTGTCGGTAGCACTTGGTGTCGCTTTGGTGTAGAGGATAGTATCGGGCTCGCGATTGAATTAGAAAATCGTTACAAAGGTTTACGCGCACCGCATAAATTTAAATTTGCAGTGTCAGGGTGTACCCGCGAATGTGCTGAAGCACAAAGTAAAGACATCGGCATCATTGCCGTTGAAGGTGGCTGGAATCTTTATGTGTGCGGTAACGGCGGCATGAAACCTCGCCATGGTGATTTATTTGCGACTAATCTTGATAAAGAAACCTTAATTAAATACATCGACCGTGTATTAACATTCTATGTGCAAACAGCCGATAGATTACAGCGGACCTCAGTCTGGATGGAAAATATGGAAGGTGGATTAGAATACCTTCAATCTGTCATTATTGATGATAAATTAAATATTAATGACCGCTTAGAAGCACAAATGCAACGTATTGTTAATACTTACCAATGTGAGTGGAAAACAACGATTGAAGATGAAAACAAACTTAAACGCTTCCGTCATTTTGTAAACAGTGACAAAATAGATGAGAACATCATTTTTGTGGAAGAACGCGGTCAAATTCGCCCAGCGAATATTGAAGAACGGGCGCTTGCATTAGCGGAGGAAGCATAATGAGCACGTGGATTGATATCTGTAGTACCGATGATTTAGTAAATAACTCCGGCATTTGTGCCTTAGTTGAAGAAATACAAGTCGCTATTTTTTATATGCCGGAAGACAATGCGATATTTGCCATCAATAACTATGATCCTTTTAGTCTTATCAACATTCTTTCACGCGGATTAATCGGTGATATTAAAGGCGAGCCTATGGTATCGTCACCTATTTATAAACAGCATTTCAGTCTTAAAACAGGCGTTTGTTTAGAAGACGAAACAGTTAAAGTAGCTTCATATGGTGTTCGTATCGAAGATGGCCGAGTAGAAGTTAACGTAAAGGAAGCAGCATAATGACCCTCAATTATTACATTGCCGATGTATTTACTCACGAAATGTTTGCTGGCACCCAAGTCGCTATTTTCCCTAAAGCTGACGACTTAAACACTGGACAAATGACCTTAATTGCTAAGGAGCTTAATTTACCCGAAGCGGTATTTGTATCAAACCCCAATAATAATGATACAGCACGAAAAATGCGTATTTTCTCACCATTAGGTGAGCTTGATTATGCTGGCCACCCTATTATTGCAACCGCATTTGTATTGGGTGAGTGTGGTGATATCAAACTCAATGAAGGTATAACATCGCTAAAATTCACTCAAAACGCTGGCGAAATTGAAGTCAATGTTTCGGCCAGTAACAATAAAGTTAGTTTTGTTCAATTTACCGACCGAGTTTCATCTGTTATTGACCGCTTCACACCTTCAGATGCTGAATTGGCTGATTTTCTTTCTATTCAAATATCAGAAATTGACCACAAGAAATATGCCACACGACTGGTTTCATGCGGCTTCCCTTATTTAATTGTGCCGGTATGGAGTTACGACTCTGTTCGAAATGCAAAATTCAATTTTTCTTCGTGGAGCCATTCATCTGCGCCACAAAGTGCTGCACAAGAGATTTTATTATTTTCCCCTAAAACAGCCTTTAAAGATTCTAACTTTAATGCCCGTCTATTTGGCCCTAATATTGGTGTGAATGATGATCCCGCCGTAGCGAGCGCCATGCCTGCTTTCGCTTCCTACCTATGTTCTTTTGATTTTACGCAAGAAGGTACACACACGTTTGCCGTCGATCGAGGTGACKCCAAAAATCGACGTAGTGTGATTAATATCGAAATGGATCACAAACCCGGAGCAACACTTAATTTACGGATCGGTGGTGAAGCATTGATGGTAGCCGAAGGCAAAATGTTTATCCCTAATTAGATTCCTTGTTCCGACTCAACTACGGAAATCTAGAATTATTTTTTATACATAAACAATAAATTCTCCATAATAGCAACGGAGATAACAGGATCACATGAAAGAAAAATTAGTGCTTATCGGTAACGGTATGGCCGGAATGAGGACGGTTGACGAACTACTAAAACTGTCGTCAGATAAATTTGATATTACCGTATTCGGTGCTGAGCCTCATGGCAATTACAACCGCATTATGCTTTCACCTGTGCTCGCTGGAGATAAAAAACTCAGCGACATCATTATTCATGATCTGCAATGGTATCAAGATCACAATATTACCTTACATACGGGTAAAACAGTCACTACAATTGATCGACTAAATCGCCAAGTGATCACTGCTGACGGTATTAAAGCAAATTATAATCGTTTGATCCTTGCCACCGGTTCCGTACCTRTTATGCTSGACCTGCCCGGAAAAGATCTAGAAGGCGTAATTAGTTTTCGTGATATTAATGACGTAAATGTCATGGTCGAAACCGCTAAAATACATAAAAATGCCGTTATYATTGSKRYWRKTHWDYKVRKGCWARAARMTKMKYAWKKYMWRMTKRYMMTCGGCATGAATGTAACGGTTGTGCATCGYAATAATATTTTGATGAGTCAACARCTTGACCAAACAGCAGCAAACTTAATGCGTGCTGAATTAGAAGAAAAAGGCATGCATTTTTTAATGAATCATCATACTGAATCTCTGCTTGGTAGCGATCGTGTTGAAAAAGTCCGCTTTAAAGATGGCTCTGAAATTGATGCTGATCTTGTTGTTATGGCCATCGGTGTACGACCCAATATCGAACTCGCTCGTGCCTCAGGTGTGCAGTGTGAACGCGGTATTTTAGTCGATGATACCTTGCAAACATACACGCCCAATATCTATGCTGTAGGTGAGTGTGTGCAACATCGAACCAAGACATTTGGTTTGGTCGCCCCCCTATTTGAACAGGCTAAAGTCTGTGCCAACCATCTTTTCGATATGGGCATCGCCAGCTATGTCAGTAATGTAACCTCCACAAAATTAAAAGTAACGGGGATTAACCTTTTCTCAGCTGGAAATTACCTAGGTGATGACGATACCGAATCAATCATATTTAACGATCCTGTRCGTCATATCTATAAAAARCTGGTRATCAAAGAAAAYAAAATTGTCGGCATCATTCTGTATGGTGAAACCAGTGATGGCAATTGGTATTTTTCACTGCTCACWGACAAAAAAGACATTGCTCACATGCGTGAAAACCTATTATTTGGCCAACATCATAGTGATGGTTTACAGGATAAGACGCATGAGTAATCTAAGCCCCGTAGCAACAACATGCCCTTATTGTGGTACCGGCTGTGGCGTATTAGCCACGYCTAATGGTGACGGTACTGTTTCTGTTACGGGTGATARRTCTCAYCCRGCAAATTTCGGKCGYTTATGCTCAAAAGGCTCWGCCCTTGCMGATACGATAAGCCTAGAAGGAAGAGTGCTTCACCCTTAYATTAAGGGCGAACAAAYATCATGGGATACCGCTTTAGATGCCGTGGCTACAGGCTTACAGGACATCATCGACCAGCATGGTCCTGATGCTGTGGCTTTTTATGTGTCAGGACAATTGCTCACCGAAGATTATTACGTCGCTAATAAATTTATGAAAGGCTTTATTGGCAGTGGCAATATCGATACCAATTCACGCTTATGCATGTCCTCTGCTGTAGCGGGTTATAAACGTGCATTTGGTAGTGATACTGTGCCCTGTAATTATGACGATCTTGAACAAGCTAATCTCATCGTAATCATCGGTTCAAACACGGCATGGTGCCACCCCATTGTATTTCAACGTATCAGCAAAGCCAAAGAAAAACGTCCTGACTTAAAAATCATCGTCATTGATCCACGCAAAACRCCYACCTGTGATATTGCCGATCTTCATCTACCGMTTAAACCCGGTACCGATACAATCTTATTCAATGGATTATTGCAGTATTTACACCAAAAAGAACACATYGATTGGGATTTTTTAAACCAACACACCCAAGGGTTTACAGATGCATTCAGCTCATCTCAGTCYTCAAGWGATCTTGCAAAAGTAGCACAAGACTGTGGATTATCTCACCACGATGTCGAGGCATTCTTTCAACTATTTGCCGCAACAGAAAAAACCATCTCATTCTATTCTCAAGGTGTAAACCAGTCTTCATCAGGCACCGAYAAAGTAAATAGCATTATTAATTGTCACCTCGCAACAGGTCGCATTGGCAAAGTGGCCATGGGCCCCTTTTCAATCACAGGTCAACCCAATGCCATGGGAGGRCGTGAAGTGGGCGCATTGAGCAATCAAKTAGCYGCACATATGGAGATTACCAACCTTGACCACCACGCATTGGTCTCTCGCTTTTGGCAAACAGATAAGCTYACAAAAACRGCCGGTGCTCAAGCGATCGACATGTTTGAAGATGTAGCCAGTGGCAAAATAAAAGCCATTTGGATCATCGCCACCAAYCCCGTTGTCACCCTACCCAATGCCGACAAAGTRCGTGATGCCATTGAACAATGYGAACTGGTTATTGTGTCAGAATGTGAACATAAAACMGGTACMTCTGCTCGTGCCGATATTTTATTACCCGCCTTAGCAWGGGGTGAAAAATGTGGCACCGTCACCAATGCTGAGCGCCGCATCTCACACCAACGTAATTTTTTAGATCATCCAGGTGAAGCCARAGAAGACTGGTGGATTTTGTCACAAGTTGCCAAACGCATGGGCTATGGTGATGCCTTCAATTATCAAAGCTCTGCCGATATTTTTAGAGAACATGCCGCATTATCTGGCTTTGAAAATAACGGAAAACGTGATTTCGATATTAGCGGTTTAGCCGCGATTACAGATCAACAATATGATGATCTCAAACCGATCCAATGGCCCATTACAGAAAAAAGACCTAACGGTACAGCACGTATGTTTGAAGATAATCAGTTTTTCACACCTTCGAGAAAAGCACAATTTATTGCCATTACACCTCGCCCCCCTGTTCATGCCACCAGCGATAACTATCCTCTTGTCCTCAATACAGGGCGAGTACGCGATCAATGGCACACCATGACGCGAACAGCTCGATCAGCTCGATTAAATGCACACATTCCTGAGCCTATAGTACAAATTCATCCAGATGATGCAAAAAAGGGACAACTACATAATGGCTGCCTAGCACGCATTACGAGTCAATGGGGYGATATGTTGACACGCGTAACCGTAACAGAAGATCAGCGCCTTGGCAGCCTATTTGTACCGATGCACTGGAATGATTTTACCGCCTCAAAAGGCCGCGTCAACGCCCTAGTGAACCCCGTAGTTGATCCCATTTCAGGCCAACCCGAATCAAAACATACCCCAGTAAAAATAACRCCTTATAAGYCGGCATGGCATGGMTTTGTTCTATCTCGTAYAGCATTAAAGCCTTTTGATACTGAGTATTGGATAGCAATAAAAGGTGAGCAATTYTGGCGCTATGAATTAGCCRGTGAATCGCTTATTGACGATCCTTCTGCTTGGGTAAAACAACAACTCGGCGARGGTGAATGGTTAGAATTCAGCGATACYGCTAGACAACAATTCCGAGCAGCTAAGGTCGTGGACTCYMGATTAGAAAGTGTGCTTTTCATGTCACCCCAACACAGCCTGCCTAGTCGAACATGGCTTAGTCAGTTATTTTTAGAACCCACTTTAAGCGATGAAACTCGCATGAGCTTGCTCGCCGGCAAAGCAGGAGCGGGTTTGCCCGACACCGGCCCCGTGGTCTGCGCCTGTTTTGGTGTAGGTGAAAATACCATTAAAGACGCTATCAAATGCAAAAAAGCCAAAACAGTGGCTGATATTGGCGCTCAACTCAAAGCCGGTACCAATTGTGGATCATGTGTGCCTGAAATTAGAAAGTTGCTGGGTTAACGGGAAATGTGTTGGAAAAACAGCGCCTAATGTCTTTTCTATGAAGAGGTTCAAGGCGATAAAGARCATAARATYKCTACAGAATCTGAATYTTCACCCAATGATYTWTTAATYCAARCCRCAGATGGGAARCWTTATTTCATTCRYCAATATATAAAATTAGGYGTATTYGTTGGTGKKSCNGGTTTGGAGTTGGTTGATGAGGTAGAGGGTAAACAAGCAATACGTGGTTTAGAAATGGCAAAAAAAGGTAACTGTAGTAAATAGTTTAGCATTGCGTCACCTTATGACCCCCTAACACTTAGCGTTACTGAGCAAATAGATTRTAGGGYGACATMCCTGTCCAACGTTTAAATGCACGTCTAAAGTTATTCATATCATTAAAGCAAAGGTRTTCGGCAATTTGTTGGCTATTGAAATGTTTAACTTGATACAGATAAATAGCGGTGTTTTTCCTGACCAAGTCTATTTGTTGCTGAAAATTAGTATTATGTTTTTTCAACTTTCTTTTCATTGATGCAGGACTTAAACCAAAAGCCATTGAGACTTTGTCTAGGTTTAATGGTTGATTAATGTTKTCCTGAAGATAGTTATATAGCTGATCAAGAAAACTTTCATGACTTGCAAGCTGTTTTAACTGATGACGACTATCTTTCAAGGATCCATGAATACTCAATGGCGCTGCATTTGGCCATGTTTTATTTACCCAAGYTTTAGGTAATAACATACGGTTCATTTGTTGGTTAAAGGCTAAGTYTTGCCCCATATTYACCCAATATTGTTCGATATAATCTGGTTCAGGGTARTTAAATTCACATTGCCACGGCATTTTTTCTTTAGACAACCACGATACCATTGATATCACTGCTGTCATGCTRGCYTCTATAACAAACTGTTGCTCCCTACTCGCACAACTGTYTTCCCAATATATAAAGAAATACTCTTCATCCTCGTAGGWTCTAGGTGTTTGTAGCGGCGATAAGATAGCATGAAATTCACAAAGTATTTCAATGGCTTGACGRCAATTTGTTACCTGTTGTAGTGCTTGRCTAGCAGCACCAAAAAAACCCGGTAATAAGCGTTGCCCATAAAGGAAGCTGGTATCTTCGGCGYTAAGTAATTTTTTACTATTTGATATTAGCGTTAARTATTGTTCAGGACTAATCAGTTTTTCTGCGGACTCAAAATCTTCTAAGCGCATTCTAGTACCRCGCAATAATTGTCGACTATCAACATCACGAGATAAAGCAAGCTCRATCAARATCGCAGGYTGATAATGTGCAGCAATACATGCTGTATCAATTTCATACCTWGATGTTTTAAGCATAAGCGACATAATTATGCGATGTTACGTGCTTGTTGCTTAACTTTTGTTAAATCTAAATTAAGGCGCTTTATTAATGAGTCTGAGTCATCTGTTTTTGCCATTGTTATGGCTACTGAGGCAGTCAGRTTCACCCGTTTTTGTGTTTGCTTGGCTCTATAACTAAAACTGGCTACAGCACGTCGAAGATCATCACCAATTTCTATTGCCTCATACTCTGTTGTATTGCTTAATAACACCACAAAACGATCACCCGCTAATCGACATATCAGATCATCGTCTCTTAGGTTAAGCAATAAAAGCTGACAGACCGATTGTAAAATATGATCCCCCTCTTCTGTTCCATATYGTCGGTTAATATAATTGAAATCATCTAAATCAACAGCAATAAGYGCAAGWGGTTGTTGCTGTTTTCGACAGTCATTAAGTGAAATCTTGAGTTGTTTTCTCAAATATGCAGCGCCACCTACAGGTATTAGCTTGTCAAATAAGCGATGTTCACGAAAATATCGTTCGCGCTTTACCATTTGTGCACTAATCGCRATTTCTTCTTGATGCCAATGATAAATACCGATACTAAGGAATACCAAAGATGCAGGTATRGGCAGGCTTTCCAGCCAGCTATGCCAAACTATTGTAGAAGGTATACGAATAAATTCATCTAACAAATCCATCGACCATGAAAAGGCAATACCACATAAACCTAAAGCAAGTAATTGGGTYACCCTACCTGCGGGCCTACTTCTTAATAATAAGACTARCCAAAAGAAAGCGAGCACTACCATCCCACCTTCTGACATAACATCTAACCAGTTAATTTCACTAACAGCTTTAACATCTCCCCAACGTCGATAAATACTTATACCTAATATAAGTGAGACCACTAATCCATAAAAATATGAAGTATTTAAAAAAGCACGTTTTTTCATGTGTTTAACCTAAGAGTTTATTATTCTTAACTATCTTAGACTCGCACGCTACGCTAGAAATATGACAAATTGATTACAAGCTAAACAGTCAAATTAGCTCATAAAAAATTGAAAAAAATAGCCTATCCGTCRCGATAAATCACAACTGAAAGGATGGATATACCATTGATTTAATAATGGTTATTTGTATTGTGAGTCGTAGATTAATGTTCGTGATTTATTAGATCTCCTTAGTCAAATCAGCTCATACAGCATGTTGYGACACTGTAAGTYATTGATTTTGATTGGTTTTGATTTTTAGTGTCACATAATTGTCATCTACCGCCCCTAAACTTGGCGCCATCTTCAATAACTATGACGACAAGGCTATTTATTCATGAACTCAACGACACGAAAATTCGATAACCCAGCGTTCAAACGAAATTTAATTGCACTAGGTATAGCAAGTTTTGTTGCAAATACAATTGCAGTAGCTGATGATATTAATCTGGAAACAGTCCGAGTCATCGGCCAAGCAGTTCAGATTGATAAATCACTAAAACAGCAACGTAACTCTAATAACATTGAAAGTGTTACTCACGCTGATGGTATCGGCCAGTTACCTGATGACAATGCAGCTGAAGCGTTGCAACGACTACCTGGTGTTTCTATTGAGCTGGATCAAGGTGAAGGCCGCTTTGTCAGTGTTCGAGGTCTTGCTCCTGAGCTTAATAATGTCACCATTAATGGCACTAATGTTCCCTCTCCCGAAAGCAAAACAAGAGCCGTTGCACTCGATATTCTACCAAGCGAACTCATTCAATCATTGTCAGTAGTCAAAACGCTCACACCTGATATGGATGCAAGTTCATTGGGCGGGACTATCAACGTAAAAAGCTTATCGGCATTTGATCACGATGGTCTTTTTTACACACTATCTGGCGAAGGGGGTTACGACACCAATTCCGATGAATTAAGCCCCAAAGGTTCCGGTGCCTTTAGYAATATTTTTAGCGTGGGCAATGGAAAAGATAAYTTCGGTGTTGCTGCTGCTTTAAGCTGGCAAAATCGTGATTTTGGCTCAGATAATGTTGAAACAGGGGGGGCATGGAACTTTGATGCTGAACCAAGACTAGAAGAATTAGAACAGCGTGATTATGAAATCAACCGAGAACGTATCGGYCTTGGAGTTAATTTTGATTACAAAGCAGATTCTAATACYAGTTATTACCTTCGTACATTRTTTAGCCATTTCAAGGATACAGAAACACGTAACGCGTCAGGAGTTGAATTTGATAGTGCATTCTTGCCGGGTGAAACGGGTGATGCTGAAGGTTACCGAGAATTAAAAAGTCGTGAAGAGACRCAGGAGATTCAGTCATATGTACTAGGTTCTGAAAAACAAATAGGGCTTTGGACACTAAATGGCCAAATTGGTTATAGTCGAGCGAGTGAAGACACGCCAGGCCATATTGCTGGCGCCAAATTTGAAGGGAATTCYGACTTTAGTAATGTGAGCTACAGCAACACCCGCCGCCCTCGTCTCACTGCTGGTAGCGACTTCTATAACCCTGCTAACTTCACCTTAGATGAAGTTGAGTGGGAAGAACAAAAAACRGTTGATACCGAGAAGAATATTAAATTCGATTTAGCACGAGATTTTGATCTTAAAGGTTATGCTTCACAAGTTAAATTTGGGGGTAAATTATCACGACGCCAAAAAGATAACGAGTTAGAAGCATGGGTTTATGAAGATTTTGGTGCTCAAGGTATCAATGCTGCTGATCTTCTCCTCAGCCAATACACATCAGGTAATGTTGATTACAGTCTAAACAATTATGGCCCAGGCATTAGTGACTCAGACATCAAATCCTTATTAACAAGGCTCAACAAAGCAAATAACTATGATGAGGAAGAGTCACGTATTAACGATTATGTTATGCACGAAGATATCAATTCTGCTTATATTATGAATACGTTGGATTTAGATAACTGGACGATAATAGCGGGCYTACGTTATGAACAAACTGATTTTAGAGCYAAAGGWACMGGAATCAATAACGGTAACTTTGAAGCGATTTCTAAGAAAAACACGTATCACAATTGGTTACCYGGTTTACACGCTCGTTATTACGTTGATGACAACACACAAGTACGTGCTGCATGGACAAATACCGTTGTAAGACCCACATTTAAAGCACTTTCCCCCGGATTTGAAATTGATGGTGACGAGACTAGTTTTGGTAACCCGAACCTTGATCCGTTGACATCAAGTAACTTTGACTTAGGCATTGAACATTACATGGGCCGTGCTGGTGCAATATCAGCATTTGCTTTTTACAAAGACATTTCTGATTTTGTTTATAACACTGACCTTGCAGGCACGGGGGCATTTGCTAGCTTTGCCGAAGCTAACACTTATGCCAATGGGGATACCGCTAAAGTTTATGGTRTCGAACTGTCATACAATCAAAAACTAGATTGGCTACCATCACCATGGAACGGTTTATTACTTGGTGCTAATGCAACTTTCAGTCAATCTAATGCTGATATTGAAGGCTTAGGTCAGCGACGAGAAATTGATTTACCTGGACAGGCAAAACGTGTGGGTAACTTAATGATTGGTTGGGAAAACAGTAAATTAAGTATGCGCCTATCAACCAATTATAAATCCAGTTATCTATCAGAAGTGGCCGCTATTGATGACAAAAAACATGATCTATATGTTGATTCACAAGTATTTGTAGACTTTAGCGCAAATTACTTTTTAACTAAAAATGCACAAATAAAATTTGAAGCAAAGAACCTGACTGACGAGCACTATTACGTTTATACCGGSCGCAGCCCTTACAATGCTCAGTATGAAGAATATGGCCCAACTTTCAAGATTGGATTCACATTAACAAACTTCTAAAAAGAGCTAAAAATAAAGACTATATTATGAATAAAATGATAACTTCTAATTTCACGTTAAAGTCGGCAATACTGCTAAGTTCTTTGCTGTGCTTTACACCGTTAACTGTGTTTTCTGACGGGGCTTTAAGTGAAGTTTGGCAACAAACTGACAGTACTGTTGAAGCAGCACAGTTATTAAATGAGACTGCGCTTATCCCATCCATGGATCGCCTTGTAGTATACAARCAAAAAGGTATTTCTGTAGAGGATAAACAAGGCCAACAACTGAGTTTAATTAAAGGTAACTTTAGCAGCATTGATCACCGTGTTGTTGATAAGGGTTTACTCGTAGCTGCTGTAGATGATGATCGCCAACAGGCRCTGGTAACGATGTTCAATATCACAACTCAAGATTGGTCAGACACACTGTATATTCCCACCACTGATTTTAAAATTGAAGGTGTTTGTCTTTATCAAGATCAGGCAAGTAATGGCTTTGTATTTATACTGGATGAAGAAGGACATGGTGCACAATGGTTGGTGGCAGATGCCTCATCCSCCCTTGCTCAACCTAAACTTATTCGTGAATTAAGCACGCCACCAAATAGTGAATATTGTCAGGTCGATGATAGCCRAGAYCTRATGTATATCAATGAAGAAAATGTTGGGGTATGGGCTTATGATGCACATTCTGAGGCTGACTTRATTCGCCAACCAGTTGCATTAAATCACCCTTTTGGTCTGATCAAAGGTAGTGCTGCCGGCATGCACATTATTCCTGGTGGTCTGTTAATTCTAGATGCTGATGATAATAATTTATATACTTATGTCACTGCAGGCAATCAATGGCATCACGATGCCACCTTTTCTCTTGCAGGGTTATCCGAACCGAACAATCTCAGTGCCAGAGTTAAAAATAAACAACTAGAAATAATTATCAAACATAACGATGGCATGACGTTTTTCACTCTGCCCTGGTCACATAAAGACAGTCAGCCGAAGCGGCTTATTCAAATGGTCAAACCGGAAGTTGAAACTATTCCMGTACCTAGCTTAGGGGATGCAGCTGATGATCCTGCTATTTGGATTAATACACAAAAAGCACAGCATAGTCGTATTTTGGGTACAGATAAACAAGGTGGGTTATTAGTTTATAACTTGGCAGGAGATACATTACAGAACCTACCCGTTGGTCGTCTTAATAATGTTGATATCAGAACTGGCTTCAATTTCAATGGGCACCAAATTGATCTCGCTATTGCTAGCAATCGTGATCATAACTCATTACATGTTTTTGCTATTCAACCAAACACTGGCGTGGTGAGTGAGTTAGGAGAAATCAGCACAACAATTGAGGATATTTATGGTCTGTGTATGTTTAAAAATTATCAAGGTGCTATCTATGCGATTGCCAATGATAAAGAGGGTCATTTTTTCCAGTATTTAATACAAGATAAGCAAGGTCATATCAGTGGTGATTTAGTGCGTCAATTCAAGCTTAATTCTCAACCAGAAGGCTGTGTAGCAGATGATGCTAATAACCGACTCTTTATCGGTGAAGAAAACAAAGCCGTATGGACATTAGATGCACGAGCTGAGCACGTTGTTCACCTGAAAAAAGTAATATCTGTTGGTGATACGCTTAAGGCAGATATTGAAGGCATCAGCTTATATCAAGGTAAAAATCAGTCTTACCTGATTATATCTAGTCAAGGGAATGATAGTTATATCGTTCTTGATGCCCTGCCACCCTTTAATTATCGTGGCGCTTTCCAAGTTGGATTTAATACTACGTTAGGCATAGATGGCGTTTCTGAAACCGACGGGCTCGATGTCACTGCTGTAAATCTTGGTAAGCCTTGGCAGCAAGGTATGTTGGTTGTCCAAGATGGTCGCAATAGAATGCCGATGGAAAATCAAAATTTTAAATATGTTCCTTGGTCAAGTATTGCTTCTCAACTAAAACTTAATAAGAAAAATAAATAAGGATCCAATAATGGAACACACGATGAATGAAATGACGATATGGGGCCTAGTAAGTGATGCCAGTCTATTAGTAAAAGTAGTCATGCTAATTTTAGTTGCCGCTTCTATGTTGAGCTGGTATTTGATTATCTGGCGCTCAAATGTATTAAGCAAGTTAGAAAAACAAAACAAACAATTTCAACAACAATTTCGACAAACTGCTGATTTAGCAACCCTTGATGTAACAGATGAAAACAAGCCTGTTTCRCCCGCTATTGAAGGTATTTTTCAAACTGGATTAGCTGAATATAACAAATTTAGARCAACTGATTCACTCTCTAAAAATGAAATTATTGAGAATGTTGAACGTGCCATGTTGGTCAATATTGGTGAGCAAGAAGTTGAATTAGAGAAAGGTTTATCTTATCTGGCTACTATTGGTTCCGTGAGTCCTTATATAGGTCTATTCGGAACCGTATGGGGGATCATGAATTCCTTTATTGGCTTGTCACAAGTAGAACAAGCAACACTCAGTACCGTTGCCCCTGGCATTGCTGAAGCGTTAATTGCCACAGCCATTGGTTTATTTGCAGCTATTCCTGCAGTMGTGGCTTATAACCAATTTAGTAAACGTGCCGGCAATATCAGTACACGTTATTACCATTTTGGTAACGAACTCATTACACGTCTACAGCGACTATTACATCGTTCATCTATAGCAACAGCGGATTAACACCTTATGTTAAAAAAACCAATACCCAAATATGCACCTAATGCTGAAATGAATGTAGTGCCATACATTGATGTCATGTTGGTGTTATTAGTGATTTTTATGGTTACTGCGCCACTGTTAGTGCAAGGAGTAAAGCTAGAATTACCTAAAGTTGCCGCTAAAGCATTACCCACTGATAATCAGAAAACTATTCTAACGTTATCTGTTGTGGCTGATGGCCGTTATTATTGGAATGTTGGATCTGAAGTGGATATTAAATCTCATTCCGATCAAGCGGTCAGCCTCGATGAAATGGTGGCCAAAATTGATCTGATTCGRCARCAGMACCTAGACCTAATGTTTTTTATTCGRGGTGATAAATCTACTAATTATGTCTCGGTAGTTAGGGCTATTTCTGCTTTGCAATCTGTGGGAATTAAAGATGTAGGATTGATTACGGAATCACCCGATGTCTGATATCGCCCTGTCTAACCCCTTCTATTTCAGCATGCCGGTGGAGTCTTCAGCTATCAAAAAATCGGTGGTGTTTCAAGTAGGTCTACTGCACGCTGCGATAGCACTATTGCTATTGAATTCATGGGCACCAACACAGCAGTCTCCTTTAGCTGTCAAAACAATTAATATTCAGATGTTTACTATGCCTATAGTGCAGCCTAAACCCGTTGAGCCTCCACCACCGATCGTCGAACGAACACCACTAGTTGAAATAAAGCCTAAACCTATAATTAAAGCGCCAGTAATCAAACAAGACTTTGCSTTCRARCGTGTAAAAGAAGAAGAACCGAAACCACTGGTAAAACCTGARCCTATTAARCCTAAAGTTAAAAAAATTATAGTKCAGAAGCAACCACAAGCTAAACCTGAAATAGTTCAAAAACAGCCTRTCCATAAAGTAGTGGMAAARCAAACCAATCAAGTCAGGCTAAATAAAACAGCCWCAAACGATAAATCRAAACMGGCATCAACGAACACTGCMTCAAACACATCAGCAATAAAAGATACCGWGGCCTTGTCGAATCAACAGTATTTACCGATTGAAAAGAAAGCACCTGCTTATCCCAAAGGTGCTCTGCGTAAAAGCCTCGAGGGGAATTGTATCGTTCGTTACACGGTCAATAGCAAAGGGCATGTTGAATCACCTGAAATATTAGGTGATTGCCACCCCCTATTTAAGCGCACATCTCTCGCAGCAGCAAAACAATTTCGCTACGAGCCACGAATAATTAACGGCAAGGCTGTAGCAGTACTCAACGTTAAAAATACATTTGAATACCGCATTCAATAACAAAGAGCGCATCATTACTATGACACCTATTGAACAGCAGCTAGACTTTCATCAACAGATGGCCGAACATGACGATACACCTGTTAATACCACAGATAATATATCTCTTGAGTCGCTAGCCTTATCTCGCCGACAAGTTCTTAAAGGTAGCTTAAGTGCGGCAGCGCTCAGCTTTTTRGGATTAGGCTTATCAAGTAAATTGGTTTTTGCMTCTGACAAAACACCACTTAATATCCCTTTTATTGGTTTTAACAGTATTCAGCCACAAACCGATCCCTTCTTTGATGARRTACTRGTGGCAGATGGCTATCGGGCACAGCCCTTTTTTTCATGGGGAGATCCTGTCGTTACCGGAGCAGCCGARTGGAAAAGTAATGCCACTAATAGYTGGCAGGAGCAGTTAAAGCAGGCTGGAGACAACCATGATGGYATGCAYTTTTTTGCTTTTCCAGACGATGACAATCGTGGTTTATTGGTTATCAATCATGAGTATGTTAACCCGACATTGCATCAAAATGGAATGACCTATATCGATGGTAAACGACCGTTAGATGAAGTAAGAAAAGAACAAGCAGCACATGGTGTGAGTGTTATTGAAATAAGAAAAGATAAAAACAATCAATGGCAGCGCATCTATCCCTCAGCCTATAACCGCCGAATATCWACCATGACACCCATGCKAATTAGTGGTCCRTTAGCGGGTCACGATTTGATGAAAACAGTTAATGATCAGGATGGATTAGAAATTATTGGCACACTGAATAACTGCTCAAATGGTTTCACACCGTGGGGGACTTATCTTGCATGTGAAGAAAATTGGCACAACTACTTTGTAAATCAAGACCGTGCTGATCATAAATCTCGTGTATCACACCATCGCTACGGTATATCGACAAAGAAGCACGCCAAAAATTATGGCTGGAATACAGTTGATGAACGTTTTGATGCAACACCAAATACAGATCTTCCCCACCAAGGTTTTGTTAATGAACCGAACCGTTTTGGCTGGGTTGTCGAAATTGATCCTTTTGATCCAAGCAGCAAGCCTATTAARCGAACAGCATTTGGCCGGTTTTGTCGTGAATGTGTGGCTCCTTCATTAGCTGAMAATGGACAAATGGCCTTTTATTCTGGTGATGATACCCGYGGTGAATATATCTACAAATTTGTCCCTAAAGAACGTTTTGATAAAACAAATATGAAACACAATCGAGACATACTTGATGACGGTACACTATTTGTCGCTAAATTTAATGATGATGGAACAGGCCGGTGGCTGCCACTGCTACATGACCATTCGGGCATCAATGCTGGTAGTGGTTTTCCTAGTCAGGCTGAAGTCTTAGTGAATGCACGAGCTGCTGCCGATATTCTGGGTGCTACACCGATGGATAGACCAGAATGGGCTACAGTAAATCCACATAATTTAGATGTTTATATWTCACTCACCAATAACAATAAACGAGGCAAAGAATTCTCATTAAATGCTGCCAACCCAAGAGCAGATAATCGCCATGGCCAGATTGTGAAAATCATGGAACATAATGCAGATCCGGCAGCCATCGAATTTGTCTGGGAATTATTTTTAATTGCCGGTGAAAATAAAGATGCTGGCAACCACCACGAACAACCCGTAGCAGATAACCTGATCGGTAATATTCAAGGTGATATCTTTTCTTCACCCGATGGATTAGGTATAGATAAARATGGTCGATTATGGATTATGACCGATTACCATGATGACGATCCAGTGATGCAAAATATGGGCTGTAATCAAGTATTATGTGCTAACCCGACAACCCGCGAAGTAAAACGGTTTCTCGTTGGGCCTCGCGGATGTGAATTAACAGGAATCACCTGGAGCTCTGACTACAAATCGATGTGGGTAAACATTCAACATCCAGGGATAAGTTATCCTGCTTCTGATGGAGTAACACGCCCCAGATCGACAACAGTGCTAATAACAAAAGAGGATGGTGGTGTCATTGGCTCTTGAACACCTTCAATGTTGCTTGACTTAATGAATTAAGCATTGGTGAACTTGCATTTCATGCGGGTTATAACCACACATCAAACGTTATCAATGCCTTCAAAAGAGTTTAAACAAGATACCAGCAGCCGATGTAAAACGCCAYAACATCTAATTAAACTAAACACTAAAAACCATTTATTTTAGTGCTGTAACAACACAGCCTCTTAAATTAGGAGAAAGTTCAAGTTATTACAAAATAACTTCCCTTCAATATAACGTCCCACTTTATTATTGCAACTTATTCACCTGTAATAAGGTCTATATAACTACCTCATCGTTTTGAATCAAAAAACGGAAAGGAATCTAGCATTATATTTAAGGATAAAAATGAAACTTCATCTTGATTTGAAAAGGTACATTGCCTTTGGACTGCTAGCATTAAGCTCACACGTTGCACTGGCTGATAAACAAGACGTTACGCCAACGCAGGTTATTGATGCCTTTGAAGGTACATTTGGCATAACATCAGGTGAACGACGAAATCACACTAAGGGAACATGCGCTATTGGTGAGTTTGTTGGTTCAAAARATGCTGCCATTTTGAGTCGTTCGGGATTATTTTCTGGGAGCACGTTGCCTGTTATCGCTCGATTTTCTCTCGCTGGTGGCAACCCTAATGCACCAGACACAGCAAAAAGCCCTCGAGGCCTAGCCTTGGAGTTTGCTCTTTCCGATGGCAGTATTCAACATATGACCATGTTGAATACGCCCATTTTTGGCGCTGAAAATCCACAAACATTTTATGATATGCTCATAGCAAAAACACCTGACCCTATTACAGGGAAGCCTGATCCAGAAAAAATAAAATCTTTTAAAGCCAGCCATCCAGAYATTAAAGCCCAAGCACATTTTATGGCAAATAATAATCCACCCAGTAATTATTATAATAGTGCTTATTATGGAATTCATACCTTTAAGTTTATCAGCAAAGATAAGCAAACAACGCTAATACGCTGGCGCTTTGTTCCTCACGATGGTGAAAAACAACTCAGTAAAGCAGAACTTAAATCTTTGCCTGCAAACTTTCTTGAACAGGCTTTAATCCAGCGTACAGAAAAAAGCGCTGTGAAATGGGATATGCTCATCACAATTGGTGAGCCTGATGATGTTCAGGACAATCCAACAATTGCCTGGCCCAAAAACCGTAAAGAAATAAAAGCCGGCACATTAACTATTTATAAAGCCATGACGCAAAAAGGCGCCCAATGTGAAAATATTAATTTTGATCCGTTAATTTTAAGTGATGGTATCGAAGCTACAAAGGATCCCATATTGTTGTTCCGATCTCCATCCTATGCTATTTCATTTTCTAAGCGCCTTAGTAATCAATAATATAAAGGACAATATATCAAATTACTCCAGCGAAAAAAGCAACCATGATCTATCTTAAAAATAGTAAAACACACTATGGATTAGTGACTATTCTATTACACTGGATAATGGCAATTATTGTGATCGGAATGTTTTTTCTCGGCGACTATATGGTTGACCTAGATTATTATGACCAGTGGTATMACACTGCTCCTTGGTGGCATAAAAGCATAGGTGGAATTGTATTTATGCTRTTGCTTATTCGGCTATTTTGGCGGTTTATAAACAGCACTCCCGAGCCATTGCAAGCCCATAAAAAATGGGAATCAAGCACAGCCAAAGCCGTGCATATTCTGTTTTATATTTTGTTATTTTTTATCTGCGTGAGTGGTTATTTTATTTCTACTGCAAAAGGCGTAGGTATTGAATTCTTTGCTTGGTTTGACATTCCACCCATAACAACACTAAGCGAAACCAATGCAGACATTGTGGGTGGCATCCATGAYATTTCCACACAGGTGCTACTGCTGCTGGTTGCATTACATGCTCTTGCTGCATTTAAACATCACTTTATTAATAAAGACAAAACCCTTGTTCGTATCATTAACCCCGAAAAATCAATAGGAAAATAAAAATGAAAATTATTTATACCGCATTTATTGCTTTAAGCCTTATGGCATCRACAGCCATGGCAGATGATTATGTTATCGACAATAAAGGCATGCAYGCCTCCATTCAATTTAAAATCTCACATCTTGGCTATAGTTGGTTATGGGGGCGATTTAATGACTTTGATGGCCATTTTAGTTATGACAAAGATTCACCTGAGTCCACGAAAATAGAAGTCACAATTAAAACGAATAGTATTGATAGTAACCATGCTGAAAGGGACAAACATTTACGTGGAGAAGACTTTCTTAATGTTGCTMAATTTCCTCAAGCTAAATTTGTCAGTACCTCTTTTGTACAAAATGAAGATGGTAGTGGAATAATGAAGGGYGAATTTACGCTGAATGGYGTAACAAACCCCATTGCGATTGATATAAAATTTATCGGTGAAGGTAAAGACCCTTGGGGTGGCTACCGTATTGGCTTTGAAGGAACAAGTCGCATTGCGCTGGCAGATTTTAATATTCTTAAAAATATTGGTCCAGCTTCAAAGGAGCTAGATTTGATCTTTTCCATTGAGGGTGTCCGCAAATAACACACTAACAATAGCGCTCACACGGGCGACACGGGGACAAGGCACACATTAGTAGAAGCCAGGCTCCCGTGTCGCCCTTTTTATGTGCACCATTTAAATACACACTGCGCTCAATTGGTGCGAAACAACGGGGGCCAAAAGCCCTACCCCAGTGTATTACATAATAATTATCTCGATGGCATGATTATCGCAATGTGCAATGATTACTGTTTAATCTCGAGAAATGTTCATGTCCGCACAAAAACTCAAACTATTATCCTTCAGTGGTAATACTAAAATCCTTCATTTAAGTTGGATGGCTTTTTTCATCAGTTTTGTTGTTTGGTTCAACCATGCACCACTACTAATCTCCATTCAAGAAACACTCAGCCTAACTGACCAACAAATAAAAACAATTTTAATTCTTAATGTGGCATTAACTATTCCTGCTCGAATTATAGTTGGCATGCTCGTGGATAAATATGGCCCTAAAATCATGTTTCCATCACTTTTAGTGATATCTAGCTTTATTTGTTTCTTCTTTGCCATGGCAGATAGTTTTGAGCAACTTGCAGCAGCACGATTTATGTTGGGCTTTGTCGGTGCTGGTTTTGTTATTGGTATTAGAATGATTTCAGAATGGTATCCTGCAAAACAGGTGGGTATAGCTGAAGGTATTTATGGTGGCTGGGGTAACTTTGGTTCTGCCGCTGCAGCAATGAGCCTTCCCACTATTGCACTGATGTTCGGCGGTGAAGATGGCTGGCGTTATGCCGTTGGCCTCACAGGAGTTATTGCCTTAGTGTTCGCATTCATTTACTACCATGGCGTATCTGATACACCCAAAGGGTCAACTTACTTCAAACCTAAAAAATCAGGCGGTATGGAAGTTACCAGCAAAGGCGATTTCTTTTTGTATTTATTAATGAACATCCCTTTGTATGCCGCACTAGCATTATTAGCATGGAAGCTATCACCCAATGGCGTAAGCTTATTATCTGCCGGTGTTACTCAGGCTATTTATATTGGCTTAGCCGTGCTTTATGCTTATCAAACGTATCATATCTATCAAGTAAATAAGAGCATCTTTACTACGCCTGTTCCGGAAATACACCGTTATAAATTCAAACAAGTTGCTGTATTAGATTTGGCCTATCTTGCCACATTTGGATCCGAGCTAGCCGTAGTATCAATGTTACCGCTCTTTTTCCATGATACCTTTGATATTACTGCTGTTCAAGCCGGATTATTAGCATCTGGWTTTGCATTTATGAATTTAGTTTCTCGCCCAATCGGTGGTTTATTTAGTGACCGATGGGGCCGTAAACGCACATTATCTGTGTGTATTTCGGGGCTTGCTATTGGCTACTTTATAATGAGTATGATTACACCTGAATGGGCAATTGTTTTTGCAGTGCTTGCAACAATGGCATGTTCTTTCTTTGTTCAAGCCGGTGAAGGGGCTGTTTTTGCAGTCGTTCCATTAGTGCAGCGCCGCCTAACAGGTCAAGTTGCAGGCATGGCCGGTGCTTACGGTAATGTCGGTGCCGTTACATTTTTAACTGTTTTATCTCTGGTATCAGCTCAAACATTTTTCCTTGTTATAGCTGGMACGGCAGTYGTAACATTAATTGCTGTCCAATTTATGGATGAACCTAAAGGTCAGATGGCAGAAATCCTACCTGAYGGAACCGTGCAAATGATTGATGTGCACTAACGCTTTTCACCTTGTTTTTTATTTTATCCCGGTGAAAAATACTTCTCGCATATAGAGGTACAAAATAATACCTATCAACTATTTGAAGATGTAGATTTCAATCCTTGCATGCACTTGTCTTGCTGAATGATACTTCTTCAAGTAGATTGGATAGTTGTACTTTACCCCACAGGAATTTTAAATGACTGCAACACTAAAAGTGACTGTTGGCTCTTGCTCTGATAAAGGAGTAAAAGAAGAAAACCAAGATTCTTTAGCCCACTTTGTTCCTGAGAACCTAAACTTATTAACAGGCAAAGGAGCGGCCTTTGCCTTGGCTGACGGTGTAAGCAGTAGTATTGAAGCAAAACAAGCAAGCCAAGCCTGCGTCACCGGTTTTATGGAAGACTACTTCAGTACACCCGATTCATGGTCAGTCAAAAARTCGGGAGGGAAAGTACTCACCGCCATTAATAATTGGTTATATAGCCAAAGTAATCAATTTCACTCKGTYGATCGRGGTTTAGCGAGTACCTTCTGTGGTCTGGTCATTAAATCCACCACAGCACACCTCTTTCATGTCGGCGATTCTCGCATCTATTTATTTCGCAACAATACATTAGAACAACTCACCACCGATCATCGTATTCATTTACCGGGCAACCAAGAATATCTAGGCCGCGCAATGGGGATAGATTATCGTTTAGACATTGATTACAAATCATTACCTATTGAAGTTGGCGATATCTTTTTTATCTCTACAGACGGTGTGCATGACTATTTGGCTGACAAGCAAATTCTTGAAACATTCAAATCCAGTGAGCAAGATTTATCCCAATTATGTACACAACTCGTCATACAATCCTTAAGCAACGGCAGTCTTGATAATGTCAGCTGCCTTGCAATAAAAATTACCGAACTGCCATCTCAAGATCGTGATGAAGCCTATTCGCAACTTACTAAATTACCCTTTCCTCCTGAATTATATGAAGGCGTTATTTTAGATGGCTATCGCGTCACCAGAGAGCTACATGCTAGCTCAACCAGTCAATTATATTTAGCCGTTGATACCGAAACCGATGAAAAGGTAGTGCTTAAAACCCCCTCGATCAATTTTGAGGATGATCCYGCTTATTTAGAGCGTTTTCAAATGGAAGAATGGGTCGGCCGACGCATTGATAGCCCCCATGTTATTCGTACTATTGAGCAATCTCGTCCACGCTTATTTCTCTATTACGTTATGGAATATATTGAAGGGAAAACACTTGAACAGTGGATGGTGGATCAGACCAAACCTGACCTTACCRTTATCAGAAATATTGTTTCGCAAGCCGTGTCCGGTATTCGTGCCTTTCATCGTCTTGATATGCTCCACCAAGATATTAAGCCCGGTAATATTATGATTACACCAGAAGGTTTAGTGAAAATTGTTGACTTTGGTTCAACCAAAATTGCAGGCATTGCTGATGTTTCAACCCCTATCGAACGTAAAGAGTTGCTCGGCACAAAGCATTACACCGCCCCTGAATACCTAATCCACGGCACAGGAACTACACAGTCKGATCTCTTTGCCCTAGGCTGTGTAACCTATCAGATGATTACCGGTAAACTCCCTTATGGAACCGCTATTGCCAATGCAGACACACAAGCGGCCTTCAAGAAATTGAATTATGTACCTATAAGCCGCCACGTCAGTAATATACCCGAGTGGATTGATCGCGCACTTCAAAAAGCAGTGGAAATCGAGCCCATTCATCGTTATGAAAAAATGTCTGAACTTGAAAGCGATCTAAGACGCCCTAACCCAGAATTTTTAAGAGAAACATCTCGCCCCTTACTAGAACGCAACCCTCTCGCTTTCTGGAAGTTCATGTCAGCACTGCTCCTTATCGCTAATTTGACCCTTCTTTATCTACTGAATCAATAATGAAGTCATCATTCATATAGAAATACTACGAAACCAAGCAAATATTAACCAGAAATAAAAAGTAAAAGGGATATCCCATTGATTGTTTGGTCGACCGACTCCTTGATTTTCCTAAAACGACGTTTTGAATAATTTTCCGTTCGTCCTGAGTTTATCAAAGGATGATGGTTCGACAAGCTCAGGACGAACGGATAGAAAGGGCGCATGGCCATTATAAGAGTAGTGAACCTYSMWTTMNAATTAGNCAAGWKCAAYWSGSWYAWMATTTTYAMTTAWAATSCTSYMWATCAWWTSWTRRSGMGTMNTAWAATKMMWTMRWWYWYKARSYTAATACTCCCCACACAAAACGAGAAAGCCCTTTATGAGCCCAACATCAGAACATAAGCCACGACCGTTTATTGACATGCTTGTCAGCATCATCATTCCTTCTGTTATTTTAATGAAGTTCAGTGGTGAAAATGCCTTGGGTGCTAGTGGTGCATTAGTTGCGGCATTGGCTTTTCCGATAAGCTGGGGGCTTTTTGAGCTCATAAAATATCGAAAATTTAATTTTATTGCACTGCTCGGTTTAATTAGTGTATTGCTGACTGGCGGCATTGGTTTATTGCAACTTGATAACAAGTGGCTGGCCATTAAAGAAGCAGCCATTCCAGGCATCATTGGCATTGCAGTATTAATTTCAACTCAAACGCGTTACCCCCTAGTTAAAACACTGCTCTATAACCCCACGGTTTTAAATGTAGACAAAATCAACCAGAAACTTCAGGAGCTAGGGGAAACCTCGACATTTGATTCACGTCTAATGAAAGCCACTTATTTTCTAGCCGGCACATTTTTCTTTTCCTCAGTGATGAATTATATTCTTGCTAAATGGATTGTCACCAGCCCATCGGGCAGTGAAGCGTTTAATGAGGAGCTCGGCCAGATGACACTGCTCAGCTATCCAATGATTGCTATTCCATCCATGATTATGATGGCGATTATCTTTTATTATCTATGGCGAACAATTAATGGCATCACTGGCTTCAGCCTAGAAGAGATTATTAATGTTCCGGAACAATCTTAGCTAAAACTGCCCCATTTATGTGCAGCTGAAATACACCCGCGCCCAAGTGGTGCAAACCACATACTCTTTCTCACTCAGCACCTTTTATAAGCCACTGTTATTACAGTAGTTAATTTTTGGCATATTTATTGTAAACAGGCTAATTAAGCATGTATACACATGCTTATAAATTTAGCTAAAAGAGAGAAAACTATGTCTTATTTAGAACCCACAGAGTTTGTAACAAAAATGGTGGATGCAGGTGAAGCAAAAGTCTATATGTCGACCAAAGACACGTTAATTCGTGCATTTATGGCGGGTGCTATATTAGCACTAGCGGCTGTTTTTGCCATCACTGTAGGTACGAAAACGGGTTCTCCCATACTCGGCGCCGTGCTATTCCCTGTTGGCTTTATCATGCTTTATTTAATGAAGTTTGACCTGTTAACAGGTGTGTTTACATTGGTGCCTCTGGCTCTACTTGATAAAAGACCAGGTGTAACAACAAACCAAGTATTACGTAACTGGGGCTTGGTTTTCATCGGTAATTTAGGTGGTGCATTAATGGTAGCGTTTATGATGGCATTCATTTTCACCTACGGTTTCAATACCGATGGCGGTGCCATTGCAGCAAAAGTTGCCAGCATTGGTGAATCACGTACATTAGGGTATTCAACCCATGGCGTAGATGGTTGGTTCACCGTRTTCATTCGTGGCATGTTATGTAACTGGATGGTATCGATGGGTGTCGTAGGCGCTATGATTTCTACTTCTGCCACCGGTAAAATGGCAGCGATGTGGATGCCTATCATGTTGTTCTTCTATATGGGTTTTGAACATTCAATCGTTAATATGTTTTTATTCCCATTCTCTATGATCATGGGGGGTGACTTCACTGTTATGGATTATGTTATTTGGAATGAACTACCCACCGTATTAGGTAATTTAGTAGGCGGTTTTGTACTGGTAGGTTTACCGTTATACTACACACACGTTAGAACGAGTGCTAATCGCAAATTAAAATAAGCATTATTATCAACAAGCCTCCGTTCCATACTACAGGGCGGAGGTTTTTTTGTTTCTAAAATTATAAATGTCGAACTCATTAAAAATTTCCGTTGGCCAACATTCCGATAAAGGCCGCAAGAAAATTAATCAAGATTTTCACGGTGTTTCTATTCCTGATGATGCCCTACTCACATCAAAAGGGATCGCTATCGCCTTGGCTGATGGCATCAGTAGCAGCAATGTGAGTCAAATAGCCAGTGAAGCCAGTGTCCGTGGGTTTTTGGATGATTATTTTTGCACTTCTGAAGCATGGTCAGTTCAGAAATCAGCACTCCGCGTACTCGCCGCCACCAACTCATGGTTACATTCACAAAGCCAAAAAAGTCACCACCGCTTTGATAAAGATAAAGGCTATGTATGCACTTTAAGTGCAATGATCATCAAATCTACAACAGCACATCTCTTTCATATTGGTGATACTCGGATCTATCGCTTACGCAATGGTTCACTCGAGAAGTTAACGGAAGACCACCGTTTATGGGTATCAGATAAAAAAAGCTATTTAAGCCGTGCATTAGGTATCAATCAAAAATTTGAAATTGACTATTCAACACTGCCTATCGAAAAAGAAGACGTATTTGTATTAGCAACAGACGGCGTATATGAATATGCTAGCTCAGACTTTATTATTGATACGATTCATTCACACAGCGCTCATCTAGACGCTGCAGCTAAAGCAATTATTGATGAAGCCTATGCGAAAGGAAGCACCGACAATCTGACCATTCAAATTGTTGCAATCAACGATCTGCCGGATCAAGATGCAACCGAAATCCACCAGCAACTCACGGAACTTCCGTTTCCACCCATATTAGAAGCACGCGCAGTATTTGATGGCTACACCATTGTTAGAAGCTTGCACGCTTCTAGTCGTAGCCATGTTTATCTCGCTGTAGACAATGAGACCAATATTCAAGTAGTTATCAAAACACCGTCTATTGATCTTCAAGGTGATCCGGCTTATTTAGAACGTTTTTTAATGGAAGAATGGATTGCTCGACGCATTAATAGTCCTTATGTTCTAAAACCTTGCTCACCAACACGTAAACGTAATTATCTCTATATTGTGATGGAATTTATTGAAGGACAAACCCTAACCCAATGGATGAGAGATAATCCTAAACCTGATATGTCAGCTGTCCGTGAAATAGCAGAACAAATATCAAAAGGCTTATTGGCATTTCATCGTCTTGAAATGTTACATCAAGATTTAAGACCTGAAAATATTATGATCGATAATACCAACACCGTTAAAATCATTGATTTTGGTGCTACTAAAGTGGCGGGCATTGATGAAATTACCACGCCCATTGAGCATGATGACATATTAGGAACAGCACAATATACAGCTCCAGAATACTTTTTAGGTGCAAGTGGAACGCCACGCTCCGACCTGTTCTCCTTAGCAGTGATTATTTATCAAATGCTTTCCCAAGGTAAGCTACCTTATGGCGTGCACGTCTCTAAAGCAAGAACAAAATCAGCACAAAATAAATTACGCTATGCCTCCGTTTTAAATGACGATCGTGAAATCCCCGTTTGGATAGATTACACACTTAAAAAGGCTCTACATCCTGATCCCTATAAACGTTATGAAGAATTAACCGAATTTATATTTGATCTTCGCCAGCCTAATCAAGCCTTTCTAAATCAAGCCGCTCCCCCCTTGATGGAGCGTAATCCCGTCCTTTTCTGGAAAAGTACTT
Organism: Methylophaga sp.; assembly: GCA_002733335.1. Lineage (GTDB taxonomy): Bacteria > Pseudomonadota > Gammaproteobacteria > Nitrosococcales > Methylophagaceae. The sequence continues at coordinate 116,186 of NVVK01000006.1, forward strand.
CATTTATTCTTGCCGTGATTATTGTTGTGCTCATTATTCCTTAACAATAGAAATAGATGAAATTATTTTCATACCGTCTTACACTAAGCTATTAAGTCGACGTTATGGTGAATTAGCTTTTGAAGCTTTCTACACTTACTATTCAACAAAAAATCACTACTTTATTGCTGGTGTATTTTGTTATCGCCTTTGTGGCTATTGCTTCAACCTTATATGTATCTCGACGCATAGAAGGTAGCTTTGCTGCTATCAATGATGCCGGTAGTGAGCGAATGCGCTCATATCAAATTGGCTTTCTGCTAGCGCAACATATCGATCGCCCTTCCGAAGCACTCTCCATTGAAATCGATCAGATCATTACGCAATTTGAGCAAACCTTAATCCTTTTAGAAAAAGGCGATCCGTCCCGACCTTTATTGCTGCCAAAAGATACCGCTATTCGCCTAGCCTTAAAAAACATACAACAAACATGGCATCAGAAAAATAAATTTTATGTGACTGCAATTTTAAATGAAAAAAATAATGATAAAGCGTCACTACTCTTAAACGAATACAGCCATGAGTTAAGAGAATTTGTTACCGATGTCGATAGCTTAGTAGTGATGGTAGAAAATAGCCAAGCAAAATCTACCCGTTTATTACGTACCTTTCAAAATGGCTTAGTGGGTTTAGCCTTTATAGGGACACTATTACTCCTTTCACTCTTCACTAAAATGGTTATAAGGCCCGTTCGACAATTAAAAGAAGGCTTAGATCAAATGGGGCAAGGAGACTTTAGCATTCGCCTCCCCGTGACCAGCCATGATGAGCTGGGGGATATGGCTGGCGGCTTTAACCAGATGGTCCAACAATTACAAGAGCTCTATGCCACGCTTGAAGATCGTATTCGAATAAAAACACATACTCTGGAAATAAAAAGTCGAGAATTAGCTGCCCTTTATGAAACAGCGTCATTTGTGAACACGGCACCAGCCACAGACGTATTATGTGATGTTGTGCTGAACAAAATGATTGAATTATTTGATGCGCCAGCAGGAATGGTAAGACTGGTTGACTCCAAAGGATTGGGTCTTCCTATTATTGCTTGCTCAGGTCTTTCTGAAACATTTATTGCCAAAGAAAATAAGCTGCAATGTGGCGAATGTTTATGTGGTGAAACTATTTATAATGGAGAAGCGACTAGCTGCACAATCCTCTCGGTTGAAGAAGGCGGTATGCTTTCAAAGCATACCTGCCAAAAAGAAGGTTTTCATGGTGTCGTATCGATTCCCGTTAAAGCACGACAGCAAGTCATTGGTGTTTTTAACTTATTCTTCCATCAACCACGTGTCCTGCCACGCTCAGAAGTAAAGTTGCTAGAAACAGTGTGTCAACATTTAGGTTCTGCCATTGAAAACCAACTTTTTGTAGGCCGTGAAAAAGAAATGGCAATATCTGAAGAGCGAAATCTATTGGCACAGGAGCTACATGACAGTATTGCTCAATCGCTCGCCTTTCTGAATATTCAGGCACAATTATTACAAGATGGCTTACAAAAAGGTCAAACTGAACAAGTCGATAAAACCCTAAGCCAAATTAAAGAAGGCATTCAAGAAAGTTATGATGATGTGCGTGAATTATTGGTTCATTTCCGCACTAGAATTAAACATGATGATATTGATATTGCAATTCGTGATGCACTTGAGAAATTTGAGGGGCAAACAGGGATCAGAACCCATTACAAACTTGAAGGCAATGCACTCACATTGCAAGCTGAGATAATATTACAATTTTTACATATTCTGCATGAATGCCTTTCTAATATTCGTAAACATTCAGGAGCGTCACACGTTGACGTTCAATTATCCCATGGCAACGGCAGTGAATGCCAACTCATTATTCATGATGACGGYGTCGGCTTTGATTACACAAAAGATGCCGGCGAAACACATGTCGGCCTACAAATCATGAAAGAGCGTACCCATGGCATTAATGGAAAATTAACCATTGACTCTTCTCCTGACAATGGGACTACAATATGCTTAACGCTACCACTCGCTACACATATTTTGGCTAAGGAATCATCATAGGCATGAGTAACACCCGTATTTTATTAGTTGATGATCACAGCCTTTTTCGCTTTGGCATAAAATCTCTACTTCAAAGCCAATCAGGCTTTGAAGTAGTCGGTGAAGCAAGTGACGGTCTTGAAGGCGTTAAACGTGCAAAACAACTAAAGCCAGATATTGTATTAATGGATCTCCATATGCCAGGAACCAGTGGCCTAGAAGCCTTGCAAATGTTGACTGAATCTATGCCTGAAACGCCCGTATTAATGCTGACGGTTTCGGAAGACGCCCAAGACTTGATGCAAGCTTTACGTAGTGGCGCCCGTGGTTATTTGCTCAAGAACATTGAAATCGATTTTCTCATTGATTCCATCCATCGAGCAATAAAGGGGGAGTCAGTCATGTCACCTCAAATGTCTGCCACACTCATGGATGCTGTGCGTGAACCTTTAATTGAACAACATGTTGAAAAAACGACCATTAAGTTAACACCTAGAGAAAGTGAAATCATCATCATGTTGGCACAAGGTGAAAGCAATAAAAGCATAGCCCGAACTCTTAACGTAGCTGAGTCTACCGTCAAAATTCATGTTCAGGGTATCTTGCGAAAATTGAATATTTCTAGCCGAGTACAAGCAGCAGTATATGCCGTTGAACATGGTTTAATGCCTAATTCATAATAAAAAACGTTAGGGGCCCTACCCAAAAGAACTAGTTCTTTTTTCTTTAAAACCTATACTTCAGACCAATGGGTTGTTGCAACAAATAGCTTTATCCTAGTACTAAGTAAATTTAGTAATTCTAGGAGTGCAACATGCCTACACAAAAATCAAAAGCGTGGTCCGTCACCGCAGCGAGCACCTTATCTTTCACTGTCTGTTTTATGGTGTGGATGATGTTTGCTGTTATCGGTATCCCCATAAAAGAAACCCTCGGCTTAAATGAAACTCAATTTGGTATTTTAATTGCGATGCCAGTGTTAACGGGTTCTTTATTTAGATTACCCGTTGGCATATTGACCGATATTTATGGTGGTCGCATTATCTTTATGGGTTTAATGCTCTCTACCATTGTTCCTATGTGGCTTATTTCACTGGGTACAGAGTATTGGCATTATTTAGTATTGGGCTTATTTGTTGGCCTCGCTGGTGCTTCATTTACAGTAGGTATTGCTTATGTGGCACGTTGGTTCCCTAGAAATCAACAAGGTACTGCAATGGGTATCTTTGGGGCCGGTAATGTCGGGGCTGCACTGACTAAGTTAATTGCGCCAAGTATTGTTGTTGCCTATGGTTGGGCTATGGTGCCTAAAGTCTACGCCGTATTAATGACAATAACGGCCATTGCTTTTTGGTTCTTTACCTATGATGACCCTTCACATAAATCAGATAAAAAATTCAGCCTTGCAGAAGAATTAAAAGCATTAAAAGATCCTGTCGTATGGAAACTTTGCCAATATTATTCAATTGTCTTCGGCGGATATGTGGCATTAGCATTATGGATGACTAAATACTATATCGCTGAATATGGTTTTGATCTTAAAACAGCGGCTCTATTAGCGGCCTGTTTCTCATTACCCGGTGGTATTTTACGTGCCATGGGTGGTTATTTCTCAGACAAGCATGGCGCTCATACCGTCACGTGGTGGGTGTTATGGGTTTCACTAGCCTGTTTATTCTTCCTTTCCTACCCACAAACTCAATTGAGCATTATGACGGTAGATGGTGTTGTCGATTTCCATCTTGGGCTTAATTCAACTATTTTCACCATTTTGATGTTCACTATCGGAGTTGCCTTTGCGATTGGTAAAGCATCCGTCTTTAAATATATCTCTGATGATTACACACATAATATTGGTGTTATCTCGGGCATCGTTGGCCTAGCAGGTGGTATGGGGGGATTCTTCTTACCTATTATGTTCGGCATGTTGGTTGATCTTACCGGTGTCCGTTCTTCCGTATTTATGTTGATGTTTGGTGTGGTGTGGGTATCACTGGTGTGGATGTATTGGAGTGAAGTTCGACCTATGAAAGCTGAACGTCATCAACTGTATCTAGCAAAAAAAGCAGCCAACGCTGCTGAACAATAAAAGGGGAAATTCATGTCTAAAGATTTACAAAAATGGGATGTCGAGGACGAGCAGTTCTGGGAGTCTGAAGGTAAACACATTGCCAGAAGAAACCTTTGGATCTCGATCCCAAGCCTATTAAGTGGTTTTGCCGTATGGTTAATGTGGGGCATTATTACAGTACAAATGCTCAACCTTGGCTATGGTGGTTTTGAAAAGTCGCAATTATTCACCTTAGCAGCGATTGCAGGTCTTTCGGGTGCAACACTCCGTATCCCTTCAACCTTCTTTATTCGTCTGGCGGGTGGTCGAAATACCATTTTCTTAACAACATCATTGTTAATACTACCGGCACTGGGTGTGGGTATTGCATTATCTAGCCCTGACACTCCTTTTTGGCATTTCCAAATCTTAGCATTATTATCTGGTTTTGGTGGTGGTAACTTTGCCTCTTCAATGTCAAATATATCTTTCTTCTATCCGAAGAAAGTGCAAGGTTTTTCATTAGGAATGAACGCAGGCCTAGGTAACTTCGGTGTTACGACCATGCAAATCTTAATTCCACTCGCGATGACACTAGCTGTTGGCTTTACCGGTGGCTCTCTGCCATTAGAAATAGCCTCGGGTACATTGATTGGTAAGATTCCTGCTGGCACAGAAACCTATATTCAAAATGCCGGTTATATCTGGTTAATTATCTTAATTCCACTCTCTATTGCAACGTGGATGGGAATGAACAATATTACCGATGACCATGTGTCTCCTAATATTGGCTCAACAATGAGTGCCTTTGTTAAGATTATTGTGATGTTAATTTTAGGTCTAGCAACAGCTGCATTTGGTTTGTGGTTAATGTTACCTGAAGCAGCTAGTGGTTCAGGAATAATGCTGAGCAAATGGATAACGCTACCGATTATCATCGCGTTAACCGTATTCTTACTAAAACTGCTACCACTAGGCAGTGACTATAAAGATGGCTTAAAACGCCAATACAAAATCTTTGATAATAAACATACTTGGGCTATGACCATTATTTATGTCATGACCTTCGGTTCATTTATTGGTTATGCCGCTACGTTAGCCTTGTCGATTAAAGTTGTATTTGGCTACCAGCATTTATTAGTAGATGGCATTATGACACACGATACTGTCAATCCTAATGGACCCTCAGCATTGACCTATGCTTGGATGGGCGCTTTTGTAGGCGCACTGATTCGCCCACTAGGCGGCATGATTGCCGATAAAATAGGTGGCGCTAAAGTCACACAAATTATCTCAGCAGTTATGGTGGTGTCAACCTTAGGTGTGGCCTACTTTATGAAGCAAGCTTATGCTTCTGCAACACCTGAAGAGTTCTTCTGGCCTTTCTTAATTTTGTTTGTGCTTTTATTTGCAATGACAGGCATTGGTAACGGATCAACGTTCCGTACCATTTCTCAAGTATTCAATAAAGAACAAGCCGGCCCAGTTTTAGGTTGGACATCAGCGGTAGCGGCTTATGGCGCATTCATCATTCCAAAAGTATTTGGTGAGCAAATTAAAGCCACAACACCTGAAAATGCACTATATGGTTTTGCCATTTTCTACGCCGTATGCATGGTTATTAACTGGTGGTTCTACTTACGTAAAAATGTAGAGTTTTATAACCCTTAAAGTGATTAATAAGGCAGTCAGATGCACTGACTGCCTTACTTGAATAATAGCAGTACAAGTAAAATCGGAGAGACAAATGAGTCATTTTTTAGATAGGCTGAATTTCTTTAATAAAGTTAAAGATACCTTTTCAGATGATCACGGTATCGTGACCAATGAAGACCGTCAGTGGGAAGACGGTTATCGTAATCGCTGGCGTCATGACAAAATTGTGCGATCCACTCATGGGGTGAACTGTACCGGTGGCTGTTCGTGGAAAATTTTTGTTAAGGGCGGCTTAGTTGCATTTGAAATGCAACAAACAGATTACCCTCGCACACGTGAAGATATGCCTAATCATGAACCTCGTGGTTGTCAGCGTGGTGCCAGTTTCTCATGGTACTTATATAGTCCTCACCGTATTAAATACCCGCTTATCCGCGGTCGTTTGCTTGAGTTATATCGTGCTGAACGTCGTTCTGGAAAAGATGCTGTTGCAGCATGGGCTGCCATTCAAGAAGATGAAAATAAACGTAAACAATATACCTCTGTTCGTGGTCTAGGCGGCTTTGTTCGTGCCTCATGGGACGAAGTAACCGAAATGACTGCTGCAGCGAATGTATACACCATTGACAAGTGGGGACCCGACCGTATTTATGGTTTCTCACCTATCCCAGCTATGTCAATGATCTCTTATGCCGCCGGCTCTCGATACCTCTCTCTCATCGGTGCAGCTGTCGGCTCTTTTTATGACTGGTATTGTGATTTACCCGCTGCAAGCCCTCAAACATGGGGGGAACAAACAGACGTACCCGAATCAGCAGACTGGTATAACTCAACCTATCTGATCATCACCGGTGCAAACCTGCCAATGACCCGCACACCTGATGCTCACTTTATGACAGAGTCACGTTATAAAGGCACCAAAGTGGTTTCAATGGCACCTGATTATGCAGAGTATGTAAAATTTGCTGATTTATGGATGCCGGTAAAACAAGGTACCGATTCAGCTGCGTTCATGGCCATGGGACATGTCGCATTAAAAGAATTCTACATCGATAAGCAAGAGCCTTATTTTATTAGTTATTCACGTCAAAATACCGACCTTCCTATTCAAGTTATCYTMCGTAAAYMTGAAGATGGTTATGTGTCTGATCGTTGTTTAAGRGCTTCAGATTTTACTGGCAATCTAGGTGAAGARAAYAAYCCMGAATGGAAAACSATTGTYTTTGATGAAACAAGYAAAASMTTTGTTGCACCYAATGGTTCAATTGGTTTYCGYTGGGGYGAAGAYGGCAAATGGAATYTAYTWCCYAARGCYGGYGAWAAARAYATTGTTGAAGAGCTMTCTTGYCTTGRYAAYCAYGATGAAGTKGTYTCTGTTKGYTTYCCTCACTTTACACCMGATGARCCYRRTTTATTGTGGCGWAATATGCCGGTYAGAAAATTAACSCTCGCCAATGGCGAAGARGTRTTTGTCACCAGYGTMTTTGATCTACAGTTAGCRAACTACAGTTTAGACCGTGGTTTAGGTGGYGAYAAYGTGGCYAMRTCYTATGCKGATGYAMATGTTGCTTACACWCCTGCTTGGGCAGAAAAAGTAACCGGCGTTAAAGCAGCTGATATTGAACGWACSGGYCGWGAGTTTGCYTATAATGCTGCCAAGACTACCGGCAAATCAATGRTTATTATGGGTGCAGCKATYAATCACTGGTAYCACAATGACTTAAGCTATCGCTCAATTATGAACTTRCTCCACATGTGTGGTTGTGTTGGCCAATCAGGTGGTGGTTGGGCACATTATGTAGGYCAAGAAAAATTACGWCCACAAGCAGGTTGGGCRCCGATTGCCTTTGCACTTGATTGGCAGCGTCCACCYCGTCATCAAAACTCWACATCSTATTGGTATTTCCATACCGATCAATGGCGTTATGACACWATTAACCCTGATGAATTGCAACATCCRGCAGCWAAAGCYAARTAYAAAGGYTATACCATYGCTGATTAYAATRTMGTTGCAACACGTTTAGGTTGGYTRCCTTCTGCACCACATTGGAATAAAAAYCCAATKGAACTCGCAAAAGAAGCYGAAGCRGCMGGYATGGCAGATGATGCCAATATWGGYKMATTTGTTGCCAAYAARCTAAAATCWGGAGAAATGGATGTTGCCTTTGCCGATGTCGATGCCCCTGAAAATTGGCCTCGYAATTTATTTGTATGGCGAGCTAATTTGATTGGTACTTCTGCTAAAGGCCATGAATACTTCCTTAAACATCTATTAGGCGCTCAAAATGGTGTTCTGCAAGAAGGCGGAGATGGTAAAGGTACTAAAGAAGTTAAATGGCATGAAGAAGCTCCTATTGCTAAGTTAGATTTGATGGTTGATATTAACTTCCGTCTAAATTCAACAGGTGCCTACTCTGACATCGTGCTGCCAACGGCAACATGGTATGAGAAAAATGACTTGAATACAACGGATATGCATCCCTTTGTTCACCCGTTATCAGAAGCGGTATCACCCGGTTGGGRAKCWAWWYCAGATTGGCAGATTTTCCAAGCACTGGCTAAAAAATTCAGTGAATTAGGCGGTGAACATCTTGGCGTTAGAAAAGATATCGTGGCATTACCCATGCAACATGATTCACCTTTTGAATTAGCACAACCCTTTGGTGAAGTTAAAGATTGGAAACGAGGTGAATGTGATCCTATTCCAGGAAAAACAATGCCATTGATCAAGCTTGTAGAACGTGATTTTGGTAGCGTTTATAACAAATACATTGCACTTGGGCCATTAATGACCAAGCTTGGCAATAATATTAAAGGTATTAATTGGAACACAGATCAAGAATACGAAGAACTTAAAAAAATGAATTACACCGTGAAAGTACCGGGTGTTTCATTTGGTATGCCATCACTAGAAGAAGATATTTATGTGTGTGATTCCGTATTGCGAATGGCACCCGAAACCAATGGTGAGGTAGCACATAAATCATGGACCTCTCTTTCAAAGAAAACAGGTATTGACCACAGTCATCTTTATGCTGGTCGCCATGAAGAAAAAATTACCTTCCGTGATATTCAAGCTCAACCACGTAAGATCATCACGGCTCCTACTTGGTCGGGTATTGAATCAGAGCATGTATCGTACACGGCGGGTTACACCAATGTACATGAACATATTCCGTTTAGAACATTAACCGGTCGTGCTCATTTCTATCAAGATCATGAATGGATGTTGGATTTTGGTGAGGGTCACTGTACCTTCCGTCCACCTATTGATACCAAGGCACACGAAAAACTGCCTGATAGTGTACGCAAAAAACCACATTTAACGCTGAGTTGGATAACACCGCATTCAAAATGGGGCATTCATTCAACCTATCAAGATAACTTACGTATGTTGCAGTTATTCCGTGGTGGTCCATACACATGGATCTCGGAAGATGATGCCAAAGTTATTGGCTTAGAGGATAACGATTGGATTGAAATTATTAATGCCAATGGTGCAACAATCACCCGGGCCGTTATTTCACAACGGATACCTAATGGTATGGCAATGATGTATCACGCCCAAGAAAAAAATGTGAATGTTCCTGGCTCACCTTCAACCGGTAAGCGTGGTGGTATTTTGAACTCGGTAACACGTATTGCGATGAAGCCAACCAATATGATTGGTGGTTATGCCCAACTATCGTATGCCTTTAATTACTATGGCACCGTAGGTAGCCAGCGTGATGAAATGGTGGTGATACACAAAATAGCTGATCAAGATATTGATTGGTTAGAACGTCCGCTTACACCTGAACGTGAAGCGCAACTTAACCCTGTAGGCATAGGCAAAAAATAGGAGAATCATTATGAAAGTACGTGCTCAATTTGCCCTTGTCTTTAATTTAGACAAATGTATTGGTTGCCACACCTGTTCGGTAACGTGTAAAAATGTTTGGACTAATCGTGAAGGTGTTGAATACGCTTGGTTCAATAATGTTGAATCCAAACCCGGTATTGGTTTTCCTAAAAATTGGGAAGACCAAGAGAAATGGAATGGTGGCTGGGAGCTCCATAACGGTAAGTTACAATTAAAATCAGGTAGCAAAATCAAACGATTACTGAATATCTTCGCTAATCCGGATATGCCTGAAATTGATGATTATTACGAACCGTTTACCTATAACTATGCACATTTACAAAATGCACCGTTATTAGAAGCAACACCCACTGCCCGTCCAATCTCTCAAATTACCGGTGATGTGATGGACAAAATCACYTGGGGTCCGAACTGGGAAGATGATTTAGCMGGTGARTTTAAACATCGCTCTAAAGATAAAAATATGGATATTGCTCAGAAGGAAATGTAYGGTGAGTTTGAAAATACTTTCCATATGTACTTACCTMGGATCTGTAACCATTGTTTGAATGCATCGTGTATTGCATCGTGTCCTTCAGGYTCTATTTATAAACGTGAAGAAGACGGTATTGTYTTAGTTGATCAAGATAAATGTCGTGGYTGGMGGATGTGTATTTCAGCCTGCCCATACAAAAAAGTCTTCTATAACTGGGAATCAGGCAAAGCTGAAAAATGTACCGGTTGTTATCCTCGGGTAGAGTCAGGCATGCCAACCGTCTGTTCCGAGTCATGTGTCGGCCGGATCCGTTATAACGGTATTATGCTTTATGATGCAGACCGCATTGAAGAAGTAGCAAGCATGGATGACACACAGGATTTATATGAAGCACAATGCAGCATATTYCTTGATCCAAATGATCCAGAAGTGATTGCTVCTGCACGTAGAGACGGCATTAATGATGAYATGTTAATTGCTGCTCAGAAATCGCCTATTTGGAAAATGGCGATGGATTGGAAAATTGCTTTCCCAATGCATCCTGAGTATAGAACCTTACCCATGKYRYSSWMKWWSMSWSYSSTATCNRYSHSTTCRRKMTWARMTKSMYYAWSGYWCATTGCCTACGGGTCCTGATGGTGCAATTCCTGTTGCCGGTTCAATGCGMTTACCWRTTCAGTATCTAGCCAACCTRTTAACTGCGGGTGAAGAAGCGCCTATTGAATCCTCGTTAAACCGTTTAATTGCGATGCGATCGTATATGCGTAGYMTTAATGTGGAAGGTGTTGTTGNNRYMMMRNNKKHVBWDGMKGSDRVHVDWMYRVVVSAMNMMVRNNCKWMWGWMWWRWATMGSTATCTCGCCATTGCCAATTATGAAGATCGCTTTGTTATTCCAACGGGACATGAAGAATTAGTGTTGGATGATGTTTTTGCAAAACAAGGCCAAAATGGCTTTACCTTTGGTAATGATAGTTCTACGGGTGTATCAAAAATCACGTTATTCCCTCGTCGCCGTAAAACCACGAAGGAGCCGAAAGATTTAGCACCTTCTGGCGATCACTTATAGGAAAATATGATGAAACTTTACAAAATACTATCTGTATTATTGCAATACCCAGAGCAAGAACTGATTGATAACTTACCCGAAATCAACGAATGGGTTAATGACACAGCTGATATTGATAAGCAGGAGCGTTCACTACTTCAAGCTTATCTTAGTCAGCTCGAAAATAGCCCATTAATTAAGTTACAAGAAGAGTATGTCAACACCTTTGATATGGTTCCTGAACATAGCTTGCACTTAACCCATCACTTATTTGGTGATGATAAAAATCGTGGTCCGGCATTAATAGATCTCGGCGAATTATATAAAGACTATGGTGTTGAGGTAGCAGAATCTGCAAARGAACTGCCTGATTATCTACCCTTAATCTTAGAATTTGCAGCCTATCTTGATAGCAGTGAATCAACAGTGTTTTTATCCGATGCCAAGAAAGTATTTGGTGTGTTGATGGCTAATTTGAAAAAAGCGGCAAGTCCCTATGCGGACTTGATATCTATTATTGCAGGTCGCGCTAGTTTGACCCAGATAAAAGCAGCTTAAGGAGTAATAAAATGAGATTAGAAAATTTCCTCTACGGCGTTTACCCATATATCGCATTAAGCCTATTTTTTATAGGTAGCTGGTTGCGCTTTGATCGCGAACAATATACCTGGAAAAGTGATTCAAGCCAGTTATTATCGAATAAGAACCTAAGACTCGGTAGCAACTTATTCCATATCGGTATTCTTGCTGTATTTGGTGGCCATTTTGTAGGTCTATTAACCCCACATGCCGTGTTCACTGGTTTAGGTATCTCTGACATGGCTCACCAAATGGTCGCTATTTGGGCAGGTACAATTTTTGGTGGCATGTGCCYGATTGGTGCCGTTAYTCTTTGGATTAGACGCATGTTTAACCGCCGAATATCAGCAACCAGTCGTGGCACAGACAAATTTATCCTGAGTTGGATATTAGTTACATTACTGCTAGGTTTATCAACCATTCCSGTATCACTTGGTCATGCGAGCCACAATGATCCTAGCGTGATGATTGCATTAGCTGACTGGGCGCAAAGCATTGTCTATTTAAGACCTGATCCGGCATTACTTGCTAATGTTGACACCGTCTTTAAAATCCACGTATTTTTTGGTATGACAGTCTTTTTACTGTTTCCATTTACGCGTCTGGTTCATGTATGGAGTGCACCTTTTAGTTATGCATGGAGACCTTATCAAATAGTACGAACAAAACGAAGAATATAAACTTTAAGGAAGTATAAAAATGAAAAAACTATCATTACTAGCCGCATCTATAGGAGCATTAATTACTGTCCCAACAGTTACAATGGCCGATGATGCATTTTTTGAAGCCTTGAGTAGTGGAAAAGTCAGCTTTTCAGCCCGTGCGCGATATGAAACGGTTGATCAAGATAATGGCTTGAAAGATGCCGATGCCTTTACTATTCGTACAACRCTAGGCTATAAAACAGGTCAATTCCATGGCTTTAGTGCTTTTGCTGAAATTGAGGATGTTTCTGCCCTCAGTGATRAAGATGATTATGAAGCCTTTCCACAAAATGGGGCAAAAACACACTCTGTCATTGCCGATCCAGATGGYACSGAGATCAATCAAGCCTATTTGCAATACAATGGYTTTGATACTGAAKTKAARTTYGGCCGCCAAGARMTMACCTATCGTAATGCACCGTTTCATCGTTATATTGGTAMKGTATTATGGCGYCAAAACCATCARTCTTTTGATGCRTTRAGCATTAGYAATTCATCATTTGAAGATACRACMATYAAYTAYGCCTAYATTGATGAAGTGCATACTATYTTTGGTGATGATCTMRATGCGGGTACGTTTATTAAAGATGGTGATATCGATTTAAATGCCCATTTGATTAATATTCAATATACCGGCTTAGGCATTGGCAAATTAGAAGGTTATGGTTATTTTTTAGAYTATAACGATAAAGAAGCTATTTCGTCTCAAACATTGGGATTACGTTTGTCRGGKGCTCAAGCCATCAATGCTGATTGGAAAGTSATYTAYACSGCTGAATATGCCAATCAAGATGATTATAAAGACGGCACCATGGATGAYCAAARCTACTATTTAGCAGAAGTRGGKGCTAARTATAAGGGTTGGTTAGCKAAAGTATCKTACGAAWTGCAAGAAGGTGATGGTACCGATAGTTTTAAAACACCCTTAGGTACGAAYCATGCCTTCCAAGGYTGGGCAGATCARTTCTTAACRACKCCAGCAACGGGGCTTGAAGAYATTTATATAACGGTTGTCGGTAAAGTATTRGGCGCTAAAGTAGTCGCTGTTTATCATGATTTTGAAACCGATAAAGGCAGTGATGATGCCGGTAATGAATTTGATATYTTAGTGGCTAAGACTTTTAAACAACACTACACGCTAGGKGCTAARTATTCTGATTATGATGCGGGTAARTCATCAGTAGGTAAAGTAGAYACYGAAAAATTCTGGTTATTTGGTCAAGTTAAGTTTTAAGTGATTTCAGTATCGTTCACTTTACACCAAAACTAAATATCAAAAATACACGCCACCTCAAAAAGGTGGCGTTAATCAATAGGGCCAAATAATAATACATTGATTTAACTAAACTTAATTGTGAAGCAAGTTGTRCCTATTARCTTATACAGATTGAAAATAAGGAGCTAACATGGGATACATTATTGATGCAATTTACCTTATTCGAGAAATAGCTAAACTCACTTTTATTGTTACTATTTCACCGTTTGGCTTAGTAGCAATTTATTTAATGGGTGGACGATAAAATGAACACAAGAATAGTTAGCATCTCCTGTTTAAATGAAAGATGCGTCATAGTAATAAGGGTAAAATAATGTCTGCTTCTTCTATTAATACCATTATTATCAGCAGTGATGYGGACTCATCKACCTTACTTAAAAAAACACTTCCTAAAAGTGATTATAAAATTATTTTTGAAGGATCGGCACTCCAGCAGCTAATTGCTACAACAGATATTGTTCACCCAGAACTTATTATTATTGTTATAGATTCTACGGATATGAATGTATTGGAGCAATTAAAGCTTGTCCATAAACAATTCCCTATGCCCATTGTCATTTTCACCAATGATGATCGTGATGAGGCGATTGAACATGCGATTAATATTGGTGTGAGTGCCTATATTATAGACGGCTTGAGTAAAAATAGAATTATGCCCATTATTCGAACAGCCTGTCTTAGATTCGAACAGCATCAAAAAATACAACAAGAACTATACGATCTAAAAACAACACTCGCAGATCGGAAGATAATTGATCGAGCAAAAGGATTAATAATGCAACAGCGTCAGTGCAGTGAAAATGACGCCTATAAACTACTACGATCAGTAGCGATGAATCAAAATTTACGCTTAGCKGTTCTTGCTCAAAACATCATCAATACAACTGATTTTTTAGATAGTTAATCCGTGCTCYAAATCACCTGCACGGCAAAGAGACGTRATGACGTSTCCATGAACCATAACGGTGCATGCTACTTTCTTTAAGCACTGGGRAAAGGTCTWCGTCACCGCCCTGYACACCACCAACCTATTGTAATAAAAGAAATTTAAATRCAGATCCATGTTATGGCATGCTATCTGCAATTGTATTATTATGAATAAACAATCCAACGGCGGATTGTTATTACATCTCCCTTTTATGGGAAACTGGATAAAGACGTCCTTCAAGATCACACTTGAGGTATGTCTTTTTTTTTGGATAAAATTTATTATTGGAGCTACACATGAAGACGCTTACACTCCTYTTTCCACGAAGAAAAATTGTAAAAATATTAGTCGCCGCCAGCATTACTGTAACAGCAGGTTTATTACCTTTTAGCAATGCGCTTGCTGCWCCYGGCGARTTAGAAAAAGAAGACCTRAAATTCGGCTTTATCAARTTAACGGATATGGCTCCATTAGCAATTGCCTATGAAAAAGGCTTTTTTGAAGATGAAGGTTTATACGTTACCTTAGAGGCACAAGCGAACTGGAAGGTTTTATTAGATGGCGTTATTGATGGTCAATTAGATGGTGCTCACATGCTTGCCGGTCAACCATTAGGCGCAACTATTGGCTTTGGAACGAAAGCAGACATTATTACAGCCTTCAGTATGGATCTAAATGGTAATGCTATTACCGTTTCAAATGATATTTGGCGACAAATGAAACCCAATATTACTATAGGCGAAGATGGTAAACCCGTTCACCCCATTAGTGCCGCAGCTTTAAAACCTGTTGTTGAAAAATATAAAGACGAAGGTAAGCCTTTTAATATGGGCATGGTTTTTCCTGTATCAACGCATAATTATGAATTACGTTATTGGTTAGCGGCAGGTGGTATTCATCCTGGCTATTAYGCCCCACATAAAGGTGATGTGAGYGGTCAAATTGATGCCGATGCATTCTTATCCGTAACGCCACCACCACAAATGCCATCAACCATGGAAGCGGGAACGATCTACGGTTATTGCGTAGGTGAACCCTGGAACCAACAAGCCGTATTTAAAGGTATTGGTGTGCCCGTTATTACCGACTATGAAATCTGGAAAAACAACCCTGAAAAAGTATTTGGTGTAAGCCAAAAATGGGCTGATGTAAATCCCAATACGCATATTGCCGTTGTAAAAGCATTAATTCGTGCAGCCGAGTGGTTRGATGCGAATAACAATGCTAATCGCCCAGAAGCTGTAAAAATTCTATCTCAAAGTAACTATGTTGGTGCTGATTATGATGTTATTGCCAACAGTATGACGGGCACATTTGAATATGAAAAAGGGGATAAACGTGAGATTCCCGACTTCAATGTGTTTTACCGTTATAACGCAACATACCCCTACTACAGTGATGCGATTTGGTATTTAAGCCAAATGCGTCGTTGGGGACAAATTGCTGAGCCTAAAACAGATGCATGGTTTATGGATATAGCAAAAAAAGTATATCGCCCTGATATCTATGCGGTTGCAGCGAAAGAGTTGATTGCTGAAGGAAAATTAGATGCAAAAGACTTTCCTGATTTTGCAACAGAAACAGGCTTCAAACCACCACAAACAGAGTTTATCGATAACATTACCTTTGATGGTACAAAACCAAATGAATATTTAAATAAATTCCCAATTGGTTTGAAAGCAGACGATGTTATCAAATAAATCCTTATGAAGGTCTCATTTTCCCTACCTGAACATTCAGGTAGGGAAAATATTCTTAAACGGACAAATAATTGTTATGAAAGATAAAATAATCCATTTTTTAGAAATGACGGGGTTCACATGGTTTGTACCATTCGTTAAAGTGGCCACTGGTGAATCCCCCCAACAACAACTGAAAGAATTAGCAACAATGGTGCTTATTCCACTGTTAGCGTTCGTTATTTTTTTAGGGCTTTGGCATGTAGGTGCTGCTAAAGTTGTAACCAGCTTAGGTGAAGTTCCTGGGCCAGCGGCAGTCTATMAGCARGCCACAATATTAGTCGATGAGCACTATATCGAGCGTGAAAAAGAAGTGAAATTTTACCAGCGTCAGGATAAACGCAACGAAGCTAAATTGGCAATCGATCCTGAAGCAAAGATAAAAGTAAGACCTTATACTGGTAAAGAAACCTATTTTGATCAAATATTGACCAGTTTATGGACGGTATTTATTGGGTTTTTGATTGCAAGCTTAATCGCAATTCCTGTTGGCATTATAAGCGGCCTGAGTAACACGCTTTATTCGGCGCTTGATCCACTTATTCAGATCTTTAAACCTATTTCACCATTGGCATGGCTGCCRATAGTGACCATGGTGGTCAGTGCAGTATATGTATCAACCGATCCCATGTTCTCCAAATCGTTTGTGACTTCGGCGATCACCGTGACCTTATGCTCATTATGGCCAACATTAATTAATACTGCCGTGGGCGTATCATCTATTGATAAAGACTTGATTAATGTGGGACGRGTATTACGCCTTARTTATTTTACRACRGTATTTAAAATWGTCATTCCGTCTTCTATTCCRATGATTTTTACTGGTTTAAGAATTTCACTCGGCATAGGYTGGATGGTCCTTATTGCTGCCGAAATGTTATCCCAAAACCCAGGTTTAGGTAAATTCGTATGGGATGAATTTCAAAATGGTAGCTCATCTTCATTAGGCAGAATAATGGTCGCRGTRCTCACCATTGGTATTCTAGGCTTTATGCTAGATCGCATTATGCTRACCATGCAAAAATTCTTCTCATATGATAAAAATGCAGTAATTCGCTAGGAATATAATCATGACAACATATTTAAATATTGATCACGTWAGCATCGAGTTYCCCACGCCTAATGGCCCRTTTAAAGTGCTCGACAATATAAACCTTAAAATTAATCAAGGTGAGTTTATTAGCATTATCGGTCACTCTGGCTGTGGTAAATCAACSGTGATGAACATTGTGGGCGGGCTCCATAAAGCAACACAAGGGGGCGTTATTCTCGAAGGTAAAGAAGTRAATGAACCCGGTCCCGATCGCGCTATTGTATTCCAGAACCACTCATTATTCCCATGGTTAACCGCTTATGAAAATGTTGAGCTAGCGGTRAAATCTATTTTTAAAGGGAAAAAATCAGCAGCCGAAATGAARGTATGGATTAATCATAATATTGAATTAGTTCATATGAGCCATGCCAAAGATAGATTACCCGCCGAATTATCAGGGGGCATGAAACAACGCATTGGTATCGCACGAGCTTTAGCCATGGAGCCCAAGGTATTGTTGCTGGATGAGCCTTTTGGTGCATTAGATGCTTTAACGCGTGCCCATCTACAAGATTCCTTAATGGAAATTCAGGCAGACCTAAATAATACCGTAATAATGATCACGCATGATGTWGATGAAGCAGTATTGTTATCAGATAAAATTGTCATGATGACAAATGGACCGGCCGCGACAATTGGTGACATACTTGAAATAGACTTACCGCGCCCTCGCCAACGTTTAGAGCTTTCTGACGATCCTAAATATAATCATTTCCGTTCAGAAGTTATTCACTTCTTGCATAAACGACATGCACAAAAAGTAGCTTAACGCTATTAAACTAAATAAGGTTTAGACATGAGTTATACATTTAAATTAGACTCCGAACATACTGTGATAGAAGTTGAATACACTGGACTAATCGACTTTGATGAACGCAAGGAGGCGATTAAAGAAGGTGTCGCCATTTTACAAGATAGGAATTACTCTCGAATTTTAATTAATCTTGTGGGAGCAAAGCTACGGTTATCAAACAGTGAGAAAGTTGAGTTAGCACATTACATTTCCGAACAGCATGCTTTGATTGAAGCAAAAACGGCATTTCTAATTCGTTGCGAGCAAACAGAACGCGAAGAAATTGATGATGCGGTTATGCGTCGTGAAAAATTTAACTCCCAAGTATTTTATAGCCGTAGCAAGGCATTAGAATGGTTAGGATCATAACCGTGAAAAATAACACTTAACTTGCACCGCCACCTAAGGCTTTATAAAGATTCACTTGGCTAGTGGCCTTATCAAGTTTCARTTGTACAAGTACTTGTTGTGMTCCATAGAGTAAACGTTGTGAATCTAGCACTGAAAGATAGCTGTCGACACCTTGTTCAAAACGCAATGTTGAGAGCTGATAAGCAGATCCTGCTGATTTTGTTAACGCTAATTGAGCAGTAATTTGCTCATGAATTAGTAACTTCTGAGAAAGTGTATCRGCAACTTCTCGAAAGGCTATTTGGATAGTTTTTTCATAATTTGCCAGTGCAATTTTCTGATCAACCTTGGCTATCTCAAGATTGGAATTATTTCTCTGATAGTCAAATAYTGGGATCRCAATATTAGGAATAAATCCCCATACAGAACTACCACTCTTAAATAGATTAGACAAACTATCACTCGCAAACCCTGCATTGGATGTAAGTGTAATTCTTGGATAGAAAGCGGCACGTGCTGCACCAATATTAGCATTCATGCCGCGTAAATTATGTTCTGCTGCCATCACATCAGGCCGCTTAAGTAATACCTCTGATGACATATTAGTAGAAATAGAAATTTGYTTTAAGCTGACATTCTGGCCTACAGGTGGGAGTAAGTCTTGCGGAATTGGTTTCCCGACCAGAAAAATTAATGTATTTTTATCAGCTTCAACCTGCATTTTTAAACTTGATAAATCTACTCTTGCTGTTTCTACCTGAATCGAAGACTGACGTAATGCCAACTCGGATAATGCGCCAAATTCATACTTATGTTTAATCAGCTTATAAGATGCAGATTGTGCCTCTAGTGTCTGCTTAGTCAAAAACAATCTTTCTTCATTAGCAGCSAGAGTCAAATAAGCATTCGCTATTTCTCCGACCAAAGCTATTTGAACTGAACGATAAGCCTGCTCAGTAGACAGATAAGACTCCAATGCTGCTATTTCCAAATTATTGACGCGTCCCCAAAAATCTATTTCAAAAGTAGAGAACCCTACGCCAATATCATATTCATGCACTGTCGATTGTGATCCAGTGGAAGACTGGTTACGTGACARTCCCTTTGCCGAACCACCTATTAAACCTTCAATCACAGGGTATCGATTAGATCTCTGAATCTGATATTTTGCATGTACCTTTTGAATATTCAACACCGCAATACGAAGATCACGATTATTATCCAAAGCAAGATCAATTACACTACGTAAACGATGATCAGTAAAAAAATCATGCCACCCCATTTCATGTGATAAAACAGAAGTATCTTGGATATTATTTATCTCTTGCGACCATTTGCCACTAACAGGCATGTTTAGCTTTTGATAATCAGGTGCCAGATTGGCACAGCCCGATAAAATTATGACTGAAAGACCCACACAGTATCGAAGAACATTCATAACGCTTCTACCTGCTGTAATGGGGCTTTTTTCTCTGAAGTGATTTCTTCCTGACGACCTTCTTTTCGATTAATCAACAGATAGAATAAAGGTACAAAGAAGAGACCTAAAACAGTTGCCGTTAGCATCCCCCCTAATACGCCTGTACCAATCGCATTTTGGCTTCCTGAACCTGCGCCAGTACTGAGTGCAAGCGGTAACACCCCAAAACCAAATGCAAGCGAAGTCATGATGATAGGACGAAAACGCATCTGAGTAGCCTCCATAATTGCCTCCATGGCAGGTTTTCCTTCTTCCATTAGTGCCTTGGCAAATTCAACAATTAGAATGGCATTTTTTGCTGACAGGCCAACAATCGCCAGCAAACCAACCTGAAAATAAATATCATTTGGCATGACCCGAATCATTGCCGCCAATAAGGTACCTAATGCACCCAGAGGTACAATCAGCATCACCGAAATTGGTATGGCCCAACTTTCATATAAAGCAGCCAGGCAAAGGAAAACTATTAACAGTGAGAGTGCATACAATATCAATGATTGGCTTCCTGAGGCGCGTTCTTCATAAGACAAGCCCGTCCATTCAAGCGCCAAACCTGCAGGTAGTTGTTCGCTCAGTTTTTCCATTGCTGCCATCGCCTGTCCCGATGTCCAACCAGGTGCACTTTCACCAAGAATTTCAACTGCAGGAACACCATTGTAACGCTCAAGTTTTGGTGAAGCCATACTCCAGTTCGTCGTCGTAACAGAAGAAAAGAGGACAATATCTCCTTGATTATTTCTCACTGTCCATTTATCCATATCAGAGGGAATCATCCGATGTTCTGCATCAGCCTGTAGATAGACTTTTTTTACCTTTCCCTGATTGATAAAGTCATCGACATATGAGCTCCCCCAGGCTGTAGAAAGTGTTTCATTCACTGTAGCAAGGGTTAGGCCCAAAGCACCTACTTTTTCTCTGTCAATATTTACATTGAGAATTGGAGCTGGCTCTTGACCATTGGGCCTAACAGCAAACAGTCCCGGCTCTTGAGCTGCCATCCCCAATAACTGATTACGTGCATTCATTAGTGTTTCACGCCCCACCGCCGAGGTATCTTGGAGAAACACATCAAAACCTTTGGAATTTCCCAATTCTGCAACCGCTGGCGGTCCAAATGCGACAACTCTGGCTTCATTAATCTTTGAAAAGGCCTCCATAGCTCGACCCACTACGGCATCGGCCCATAAATCTGGTGTAGTACGCAAGTTCCAATCTTTGAGCTGAATAAAGGCCATTGCAGTATTCTGTCCCGTTCCTGAGAAATTAAATCCAGCAACAGTAATAATAGCTTTCACCGCTTCTTTCTCATTCTCCCGATAATGATGCTCAACTTTTTTAATAACCTTCATTGTCTGTTCTTGCGTGGAGCCAGCTGGCAACATGATTTGTGAATAAATTATCCCCTGATCTTCATCAGGCAGGAACCCCGTAGGGGTCTTCATATACAAAAACACCACACTGATGAACAATAAAATATAGATCAATACAAATCGGAACGGACGGCGTAAGACACCACCTACTCCTCTGACATAGCCTCGTGTTGTAAAATCAAAAAAACGGTTAAACCACTTAAAAGGTCCACGTTGAGGTTTATCAGAAACACTGACAGGTTTTAACAGGGTGGCACATAAGGCAGGAGATAAAGTAATTGCAACCACTACCGAAAGTAGCATGGCAGACACAATAGTAACGGAAAACTGCTTGTAAATAACGCCTGCTGAACCCGGGAAAAAGGCCATTGGGAGGAACACAGCAGACAAGACCAGTGCAATGCCCACCAAAGCACCTGTAATTTGATCCATCGATTTACGTGTGGCTTCTTTGGGCGAGAGACCTTCATCATGCATCACCCGTTCGACATTCTCAACCACCACAATGGCATCATCCACCAACAATCCGATTGCCAACACCATGGCAAAAAGCGTTAACGTATTAATAGAATAGCCAAACAATGCCAATATTCCAAACGTACCTAGCAGCACGACTGGAACAGCAATAGTCGGTATTAATGTGGCACGAAAATTTTGTAAAAATAAGTACATAACAACAAAAACTAAAAACATKGCTTCAGCCAATGTTTTTATAACATTGTTGATCGATAGGCGAATGAACGGTGTTGTATCAAATTCAATAACAACTTCCATTCCAGCAGGGAAGTTTTTAGACAGTTCAGCCAGTTTTTCCTCAACTAAATCGGCCGTATCCAATGCATTGGCGTTAGTTGAAAGCTTTATTGCCATACCGGCCGCTGGGTTCCCATTGTATCGCGCCGATTTTTCATAACTCTCTGCACCAATCTCTATTCGAGCCACGTCTTTAAGGCGAATGGATGCACCTTTCACATCCGTTTTAATAAAAATATTCTCGAATTGYTCGGGTGTTCTTAAACGATTTTGCATATATACAGTTACGTTCATTGGTTGACCTTCCAGAGCTGGAGTCGCACCAAGCTGGCCTGCGGTGATCTCTGCATTCTCGCTCTGAATTACTGTCTTCACATCAAGTGGTGTCAATTTATATTGCCGTAATTTGTGGGGGTCAAGCCATATGCGCATAGCATATTTTGATTCAAATAAAGTCACATCGCCCACACCCGCCACTCGACTTATCTGATCTTCTACATTACTAGCAACATAATCTCCCAAATCAGTAGCACCCATACTGCCATCCTTAGAAACAAAAACAGCAATCATCAAAAAGTTCTTTACTGCCTTGGCAACATTTAAGCCTTGACGCTGAACAGATTCTGGTAGTAATGGTGTGGCCAGTTGCAATTTATTCTGCACCTGCATTTGAGCAATATCTGGATCGGTACCGGCTTCAAACGTTAGCGTAACAGTTGCTGTTCCAGTAGATTCGCTACTGGAAGACATATAAATAAGGTTATCAATACCTTTCATTTTTTGTTCAATAATTTGGGTGACAGAGTCCTCTATTGTTTGTGCAGATGCACCAGGATAAACGGCTGAAATGGAAATCGCAGGTGGTGCAATTGCAGGGTATTGTGCAATCGGTAAGCTCAGAATAGAGAGCACCCCAGCCAGCATAATCATGATGGAAATAACCCATGCAAAAATGGGGCGATCAATAAAAAATCGAGACATAATTATTTCACCTCCTGTTTTTGCAGCTCCGGCGTAATGTCGGCATGTATATCTTCGCTCATCACCTGAACTTCCATACCTGGACGAATCCGTTGTAAACCAGTGATAATAACCTTGTCACCAATATTCAATCCGTCACGAACTAGCCACTTTCCACCGACCAATTCGACATTTCCTAACACACGAGCTTCAACCCGGTTTCCTTTTGCAAGCAACATTACTAATGGCTGACCTTTAACATCACGTGTCAGTGCCTGTGCCGGAATTAGCAAGGCATCACCTATGCTCTCTATTTGTACTGTTGCACGTACAAACATACCGGGCATCAAAAGCTGTTCAGGATTAGGAAAAACAGCTCTTAAGATGACTGAACCCATCGTTTCATCTACCGTTACTTCAGAAAATTGTAGCTTGCCGATATGAGTATAAGCTTCATCATCTTCAAGAGTTAGTTGCACATCGAGTCCAAGATTACTGGGAGATGGACTCAAATTTAATGCTTTGCGCATACGAAGAATTGATGCGCTAGACTGGCTCAAATCCACATAAATCGGATCAAGCTGTTGAACAACAGCAAGTGCTTGTTCCTGATTAGCCGTCACCAGCGCTCCTGGTGTTACTATTGAACGTCCGATTCGTCCAGAGATTGGAGAACTTACACGGGTATACCCAAGGTTTATTTGAGCCATCTTTAAACTGGCTTTATCGACATCTACTGTTGCCACGGCCTGTCTATACACCCCGTCAGCTTCATCATATTCCTGCTGACTTATTGCATTAGATACCAATAATCCCTTATAACGTTTTTCTTTAAGGCTAGTCATTGTCAAATTTGCTTTCGATCGGGCTAGTGCAGCCTTCGCATTTGCAACGTAGGCTTGATAAGTAGAAGGCTCAATCTGGTATAGCGTTTCTCCTTTTCTGATCAAGCTACCTTCCTTGAATCTCCTCTTTGTGATAATACCACTCACTTGTGGTCGCACTTCTGCAATAAGAAAAGGGCTCGTACGGCCAGCCAATTCCTTCTTCATAACAACGGGCTGTGGCCTCATTTCCAGTATCTGAACTTCCGGTTTAACGACTTGAGTTTTTGCATCATCAAGTGATTCTGGAATATTTGAAACATCACATCCAAACAACGTTAATATCGATAGAAATAAAATCCCCTTACCGACCGGTGTAAAAATGCTTGGTGATAGTCTTACTTTGGAATAGTTTCTCATAGCCGCTCTTTTAATATCTTTCTTGAAAGATAAATATACTTTACAAATATCTTTCTTGCAAGATATTTTGTTTTTATTTAAAATAGTCTTATATTAATGAGGAATGTATAAAGATGACCGCTCGTTACACTGCCGATGAAATATTCGCTCTCTCCCAGAAAAACTGGCCAGAAACACATCACTCAGTACACAAATATGTACTCTATTTCCATCGTCTAAGAGACATCGTGGTTATAGAAATGAATGAATTCATAAAACAATTTGGACTAAGCATTGCTGAATTTGATGTTCTGGCCACACTCCGTTCTTCCAGTTTCCCCTATGTATTAAAGCCATCGGAGCTACAATCCTCTACGTTGCTCTCATCTGGTGGACTAACCAAGCTTCTTTACCAATTGGAAGCTCGTGAACTCATTAAGCGATCCATTGTAAAAGAAGATAAGCGAAGTAAGCTTGTTCACCTTACAGCTAAAGGAAAGGCATTAATTGAAACCTCAAGAGATGCAGTAATGATGAAAGAAAAGGAACGTCTAGATGACGCTTTGAGTAATGATGAACTCAATCAACTAACAAAGTTACTTGGCAAGCTACTCAATGTCGTAGAAAATCGCCTATAGCCTCGACTTAATATTAATTATTTTTTAGAATGTACCACGCAACTGATTGTCCAAAATTAAAAATAATCTCATGGATACTTCTAGCGTGACGCTATCCGCACCATAAACACTTTAACCTAACATTAACCTTGTCTCTGATAGGCTGAATTAATATTTGGAGCCAGTCCTATTTGCTCCCAAACTAATAAGTTCGTTTAATTCTGGAGCAACGACAATATGAAAGGGAAAGCATTTCTAAAACGAAGTTTGCCGTTTAGTTTTTTACTATTAAGCGCCTGCACGGCTTTTTCACCCAAGCAAGACTATCTCGACCAACCACAATATGATCTAGCACAAGTATCAAGCTGGCAGTCTTTAGAAAATGCCAGCCAAGTGACTCATCTAAACGACTTATTTAATTCGCCTCAAGTTGATCAATTATTGCAACAAGCCTTTGCTGAAAACCCTAGCCTGCAGCAAACGCTCATTACACTTGATATTCGTCGTGCCCAATTACAACAAACCTCCGCAGCACAACGCCCTCACATTAATGCCAATTTCAATGCGACAGAACAAGAAGGTTCAGACGACAGTTATAGCAGCTCACTGAGTATTAGTTGGCAAGCCGATCTTTGGGGAAAACTTGACGACCGCACRCAAGCAGCAGATTTAGACATTGCCGAACAAGAAATGTTATTACAGTCTGCGCGAGACAGCCTTGCAGCTGACATTATGCGCTCGTGGCTAAACTTAATTTCTCAACAACGTGAAATCGACATTCAGCAACACCGTGTTGATGATCTGCAACAAAATGAAGTGTTTATATTACACCGTTACCGTAGTGGCATTGGTCAACTAGAAGATTTAGACAGCGCGCGCACTTCTCTCGCTTCAGCACAAGCAAATTTAACACTCAATCAAGAAGATTTTCAGCAGCAACGTCGTGCATTAAAAACACTCGTCGGCCAAATTTCAAATATGGAACTGRCYATTCCRGAACAGTTTCCTGAYGTTRATCTMRCTGYAAGTGRTTTACCMGCACAAACMTTAGCAAGACGACCTGATTTAAAGGCCGCTTACTTGGCGATTGAGTCATCCACTTTAAATTCCAAGGCTTCTTACAAAGACCTGTTACCGTCATTAAGCATCGAAGCCATGTTAGAAGATATCGCCTCATCGCCTCGTGAGGCATTATTTGTCTCGCCAATTTGGTCTTTATTAGGCCAATTAACGGCACCTTTATATCAAGGAGGCGAATTACGTGCGGCAGCTGAAATATCCGAATTAGAAACAGCACTAAGTTACCAAAACTACCGTGATACATTGTTAACCGCTGTCAGCGAAGTTGAAAATGCCATTGGCCAAGAACAGTCATTACAGACGCAAAACCACTATATTAAAACAGCCTTAGCCAGTGCCAAAAATAATCTCGTACAGTATCAACAAAACTACCGCACAGGTTTAGTCGATATTCTCGATTTACTCGCCGTACAGCAACAGACCTATGATTTAGAGTCTCAACTCAATACCACGCAATATAACTTACTTGCTAACCGCATTACCCTTGCGCTTGCCTTGGGCCTGGAGATGTCACAATGACCAAACGTTCCTCACAATGGCTTTTTGCTTTGGCTGCCATTGCTATTTTAGTGCTGATATTTATCTACAGTAGTAACGCTATAGAAGAACATGATCAGCGTCCTATGCCTATGCGTAAGGAAGCGCCGCAACGCCCTAATGTCAGTGTTATAAACGTAAGCGCCGACAGTTATGCTGCTCACGTATCRGGCTTTGGTGAGCTCACCCCTCATTTCAGCCTAACCTTAAGTGCACAAGTAAATGGCCAAATAGAACATATTTCAAAACAATTTGAAGTCGGCAACACCATAAAGAAAGGCGACTGGCTTATTAAATTGGAACAAAGCGAGTATCTGGCCGCTTTAAAAGAAGCAGAAAATAACGTTGCTGAGGCAAAATTAGCACTGCTTGAAGAAGAAAGACAAGTTATCCGAGCCAAAGCCGAATGGCAAGCCTCGGCATTGTCGGGTCAACCCGATTCTGAACTGGTATTGCGACAACCACAACTATTAGCAGCAAAAGCCAATTTACATTATGCCCAAGCCACATTAACGCGTGCAAAGAAAGATGTCCGTCAGACAAAAATTACCGCACCCTTTGATGCRTTAATTACCACGAGGAATGTATCAAAGGGCAGTTTTTTACAAACCGGTCATGATATTGCATCCCTCTATAGTATTGACCGCCTAGAAGTCGCCGTGCCCTTATCAGRGCAAGACTGGCAAAACCTTCCCGACTTTACTCAATTAAAGACACCTCTTAAGGTCAGCCTTAGAAATGTTGAAAACCAACAATCATGGCAAGGCCAAGTATTGCGTAGCCAACAGCATATTGATGTAGAAACACGGCAACGYGCTTTAGTTATTAGCATTGATAAACCGCTAGCACAGCAACCCGCTGTTTTTGCHGGCACCTTTGTTGAAGTAAGCTTGCAAGGHAAATTAATTGATAATTTATGGAAGTTACCDAGTTCTTCATTAAGCCAGCGTGGCGARATTTGGTATGTCACKACAGACAATACCTTGGCTAAAATCATTGCTAAYCCYCTATTTGCTCACAAYGGTAATATWTTTATTHCCGTTCCGGCCGATCTAGCAAACCAGCCGCTGTCTATTTTGAGCCATCCCCTTAATAGCTATATTGAAGGCATGCATGTGAACCCTACKGAGGAACACATCAATGAATAAAGTAAATACTCACTCCGGTATTATTGCTTGGTTTGTCCACAACCCTGTCGCAGCTAATTTATTAATGCTGCTGATCATTTTACTGGGCATGTTTGAGCTAGGTTCGCTGCGTAAAGAGGCCTTTCCTAGCCGTGARCCCGACAATATCAGTATTTCTGTCTCTTATACCAGTGGTTCAGCCCAACAGTCTGAGGAAGGCTTGGCCATTAAGATTGAAGATCAATTAGAAGATGTGATTGGCATCAAAAACATCACCAGCACCTCAACCGGCAGTGGCATAACRGTCACCGTTGAAAAACAATCTGACTACGATCTTGATCARCTTTTAAGCGATGTCAAAACAAAAATAGATGCCATCTCAACNTTTCCCNGYCGATGCWAAGAAACCCATTATCGAAAAAGCCATTCGTAAAGAACATGCTTTATGGATACAGCTCTATGGCGAATCAGATCGTCACAGCATGCAATATGTRGCGAACCAATTAAAAAATGATTTATTAGACGACAATGATATTGGTAGTGTCGCTATCTCTGGTTGGTTAGATCCGATGATGGTGATTGAAATAGACGAAGGTCAATTACAAGCCTACGGCCTATCATTAACAGATGTAGAAAAYGCCATTAACGCTGGCTCATCGAATACCATGACGGCGGTATTAAAAAAYGAAGATATTTATYTMCAACTGAAAGCGTCAGAGCAAGCCTATTTAAARCAAGATTTTACYRATATTCCTTTACTCACCAATCAACAAGGGCAATATATTACCCTCGGTGATATCGCCATTATCAATGATAGCTATGATGATGAAACCTCCTCATTATCGCGTTTTCAGGGTAAAGAAAGCATTGCCATTGAAGTGATTACCACTGGGCTTGATGATATYAGTGATTCTGTTGATGCTGCACGACATATTGTTGATGCATGGGTTGATGCTGGCAAGCTWCCACAAGGYATGGAAATAGCAACATGGTATGACCGTAGCACCCGTATCGATGATCGCTTACAACTGCTAATGAAAAATGCCGGCACGGGGATTATYTTAGTATTTATCTTATTGGCCTTATTTTTGAATCTAACTGTCGCATTTTGGGTGGCGATGGGACTGCCATTTGTCTTCTTTGGCACCTTATTCTTTATGGGAGACCGTTTTTTAGGTTTATCACTCAATGAATTTACTACCTTTGGCTTTTTATTAGCACTCGGAATTGTAGTAGATGATGCTGTGGTGGTCGGCGAGAGCATTTACAGTACTAGGGAAAAGGGAGGGGATACCATTAGCAATACCATCAAAGGCACCATGCACGTAGCGATCCCCACCTTGTTTGGTGTATTAACAACGGTCGCCGCTTTTGTGGCCTTATCTCAAGTCAGTGGRGGCTTAGGCCACCTTTATGCTCAGTTTGCCGCCATCGTTGGTACCGCTCTCGTCTTATCAATCATTGAATCTAAACTCATTTTACCTGCCCACTTAGCGCACCTAAATACACGTCGCAAACGACGYGGCAACATTATTAGTAATACATGGCGTAAGTTTCAAAAAGTCATTGCAGAAGATAGTTTTGAATGGTTCTCTGAGCGTATATATCGCCCCGTAATCACGGCCGCCATTCAATACCGTTATGCCGTTGTTATCTTATTTTTAGCCTTATTTGTTTTTATTATTAGCTTGCCAATGACCGGTGCTATTCGTATTAGTTTCTTCCCATCCATTCCGGGTGATACGGTGAGTGCATCACTTACGATGAATAAAGACGTTAGTTTTGGTCAAACCCATGCRAGCTTAAATTTAATTGAACAAAAAGCCTATCAAACAGATCGCGAGCTTCGCGGAGAAGCAGATAGTGGCATTACTAATATTCAGCTCTTAAGTTCTTCAGATCAAGCTGGCAGAATCAGAATTGAGCTAGATAAACAGGCGCCGTATGACTCGAATAGCTTTACCCGCCATTGGCAAAAACTGATTGGTCTACCAGAAGGTGCACGCACATTAAACGTACGAAATGCACGCCATATGTCTGATGCCCTGCGTATCGAATTACGGGCGAATGATGACGAAGTTTTAATCCATGCGGGTGATGCATTTAAACAAGCATTGCTTAAAATCCCCGCTGTGAGTGGCATTAATGATAATCTCGAACCCAGCCAACCGCAGCTACACATAGCACTAAATCAACAAGGTCGTGCCATGGGTTTAACAACCGACATGTTAGCCGCACAAGTGTTGCAAGCTTTCAGCGGTCAAGTGGTGCAACGATTCCAACGCAATAGTGATGAAATCGAAGTCAAAGTACGTTATCCAGAAAAAGATCGCCAAAAYCCGACTGATGTACTCAATGCCCATGTAAGAACCGTCGATGGCAAGGTGGTACCATTATCATCGGTAGCCACTGTCAGCTATGGTTATACCAAAGATTCAATTACGCGTATCAATGGCAAGCGTGCGGTCTATATTTCAGCTGATGTTGATAAAGACGCGATATCTGCAACCGAGCTCGTGTCACTGATTCAACGTGAAATAGTACCTAATATTGCCAGTCAATATCCTAGCCTAGGCATACACTTTGGTGGTGAAGCTGAGCAACAAGCTGAAACGCAATCTTCTATGGTACAAATGTTTATCTTAGCCTTATTGGTAATTTATATGTTGTTGGCCATTCCGTTGAAGTCCTACTTCCAGCCGGTCATTATTATGGTGGCGATCCCCTTTGGTATCGTTGGCGCCATTATTGGTCATTGGATCTATGATCTACCATTGGGAATTTTGTCATTAAACGGTATTATTGCGTTGAGCGGTGTGGTGGTGAACGATAGTCTTTTATTAGTTGCACGTTTTAACGATATAAGGAATGAAGTAGGAAATGCTAAAGAAGCGATTAGCATKGCRTGTCGWGGTAGATTACGCGCCGTTTTACTGACATCGGTAACAACCTTTGCAGGCTTACTGCCTTTGCTAGGAGAAACATCACATCAAGCYCAATTTTTAATCCCCGCTGCGGTATCATTAGGCTATGGCATTATGTTTGCCACCGTTATCACTTTAATTCTAGTACCGAGTTTAGTTTTGATTCAAATTGATGTCCAACATTTTTTTAGAAGACTCTTTATGTCAGAAAACCTGTCTACTGAGGAATCACGCGCATAATGCTAACGGCCTTACTCATTGAAGATAATCTTGATTTGGCGAATACTGTCATTGATTATCTATCACTGGAAACGATCCAATGCGATCATGCCAGCAATGGCGTTAGCGGTTTAGCCCTAGCAACTTCACAGCCTTATGATGTAATTCTACTTGACCTTAATTTACCTAGATTAGATGGCTTAACACTCTGTGAAAAACTTCGTCAAGCAGGCATTGATATCCCAGTGTTAATGCTCACAGCCCGCGACCAACTCAAAGATAAAATCGCAGGGTTTTATGCCGGCACCGATGATTACTTAGTAAAACCATTTGAATTACAAGAGCTTGTAATTCGGGTGCAAGCCTTGTCACGTCGACGAAGTGGCCAAGTTCAATTACTACAATGTGCCGATCTAAGTATGAATATTTCTGAAAAAATAGTGGTTCGGGCAGGGAAAACCTTAAAACTCTCCCCCACTACATGGCAATTATTAGAAACATTATTACGTGCCTCGCCTAATGTCGTCAGTCGCCAACARCTGGAAGAAGCCGTTTGGGGCGATGAAGGAACAGATAGCAATAGCTTAAAAGTACACTTATTTAATTTGCGTAAAGTAGTTGAYACCCCTTTTAGCTCACCCTTAATTCACACTGTGCCGGGTCATGGCTTTGCACTTCGAGGCGATAATAATGAAACGTCAACTTAGCCTTAAATTATTCATCAGCATTAGCTTTTTAATTTTAGCGATTATTATTGTTGTCACCTATTCCTTTATTAGTGCCCATTTTTTCTTTCGTGGTATGGATAATATCATTGCATCAAACTTAGAAAAAGCCGGCTATTCTTATCTTCACTCACGTGCACACAAAAAGCGTGAAACCCTTAAAAGTTTTCATCGAAATTATACCGTCACTTATGATTGGAATGAGTTATCACCGGACATTAGGCAAGCGTTTTCCGAGCCCATTACTTACATAAATGAAATGGTTAAAATTGATACATCATCTTGGTTTGAACATCCTGAGGTTATCCACTTTGTTATGCGTGTGAAGATCGGTGACGAACAATTTTTTATCAGCCAAACTATTACCGCAAAAAGATCCTCTGCCATTGTCGGCCGCAACATAMAAGAAAGCATGAAAACACTGCTTATTCTCAGCATCGGCATTCTACTTTTYATGGCACTTTTCATCTGGCTACTCTTAAAACGTATTGCTCGMCCCGTCTCTCAACTAAATCAATGGACACATCAGCTAGACAGTAAATCRYTAAGCCARACRGCMCCTGAYTTTTCCTACCCTGAACTCAATGAAATGGCGAGYCTGATTCAAAATAGCCTATCCTCAGTACAGCAAAGYCTMGAACGAGAAGAACGTTTTCTAGGTTATGCCAGYCATGAATTRCGCACSCCTATYAGTGTCATTCGCAATAATATCGAACTGCTTAATAAGCTTAAACAAAACGCCGATGAACAAGACAATCCTAAGTTCGATCAAATTATTGACCGTATTGATCGCGCCAGCCTGACCATGAAGCATCTCAGTGAGACATTATTATGGTTGAGCCGTGAAGATTCAGAAGCACTGCCTAAACAACAGGTCGACCTCGCTCTGCTGATTGATCAACTCAGTGATGAARTGCACTATCTCCTTAAAAACAAGTCCATTGAATTAACTATTTCAACTAAAAGCCACTTAATGGAGTTGACAGAGATACCGGCTAGAATCATTTTGGCTAACCTCATCCGCAATGCCTTTCAGCATACCAACCAAGGTAAAATAAGCATTCAACAAACAGCGAACAAGGTCATTATTATCAATCAAGAAACTGATTCAACTGACGATTCACTGTCAAACGACCTTGGCTTTGGCCTTGGCATCCAACTTACTGAACAACTCGCCGAAAAACTGGGCTGGCATTACCAAAAACAGCATGATTCACAAGCTTATCAAGTAACTATTAATTTTTAACAGCCGAAAACAGCGGGGCCGCCACAATCAATAGGCAAGTACGCGCCTATCATAAAAGAGGCTAAAATGAAGGTATAAGATCAATAAAGTAAATACAACTAATTCGCTTTTGAGTTAATATAGACATACAACATTTCATTTCTATGCCAGTAAGTTTATGAAGCCAGTATCTGCAACAAGCGTTAACACATCGGTGATCAATGCCGATAAAATCATGCCGAATAAGAAAGGCCGACCTGCATTTCTAGTCGCAATAGAAGCGTTTATTGTTCGACATCACGGTAAATTAATCTTTGTTCATGGCGTGATGTTTATCGTCTTTCTTGCATTATTATTCTTACCGTTATTCTTATCTGAACCAGCTGAAGATGCAACCGCATTAACGCATTTCACTGTATTAGCCAACTATTTAATGTGGGGCTTGTGGTTCCCCCTGGTCTTTATCTCCGTTATTTTTAGTGGTCGCAGCTGGTGCGGCATTTTATGCCCCATGGGCGCAGCATCAGAATGGGCCAATAAACGTGGGCCGCAATGGAAAATCCCTGCTTGGATCCGCTGGGAAGGCACGCCCATCGTTAGCTTTTTAATTATCACCATCTTAGGCCAAACCGTTGGCGTTCGCGATCATCCTGAAGCGATTGCCGAAGTGTTTGGTGGCATCTTATTATTCGCTATTATTATTGGTTATTTTTATGGCCGAAATAAACGTGCTTGGTGTCGCCACGTCTGTCCTATCGGTCTCTTACTCGGTGTTTATTCTCGACTTGGTGCTATTCAATTCAGCCCTAAAAGAAAGCGTCCCGGCGGCGATGCTTATACTGAAAAAGGTATTTGCCCGACCATGATTGATATTGCTCGAAAAGAAGAATCTCGTCACTGTATTGAATGCTTTCGCTGCGTTAATCCAAAAGCAAAAGGGGGTCTTGAGTTAATCTTACGCACACCGGGCGAAGAGATTTCAAATATTCGCGACCATAATCCAAACTTAGCTGAAATCTGGTTTTTATTCCTCGGYACAGGYGCTGCGCTAGGGGGCTTTTTATGGCTGGTATTACCGCTGTATGGAGAWCTCAGACAGCACGTAGGTGAATGGTTTATTAATCACGAATGGTATTGGATTGCCGAATCAGGCCCATCATGGCTAATGAGCGTGCACCCTGAAAGACGTGAAGTGTTTTTCTGGCTCGATTTCTTTATGATYTCMGGCACCATGATCGCATGCACCATATTGCTTGCAGGCATGTTATATATCACCACCAGCTTGAGTGCATGGTTATCTGGTCGGGTAGGAGGTGATGTCAGCAATAAACAACGCTTCACCGAGCTAGGCTACCAATATGCACCTGTTGCTATGGTTTCTTTAATCCTCGGGCTAGGCGCAGAATTGTTTGAACCCTTAAAACTAATCGGCTTTGAGACCCAACATATCTCTGCTGTTAAAGCATCGTTATTTGTTCCCGCCATTTTATGGAGCATCTATCTAGGYAAYCGAATTTTATCTCGCCAAGGCCTCAAACCAAAGGTTAGRTGGATYCCKCTRTTACCCGGAGTGATAGGTAGCGTACTCGTTGCATTAGCCTGGTGGCCGGCYCTTTTTTCTAGTTARSYTCACCCMAAATAGTRACCTAAATCAGATTACTTGATGATATMGCCCAAATTMTTGTTGACTATACTACAATCCGTTTTTACAATTGATAAGCATTATCATTAACCTTTAATTAACNACAAGGAAGCTATAAATGCGCTTTAAGAAGATTATATTATCATCCGTCATGGCAGTGGCATTACCYATGCTGACTGCAACATCAGCAAGTGCTGACGATGTTGAAATMGGTGTTGTTGAACAAAACGGCATGGAAATTATCGCCGTATATATCCAACCCGTCACYATGGAACCTATGTTACCCGGTGGAATGGATCTCGCTGACATTCACTTAGAAGCTGATATTCATGCCTTAAAAGGCAATGTTCATGGTTTCGCTGAAGGCGACTGGGTGCCTTATCTTGGCATTACCTACACCATCGATAAAGTTAATTCTGATTGGTCCACAACCGGTGCCTTCATGCCGATGATCGCATCTGACGGTCCACACTATGCTAAAAACATTAAATTAGATGGTGCCGGCAAATACACCTTAACGTACAGCATCRAMCCACCACCTTTTAACGGTTTTTATCGTCACACAGATAAAGAATCAGGCGTCGCCAAATGGTGGAAACCTTTTACACTTAACTGGGACTTTACCTATGTTGGCGTTGGTAAAAAAGGCGGTTATTAACAAAAACTAAGATCGCTCCTCTTGTTTTTGCTCCTGCATCGAATTGTCGGTTCTTTGTTTRGTATGATTTCAGGTAAATTATCTGCTCTGTTAACAAAAGAATAAATCACCTAATTTTAGCTTCTTAAATAGGGCTGTATTCGCTGAATACAGCCCTATTTTTTACACTCCACCCATCCATTTAAAGTGATGTTTTTTCTTTTCAGAAAACACATTTTAAGTACACAGCCTACACCGAAATAATTAAAGTGAGGATTTATTCCTTGTTCTAAACAGCTAAATAAATTCTTCTAGCTATATTTATATCCTCCTGCTTTTCTTCATTACCCCATTTTTATTGGTGTAACACGTTAGCGTTTAGTTAAAGTCATAGCTGCGCGTGAAGTTTGCAGRTTAAACTTATGAGTTTCACCTATAAATCTCTAGGAGTAAGTCTCTTCTAGAAAGCTTGTTTAAGCTTTAATATTCCATCTTTGAAAACATTACATTAAATATGGACACTCACAACTTTAAATAGTCGTTTTATAACGGAAAAATAGGCTCGAGTGTTGATATAAACATCCTTATACAGAAGTTACTCAATGAATAATATGCCTAGTATTGTAGATTTAGCCTTGTATTCTTTAGCCGGATTATCGGTCATAACCTGGGCTATATTAATTATGAAAATCTATGTGTTTTCACGACAAAAAAGCATGAATAACAAGATTGCTGATTATTATAAAGATCGGAGCCAGCTTAAGTACCTGCCTGAAATTTTGCAAAAATCCAAAGGCTCGTTAACTATCCTAAGTAATCAAGTTATGCATAGCTTGAGTTTGGGCGAAGACCCATTTCTAGAAGAAAATAAAATTAGCGATATGTTAAAGCAAACCTTAGAAGAAGTACGTCATCAGCAGCAGGTATACCTTGAAAAAGGTCTAGCAGTATTAGCSAGTATTGGCTCGACCGCACCTTTTATTGGTTTGTTTGGCACCGTATGGGGAATCATGAATGCCTTAAAAAGTATTTCTGAGACAGGATCTTCGGGTTTAGATGTCGTCGCAGGCCCTATTGGTGAAGCGCTTATTGCAACCGCTTTGGGCATCGCCACCGCAATACCTGCCGTGCTTGCTTACAACTATTTCCTACGTGAATCACGGTTAGCTGCAGCTGAGATGGATCATTTCTCCGACAGGTTGCAGTTATTGGCCAAATATTCAAATTATAAGGTGGGCTAAGCATGTCGATGAATAGTTATGATTCTAGTGGCGGTATGGTCAGTGAAATAAACATAACCCCCATGGTAGATGTGATGCTAGTGCTGTTAATCGTGTTTATTGTGACGGCGCCACTGATGATGAATGCAGTGTCTGTTAAATTGCCAAAAGCTATGGCCGAAATTGCTGATAGCAAGTTTGAAGCAGCAAAAATTAGTGTTACTGCCGAGGGTGATATTTATCTTGATAAGGTTCAAATTAGCCAAGCAGAACTTGAACAAGAACTAATACAGGCCAGTACCATTCCTGACTACTCAGTAGAGATTTTTGCTGATGAAGAAGCTGTATATGGCACGGTAGCTAAAGTAATGGCGACCATTCAACGAGCAGGGATTGCTAGGTTTACATTTGTGTTGTTACCTGACACAAACACACCTTCACCAAGCTAGGCCGCTCTTTTGAGTGCTATAGCTTCACCCTATTTGGGAGGGAAAAAACAAAGTGACTTCTTCGGCCTAGCCGTTGCTATATCTCTACTGCTTCATCTTGGCGTGTATTTTTTTTATCCTTACTTGAGCACAAATGAACCGGGRGGGGCTGCCTCGGCTAGCAGGATCGTAGTTGAGGTTAATACCGTTATACGTCAGCCTATAATATCCGAAATAACGCCGCCACCACCGCCTGAAAGAGTCAAACCACCNGAAGTTGAACGTGTACTTGCTGTAGATACGCCTGATATTCCCAACGATTATCAGGTGTTGGCAAAACCAGAACCAGTGATAGAAAAAGTGCAGCTAGTAAAAAAAGTAAAAACCACCAAAAAAGTGAAACCTATTAAAAAGGTAAAAAAAGTTAGCATCGTCAAACACGTTAAGCCTGTAGAAAAAATTAAGCCAGTGGAAAATGTTCAATTAGAAGAAGTAGTGCAAACGGTAAAAACAACAGATTCCACACAGATAGCAGAAAATGCCTCGACTACTACGAGTTCTTCCGTTAAAAAGTCAGCAAATGGTAATTCTGACTTTGCTAATAAAATGGCATTAAAGGAAGCGGCTAGTAATAAAAAAGCATCAAATAATTATGGCGCATCGTTATATGACATGGTGAATAGGCATAAAAAATATCCACAACTGGCGATTCGGCGTAATTGGCAAGGCGAGGTCAAAGTGGTTGCCAAGTTTAGCAAGGGAAAATTGATTGATGTGGTGTTACTCGATTCATCTGGTCATAAGATATTAGATAAAGAAGCACTGGCGATGCTACGTAAAGCAGTAGCTCGATTACCTCTACAAGGCAGGTTATCGGGTAAAACATTGAATATAACAGTGCCTGTTGATTTTAGGCTGGCTCTACAGTAGCCGTTTKCTNATGTTTAATAAATTAAARCTACMWAAAAATGAAATTATAGASGTCMTCTCWGGCTATAAATCKGTRTTTATCACMRTAGGWTTTTTTAGTGCCATYATYAAYGTGATGWTGCTAATCCCTGCTTTATATATGTTGCAAGTGTATGACCGAGTATTAGCCAGTCAAAAYCAAACTACACTGCTGATGCTTACACTGATGATTGTAGTGGCGTATTTTGTTAACCATTAATAATAACAGTGATAAAAAAACGATTAATGAGAGTGTTATCAAAAATGAGGGTAGAGAAATAAAGCAATTACCTGTCAGCTCAGGGATGAATATTTTTAACCTATATGTCTATGTGACAAGGCTAAGCAGTGTAGCTAGAACGGAARATTATTCTAGAACTCATTTCCRCATCATTTATAAAGAGCAGACTGAATGAAAAAAATTCGTGTTTTATTGGTTGATGATCATGAGGTAGTTCGATCTGGCTTACGTCGACTGCTGGAGCTTAATGGTGATATTGAGGTAGTAGTAGAAGCCGACAGTGGTGAACGAGCCTACCTTATTTGCAAAGACACAGAGTTTGATGTGATCGTTATGGACTTATCAATGCCGGGAATTGGAGGTCTTGAAGCACTACGGCGGATTGTGCAAAAAGATCCCAAGGCAAAAGTAGTCGTATTCACCATGCATGAAAATACAGCATCAGCCACACAGGCTCTTTCTGCCGGAGCACGAAGTTATGTGATTAAATCTGGCCCAGCAGATAATCTGGTGACCGCAGTACGTGAAGCCTCGGCAGGCATTGGCTATATTAGCTCCAGTATTTCTCAAAAGATTGTACTGCAAGATATTTCAGGAGAGTATGACCCGATTAAAAGTTTATCCACCAGAGAGTTTGAAGTATTCAGAATGTTAGCAGAAGGTTTTCATATTGATTCCATTGCATATAATCTAAATATCAGTCATAAAACCGTAGCCAATTACCAATCAAGCCTTAAACAAAAACTCGGTATCAGCTCAGCGGTAGAATTAGTTCGCTTGGCAATTCAAAGTGGAGTGATTGCTAAAATTAAGCCGAACATTGAATTGATTTCTACTAGCCCGCTATACGTGCACGGTAAGAATTAAGGCATATACATTGTTTATTGTGGCTACTGCATCAGTATTTATGAACGATCTGCTTGGGAAAGTGTGAAGTATCCATTTTAAAATATATAACAAAACTCCCGTTCGTCCTGAGCTTGTCGAAGGGTCATGGTTCGACAGGCTCACCACGAACGTGTGAAAAGAACATCGAACGGATGAAAAATTCCAGGTTCGGGAAAACAGAGTAACATCAGCCGTTAAATAAAAACTCAGCAGTAAAACTAGTCCGCTTGGCAATCCAAAGTAGTGTGATCGCTAATAACTATTTCAGCTTATTATTCTATTTCATACTCTTATAAAGACTTCGCCCCCCCTCAAATTTCACCCTTTTTCCTTAAGAGAAATACCCATTTATTTATGCGGTATTACTCCTTATTTCTCGCTATGTTTCAACCTAACTTTGATGTGGTTATCACCTAATATAAGTCGTGAGTTACTCACAAAGTAACGCGGGCGCTTCTCTCTTCTGCAAAGTTCAATAAAACAATAATATTCTCCTCTACTTTTTTACAAATGCTTACACACGCTTACGCAGAGAAACAGGAGATTAAGCTTGAGAATATCGCAGCCCAGTTCATTTGAGTTAAAMAGTGCTAAATTAAGGCCCCTTTTTATTATGGTTTCATTATTGTGTATGCCTGCCGCGTATGCTGAGGAAGCCAGTGAGGTGGGTGTGAGTGCTGATAGCCGCGTGCCGCTTAATCTTTCTATTGAAAATATTGTGGTGGCAGAAGCCAGTACAGATGATGAAGAGATTAAAACTGAAGAGGTTGAAAAGTTAACTCTAGACTTTGAAACACCACAAGTGAAAGTACGCGCCAAGCGTTATCACGAAATTGGTCCACTACCGGGTTTGGCTCTGACTAAAGAAGAGATCCCCAGTAATGTGCAAAGCATTTCGGCTAAACAAATTAAAGACTCCCGTGCTTTAAGTTTGACTGATTTATTTAATACCCAGCTACAAGGTGTCACGGTTAATGATTACCAAGGTAATCCCTTTCAAATGGATGTGCAGTACCGTGGTTTTACTGCTGGCCCGCAAATTGGTTCGCCACAAGGCTTAAGTGTCTTTATGGATGGTATTCGCGTTAACGAACCGTTTGGTGATGTAGTGAATTGGGATATGATTCCGATGAATGCCATCGCCGGTGTGGATTTATTCCCCGGTTCTAACCCAATATTTGGCCTGAATACCTTAGGCGGGGCATTTTCCCTAAAAACCAAAGATGGTTTTAACTTCACTGATTTTGATGCTGAAATCCTAGCAGGCTCCTTTGGCCGCAAACAACTGCAAATCGAAAATGGTTGGAACAATGGCAAAATAGCAGCCTTTGGTGCGGCTACTTTATTTATAGAAGATGGCTGGCGTGATGACTCACCGAGTGAAGTGAACCAGTTCTTTGGTAAAGTCAGTTATCGGAGTGACAAACTAGACTTACATTTCAGTAGCTTAATCGTTGATACCGAACTTGTTGGTAATGGGCTCATTCCCTCAGAAGAATATGCAGATGATCCCACTCGTGTATTCACATCACCCGATACGACAAGTAACCGACTGCAACAATTTCAGCTGTCTGCCGCTTTTCAGGTTAATGATACCTTTAGCATCACCGGTCAAGTATATCGTCGCAATAGCAAGCGTCATGCCGAGAGCGCTGATGTCTATACTGATCATGAGGAGCAGAAAGCACTACGTAATTTAGATGAGGGCGAAGAATATACCTGTCTATTTGAGACTACCAATGATTATAACCTRCCAGATTATTATGTATATGATCTTCCTGGTGGTGATATCTTTGGCCTTGTAGCATCTATGGATTTTTCAAATCCAGAGTTCGTGAAAGTATTTAACTTTCTTACTGCCGCGAGTCTTGACGATGCTTTAGCTACTCTGGACCCCAGTTCGTTCAATGCTGAGTTACCTGACTATTATGTTGCGGCGGCATTAGATCAATTCCAGTCCAATCAAAATCTCATCAATTATATATTTAATAACTCTACTGATACTATCTACGGCCCCGTATTGGCAGCCTATGGCGAGGTGACATCCTATTCAAACGGCAGTCCTTCCTATGCTTATCAACCACAGACTTCGCTAACGGCTTTGAAAAATGCTACTAATGATCCTTTTGCTGTACTGCTTACTGGAGCCATCGAATTTAACTACTTTACCGCAGATGGTGTGCAGCATATATTGATTATTAAACCACCGACAAATGCGGATGAATGTATCGGTGATGCCGACGTAAGTCCGGCGCAAAACCTTGGTACTCCATATCTAGACGGCAACAACCACTATTCATATGTTGATGGGGCAGATAATAGTGTGACGGCTCCCGGTATTGTTGATGGTACCCCGACAGCGGTATTCACGGACAGTCAGATCAATCAGGTTACCGACGGTGCCTCTATTCAATTTAACTGGAATACGGATAAACACAAGTTTATGGTGGGCGCTTCTGTAGATAGACCAACAGCAGAATATATTACCACCCAACAATTGGGCTTATTA